>NZ_JAVDTB010000002.1:0-823794 GCF_031455635.1 Paenibacillus sp. 2003 | reverse complement strand
GTAAGACCCCTTGAAGACGACGAGGTAGATAGGCTGGGGGTGGAAGTGCAGCAATGCATGGAGCTGACCAGTACTAATCGGTCGAGGGCTTATCCAATTAGCAAGTGATAATTCGCGTGTTTCGTTTCGAATCTAGTTTTCAGAGAACAACACTCTGAAATGTAAGCTGCGCGTTTGGTGGCGATGGCGGAGGGGTTCCACACGTACCCATCCCGAACACGACCGTTAAGCCCTCTAGCGCCGATGGTACTTGGACCGCAGGGTCCTGGGAGAGTAGGACGCCGCCAAGCGAACTCTTTCATCATACATAGAAAACAGGCTCTGCATGTGGACGTTGTACGATGAATTGCATTTGCAGTGCAAATGCATATTATTCCCTGATAGCTCAGTTGGTAGAGCACTCGACTGTTAATCGAGTTGTCACAGGTTCGAGCCCTGTTCGGGGAGCCATTAAGGCCCGTTGGTCAAGGGGTTAAGACACCTCCCTTTCACGGAGGTAACAGGGGTTCGAATCCCCTACGGGTCATAATATGGAGGCTTAGCTCAGCTGGGAGAGCATCTGCCTTACAAGCAGAGGGTCGGGGGTTCGATCCCCTCAGCCTCCACCATATAAACTTTACAACGACGCGGGGTGGAGCAGCCCGGTAGCTCGTCGGGCTCATAACCCGAAGGCCGCAGGTTCAAATCCTGCCCCCGCAATTATACTTTCCTTTGAGAAAGTGATCTGGAACCGTGGTGTAGTTGGCCTAACATGCCTGCCTGTCACGCAGGAGATCGCGGGTTCGAATCCCGTCGGTTCCGCCATTTTTATATTAATAATACCGTGTGCGGAAGTGGCTCAGCGGTAGAGCATCGCCTTGCCAAGGCGAGGGTCGCGGGTTCGATTCCCGTCTTCCGCTCCAATATTTGCGCCCTTAGCTCAGCTGGATAGAGCGTTTGACTACGAATCAAAAGGCCGGGAGTTCGAATCTCTCAGGGCGCGCCATTATAACTTCAAATTTGCCGGCGTGGCGGAATGGCAGACGCGCTCGACTCAAAATCGAGTGGGAAACCGTGGAGGTTCGAGTCCTCTCGCCGGTATATATAACGGGATGTAGCTCAGCTTGGTAGAGCACCTGGTTTGGGACCAGGGGGTCGCATGTTCAAATCGTGTCATCCCGATCTCTAAAAACACTATCTAATTATAGATAGTGTTTTTTTATATTTATCTATATAAGATTCTATAAATGCAGGTTCCGGTATTCACTATGACAAGTTCTCTAACCTAACACATGTGTGTTCCTTCTTCAGACGATAAGTTAGTTGTGCATAAAGCCTCAGTCTTTAGGTCACAATAGGTTTAAAAAGTGATAGAAGGGGTTTATGTGAACACGTTTAACTTCAGAAAACAATTCAAGAGACGCTGGCGACGGTGGAAACGAACAGTATGGATGACGGCGGCTTTGCTTGCAGTTACGATATTGGCTTACAGCGGGTTGTCCATCTCATCGGCGATTGAGCGTTTGCTGACAACTAATTTTAGTGAGGCAACCAGTGTGATGGGGCCTGTTACGCAGGAAACAAGATCTGAACAGGAGATTCAGGCGTTAGTAGAGCAACTTGATTCTGATCCGGATCATTTAACAAGTGTGGTTTTGAAAACACAGTACATCTGCGGAGTGGAGACAGAGCAGTTAGGGAAGATGGCTAGACCGCAGTTGAAGATGCTGCTTGCTCAACATCCGGAATGGGATGCTACCGTTGGAACATCAGATGAGTTGCATTTAAAGCAACGTGTAGATGATCTTTCACCGCTTTGTAAACAGCAGGCTTATATCAGCATAGATGCTGTAGGGAACCTTAATTTGTACGAGGGTAAGCCGGCAGAAGAGAAGGTTATTCGTACGTTCTTTCAGTTGGATGTTGGGACGTTGGAAAGTTCTTTGCCTGAAGGGGTGCTGAATCAATTGCAGCAGGGGATTCGGATTCAGGACAAGGATGAGTATGATAGCGTGATCTCTACGTTCAGTGACTACGCCGTGGATGAAGATCATCATTTAATCCGTAATGGCGGGTAATCCAAACGTCCTCACCTACAGTATTAAGATTGTTAAGTACTGAAACGATGGTGAAATGGTGGCAATAGCAATAACATTGATGGTTTAGGGAATCAAGCGTTAAACCCAAAAATATGACGAAGGACATCGAAGAGATGTCCTTTTTGTCGTTTATACTAAAATAGTTGAAAATACGAATAAACATGTAAAAAATTCACGAATAAAGACGAGTAATCAGTTAGACAAAGTTTTTCCTGCCGCAGGGTCTATCTTTTGTTATAATGAAATGAACGATACATATGTTCGCTTTTGTGAGGGAGAGATGGTTTTGCGTTTTTTGGGAATTGACCCGGGGATTGCGATTGTTGGTTTTGGTTTTGTGGATAAAATCGGCAGTAAGGTGGTACCCGTACAATATGGATGTATTCAGACGGAAGCTCATACCCCTGAAGAGGAACGGTTGCTTCACGTATATGAAGGTATGGTGCAATTGATTGATAAATACAAACCAGACGCAGTAGCGCTGGAGAAACTTTTTTTCAATCGGAACGTTACAACAGCAATGTCTGTCAGTCAGGCGAGAGGAGTTATGGTACTCGCTGCCGCACAGAAGGGTTTGCCTATTGCAGAGTATACGCCAATGCAGATCAAGCAGGCTGTTGTGGGGTACGGTAAAGCAGAGAAGAAGCAAGTACAGGAGATGGTCAAAATGTTCTTGCGTCTTCAGGTTGTTCCTAAGCCGGATGACGTAGCAGATGCATTGGCTGTAGCCGTGTGCCATGCACACTCTTATACATTAAATTCCAAGTTGAATGAGGTATTGCGAAAATGATTGATTTTCTAAGAGGACAGTTCATTCATGTAGAGAATGATTATATAGTGCTGGATGTTCATGGTGTAGGGTATCGCGTATTCTGTCCAAATCCATTTGCGTTTGCGAAGCAAGAAGGCGAAATTACCGTGTATACGCACCATCATGTGCGTGAGGATGCGATGTTGCTGTTTGGATTTGTTACCCGTGATGAGCAGCGTTTGTTCCGTAAACTGATTGAAGTATCCGGTATTGGTCCAAAAGTAGCTCTGGGCATACTCGCTGGGGGTACACCAGAACATGTGGTTACGGCGATTTACCAGGAGAATCTTACGTTCTTGACCAAATTGCCAGGGATCGGCAAGAAGACTGCACAACGCATGATTCTGGATCTCAAGGATAAGCTGGATAGTTTTGGCGCGGCAGCGTATGCAACAGGTTTGTTCGCTCCTCCATCGGAAGAGTCGGGAAGTGGTTCAGCCTGGGATGAGGCACGTGAAGGTCTTAAGGCACTTGGGTATACTGACAGTGAGCTTGATAAAGTATGGCTCAAATTGAAAAAGGATGTTACTACAGCAGATTCCGTTGATGTGTTGATGAAAAAGGCGCTGCAAATGCTGTTTACGGGATAATACAAATTGCATATTATAATATAGCTGTAGCCTGCAAAAAAAGGTAGGGATGAACATGGATGATCGGATTATTTCCGCGAACCTGATGATGGAGGACCAAAATGTTGAGTTGAGTCTTCGTCCCCGGTATCTGAATGAATATATCGGGCAGAATCAGGTGAAGGAAAATTTAAAGATATATATTGAAGCTGCCAAATTCCGTAATGAGGCATTGGATCACGTTTTGTTATATGGCCCACCTGGTCTGGGTAAAACAACACTTGCCAACATTATTGCCAACGAATTGGGTGTTAATTTACGAACTACGTCAGGACCGGCTATTGAACGCCCGGGTGATCTTGCAGCATTGTTAACCAATCTGCAGGAAGGCGATGTCCTGTTTATTGATGAGATTCATCGTTTGCATCGTACAGTTGAAGAAGTCATGTACCCCGCTATGGAAGATTCCGCATTGGACATTATGATTGGTAAAGGTCCAAGTGCACGTTCCGTTCGGCTGGATCTGCCGCCATTCACTCTGATTGGGGCTACAACGCGTGCTGGCTTGCTGTCTGCTCCACTTCGAGACCGATTTGGTGTTATCAGTCGATTGGAATTCTACACGGTTGATGAGCTGGCTTATATCGTCTCACGCTCTACCGAAATTTTGGGTGTGGAGATTGTGGGAGATGCTGCGCAAGAGATTGCATTGCGCTCACGTGGGACACCGAGGATCGCGAACCGTTTGTTAAAACGAGTACGCGACTTTGCACAGGTGCGTGGTGACGGGATTATAACGCAGACACTGGCGGAAGAAGCGCTGCAACGTCTCCAGATTGATCCGCGTGGCCTGGATGAGATTGATCACAAGATGCTCAAATCGATGATCAATAGCTTCCGGGGAGGCCCGGTAGGGCTGGATACCATTGCTGCTACGATTGGTGAAGAAAGTCAGACGATAGAGGATGTCTATGAACCGTATCTGCTTCAGATTGGTATGATTCAGCGTACACCAAGGGGCAGGATCGTAACAGATCTCGCCTATCATCATTTGGGTCTACCTGTTCCACCAAGAGACGGTAAATAATCAAATCTGTTGAACATTCATCATAAACATTGAAATAATCACGTGTTAACCCGATATAAAGTGAAAGAAATGCATGGAGAGGAGTCTGATTGTGGGAAAAGCAATACGAACGAAGAAGTGGAGTCGTCGATTGAAGGTACTGGCGGCAGCTCTTTTGACAGTGAGTTGTCTGCAAGTGCCTGCATATGCAGCAGGAAATGATGGACAGACGATCCGGGTAGCCATGTTTGCAAATCTGGGCAGTACGTATAAATCAACTACACCACTCATTACGCTTGAATCGACCGGACAATGGAGCATCCAATCGGAGAGTGGCGCAAATGTAAGCCTTCCGGCAGGGCAGATCCGTTTCAGTGCAGATGGATTCCGAGTGAAAGTGTTGGAAACAGCGGATTTCAAGGCAGCATCTGCAGCAGCAAAATTGTTGCAGGCAACCGCAGATAAACCGTTGCTGTTCACAACGGCTGTGAATGGAAATGCCATTTACCAGCTCTACACAGGTAACTATGCAACGGAGGCACTGGCAGGACAAGCTGTTACACGAGTACAAAAGGTAGCAGCGGCTCAATTGGCTGGTCAAAAGCCAGCTGTAACGGGAAGTAAACGCTTGTCTGCTGGAACCTATGGTTCGATTCAGGAAGCAGAGGCAGCACAAGCCAACCTTTTATCAACAGGAGTTAGTAGTGTCTATCCAGTCCTTCAACTGAGTGGGGGAAGCCAAGCATATGCGGTATGGGTGGGTGAAGCTTCAACGGATGCGGAATTAACTGCATTGAAGAACAGTGTGGAAGCCAAAGCTCCGGGGGTAAGCCTTTCACCTGTCAACAATAGTGCCGGGCTCATCATCCGCCAGGATGCAGGATTAAGTACGGACGCACCCAAAACCGCTCCGCATTACACCATTGCAGGTACTGAATCTAAAGCATTGGTACAAGGGAATGGCAATGGCATCAAAGTAGTGGAGCGTTCTCAGCGAACGTATCGTGGAGATATGGAAATCAGCATTGTAAGTGGTGATCTGGCGTTGGTCAACGTCGTTCCACTGGAGCAATACCTGTACTCTGTCGTAGGAGCAGAGGTGTATTCCTCCTGGCCTGCTGAAGCTTTGAAAGTTCAAGCCGTTGCTGCTCGATCCTACGCGCTTCAACAGGGTGAACGTTTCAAAATTGCGAATGTTGTGGATACAACGCTCAGCCAAGCTTATAACGGGATTGGTTCGGAGAACGATAAAGTAACCAGTGCAGTGGATGCAACTGCTGGAGAAGTGGTCAAGAGCGGTGGGAAAATCATCGAAGCTGTGTTCTCCTCCAATGCGGGCGGCCAGACGGCTCATCCTTCTGAAGTATGGAACGGCGGAGCTGGTGTGTTTACCAATGTTGTCAGTTCGGGGGATACATCGGCCCAGGCCGGATTACATACGTGGTACCATGTGCTGCTCAGTTCAGGAGTTAGCGGGTACATTCGTGAGGATAACATCAAAGAATTAACAACCAAGACCAATGCGGGACTGGCCAAAGTGACGGTAACGGCTCAGAATACCAATGTGCGTGCCATTCCGTTAATTCAATCCACCGTTGAACCTGTAGCCAAAATGAATCCAGGCAACGAAGCTGTTGTACTGGCAAAAGTGGCTCAATCTAATGACTATGCCTGGGTGAGAGGACCTTTCACGTCAGCTCAGTTGGTTAAATCCCTTCAGGGTAAAACAACAGCGTCTGTTCCTGCTTCAATCTCAACCTTGGAAGTGACCAAGCGTGGACCTTCCGGAAGAGCACTTGAAGTCACTGCCAACGGACAGGCTATGACGGTGAAATATGCCGATACATACCGCTCTGCACTCGGTGGATTACCGAGCACTTTATTTGATATTGCAGGAACCGGAAGTTATACTGTATTAGGCGCTGACGGCAAAACTGCCAGTAAAACCGGCTCAAATGGTGCCTCTGTATTGTCTTCTTCTGGCGCAGGAACATCATCCGGTAATGCCCTTGTCGTTATGAGTGGTGATGGTCAAGCGAGAGCGGTAACGCAGGGTCAGACCTTCATGTTCATCGGTCAGGGCAATGGTCACGGGTTGGGCTTGTCCCAATGGGGAGCCAAAGGCATGGCAGATGAAGGGTATGATTACCAGGCAATATTGAAACACTATTATCAAAATGCGACTATTGTTAAGGAATGAAACTAAAATGAATGTGAACTTATATGATTTTGAATTACCAGAGCAATTGATAGCACAGACGCCGTTGCTTGATCGCACGGCTTCCCGTTTGCTTACCTTGAACAAAGATAGTGGTGAGATTAATCATCAGACGTTTCCTGATATAATCGACTTTCTGGAGTCTGGCGATACACTGATTCTGAATGATACACGTGTTCTGCCAGCCCGTCTGTTCGGTACAAAAGAAGATACCGGAGCAAAAGCGGAAGTGTTATTGCTCAAAAATGTGGAAGGCAACAAGTGGGAAGCACTGGTTAAGCCGGGTAAAAAGCTGAAAACCGGTTCGGTTATTGTATTCGGTGATGAACTGAAGGCAATCATTGAAGAAGAGGGCGAGATGGGAGCACGTACACTTACGTTTACGTATGATGGAATCTTCCAGGAGATTCTGGACCGTCTGGGTGAGATGCCATTGCCACCTTATATCAAAGAGACATTGGATGACCGCGAACGGTATCAGACCGTGTATGCCAAGCATGAAGGATCGGCGGCTGCACCCACAGCGGGATTGCATTTTACAGATGAATTGTTGGATCAGATTCGTGCCAAGGGCGTTAATGTCGCCTTCATCACGCTTCATGTAGGACTGGGAACATTCAGACCGATGTCGGTTGACGTTGTTGAAGATCATGTCATGCATGAGGAGTATTACTCCTTATCACAAGAAACGGCTGATCTGATTAACCAGACCAAAGAGAATGGACACCGTGTTTTTGCGGTTGGGACAACGAGCTGCCGGACTTTGGAAACGGTAGGCAGCAAATTTGAAAATGGAATACTGCAAGCGAGCAGCGGATGGACCAGTATTTTTATCTATCCAGGCTATTCCTTCAAAGTGATTGATGGGATGCTTACGAATTTTCATCTCCCAAAATCCACGTTGGTTATGTTGGTTAGTGCGCTAGCAGGCAGGGAACATATTATGCAGGCATATGAGGAAGCCATCCAAGAGAAATACCGGTTCTTCAGCTTCGGCGATGCCATGTTGATATATTAGTATAACGGTATAACGATTAACTTTTAGAGGATGATTAAAACCAATGGCAGCAATTACGTATGAACATATCAAAACTTGCAAACAATCTGGTGCACGTCTGGGACGTGTACATACACCTCACGGTATTATTGAAACACCAACCTTTATGCCTGTAGGTACACAGGCGACTGTCAAAACAATGAGCCCTGAAGAATTGAAAGAAATGGATGCTCAGATTATTTTGAGTAATACCTATCACCTGTTTCTGAGACCAGGACATGAAATCATCCGTGAAGCTGGCGGGTTGCACAAATTCATGAACTGGGATCGTCCAATTCTGACGGACAGTGGCGGATTCCAAGTGTTTTCTCTTAGCGAGATGCGCAAAATTACGGAAGAAGGCGTTAACTTCCGTTCTCATCTGAATGGAGACAAGAAGTTCCTTTCTCCTGAAGTGGCGATGGAAATCCAGAATGCACTTGGCTCCGATATTATGATGGCGTTTGATGAATGTCCGCCATATCCGGCCGAATATGAATATGTCAAAAAATCACTCGAAAGAACGAGCCGCTGGGCAGAACGTTGTCTGGAAAGTCACGCTCGTCCGCATGATCAAGGTCTGTTTGCCATCGTACAGGGAGGCATGCATGAAGATCTTCGCCGTCAGAGCGCCGCAGATTTGACTTCCATGGATTTCCCGGGGTATGCTATTGGTGGACTGAGTGTTGGAGAACCGAAACATTTGATGTATGGTGTATTGGATTATACGTTACCTTTGTTGCCGTCCAATAAACCACGTTATTTGATGGGGGTAGGTTCGCCCGATGCGTTGATTGAGGGATCTATTCGTGGAGTGGACATGTTCGATTGTGTTCTGCCAACTCGGATTGCCCGTAACGGAACAACGATGACCAGTCAGGGACGTCTGGTAGTTCGCAATGCCAAGTTCGCAACCGATTTTGGACCATTAGATCCTGAATGTGATTGCTACACTTGTCGCAACTATTCCAGAGCTTATCTGCGTCATTTGATCAAAGCAGATGAAACATTTGGCCTGCGTTTGACAACGATCCATAATCTTCATTTCTTGCAGAATTTGATGCGTAACGTACGTAAAGCCATTATGGAAGATCGTTTGCTTGATTTCCGGGATGAATTTTTCGATCAATATGGTCTTCATGACAATGACAAAGGTTTCTGATTCAAGTTTTGCGGAAACCGGCGTAACAAGCAATATCTGTACGTATAGTCGATAAGGGGGAGTTTTGAATGTTTCAAGGAATGCCTCTAGCAGGAGCGCAAGGCGGTGGAATCGTATCTTTGATTGTACCTTTAGTACTCATGGTTGCGATTTTCTACTTCTTAATGATTCGTCCACAGAACAAAAAGCAAAAGCAACGGAATTCCATGCTGAGCCAGTTGAAAAAAGGCGATAAAATTGTAACGATTGGTGGCCTTCACGGAACGATCGCTGAGATTACGGACGATGTGGTTGTATTGCGTGTAAACGATGTAACTAAGCTTACATTTGACCGTAATGCAATCAGCACGGCCGTAGCTCGTGATACGGCTGTTGAATAGTTACTGTAACATAGAATAATGAGGGTACGTTTGTGGCGTATTCCCTAGTAGAGAACCGGATCTCCTTGGAGACCCGGTTCTCTTTTTTGTTTTATGAGGGAAGGTCGATGTTCTTTACCAGTCAGTTAGGAGCGATGCGTATTAACACCGAATATGCCACCGAGAGCTGAAATGAAGAACGCGCTAAGCAGTTGTAAACTATCCTTCCAATTAAACGAAGCATCCAGCGCGAGAAATCCGATCAACAGCACAAGGAGTCCATATACGATTCCGGTAATTCCTCCGTAGTACCATCCTTTTTCACCAGAACGTTTGCCTGCCACAAAACCACCAACCAATAATGACAAGCCATGAACAACATAGGTATACAACGAGAGGTCCTGTTCCCGCATTCCGCTCATCCAGAGAAACAAGGAGAGAATTAATGCCCCGATAAACATCCATACAAAAGCCTGACAGAGGCCTGACAGAATCGGATTGGACACTCGAAACGAAACCAAGCGGCGGATCAATTGCATGAAGCAACCCCCTTGTACAAGTTATAAGTTAATACAGTGTATGGTCAAGCCTTCGGACTTATGAACTGTTTTCCATTAAATGAACGGATTATTTCTGCATGAGCATGTAAGGTTCAGGTCAAAATAGGGATTGCACTACCCAGCTAACTGTTAAAAACTCAGTTTCGAAGGAGGACCCTGTTGTGAACTTCCCAGATGTCGGATCACATATCTTTCGAACCATTCTCATGTACTTTCTGGTGTACTGTGCAATGAGGGTTATGGGTAAACGTGAGATTGGTAAGCTATCCATGTTTGATCTTGTCGTGTCCATTATGCTCGCTGAAATGGCTGCTTTTGTCATTGAAGATATTGATAAACCACTCTCTTATGGGATTGCCCCCATGCTTACCTTGATCATTGTACAGATCGGAATGGCCTATATAGGTCTTAAAAGTCGGCGTCTTCGCCTGATAATTGATGGCAAACCTACTGTTTTGATCTCCAAAGGCGTTCTTCACCGAGATGAGATGCGGAAGCAACGCTATAATCTGGATGATCTATTGCAACAACTCCGTGAACAGAATGTAGACAGTATCGGTGAGGTTGATTTCGCTATTTTGGAGACCACAGGCAAGCTGACCGTGTTTCCCAAGGAGAATACTTCTAACGACAGCAATTCTTCCGGTTCTGACTCAGAAGATTTTTCTTCCAGTAAATCCAAAACGGGAAAAAACCAGATTGACGGATCTCCAAATATCAAATTTCCAAATATTAAATATGAAGGTCTGCCACTACCCTTAATTATGGACGGAAAGGTCCAGGATCAGAATCTGGAGATCATTCAGAAAACGAGATTTTGGCTGAAAAATCAAATTCAACATAATGGTATTTTGGATTTCAAGGATGTATTTATTTGCTCCATTGACCACAATGGGAAGATATATGTCAGTCCAAAAGATGATAAAAAATGAAAATCATTTGCCTGAACGGCGCTTGAACCATGAACCAATCAAAGGAGCACGGGACAGATCATGAAAGTCAATCATTTTGGTCCAGCCCATGATGATGAAATACACGATAAGTCCGGCAAAAGGAGCGAGAAGCATCCTCACCCAAAAAGGCAATATCATGGCAGTCTCTTCGTATACGAGTAGGGTCGCTGCACCCATGATAAACATTCCTGCACCCGTCTTGACCCAATCCATAATTTTGAAGCGGAACTGTAGCAGGCTACGTACGCTTTGGGCATGTAACAGCGTAACTACCGTAGAATTCACACAGATGGCGATGACTGCACCGAAGATGCCATATTCAGGCCGGGAAGCAAGCGTTAAAATCAACGTGATTTTGATAACAGCACCGATAAACGTATTCAGCAATGCTTTACCCGGACGGTCAAGAGCTTGTAATGCAGCTTGAAGAGGAGCTTGAATATAAATGAACAAAGCAAAAGGAGCCATTAGTTTCAGCATGCTTCCGATCGATGCATCATTATACAGAACAAGACACATCGGTTCGGCAAGCACATACATAAACACAGAAAACGGAGCACCTGTCACCAGTGCCAAACGTAAGGCCTGATGCATTCTTTTGTGAATCAGTGCGCGATCTCCCTGAGCAGAAGCTTCGGACAGTGAAGGCACAAGTGATGTCGCGAGCGATGAGGTTAGTGCCCCTGGCAGCAGCAGCAAAGGAATAATCATACCTTGTAATGCACCATATTGTGCTGTAGCAAGTCCTTTGGATATGCCTGCCAGAGCCAGACTCTGGGCAGTAACGATGGTTTCGGCCAGATAAGATAAGGAGCCAACCAATCGGCCTGCTGTAACAGGAATAGAGATTGCAAGCAAACGCCGGATTAATCCGGGCTGTGGAGTACCCGTTTCTTTCAGAACTGAAGGTTTGGTTGTGAGGTTGGACATGTTCTGTTGCTTAGCGAGCGGTAACTCTTTCTTCTGCCTGTTATACTTCCACAAGAGTACAAGCATACCGCCGAATTCTCCAACGAGCGCTCCCAGCATGGCACCAGCAGCAGCTTGGGCAATACCGTGGGGGAGGAGAAGCCAGGCAAACCAAATGACACAGACGATACGAATGATGGTTTCAACAATGGATGAAATGGCAGTAGGCATCATGTTTTGCTTACCTTGGAAATACCCTCTGTAGACAGCAGATACGGCGATAATGGCAATCATGGGACTCATACTAACGAACGTATGGTACACCCGCTCATCTGTGAGCACGTACTTGGTAACCCAGGGTGCAAATAGGATGCACAAAAACATGAATACAACACCCAAGGTCAACGTAAAGCTTAAGCTTACTTGCAGGATTCGCTGAGGGGAATAACGATTGGCACCGGTATCAGCTTCGGCTACGAGCTTGGCTACGGCGAGCGGAATACCACCCGTAATTAATGTCACCAGTACAATAAAAAAGGGATAGCTCAATTGGTAGATGCCAACACCTTCTGCACCAATGACTCGTGGCAGCGCAATGCGCGGAATGAAACCAAGTATTCGATTAATTATGCCTGCCGCGAGCAGGATCATGGCCCCCTGGATAAATGTCTGTTTCTTCAAGACTACCCCTCTTTCCCGGTTGAAAGTACAGGCTATCAACATAAACGGGACAAAGCCGTTGTTCTTCATCCTATGCCAGTCCTTTATCTTCTCATGACTACTTGGACACGATTAACAAAAAGAACCATAATCAGCAAGAAGGAATATGATCAGGTGAAGTCGAATCATGTAATATTGATGCCGCATAAAGGCTTGGATGTACGAAGGGAGGCTCCCCGTTGGAAGAAATGAATGATGTGGAGTTGGAACAGTCAATAGAGATGCTCTGCCGTAGCAAAGCGGAGGAATTAAGGCTTGTCGGTTACGAATATGTCACCAGCAAAGATGTCTGGAATTGCGTCAGTCATAAATATGAAAAACAGGGCATTCCACCGCTTCACCAGCTGGTGAACGACATTTTGTCACTGAAAGCAACAAGCTTTATGAACTTTATGACCGTGTCTGCATACCGGGGGTCCTCTTTCTAGACGAAAGGGATCTTTTTTGTTTGAAAATTGACTGCTTTTTACGGCATCGCTATAATAGGAATATTGAGAACGAAAGGGGATCTAGGAACGGCATGAAAAGAATTATCAGTTTCATTCTGGTCGTGCTTGTCACCACAGGGGTAATGGTGGGAACAAGCCCGGAACTGCTCAAAAATATACGCTTGGGCCTTGATTTAAAGGGAGGCTACGAGATCTTATATGAAGCAGAGCCGCTCGAAGCAGGTCAACAAGTCACCAAAGCATCTTTGGTGCAAACGGCCAAAAGTCTTGAAAGCCGCGCCAACGCGCTCGGAACAAGCGAACCGGAGGTAACGACTGAAGGAAGCAACCGGATTCGATTGAAGTTGGCAGGGGTTACGGATGAGGCTGAAGTTAGAGCCAAAATGAAAGAACCTGCTGTTTTGACCTTCCGTAGTAAAGCTGAGAATGACAAGGAAGGCGAATACACCAAAATTGAGCTTCGCGGAAATGAATTTGTTGAGAATGCAGCCAAAGTTGTGTTCACTCAATTGAATGAGCCGATGATTGACATTCAAGTGAAAGACAAAGCTAAATTTTCCGAGATTACCAAACGTTTGATCGGACAACCTCTCGCCATTTATTTGGACGATGAGTTGCTCTCTGCTCCAACCGTTAGACAACAGTTGACAGATGGTTCCGCTCAGATTTCGGGTGCCTACACTCGTGATGAAGCAAACCAGCTTCGTGACACCATTAACCTGGGGGCATTGCCACTGAAACTTACAGAGAAGTATTCACAAAGTGTTGGTGCAACACTTGGTAAGCTTTCTCTGGATCAGACCATTAAAGCGGGATTGATTGGTTCCGTTATTATTCTAATCTTCATGATTGGGCTTTATCGCATTCCTGGTATTATCGCGAGTTTTGCCTTGATCACACATACGTGGCTGGTACTTGCAATCTTCTATTTAGGAGAATTCGTGCTCACCCTTCCAGGTATTGCGGCGTTTATCCTGGGTATAGGGATGGCGGTGGATGCCAATATCATCACATACGAACGGATTAAAGAAGAGATGCGCAGTGGTAAGTCGATCTTGTCTTCGGTTAAAGCGGGTGGTAAACATTCCTTCCGAACAATCATTGACTCCAACATCACAACCATTATTGCTGCGGCTGTTATGTTCTTCTTGGGAACAGGTGCGGTTAAAGGTTTTGCACTCGTGCTGATTTTTGATATTGTCACCAGTATTATCACGAATATTTTCTTCTCCCGCTTCCTGTTGACCCTGCTTGTACGGGGTAACGTGTTGAAGAAGCCTAAGTACTTCGGAGTAAAGGAGAGTGAAATTCGTGCGCTTTAATTGGAATTATGATTATGTTAAAGGCAGTAAGATTGCCTATATCTTCTCGATTATTCTGACGATTACGGGCATCATCAGCATTCTGGCTTTGGGTTTGAACTACGCGGTTGATTTCCGTGCTGGATCGAATGTAGATATTTCGGTATCCAAAGCAATCACAGCGGAGCAGATTAAACCTATTGTTAAGGACATCGGTGTTGATGAGGGTGATGTTACCATTACACCGGGGGCTGACCGTGTAAATGTTCGTTTCTCCAATGAATTGGATGAGACCCAAGAGAGCAAATTTAAACAGGAATTTACCAAACTGGATGCATCGGCTTCCTATGAAGTAAATACTGTTGATCCGGAGATGGCCAAAGAATTGGAGCGCAATGCGATCTACGCGGTACTCATTGCAAGTATCGGGATCATGATCTATGTTGCAATCCGATTCGAGTGGCGCTTTGCTGTGGCAGCAGTGGTTTCATTGTTCCATGATGCATTTGTCGTCATAAGCGTATTTTCGATCTTCCGCTTGGAAGTAGATCTGACCTTTATTACCGCAGTATTGACCATTGTCGGATTCTCAATTAACGATACCATCGTTATCTTTGACCGTATTCGTGAGAATTTGCGATTTGCTAAAAAGTCTTCTAAAGCAGACTTGCGTGAAGTAGTTAATCACAGTTTGTCACAAACAATGACTCGTTCACTAAATACAACATTTACGGTTTTTGTTGCTTCCCTTTGTTTGTTTATTTTTGGCGGAGAATCCATCCGCATGTTCTCACTTGCAATGGTGATCGGAACACTGTTCGGCGCTTACTCTTCCATCTTTATTGCGGCACCATTATGGCTCACGCTCAAAGGTAAACAAGTTAACAAGCCAAAAACAACAGTAGCCAAAGAATCTAACTAAACATCTTATTGTGAAGCCGCGTCTGCCAGGCGCGGTTTTGCAACTTTATGTACAGAAATAAGGGGGAATATACATGACCAGAGAACATATCCCATCTGCTCAGGCTGCCACATGGAGTGGTATTGCTGGTAATATGGGACTTGCGGTAATCAAAGCGGGAGTCGGTTATATGGCAAATAGCAAATCATTGCTCGCTGACGGCTTGTATTCTGCTTCTGAAGCTGGTTCTGCCCTGGCAGGTCTCTTTCCCTCCAAGTCTGTACGAGATAAGAGCAAGGCTCACAGGGAACGGTTTAAAGAACATTCACGTGTTGCTAGACCCGGGATCTCAGTATTGTTATCTGTGCTGATCCTCATGGGTGGATTACAGCTTGCCATCTCCGCATTGGGTAGTCTCTCCGGAAGTGAACCGGAAGCACCCGGCAAGTCGGTACTTTTGGTGGCTGTTGCAGCTCTGGCTGTGAAAGAAGCGATTTTTCAATTTCAGTACAGATATTTTCGTAAACGAAACCAGTCTCAGGCGCTAGCCTATGCACAGCAACATCGTCGTGCGCTCTATTGCTCTCTCACCGTGTTAATCGGCATTATAGGATCGATGGCTGGTGAAGAGACGGGTTTGAGCATGCTGCTCTACCTGGACCCTACGGCTGCGTTGATTGCTTCCTGTTTTGTGCTTCACAAGGGTTACCGAATGATTGTGGACACAGTATATGGTTCACTTGTTCAGGAACTGGAGCAGGAGGACGCATCAGATTTCAAAGAGACTGTACAGCGAGTATACGGCATCATTACCATTGAGCATTTGGTTGCTCGTGAACAGGAACATGACGTTACGATTGAGTTGGTCATTAGCGTGAATCCGAGAATCTCCATACTGGAAGCACAAGAAATTGCAAACCGGGCCAAGACACTACTACTAACCCGTTTCAGTCATGTGAAAGAGGTACAGATTCAAGCGGTACCTTATGATCCAGGTTATCCCTATAAATCCAATCATGAACTGCCCGATCACGAAGCGACATTAATTCAGTAGTGAAGCGCGGGTCCAGTAGATCAGGAAAGGAGCGTTATCATTGCTTTATTCGCAATATCGGTGGAATACACCAAATATCGATTTGGAGGCGGCTGCGGGACTCTCGCAGGCGCTTTCCGTTTCACCCCTTGTTGGACGTTTGCTTGTGAGTCGAGGAGTGCACAATGAGAAGGAGGCCGAACGTTTTTTGCATCCTGATCTGAATCAGATGCATGATCCCTATCTGCTACTTGGCATGAATGAAGCTGTGCCTCGAATAAAACTGGCTTTGGAGCGGGAAGAACATATTTTGATCTATGGGGATTATGACGCCGATGGCGTATCCAGCACATCCTTGATGATCCATTTAATGCGTCATCTTGGGGCATCGTACGATATCTATATCCCTCATCGCTCGAATGAAGGGTATGGGTTGCACAATCATGCGTTGGATTGGGCCCATCAACAAGGCGTTTCATTAATTATTACCGTGGACACCGGAATCAGTGCTGTTGAACAGATTGCCTATGCGGCAACACTGGGCATCGAAGTCATTGTGACAGACCACCACGAGCCGCCTGAAATTTTGCCAGAAGCCTTTACTCTTATTAATCCAAAACTTCCGGGATGTCCGTACCCTTTTAAAGGTTTGGCCGGAGCGGGAGTAGCCCTGAAACTTGCTCAGGCACTAATCGGAGAAGTACCCGGTGAATGGATGGAGATTGCCGCCATCGGTACCGTGGCCGATCTGATGCCTTTGGAAGGGGAGAACCGGGTTATCGTCAGTTATGGGATAGAATCGATGCGTGGTTCACGTCTTCCCGGTGTAAGTGCATTGCTGGAAATCAGTGGGGTGGACCAGAGTCAGGTGACTTCAATTAATATTGCCTTCGCCATGGCGCCTCGTATTAATGCCAGTGGACGTTTGGATCATGCTGGGAGAGCAGTATCTCTTCTCACCACCGAGAATCTGGATGAAGCTCATACGTTTGCGGGTCAGCTTGATCTATTGAATCGGGAGCGGCAGCAAGTCGTAGAGGGCATATTACAAGAAGCAACGGCACAGTTGGAACAAAAGATACAGCTTCGTTCAGGATCCGTTCCAGATGTAATCGTATTGGCTGGGGAGGGCTGGAACGTCGGAGTGGTTGGTATCGTGGCTTCCAAATTGCTGGAGCGTTATTACCGACCTACACTTATCCTTGGGATCGATCCAGAGAGCGGTGTCTGCAAGGGCTCTGCGCGCTCGATTGAGGGCTTGGATATCTATGAGGCACTCACAGTCAATAAACACACTATGGACCATTACGGGGGGCATCCTGCTGCAGCAGGTATGACCTTGCATCGGGATCAGCTGGAAGAACTTGAGGCTGGTTTGAATAAGTTTGCTGCATCTGTATTAACTGAAGAGGACTTTGTACCTCAACGTCTTGCGGATGATGAATGCAGAATCAGTGATGTTCCGCTGAAAGTGATCCAGGAGATCGACAGATTGCAGCCTTTTGGGATGAGCAATCCTTCGCCGCGGTTTGTATTGAGAAGTGTGACTGTGAAGGAAACCAGAACAATGGGACGAGAGAAACGCCATCTGAAACTGGTTCTGGAACAGGATGGTCAGCAACTGGAAACCGTTGCTTTTGGCAAGGGGGCGTTAGCTGAGTTCCTTCTCCCAGGTTCCGTTATTGATGTGATGGGAGAACTGTCCATCAATGAATGGAATGGGATGAGAAAACCTCAACTGATGCTTCAGGACATTCATGTTCCTCAGGTCCAAGTATTTGATTTGCGCGGTAATGCCGAGCCATTAAATGCGATGAAACATTTCTTGAGTTCACTTGAGGTGCATCTGCGATATAAATCTGGTTCTGTTGGTGCTATTGTTCGGAAAGAAACAGATGTTTCCGAGGGAAATTCATTGTATGAACCTTGCCTTTGGGTATATGATAGAAAGGTCGGGTTATTTCCGTGTAATGCTGCTGCACAGCATTATGGACAGGAACAAGTCCGGACGTTATTTGTGTTTGATACGCCGGAAACCCCGGAACAACTTGATGCCATGCTGGCTTTGTTCAGTGGAGCTGAGAATATCATCCTTCTGCACGGATCAGGCAACCGCCGAGATCGCCTTCAGATGCCTTCCAGAGATCTCTTTAAGCGTATTTATATGCAGGTGTTGAAATGGAAAGCTGAACCCGTGGAGGAACAAGAGATTACTCCTGTGCTCAGTCGTCAGTGTGGTTGTTCGTCGCGCATGATTACGATGATGTTGGATGTATTCGAAGAGCTTTCCTTCATTACCCGTGATAACGGCAAAATTGCGTTTGTGGATAACCCGCCTAAGCGTGAACTAACCGCTTCTCGTCACTATCAGGCGCTCGAAAACATGGCCGAGATAGAACAGGTGATGCTGGATGCAGCCACACCGCAACTGACACAATGGATGATATCCCGGATGAAGGGCGTATCTTAGATGGAAGTTTGTGTATTTATTTTAGGAGGAGATTATTTTGGATTTTAAAGATTATATTCGTGTCATTCCTGACTTTCCACAACCGGGAATCAGCTTTAAGGACATTACGACATTGTTGAAAGATGGAGAAATGTACCGCAATGCGATCAATGAATTGAAAGTGATGGTTTCTGATCTCAAAATTGACGTCATTGCTGGACCTGAAGCACGTGGTTTCGTTGTGGGCGCCCCTCTGGCGTACGCTCTTGGTGTCGGTTTTGCTCCGATCCGCAAAAGTGGAAAACTGCCTGGAGAGACGATTGAAGTCGGTTATGATCTCGAGTATGGCAAGGATACACTTGCGATGCACACAGATGCGATTGAAAAAGGTCAAAATGTCCTGATCGCTGATGATCTGCTCGCAACGGGTGGAACGATTGCAACTTCCATCAACTTGATTGAACAATTAGGTGGGAAAGTTGTCGGTGCTGCCTTCCTGATCGAGCTGTCTGATCTGAATGGTCGTTCTAAATTGCCTGAAATCGATGTATTCACATTGATGAACTATTAAGCTGAAATCTCCACATTTACCGCTGTGATTGAAACATGAATTGCTTTTTCCGTTTCCCGGGAAATAATATACAGCATTAATGATTATCAAAAAGCCTGTTCTTCCAACCGTAAGGTTAGGGAGAACAGGCTTTTTGATGTGTATATGATGGAATTAATCGGGCGTTTTTTCAGTGATAGGCTGTTTTTGTGAATCGTCATTCAACCAACCTAGGACTTCAAACAGTTTGAACAACAAACTCATCAGGATTCCGACAATGGTTGCCAGTGCCATCCCTTTCAGATGAATACCGTAGAAGGTAACTTCTGTACCACTTAACCCGATGACCAGTACAAGTGTAGTAAGCAACAGATTGGTCGGTTTGGCAAAATCGACTTTCTGTTCAACCAGAATACGCAGACCGGATGCTGCAATAACTCCGAACAGAAGCAGGGATACTCCACCCATAACAGGCACAGGAATGTTAGCTACAAGCGCCGAGAATGTTCCTGAGAAGGATAGTACGATTGCAATGACTGCTGCGCCACCAATGACATATGTGGAGTATACACGAGTCAGTGCCATAACACCGATGTTCTCACCATAGGTTGTATTTGGAGTTGATCCAACAAACCCGGACAGAATGGTGGAGACCCCATTACCAAGCAGAGAACGATGAAGCCCAGGGTCTTTCGAAAGATCTTTGCCTACAATGCTGCTCGTTACAAGCAAATGTCCAATATGCTCAACAATTACGACAAGCGCTACAGGTAAAATGGTGAAAATAACGGACCAGTCAAATGTAGGTGTTGTTACGGTAGGCAGTGAGATGAAATCTGCGTTTCCAATAGCCTGTTTATCAACCAGACCCATGGAATAGCCAAGGATATAACCAACTACGATACCGATTAGAATATGAATGATTTTGGGGAATCCACGGAACGTTACGGCTCCAATGACAGTGATACCGAGTGTGGCCATGGATAAAATAATGGGTTTGGCCTGAGGCACCCAGTTCGGGTTAGCAACAGGATCAGAATTAATCAATCCGGCCATTTGCGCTGCAACAGGTACAAGCTCCAGACCGATCAGGGCAACAATGGCACCCATAACCGCTGGTGGGAATACCACGTTGATCCATCCTGTTCCAGCATATTTGATAATAAGAGCCACGAGGCAGAACACAAGTCCTGTAATGATAAAAGCTCCAAGTGCCATGGAGTAGCCGTTCTCTGGATGTGTTTTCAATACTGAAGTGACAGGAGCAATAAAGGCAAAACTGGAACCAAGATATGCTGGGATCTTTCCTTTACACATCAGTATGTACAACAGTGTTCCAATCCCGTTCATCAGCAGGATCATACTTGGATCGACACCGAACAGGTTAGGTACAAGCACCGTACTGCCAAACATGGCGAACAAATGCTGAAGGCTAAGCAGTGAACCTGAGCCAAGTGGCATCTTTTGATTAACCTGAATTTCGCGTTGCAATGAATTTCATCTCCTTTTCCGAAACACAAACTTTCAATAGATTACAGAGTTTCTCTTAATTAAGCAATAACATTTTTGACGTAGCAGAGCGATGGAATTTATAATTTCATGAATTATCCTTCTATTTCAGCAAATAACGGCAATAATACATAAGAAATAAGAAATACATCCAATCCCCTGTGAGTCATAGGGAAATGGGTTAGAAGTAATTCAGATCACCAATATAAAAATTGGATAAGCGCTCTTATTCGTCAGCAGTTGACGGGAAACGGGCGAAGCGTCATAATTATAGGAAATTACTTTTACGGGGAACCTGTGTTGCAGCACTGTCACGGGTTCCATTTGGTATAGAAAGGACACGGAACAGATCAGAATGGGCATAGAGCAATTACTCGAGAAGGCCGGGGCATATATCAAAGAACCCGATCTGGTGCGCATACGAGAAGCTTACGAATTTGCTGATCAGGCCCACCATGGACAGACGCGAAAATCGGGAGAACCGTATATTCTGCATCCGCTTGCGGTTGCCGACATTGTTGTGAACATGCAGATGGACACCATCTCCATAATAGCAGCGCTTCTTCATGATGTAGTAGAGGATACTACGGTCTCACTTGAAGAGATCCGCAATCATTTCGGCAATACGTGTGCCATGCTTGTTGACGGCTTGACGAAGCTGGAACGTATTCAGTTTCGCTCCAAGGAAGAACAGCAGAACGAGAACTACCGCAAAATGTTCATCGCCATGGCGCAGGACATCCGTGTCATCGTGATTAAATTGGCTGACCGTCTGCATAATATGCGGACACTCAAGTTTCAGTCGGAAGAAAGCCAGCGCCGGATTTCATATGAGACGCTGGAAATTTTCTGTCCGATTGCAAACCGTTTGGGTATCTCTGCAATCAAATGGGAAATGGAGGACATCGCCCTCCGTTATTTGAATCCGCAGCAGTATTACCGAATTGCTAACCTGATGCACAAAAAACGTGCGGAACGTGAGCAATATATTGATACGGTTATGGATGGAATTACGAACAAGCTCGATGAGATGGGAATTCAGGCAGACCTTTCGGGCCGCCCGAAACATATCTACAGCGTGTTCAAGAAAATGACCACCAAAAACAAGCAGTTTAACGAAATTTACGATCTGCTTGCCATTCGTATTATTGTGGATAATATCAAGGATTGTTATGCTACCCTGGGAATTATACACACGCTATGGAAACCGATGCCTGGACGCTTTAAAGACTACATTGCGATGCCGAAGGCGAACATGTATCAATCGCTGCATACAACGGTAGTTGGTCCCAATGGCGAACCAACAGAAGTACAGATTCGGACATGGGATATGCACCGGACTGCTGAATTTGGTATTGCTGCCCACTGGGCCTACAAAGAAGGGGCTGCGAACGGAAATCATTTTGAAGATAAGATTACGTTCTTCCGTGAAATTCTTGAACTTCAAAACGAAGCACAGGATGCATCAGAATTCGTAGAGTCACTCAAAATGGATTTCTTCTCGGATCTGGTATTTGTATTTACGCCAAAAGGAGAAGTCATCGAATTGCCGATCGGCTCTGTTCCTTTGGATTTTGCTTATCGAATCCATACGGAGGTTGGTAATCGGACCATTGGTGCCAAAGTAAACGGTCGGATTGTTCCGCTCGATTATCATCTGAAGACAGGTGATATCATCGAAATTTTGACGTCCAAACATTCTTACGGACCGAGCCAGGACTGGATGAAAATTGCGAAATCATCTCATGCACGAGCGAAGATCAAGCAATGGTTCAAGAAGGAACGCCGTGAAGAAAACGTTGAAAAAGGTCGGGAGAGCTGTGAGCGTGAACTGAAACGCATGGGGCTTGATCCTTCTGCGTGGATGACGGATGACAAGTTGATGGAAGCTGCCAAAAAATATGCGTTTAACGATATTGATGACATGCTTGCGGCTGTTGGATTCGGTGGGATTACTGCTGCACAGATTGTAACCAAAGCAACCGAAAAACTGCGTAAAGAGCAGGAAGAGTCCAGTTTGCTGGAATTAAATTCCGAGATGCGCGAGCTGAAACCTGCGCCTGAGCGCAGAAATCGACCAACCAACGGTATTCGTGTCAAAGGCATCGATAATCTGCTTGTTCGATTCGCACGATGCTGCAATCCTGTACCTGGGGATGACATTATCGGATACGTTACACGCGGACGCGGCGTTTCCGTACACCGTAGTGACTGTCCGAATATCCCGACAAGTGCAGACGGTGAAGAAGCAGCACGTGTTATTGAGGTCGAGTGGGAAGAGAATATCGAAGCAAGTTACAGTGTGGATATTGAGATTACAGGCCATGATCGGAATGGCTTGCTCAATGAGGTGCTTCAGGCTGTATCTGAAAGTAAAACCAATATATCTGCCGTTACAGGACGGACAGATAAAAATAAATTAGCATTGGTGCACGTCACAATCCTGATTCGTAATACGGATCATCTGCAATCCGTTGTAGAACGGATCAAACGGGTGAAAGATGTCTATTCGGTGCATCGGATCATGCAGTAAGGAGCCTGTAAGATGAGGGTGCTTGTACAACGCTGTAAAGAGGCTCAGGTAACCGTGGGAGACGAGCTTACGGGTAAGATCGAATCCGGATTAATGCTGCTCGTGGGCATTACCCATGAGGACACTGAGAAGGATGCCCAGTATCTGGCTGACAAAATTAGTGGGTTACGGATATTTGAGGATGATCAGGAGAAGATGAATCTCAGCCTGCTTGATGTAGGCGGTGCTGTATTGTCTGTTTCCCAGTTCACCCTGTACGGAGATTGTCGCAAAGGAAAGCGTCCGAGCTTTGCGGCTGCGGCCCGACCAGAAGCGGCGGAACTGTTATATGAAACGTTTAATCAACTACTACGGGATAAAGGTATTCAGGTTGAAACCGGGCGTTTCGGAGCGATGATGGATGTAACATTTACCAACTGGGGACCCGTGACTTTGATGCTTGAAAGTCCGGTTCGTCAGGAACTACGTGCATAATTTCATGGGGTTCAGGCCATAATGAGGGATAATTCGTTGATGACTATTTCATGATCAAAGGAGCATCCATCCAATTATGCGCCAATCTGCGAAAGAAACACGTACCCGTTCAGAACCTCTGTTACTCCCTGGCAACCTGTATGAATCATTGCACCTTGCCCGTTCGGCTGCTGAGTATGTTGCAACGATCTGGGCACTTCAGGATTCGGACAAAGGAAAGCAGCGTCATCTTCCGCGATCTTGAATGTTTACACAGGTATATAATTATCCGATATTTGGATTATACAGATTCTGAAAAAGTCCTGATTCCTTACCGAATCAGGACTTTTTGTCGTGAGTAGATCTTTTTTAACTATTCGTTTGACGACTGCTTTACAAAATGAAATTACATTGAATTGTTATAAATTGCTCCGGTGAGGGTAATAACAAAACGAGGCACAACGAAGTGCCAATGTACTGCAAGACCCGATTTTATAAAGAAAGTTCGAACACGGAAAGGAGAACATACGTTATGAGTAAAGTTGCTTTTTTATTGGCGAATGACTTTGAAGATTCGGAGATGCAGGTCCCGTATGACGAAGTAAAAAAAGCTGGACATGAAGTGGAGATTATCGGATTAAAAGCCGGTGAGACCCTTAAAGGTAAAGGAGGAAAGGCCTCCTATACCACAGATAAGGCGATTGGTGATGCATCCGCTTCAGATTATGATGCAGTTGTGATCCCTGGTGGATCATCCCCTGAGAATTTGCGAACTGATGCGCACATCTTGAAGTTTGTCACTGAGATCAACAGTGCGAAGAAACCAATCGCAGCGATATGCCATGGTCCTCAGATTTTGGCTAGTGCCGGTCTGTTGAAAGGCCGCACCATTACATCCTATCCACCACTTAAGGATGACATGGTAAACGCAGGAGCAGAGTTCAAGGATCATGAGGCCGTTGTGGATGGAAACTATATTA
Organism: Paenibacillus sp. 2003; assembly: GCF_031455635.1. Lineage (NCBI taxonomy): Bacteria > Bacillati > Bacillota > Bacilli > Caryophanales > Paenibacillaceae > Paenibacillus > Paenibacillus sp. 2003. Next base: position 799,195 of record NZ_JAVDTB010000002.1, on the reverse strand, counting down.
CATCTCGCACGCCTGATGATGAGCCAGCGTTTGTGCGCGAACTGCTAAAAGTTATTTAACTTCACCCGGTTTTAACTGACATACATTAAGTATTTTAACTACGTTACATCGTGACGTGTATAAACTTCACGTTTGCATTTCATTCCGAAAAAGGAGGGTTTGACATGACAAAACATATTCAGGCGTATTTTCGAACCGAAGACGAGGCGGAGGGAGCAAGAACTTCACTTCAGACGTTCCGTACAGAGCATTTGGAAGTAGGTCAACTCGATAGTGCGATAGGTAGAGACACGCGTGTTATGGTACCACTGGTGCCATATAATACAGCAGGTGGCGTAGGTACCAACGGAGCAATGGGTGTAGGTGCAGCCCCTGGTGTTCCAGCCAGCGAAAATGTGATCCCTGTGGTAGCCAATGTGGACCGTGATGCAGAACGGGATACTCGTGACAGAGTGAATGAGGATGGAGACCTGCTGCAAGCGGCGGATGTGTCTTCGGCCGATTATGATGATCTACACTATGTTCTGTCTGCCAAAGTAAGGGATGAGGATTATGACGAAATTGTTCATAAGCTTCGTTCCAACCATGCCTATGTGGAAGATTTGAATTAACGTGTAGATACCTCTTTGCCCTTGCACTGCTTGACTACAGAGTCGAGTGATGTGCAAGGGCTTTTAATCATAAATATATTAAAAAATTAGAATATAAAGCGCTATCATTATTGTAATATTACTGTAATATTAGTTACATAAGCCTTTAACATAGTGGGCTTATAATAACACACATGACCCCCTTTTTTTATATATCTTTTGAGCCTGCACACCGTGTGCAGGCTATTTTTTTGGGATGAAAATGTATATGTTTTGTGTAAAGCTTACCCCTTTATATAAATATGCTAGAATAGAGGAATGGATTCGAATATATTAAAGCCAGTTGTTTCATAGTTAAGCTTCATTGGATGGTACATCAAGCATTTAACGTTTGGGCTCAGGCGAATGCAAATCACGACAGTGTGTATGAGGAACACAACGCCAGAGAAATCCGTCTCATTCCACAAGAACAGTATAAAAGGAGTTTCAGGTCAGTCTTTATTCCTTCTAATACTCGCAGAAACGCCCCCGTCCTTATACAAGGGCGGGGTAGCCGTTCTGCTTGCTCGCTGGAAACTGTAAGTTATATAGAATGCCTGGTACGAGAAATGGCACCTAAATGTTAATGCAACTGTGTTCTCATACAACTGGCTAGTGACAGATTTAAGGGGGAATTAGTTTTGAGTAAGGTTGGAAGAAATGAGTTATGCCCATGCGGAAGTGGGAAAAAATATAAGAAATGTTGTCTGAATAAGGAGTCCTCACCCGCAGAATCTATACTGCGCCTGATATCAACGGAGCAGCCTGTCCAAGAAGCTACAGTTCAGCCTGAGAGCAAGCTGACTCTGACCAAACTGAATAGGATGGTAACGCAAGAACTGAAATGGGAACATCAGGCTCACGAACAGCTGGCCCTGGAGCTGATTGAGAACATGCGGAACCAATACGAGGGAGAGCTCATTTTGGAAGCTCTGATGTTATGGAACGGTTATTCACGCCAGACCCGCCCCACTGTGAAGAAGACAGGCTCCTTCTGTGCTGCAATTGAGTATTTGCTGTCCGAGGAGTATGGCTTCAATGTCTCAAAAGCTGAAATGGCTAGTAAATATGAGGTAACGACAGGTACGATCTCCCGAAAGGTCAATGAGATGTTCAGTTACATTGAAGAATACGGAATGGGCGGCGAAACGGACGAGTTAATGGTGCTGAACGGTCCAGGCACACCGAAGGACAAAGCGGAGGCTCTGCTACATAAGGCGAGGGAAGCCAGTTCTGCCAAACGCAGAGTACAACTGGCGAAAACGGTGCTGGAGGTGTATCCCGACAGCTCGGATGCATATCTTATTCTGGCTGAGGAATCGGACAATGAGTCAGATGCACGGGCGTACCTCAAGGCTGGAATCGCTGCTGGTGAACGCGAACTGGGTGAGCAGTTTTTTGAGAAGAACAAAGGGGACTTCTGGGGGCTTCAAGAGACTCGCCCATATATCCGGATATGCAAAAGCTACGCGGAATCTTGCTGGTTTGGTGGAAATACCCAAGAAGCGGCACAAACCCTGGAGCATATGCTGGAACTTAATACGGAAGACAATACCGGAGCACGTTACCTGCTCGCTGCTGTGTATTTGTACAGCAACCAATTGGAGCAGGCAGAACAATTGATGACTAAGTATGGAAAAGGTGGCGCCTCAACTGCCTTTGCCTATGACCAGATCATTCTGGAGTATAAGAAGAATGGGATCACCTCCCAGCTCAACAAGCTGTACAGTGTGGCTCGGGGGATGAACAAACATGTGCCGGATTACCTGCTGGGTTTGAAACGGCTGCCGCATAACCTCCCTGATTTTGTTGGAATGGGCGACTCCAACGAAGCGATTGAATATGTCATTATGCACTCCCGTCTATGGGCGAGCATGCCTGATCTGCTGAAGTGGATGCTGAAACAATAGAGATATAAGAAGGCAATAGAAGTTGGAATTCATTCGAGGAATCCAGCTTCTATTGCCTTTTGTACAGCTTCTTCCCGGTTACGAACGCCCAATTTCATATAGACAGTGGAGGCATAATTCCTCACTGTGCCATCAGATAAATATAATTTGGCGGCAATGGTTTTATAGCGTAGACCTTTGCAAACAAGCTGTAATATTTCCATTTCCCTTGAAGTCAGGCCGAAGTACTCCGTTTTTTTTGGTTTCAATACTCCGGTTCCAGTGTTGTCCATTTCGAGCTTCTCAAACAATTTATGCGACATCTCTTGATCAATCAGTGTACCCCCGCGATAGACAAGACGAATCGTTTCAGCAAGTTCACGGGGTTCAATAGATTTCAATAAGTAGCCATCTGCTCCACTTCGCAGAACTTCTAGGGCCTGTTCAGTATCCTGAAACGTGGTTAGAATTAGAATTCGAATGTGCGGCCATTTTTGTTTAATGATTTTGGTAGCTGAAATTCCATCCATATTGGGCATGTCCAAATCCAAGAGTATCACCTGGGGCTGATCCTGCTCACAGCTTTCAATGGCTTGTAAGCCATCCTCAGACAATCCGACCACGTTCAGATCCTTGTGCCCCTCCAGAATGGTCCGTAGGCTTTCCCGAATGAAGGCTTGGTCATCCACGATCAGTAAGCGAATAATCTCATCCGATAATTCCACTTGTCTTGGCAATGTGCAAGTCACGAGCGTTCCTTCCCCAGGCTCGGAATAAACGGACACTTGCCCTTGTAGATTCATGGCGCGTTCTTTCATCGCGTTCAAGCCAAAGCCATCCTGCCATTCTTCCATTCCTTTACCATTGTCCTGTATTTCCAGTCTAGCTTGACGCTGCTCAAATTTTAGCGTAGCGGTGATTTCCGTGGACTCCCCATGCCGTACGGCGTTAGTTAACGATTCCTGCAAACAACGATAGAAGGCCATCTTGGCCATTTTGGGTAATGGGTATTCCTCTCCAAAAGTTCGGAAATGAACGTTTACTTTTGCTTGTGCTTGAAAATCTTCAACTAATTGCTGCAATGATTGAAGCATCGGCTGGATCTCCTGCGGGGACTCTACCTGATGCAAGTATCCTCTGATTTCTTTTAGACTTCTGCGGGCTAGATTCAACAAAGAACTGACATTCTGTTTCCCTGCCTCTGTAGAAAGTTCAGGACGCAATGTTTCTAACCCCATGATGATAGAAGTATAGGAATGTCCGACAGTATCGTGGAGATCCTTGGACAGCCGGTCACGTTCTTCGGCTAGCGTGATACGTTCAATTTGGGAAAAATACTGTTGTAGAACCGTATTCTGTTCCCGGATGAGTTCACTCTGTCGATGATTGACCACCAGCAAATGAAAGGCAAACCCAATGGCATAAGCGAGTCCGATATGGATCATCATGACCCAATAATTGCTCTGATTGGATAATACATTAATCAAAATCGGCAAGAGCAGGATTGTTACGGGCCCTGTCCAACGATAGGATTTATGAGCGCTATTCACCGCAATCAGAAAAGCATAGGTCAGAAACGCGAGATAAGCTTCCGGAAAAAAATATGTTAAATACAAGCATAGTCCGCCCGAAAAAATAATTTCTGTAAGCAGATAATATTTATAGCTGAGCTGTAAACAAAGCCAGGGAACGGAAAAAGCGAAAATCTGCCAAACAATCAAAGCCCAAAGCGGCAGGGAGATCTGAGCATGAAACTGTACGGTTGTGAACATGAGAGAAATACTTAAAATAAGCCGAAATATGAACATGATCCAGTCATACCAGAACCACTGTTTTACCGTTTCAAACAAGTTACTCTCTCCTTACTAAAGTCTTCTATATCTTTTTACTTACAATTATGAATCGATTAAACGATAATTTCTCAAGTAAGTTTTGACAAGTGTAAATTGTAACACAGAAACTATCGGTTTAACCTTTTTGTCATTTGACGCGTATAGCCGCCAATTAGACGAACCAGAACGTTTAATAGCCCGGAACTAATAAAAGCAAAAACAACTCCCATAGCCATAATAAAAAGTGATTTCATGAAGGTATCTATCTGCATCCCGAAAAGATGGGTATCAAAGATAGGAAAGAACAGCGGAGTTAGCACTAACAAAAGAGGCATTACGCAGAGCAAAGCAGCACATAGGAGACATAGAAGACCAATCCATAACTTCAACATCAACCAACAGATCGCGACCCAGTTACGTGTATCCATAAGTTCCTCTTTAGCTTGCGCCCATAAAGGTTGGTCTGTTCTTATACTCCGTTCGTAAGGCTGGGTGGTGATATCGGTATAAATCTTCGTTTGTATACGTTCGAATTGCACGAAGGTTAGCGTGGTTCGCAATACTTGTGTGAGCAGGGGAATGCCTGCGACTGTAAAAGAAAGGCCTATGCCTAATGTCAGAGTAACCAAGTAAAAGCAAAAGTAAAATAATCCTGTAGCAAAAGTGAGCAGTAAGAAGTACCCATTTTGGAAAAAGCAACGGATCGTTTTATTCATGAATGTTCCATCGTCCCTTCAATGTAATAGACGTATCATACCGATTCTCGTGTCACTTCATCCAGTGTGAAAATGTCATGTGACATGATTAGAGAACCCAGAGAAGATGGTGACGAAATGCAACTTGTTCGTATGACAGGAAATTTGCAATACTCGGGTAGGCCTAGTGGTCATAGGCAAATATGATAAAGGGAGAGGAACCATGAAAAAAGCAATTCGCAATGCCAGTCTTGCAGTTCTACTATTATCTGCAAGTATCGTAACAGCATGTACAGCTACTAATGATGTAGCTGCATCAAATCAGAAATCAATAGAGAAAGTCAGCTTGGAAGGGCCAAAAGATTCAAAGGAAGTAGAGGCGTTCGCTAACGCTGTATTTGCGGATAAGATGAAGGAATTCAATACCGTTGGCTCCAATTTTGTAGTCGTTAAGGACGGGAAAGTGCTTTTAAGTAAAGGGTACGGTTATGCAGATAGAGAAAAGAAGATACCCGTTGATAAAGATACTGTTTTCCAAATTGGATCTGTTACCAAGTCTTTTACAGCATTGGCGGCTATGCAGCTTGTCGATCAAGGAAAAATTGATCTTAAGCATGACATCCAAGAATATCTCGGTGGAATGAAGGTACCAAACAAAACCGGAAAACCGCTGACGATGTTTGATCTGCTTACCTATACGAGCGGGGTAGACTTGCCGGATATCGTCACTGATTATTCGGTGGAGTATTTGAATAAGGACATTTCAATGAAGGGGTATCTCCATAAGAATATGCCAACTGTGGTAAGAACTCCGGGAGAAGTTTATACGTATGACAATTTTGGTTTTATGTTGGCGGGATATGCAGTAGAGAACGTGAGCGGCATGTCTTATTCTCAATATATGGAGAAAAATATATTCAAACCATTAGGAATGGACAAGACCAGTGTTAGATTAACTCCTGAGGTACTATCCAATATGGCTGCACACTATGGACCGAGCGGTGAGCTTCAGCCGACAATGGGAACTGCGCCTTCCGTGAAGCCTGAGGGAAGTATGACTTCAACAGGTGAAGACATGGCTAAGTACTTGATTATGCACTTAAACAAAGGAGAATTTGAAGGCAAGGAAATCGTCAGCAAACAAAGCGTAGATTTGATGCAAACCTATCAATTTTACGCTGATCCTACAATTCCTATCACAACCGTTGGATTCGAAGGGTATTTCAACAATGTCATGAACGGTCAGCATGTAATACTCAAGGGAGGAAATGTTCCGGGGCATTCCTCGTTAATTGCCATCTTGCCAGAGAAGAATACTGCCTTTTACTTGTCTTATAATAACGATTCAATGATGAGTTTAGGTGTGTATGAGGCATTTATGAATCACTATTTTCCTAAGACTGTAAAAACACAGCCATCCACCTATTCAAAAATAAGCAAACAAACCGCCCAAGCTTACGTTGGACTATACAGAAACACGCGTTTATATGGAGTAAGGACTAAAATTTCTTATGCGGATGGGAATTTGTTGATGGAAACGGGGACTACCGGCAAACATACGCTGAGAATGATTCATCCGCTTCTATTTGAAGATGAATCCGGTAATAAAATGGCATTCAAGAAAGATAAATCCGGTGATATCACCTATTTCTATTATACGAATCCCCAAGGAATGGATTTCGTTGCGCATGCCCAAAAAGTAAAGATGAAAACAGGATTCTCCGATGTGCCCAATGGCAGTGTATATAAATCGTATATTGATAATCTTAACAGCTTAGACATTATGGGAGCCAAATCAGGTAATCGCTTTGATCCTAAAGGAAAGATGACACAGGGAGAATTTGCGGATGTATTGCTGCGCGCCCATGGCATGCATACGTTTCCGGATGAATTCCGTGAAAATAAGAAACGGATGATAGCCGGAATCCCCCATTATCAACCAAAGTCCTTGATTACAAGACAAATGGCGGCAGTTATGATTCAAAATCTGAAGCATGCAGCGCCTGGAACGAATGTTAAACTGATCGGCAAAACGGATTCATGGGCGGTTGATGCTATCACTGCGCTTGTTTCTCAAGGTATTGTAGACCCGGATACGAAGATTAATTCGAATCAGACTGTTGATTTCCGGTCCACACAAACGTTGAGTCGCCAGGAAGCTAGCGCCCTGCTGGATAAAGCTTTTGATTACTACACCTTACCGATCAAACCCTGAATTTAATCGTATGAAAAGTGAGGCACTGGATGGAACAGCTCTCACCTTTTTATGCACCAAGGAGCGGTGTCGGAGTGGCCGTCAGGGAGAAGCCTTCCCCCTGCCCCCTGTTATGGCTACGGCTACTTTCAGCACCTAACGCTCCTTGGCATCTTTCATCTTAGGAAATACTTTGGCCCATTTTCGCGTGCGCAGGCGGCCGCCCGTTTGGCATCTATCAGTTGTTGGGCTTTGGCCCATTCTTTTTTCGTCAGTGTGATTAAATTTTTTGTGCTATCTTTTCATGTTAACCCTTGACTTTAGCACTGCGGTTCATTACAATCAGAAAATAATACGTTGACTATAGTCAATACAAGTCGTTTTTTGAACTATATTACTGATTTGATGACGGGACCAAGTACTCCGTGCCCACATGACCAGAGAGGAATCCCCAGGCTGTAAGGATTCTCTTGATGAGCGGACGAATGACTTCCCCGAGAACAGACGGCGAACATAACAGACATGATCTGTTGACAAGTAGCCGGCCTGCGCAGGACGTGCGTTACACGTAGAGCGGAATATCTGCTTGATCAGGGTGCACTAGGCAATCCTGAATCACCAGAGATCACCTGAACGGCTAAAGTGTCAGGTTTCCGGAATGTGGGTGGTACCACGGGTGAATGTATATTACACAATCTCTCGTCCCTTTGTTTGCTGTATACACAGCGACAGGGCGAGGGGTTTTTTTGTTATATAAGTTGATTTTAACATTTATACCATAACGGAGATTGTAGAACCAATCTGTAGAAGCGAAGCGTTCGCCTTTATCCCCGGATTTTCACATAGGAAAACTAAATCAAAGAATCTGGGGATAACAGCGATCGAAAGATGGTACTACAGTCGGAGTGACCAGGTGTAACATTTTTGGATTAACTGTAGAGAAAAAAATCAATGCTGGAGGGATCAAGATGGCTTTTCAAAAACCGACTGGAACGCAGGACTTACTGCCTGGAGTTGTCGAGAAATGGCAGTACGTAGAAGAAAAAGCAAGAGATCTGTGTCGACGGTTTAATTACCGTGAGATTCGTACACCGATCTTCGAACAGACTTCTTTATTTGTACGCGGTGTAGGAGAGACTACCGATATCGTTGAAAAAGAAATGTATACCTTTGATGACAAAGGCAATCGCAGCATGACTCTTCGTCCGGAGGGAACAGCGGGTGTTGTCCGTGCGTATGTAGAGAATAAAATCTACGGGGAACCGGATGTGAGCAAGTTGTATTACATCGGTCCGATGTTCCGGTATGAGCGTCCGCAGGCAGGCCGTCAGCGTCAGTTTCACCAGTTTGGTGTAGAAGCCATCGGTGCACTGGACCCGGCGATTGATGCCGAAGTAATCGCACTGGGCTACCAGTTGTGTGTAGAGCTCGGTTTGAAGGATGTCAAAGTGGAGATCAACTCTGTTGGTAACTCGACCAGCCGTGCAGAATATCGCGAGACGTTACTTGGATTCCTTAGACCGATGAAAGACAGCCTGTGCAAGGACTGCCAGTCACGCATGGAGCGTAATCCGCTGCGTGTACTCGACTGCAAAGTCGATCAGGACAAATTCGTAGGGGCACCGTCCATATTAGATAGCCTGGATGAAGAGTCTTTGAATCACTTTGCCAAGCTGCAGGCATACCTGGATGATTTCGGAGTGGATTATGCTGTGAACAATCGTCTGGTACGGGGCTTGGATTATTACACCCTGACTGCGTTTGAATTAAAAGCCCAAGGTATTGGAGCGATTGATACCGTTGGTGGCGGTGGTCGATACAATGGACTGGTCGGAGATATCGGTGGACCTGATCAGCCGGGCATCGGCTTCGGTATTGGTCTGGAACGTATTCAACTGATTCTGGAGCACCAAAATATTGAGGTGACTACGCTCGCTCCACTGGATGTGTACTTTGTTGCTCTGGGAGAGGCTGCTGATCGTGAAGTGAACCGTCTGTTGTTCAAACTTCGTCAGTCTGGACTGTCTGGTGAACGTGATTATCTGGGCCGCAAGATGAAAGCACAGATGAAATCAGCTGACCGTTTCAAATCCCGCTATACCGCCATCCTTGGTGATGACGAGCTAGAGCGTGGTGAGATCGCCCTCAAGTCGATGGATACGGGTGAGCAACAAACCGTGAAGCTTGATGATCTGGTAGCGGCAATTCGCGAAGGTAAATAAGCACGAAGTGTGACATTAAGATTAAAACTTTCGAGTAACACAATTGATCCGGCAAAATTACTGAGTTTCACCGACGATTCCAACGAATTGGAAGTTGGCGAGCCAGAGGTAACATGCCTTTTCGAATACATGGTCTACACGTAACCGGGCTGTTGAAGAGCAGGTACTAACTGCCCATACAGAACGGAAATTCACATAATGAGGAGTTTGGTTATGAAAAGAAGTCATCATTGCGGCGCATTAACACCCGCACACATCGGTGAAACAGTAACATTGAACGGTTGGGTTCAAACCCGCCGTGACCTGGGGGGCGTACTCTTTATCGATCTGCGTGACCGCAGCGGGATTGTACAAGTTGTCTTTAACCCGGCGTATTCCGGTGAAGCTCTGCAAATCGCAGATCGCGTACGTAGCGAGTATGTTATCGCTGTAACGGGTAAAGTTGTTAAACGTGATGCAGAAACAGTTAACAAAAACCTGCCTACAGGCGAAATTGAAGTTCAAATCACAGAAATCGAAGTGCTCAACGCAGCAAAAACACCTCCATTCTTCATTGAAGATGGTGTAGAAGTTGATGAATCCCTTCGTTTGAAATATCGTTACCTGGACCTGCGTCGTCCGGAAATGTTCGAAACACTGAAATTGCGTTCCAAAGCATCCAAAGTTTTCCGTGACTACCTGGATGGAGAAGAGTTCGTTGAAGTCGAAACACCAATTTTGACGAAGAGCTCCCCGGAAGGTGCGCGTGATTATCTCGTACCGAGTCGTGTGCATGAAGGTGAATTCTTCGCCTTGCCGCAATCACCGCAAATTTACAAACAATTGCTGATGGTCGGCGGACTTGAGCGTTACTATCAGATCGCTCGTTGTTTCCGGGATGAGGATCTGCGTGCAGACCGTCAACCAGAATTCACTCAAGTCGACATCGAGACTTCTTTCCTGCAACAGGATGACCTGCTGCCAATGATGGAAGAACTGATGGCCAAATTACTGCGTGAAACCAAAGGTATTGAGCTGGAACTGCCTTTCCAACGGATTACGTATGCAGATGCAATGGGTAAATATGGTTCAGACAAACCAGATCTGCGCTTTGGTATGGAACTGGTTGAAATGAACGATATTGTAGCAAACAGTGGAGTGAAAGTATTTGCTTCTGTCATCGAAAAAGGTGGAGAAGTGAAAGTGCTGAACGCTAAAGGCTGTGGCACATGGAGCCGTAAAGAGATCGATGATCTCGGACCATTTGCTGCACGTTACGGTGCGAAAGGTCTGGCTTGGATTCAAGTGAAAGACGGCGAGTTCAAAGGGCCAATCGTGAAGTTCTTCACGCCTGAAGAAATCGAAGCTGTCAAAGAACGTACTGGTGCTGAAGATGGCGACTTGTTGCTCTTCTCCGCAGACACCAAAAAAGTGGTTGCTGACGTTCTGGGCGCATTGCGTCTGAAAATCGGCCGTCAACTTGGATTGATCGATGACAGCAGATTCAAATTTGCTTGGGTTGTGGACTTCCCACTCCTCGGATATGATGAAGATGCGAAACGTTATGTGGCAGAACACCATCCGTTCACACGTCCAAAAGATGAAGATGTACATCTGTTCGACACTGATCCGGGTGCAATCCGCGCTCAAGCCTATGACCTTGTTCTCAATGGTTATGAAGTAGGTGGCGGTTCGATGCGTATCTACAAACGTGATGTTCAGGAAAAAATGTTTGCTGCCCTTGGACTCTCACCAGAAGTAGCGAATGAGAAATTCGGCTATCTGTTGGAAGCATTCGAATATGGAACTCCACCGCATGGTGGTATTGCCTTTGGTCTGGACCGTCTTGTGATGTTGCTGGCGGGTCGCACGAACTTGCGTGAAACGATTGCCTTCCCGAAAACGGCAAGTGCAACGGATCTGCTCATGAATGCACCTTCTGAAGTGGATGACTCGCAATTGGAACAACTTCATATCCGCGTAGCCCGTAAACCGGTAGCGGAAAAGAAATAAAGGAGGCATCGATTCTCAATGCTCCATCAATTTTCAAGAACAGAACTTGCGATCGGACCTGAAGGTCTGGACGCATTGAAGAATAGTACAGTCGCTGTGCTCGGTATTGGCGGCGTAGGTGGAATTGCTGTAGAAGCTCTTGCCCGTAGCGGCGTTGGGCGCATCATCCTGATCGATAAAGACGTCGTGGACATCACAAACATTAACCGCCAGATTCATGCGCTGACCACGACAGTAGGGCAGAAAAAAGCGGACCTGATGGTGGAACGTGTGAAACTGATCAATCCGGAATGTGATGCGATTGCCCTGAATATGTTTTACACGGAAGAGACGTATGAGGAATTGTTCAAATATGAACTGGATTATGTGCTGGATGCATCCGACACGATTATCTACAAAATCCATCTCATTAAAGAGTGCCTGAAACGTAAAATTCCGATGATCTCCAGCATGGGTGCGGCGAATAAAATGGATCCAACGAAATTCCAGGTTGCGGATATTTCGAAAACGACCATGGACCCGATTGCCCGTGTTGTACGTACGACACTTCGCAAAGACGACATCAAAAAAGGTGTGAAAGTGGTCTTCTCGACTGAAAAGCCGATGAAACCGCGTGAGGACGTAACACAAAAAATCGTTCCCGAGAATGCTCCGGAAATTCGTAAGGCTAAACAGCCACCTGCGAGTAACTCATTTGTGCCTCCGGTAGCTGGACTGATTATGGTCAGTGTTGCGATTAAGGATTTGTTAGAGATTGCAGAGAACAAGCAGCAGTAACTTGCTGCCAACTGAAGAAGCGTGGATGCTCATAAGGCATCTGCGCTTTTTTGTGTAATCAGACTTCGCAAGACCGGAGCGGATGGGACGTCAATCGTCTATGATAGCCGAACTGTATCCCTAGATAAATGTCAGAGTTACGTCATGTACTTCAAAGTCAAAACCGTGTATGATATTCACTGCTGCGCGAAATGATGATACATACATAAAGAATTGGCGGCCATATAAGCTGAATAAGATTTACACAAGAACGAAGAGGACAGAAGAAACCTGAAGAAGCAGAGCGTTCGCCTAAAAGCTTTCTGAAAGAAAGCTACATCGGAAGCATACGCTATCACCGGATTCGTACATTTAAAAAATTTGAACAAAAAATCTGGGGATAACAGCGATCGAAAGGTTGTTCTGTCCGCGTAGTGGTGGAGTGTAAATACTCAGTTATTCAGCCTATATAGAGAGAGGGGAATAGAACGAAATGAAACACGGATGGATGACCAGACGTCTTGGCATGGAGCCAGGAGACCAGTGGAAGAAGGAAGTTGTGGCGGGAGCCATATCCTATTTTGCCGTGGTCTATATCGTTATGGTCAATGCTACAATTCTTTCCGATGCCGGAATGCCCTTGCAGGCAGCTATGGTTGGAACCCTGCTGACATCCATTGCAGGCTGTTTGCTCATGGCATTTGGCGGAAATTCACCGATTATCGTGGTACCCGGAATGGGGATAAATGCATTTTTTACGTATACACTCGTACATTCCATGAAATTAAGCTGGCAAGAAGCGCTGGCCGTTGTAACCGTTACAGGTATACTGTTTGCCATTGTTGCGTTTACGTCACTATACAAAATGATCAGCGAAGCGATCCCGAAAAATCTGCAGCATGGCATTACGGTGGGGATTGGTTTGTTCCTCACATTTATTGGTTTGCAAAAAAGTGGAATCGTGATCGCGCATCAGACCACATTTGTCGCGATAGGGCACTTTAATGATCCGAATGTCATTACTGCCTGCGTTACGCTGGTGCTGGCCTTGATTTTATTTATCCGTAATGTACAAGGTGGACTTCTAATTAGCATTTTGGTTGGCACAGGCCTTGCCTACGTACTTGGAGCAGTGAACCCGGGTGAATCCGTATCTGCGATGGATGCGCTGCGTCAATATGGCGGTTTGTTTGGTGAATTGTCCTTGATGAAGCTGGCTGATGTAGCATTCTGGATCGCGGTATTTTTGCTACTGCTAATTGTGGTGTTCGAAAATATCGGTTTAATTACAGCTCAGACACAGATGATTGGTCGTCCGGAGCGATTCAAGGGAAGTCTGCGGGCACTATCGATTAGTACCGTGCTGGCAGGCATATTCGGAAGCAGTCCTCCAGTTGCCGCCGCCGAGACGACAGCTGGTATTGCCGCAGGTGGTCGCACAGGTTTGACTCCACTCGTTACAGCCGTGTTATTCGGGGCTACTTTTTTCTTCATCCCGCTGCTCGGTTACATTCCGGACAGTGCGATTGCACCCATTTTGATCATTATTGGTGGCCTGATGGTGCAAGGTGTGAGAGATATGGATTTTGGTGACTTCACAGAGGCCTTCCCGGCATTTCTGATCATGGTCATGATTCCATTTACATATAGCATCGTGGACGGTATGGCGTTTGGATTTATTGCCTATCCATTAGCGAAGCTGGCAGCAGGTCAAGGTAAACAGGTACCGGTGGTCATGTATGGCATTTCCATCCTCTTTTTAGCCAATTTTGTGTTACATGGTATCTTGTAAAGCTGTGTTAAACAACAAAAGGCACATCATGTAAATTTGTACGTATGATCTCTGGTGAGCAGATGGAGAACGGGAGGAACGGGAATGGAAGAGCAGCAACAAGCAGGGCAGAATGAACCGAAGGTAGGAAAAAAGGGATTTAAGGATTTCGTCAAGCTTATCGCTTCCACGAATCCGCCAAAACTGATTTTGATTCTTGCCCTCATCTTAACCCTGATTCAAACAACAGCCGGACTGATCGTGCCATTGATGACCAAAGGTCTGATTGATGGACTTACCACTTCGGCATTGAACAAATCTGTGATTTTGTTATTGCTTGGGGCATTTGTGATTCAGGCGATTGCCTCAGGTATTAGCATTTATATGTTAAATTACGCAGGACAACGCGTGGTCGCAACGCTTCGCACTAAGCTGTGGAACAAGGTCTTGTCGCTGCGAATGCCGTATTTCGATCGCAATCGGACAGGCGATACGATGAGTCGGATTACCAATGATACAAGCCAGATCATGACGTTGATCGCGGATTATCTGGTTTCCTTTGTGTCGAACATCGTTGCCGTTGTGGGTGGCGTGGCGTTACTGTTCTATTTGGACTGGGTGATGTCGCTCATTATTTTGAGTCTGGTGCCACTTACGTTGTTGATTCTGTTGCCGGTGGGTAAGAAAATGTACAAGATCTCCAAGAAGCAGCAGGATGAGATGGCAGGTCTTACGTCCGTGCTCAGTCAGGTTATTGGCGAGATTCGCTTGGTCAAAGCCTACGGCACGGAGAAACAGGAAGTGGAAGCAGGAGATTCCCGGATTCGTAAAATGTTCACTTTTGGTTTGCAGGAAGCACGTATCCTCGCTCTGATCGGTCCCTTGTTTACATTTGTCATGACTGCCGTGTTGGTCGTTATTCTGGGTGTGGGGGGAATGCGCGTAGCGTCTGGCATGCTGTCACCGGGTGAACTGGTCGCGTTCATATTGCTGTTGTTCCAGGTCATTATGCCAATGGGACAATTCACGACGTTATACTCCCGTTTACAGAAAGTTGTAGGTGCAACAGAGCGCATACAAGCTATCCTTGCCGATGAGGAAGAGCCACATCACAGCACCAAGGTAGCTCCAAAAGGAAATGAGACGATTGCATTCCATGATGTACACTTTTCCTATGTCACAGGGGAGGAAGTGCTGCACGGAATCAATCTGACGGTACCTACACAAAAAGTGACAGCGATTGTCGGCCCAAGCGGTAGTGGCAAATCAACACTGTTCTCCTTGATGGAGCAGTTCTATATGCCCGATTCAGGCCATATTTCATATGGGGGACAAGCCATAACGGATTATTCTTTGGCCTCCTGGCGTAGCAAGATTGGGTATGTATCTCAGGAAAGTCCACTTATGGCGGGGACGATCAAAGACAACATCACGTACGGATTAGGTCGTGAGGCCACGATGGATGAGATCCGGCGAGCTGCTGAGATGGCCTATTCTGCCGACTTTATCGACAAGCTACCACAGGGTTATGACACGGAAGTGGGCGAGAGAGGAATTAAGCTATCCGGGGGCCAACGTCAGCGGATTGCTATTGCTCGTGCCTTACTGCGCAGTCCGGATATTCTTATGTTGGATGAAGCCACATCCAGTCTGGACAGCACCTCGGAGTATGAAGTACAACAGGCTTTGTCCAACCTGATGGAAGGAAGAACTACGATCGTGATCGCGCACCGATTGTCCACAGTGGTGGATTCCGATCAGATTGTTGTATTGGAGCATGGACATGTTACCGGAACAGGAACTCATGCGGAATTGATCAGCAGTCATTCGGTGTATCGTGAATTAGCGCAGAAGCAGTTTGTCGCACAGGAAGGTCAAAATTGAAATCAGAACTAGATCAATTACTGTTTTTCAAAGATAAGGTTCAAATATAGTTTTACTTAAGACCGTTGTTCATTCGTTCAGTACGAGCGTGAGCAACGGTTTTCTTGTATGAGTTCATCCAGGTTGCTGTAGCTTTTTCCACAACAATATGATATAGTGGGTATCCTTTTGCGTCGTCAGTGATTGGCGATGCAGAGCAAAACATATTCTTAGGAGGTAACTGAAACATGTCAGACAGCTTTCAAAGTGCCTATCAAGAAGAAGAGTACAGGTTAGAGCGAACGATGGAGGAAGTGGACAGTCAGCTGGAACGACTGCAAAATATTCCGGTGTATACCGGCCACGACTTCACAGAACAAGTGCTGGAAGCTGGACGCGAAGAGCGCCGCACCGCCTTGTCCAAGAGCGCGCAGCAACCCTATTTCGGACGCTTGGATTTCGAAGAACAGGGCAGTGGTGCACGGAAACCGTTGTATATTGGTAAAATCGGCGTAGACCGCGAAGAGGTGGGAGAGCATCCGCTCGTCATCGACTGGCGTGCTCCTGTCGCCAGCCTGTTTTACTCATTTACAGGAGGCGAAGCCTCCGCGACGTATGAAGCCCCGGAAGGGCTTATTGAAGGTCTGGTGTACCTGAAACGAAACGTTGTCATTCGGCAGCGAATATTGGAACGTGTGGCGGATACATATAACCGTGATAGCGACCAGCCAGCGGTATCGGATGAATTCCTCGTTTATCGTCTGGGAGAGAACAAGGATAACAAACTCCGTGACATCGTATCTACAATTCAGGCGGAGCAGGATCTGATCATTCGTGCGGCGCGAAATACCGCATTGATCATTCAGGGTGTAGCTGGATCCGGGAAAACAACGGTTGCCCTGCATCGGCTTGCCTTTTTGCTATATCAGTATAAGGAGCAGGTATCTGCGGAGAAAATGGTTATTTTTGCACCCAACCATATGTTCCTGGATTACATCTCGGATGTGCTTCCGGAACTTGGAGTAGGGGACATTCAACAGCGGACATTCCCGGATTGGGCGATGAACCTGTTGGGGATGGAGATGCCTTTGGCGAATACGTCGGATACATTGAACACCTGGTTCGAAACACCTGATGCACGGCCTGAATTGAATGATGATGTACCTGGACGTTACAAAGGATCGATCCGTTTCATGGAGCTTATTCGAGAGTGGCTCTCGGGGATGGAAGCGGATTCCGTACCGGATATGGACTTCAGTCCATGGGATGGTAAGGTGCTCAGCAAGACGGAGATCGAGAACTGGTTCGGTGAGGAGTACAAACATTATCCGCTGGCCAAACGCAAAGAACGGGTCATGGCGCGGGTTCACCGCTGGATTGAGATGGAACTTAAGAAACCGATGCCAGAAGCTGTGCGCAAAGAACGCAAGAAAAAAGCATCTACTCGTGAGAAAGCTTATGCCAAAAAATGGCCTCAATACGAGCCGCTTACGTTATATAAACAGTTGTTCAAAGCTGCAAAAGGGGGGGCTGTGCCAGCTTCGCTCAGCGGGCTTATTCCAAAACTAGTCATGAAACAAACGGCAGCAGATCTGAAGCAGGATATCGTCCGTGAAGAGGATTTGCCTGCATTGGTATACATTCATACATTGGTCCATGATATTGAGGGCTCGGAGCGGTTTGACCATATTGTGATCGATGAAGCCCAGGACTTTTCACCTTTCCATGTGGCGTTATTGGATCGTTTCGTCAAAGGGCATTCCTTCACCATACTTGGTGACTTGTCCCAAGGGATTCATGAGTACCGTGGTGTTCATGCGTGGGAAGAGATGAGTTCTCTGTTTCCTGAGGAACAGAATGCATACTTTGCATTGACCCGAAGTTATCGTTCGACGATGGAAATTATCGACTATGCCAATACGATTCTGGAACGTGGTGTCAAGAGCGGAATTACGGCGATTCCTGTTTTCCGTAGTGGTGATCCGGTTCGGACATTGGCTTATGGAGGCGAAGGGCGGACGGCAAGTCTGGAGCAGGCTTTGAAGGTGTTAACCGTCAAAGACTACCGAACGGTCTCCATCCTGACCCGTACACTGCATGAAGCAGAGGAACTTCATCGTGAACTTCAGGACGCAGGCTGGGATCTAAACCTGATCGATGGTGGCAAAAAGCAGTACACGGGTGGACACTCCGTTTTACCGGTCTATCTGTCTAAAGGGTTGGAGTTTGATGCCGTTATTGTGGCAGACGTAGACCAGAAGCATTATTTGCCAAATGCAGGTGATGCAAAGCTGTTGTACGTTGGTTGTACACGGGCCTTGCATGAATTGTGGTTGTTCCATGACGGTGTACTGCCGATCTATGCGGCTGCAACACATAATCCCGACGGCGAGCCTGTAACCATTCAGGGTTGGCCTGAGATTGGGTAAATAAAGTTTGCTTAACCAAA
This sequence comes from Paenibacillus sp. 2003, assembly GCF_031455635.1. Lineage (NCBI taxonomy): Bacteria > Bacillati > Bacillota > Bacilli > Caryophanales > Paenibacillaceae > Paenibacillus > Paenibacillus sp. 2003. The sequence continues at coordinate 780,903 of NZ_JAVDTB010000002.1, read as the reverse complement.
GAAAGGCATGACGTTCATGGGAAATCCCATAAGCGCATGCCTTTTTCTGCTTTTGTGCGAGAATCGCTTAATTTTCCGAGAAAAAACGACGGAGGAAGTTCAAGTTTATGTTACGCTATTTCCCATTCTGGACGAGCGACGGTTTACCAGGAATATGCCAACACCAATGAATAAACCGCCTGCCAATGCAAACCACTGTACATGCTCTCGTAGCAAAATCCAACTCGACAATACACCAAAGAACGGTGCCAGAAACAGATACGAACTGGTTTGGGCTGGGTCACTATTCTGAAGCAGATAAAACCAGAGTGAGAACTGAATGATGGAGCAAACAAACGTTAACCAGAGCAGAGCCATAACCGAGGTGGTATTGACCATAAAGTGAGGCTGTTCAGTCCATGCGCTCAATAGAAGAAGCGCAGCACCTCCCGCGAGCATCTGATAGGCTGTTAAAACAAAAGTATCGTAGCCATCGCCCCAGCGTTTGATGAGCAATGTGGATACTGCAAAGGAGATCGCACCACCAAATCCAATCCAGGTTCCAGGACTAAAGCTCATCTGCCATCCAAAGGTTAACATAATCCCGATGAAACCGAGTATAACACCGGTCCACTGACTGAAACCGTAGGTCACTCTATATAAGAGAGCACTGAGGATAATGACCAGTAACGGATTGGTAAACGTAATAATGGCGGATTCACCGGATGTAATCCAATTCATGCTGTAGTAGGCGCAGCCCATCACTCCTGCGGATTGAAACAGACCAATGAGGATTATTTTCAACCAAGACTGCCACTCGGTAGGCAAAGGACGTTTGCGTAGAAACCAGGCCATCAATCCACCAGCCAGTACATAACGTATGCCCATGAGCAGGAAGGGTGGGGCATATAACATGCCGATCTTGCCAACCGGAAAAGAAGTGCCCATGATTAACGTTGTCAAAATGATCAATAGTGTATATTTCAATGGTTTGATGATCCGGGTATCTTTATCATGACTGGAGCTCATAAAGTCTGTCCGCTATCTACAGTAATTAGTTGCCCGGTCATGGATTGCTGTTCCAGCGCAGCACAGATCATGTGTGCGATATCTTCAGGTGAGGCAATATGCTGTAATAACACTTCTCCACCAAGACGATACATTCGCTCCTCATTTCCAGCCCACCACCTTGTAGCAACTGCGCCAGGGACGATAGCATTCACCCGAATATGTGGTGAGAGTGCGTGCGCAAGTGATAAAGTTAGACCGTGAACTGCCGCTTTGGAGACAGCGTATGGGAGAGAGGAGCCCGAACCCGTACTACCTGCGATACTGCCCAGATTTACGATAGAACCACCGCCAGCCTGTCTCATACCTTCCATCACTGCACGAGCGCAATGAAACATGCCTTTAACATTCACATCAACCAGCTCATTCCAGACGTCATCTGTAACTGACTCCAGATCGTGCATGGGGATATGACGCGTGATTCCAGCGTTATTTACAAGTGCAGTGATCGGGCCATAGGTTTCAGTTACTGTAGTGACCATCCGCCGGACATCAAGATCATTGGCAACATTAGCTTGAACGGCGAATGCATGGCCTCCCGTATCCAAAATGTGTTGAACAGTCTCTCTTGCTGCATCTTGTGAGCGGGAATAGTTGACAGCGACCAAGGCTCCGCGTTCAGCGAGCATCTCACTTACAGCACGGCCTATACCTGTTCCACCACCTGTGATCAGAGCAATTCTATTTTTCCAGTATGTCATGCTGAACACTCCTTATCATCATCCAGTCAGATGACTGGTTTGGGATCTACATGAATTGTAGTCCGGTTTACACATGAAGTATAATGATTGGTAATGAAGCGGATATCATTTTGAATGATGTCAGAGTGGGGGGACCATGGAGAGCGGGGATCTTAGAATATTTCAGTGTGTTGCACAGGAAGGGAATCTGACCAAAGCTGCTGCTAAACTAGGGTATGTGCAATCCAACGTAACGGCACGAATCCGGCATCTGGAAGCAGAAGTAGGTACAACGTTGTTCATTCGTCATAACCGAGGCATGACGTTATCTCCAGCCGGAGAAATGTTGCTGACCTATGCAGATAAAATTATTGGTTTGCTGAATGATGCTTCCAAGGCACTTCGGGCGACGAGCACACCATCGGGTCCAATGCGAATAGGGTCTACACAAACCGCAGCGGCCGTGCGACTACCTGAACTTTTCGTCAGATATTATAAACAGTATCCAGATGTCTCCTTGTCACTGGTTACTGGCAATTCGCAGATACTTATGGATCAGGTTATTGGGTATGAATTGGAAGGAGCATTTATAGGCTGTCCCTGTGATAATCCTGATATCGTTTCTATTCCCGTATTTGATGAGGAACTATTTGTTGTCTATTCTGGTATGGGTCCTACGGATGAAGATCTTAAGAGTAAACCCATTCTTGTCTACAGCATGGGGTGTTCCTATCGTCAGATTTTGGAGGAATGGTTAGAGGTGGGTGGTGTTACCCGCCCAGTAATTATGGAATTCGGAACCCTTGAAGCGATTATTAGTGGAGTTACGTCCGGCATGGGAATTTCCTTATTACCAGAGATTGTGATTAGACATCAGATCAAAAATGGATTACTGCGCACGCATACACTCCCCGTAGGTATGAATCGCATGATGACTCATTTTATTATTCGCAAGGATGCCTTTGTCAGCAGTGCACTTCATGCATTTATGGCTATGTTACCGCGAGAGTATGATATGATAGAGAGTGGAGAACCATCAGAAGTGTAATTGTAATCAAGGCAAGGCAATCCGTTAAGGAAGTGATGAGCAATGGATTTATTTTCGTTTCAACAAGACTCGAAACCACAAGCCAGATTGCTTGCGGACCGCTTGCGGCCAGAGCATCTGGATGAATATATTGGACAGGAACATATTATTGGACCGGGGAAATTACTCCGGCGCGCCATCGAGGCTGATCAGATTTCGTCCATCTTGTTATATGGCCCTCCGGGATGCGGCAAGACAACCTTGGCACATATTATTTCCCAGCAAACGCAAGGACAGTTTGTACGTCTGAATGCAGTGGAAGCTTCCGTCAAGGATGTGCGTGAAGTCATCGAACAGGCGCAAACGAACAAACAGCTGTATGGAACAAAAACCATTTTGTTCCTCGACGAGGTACATCGGTTTAACAGTTCACGTCAGGATGCGCTATTGCCAGCGGTAGAGAAGGGCACGATTATTTTTATCGGCGCAACAACAGAGAATCCCTTTCATTATGTCAATGGGGCCTTGATGAGCCGTTCTACTCTGTTCCAGCTGGAATCGCTAAACAAGGATCATTCCCTAATTGCGATGCGCAGAGCATTGAGTGATGCGGACAAAGGTCTGGGGTTCATGGAACTACAGGCGGATGATGAGGCGCTTGAACATATTGCTACGATGGCCAACGGGGATATTCGGCGTGCGCTTAACGCACTTGAACTGGCTGCATTGACGACGCCACCGGAGACGGATGGATCGATTCATATTACGCTTGGTGTAGCAGAAGAGTCTATCCGGCGCCCCATTGTGAAGGCGGATGAATCCACCCAATATGATGTGCTGTCTGCATTTCACAAGAGTATTCGGGGTTCCAGTGATGCGGCATTGTTCTGGTTTCTATACGCGGTGGAGAAGCTCGGTATGGACCCAATGACCTTCATTCGGCGCCTGATTGCAGCGAGCAGTGAAGATATTGGACTTGCGAACCCGCAAGCCATGACACAGGCTATTGGAGCACTTGATGCGTACCGGAATAACGGCTGGCCCGAAGCCAAGCTGAACATTGCACAAGCGATTCTGTTTGCAGTCGAAAGTCCAAAATCCAATGCGGTGTACACCGCCATTTCCAAAGCCATGAACGCGATTGATGAAGTGAAATCGGCAGAAGTTCCGCTTCACTTGCGAGATACGCATTACTCGGGTGCTGTAAAACTTGGACATGAGGGCTATCAATATCCACACAACTATCCAGGGCATTTTGTGAAGCAAGAATATTTGCCAAAGCAGCTCTCACGGAGAGTATTCTATGAGGCAACGGAGCAAGGCAATGAATCGAAGATCAGGCTGAACCAACAGCGGCGCAGAGAACTGTAAGACAGACAGATCACTCGGGAGATGCACATAACATGAAAGAGCTTTTGTATATAGGGGCGGGTGGATTTCTCGGTACAGTGACCCGATATGCCATACAGTTAGCGATACCAACTGTCCACGGAGGGTTCCCTTGGGCAGTGCTGCTAATCAATGCGATGGGCAGCCTTTTTTTAGGGTGGTTTTTTACCATAGCTGTTCCAGGCAAAATAACACCACAACTTCGACTGGCGATTGGCACAGGTTTTACTGGTGCATTTACGACATTCTCCACGTTTACACTGGATATTGTTCGTTTATCCGAAGGGGGCGAATGGATCAGTGCCGCTATTTATATGATCGTAAGTCTGTTGGCGGGGTTGTTGCTCTGTGCGCTGGGAATGAGCCTTGGACATCGTATGTTGGGAGCACAAAGACAAGAGGGTGATGCCTCATGATCCTGTGGATTGGTTTTGCAGGTGTGCTGGGTGCGGTACTGCGTTACAGTCTGGGAAAATGGGTCTCTGGCTTGCTGGGAACGGCTTTTCCATGGGGAACATGGATCATCAACATCAGTGGTTCACTGCTGCTTGGGTTGTTATACGGATGGCACCAATCTGCAATGATCTCGGATGCAATCTGGGTGATTTGGGGAACCGGATTTTGCGGTGCGTACACCACGTTCTCTACCTTTGGTTATGAGACGTTAGGACTTATGGGTCGACAACGATACGCAAGCGCGGCGCTTTACGTCGTCAGTTCGGTTGTAGTTGGGGTGTTGGCCTCCTTGGCAGGAGTCTGGTTGACTGCATAACGAACTATTTTTATTTTTTTTGCAAAGAAAGCAGGAAAAAAGCCATCCTTCATGGTATACATGAAAGACGGCTTTTTTAATAGGGATACACGGTATTGTGTATAATCCGCATTTTAATGGACAAGCTCTATTATTGCATTGCGGGTACAGGTACTTTTTGCACCTGATCGATCGTACCCCCACCCAGGCAGACCTCTCCGTCGTAGAAAACAACAGCTTGTCCTGGCGTAATGGCTTTTTGCTGCTGATCAAATTGTACATCCACACTTCCATCTTCCTGCCAGGTCAGTGTAACACCTTGATCCGGCTGACGATAGCGGAATTTGGCAGTACAACGGTATGGCACATTAGGCATGTGCTCTGTACCAGCAATCCAGTTCACACCCGTTGCGGTTAGACCAGTGGAGTAGAGGCTTGCATGGGCATCGCCCTGAACAACAAGCAGTTGATTTTTCTCCAGATCCTTGTCTGCCACAAACCAGGGTTCACCATTGCCGGAACCACCAATGCCAAGACCTTGGCGCTGTCCAAGTGTGTAGTACATCAGACCGTCGTGACGACCTTTGACTTCACCGGTCGCGATATCAACCATGTCTCCGCCTTTGGCAGGCAGATAGTTGCTCAGGAACTCTTTGAAATTGCGCTCGCCGATGAAGCAGACACCTGTGCTGTCTTTTTTCTTGGCCGTATACAAACCAGCCGCTTCTGCGATTTTGCGTACTTCCGGTTTGGGCAGATGACCAATCGGGAACATGGCTTTGGATAGTTGGTTCTGATTGAGTGCGTTAAGGAAATACGTCTGATCCTTATTGTTGTCTACACCACGCAGCAACTTTAACGTGCCATCTTCTTCAATCAGGCGAGCATAGTGTCCTGTAGCTACATAATCTGCGCCGAGATCCAGAGCTTTGTTCAGGAATTCACCAAATTTGATCTCACGATTACACATGACATCCGGATTTGGCGTGCGGCCCGACTTATATTCATCAAGGAAATAGGTAAATACTTTATCAAAATACTCTTTCTCGAAGTTGACAGTGTAGTAAGGAATGCCGATCTGTTCGCATACGCGGCGTACATCCTCTGAATCTTCTTCAGCGGTACAGTGGCCGAACTCGTCGGTGTCATCCCAGTTTTTCATGAAAATGCCGATGACATCGTACCCTTGCTCTTTCAGCAACAGCGCGGTAACGGAAGAATCGACACCTCCGGACATGCCAACGACGACCCGTGTATTTTCAATTGTTTTGGACATCGTTATCACCATTTCTATATATAAATGTGTTTCGTTTCTTATTCTAGCATAACCGGACTCAAGATACGATACACCCGGCCAATTTTGGATAGTGTCCACCACAGACGCACATTTTGGAATATCGTCAATCTTTCTTTTCCATAAAGCATGCAGATATGTTAACATTAGCTGAGGGTTATGATCGGAATACGGAGAATTAGAAAGTTAAAGATTAGTTCTATGAATCTCTGCTGTGGACAGATCGTGAAACAGACGGTCGTGGACCACAGGATTAAATATAAAGTTTCCAATCGTTTCTGAAAATTGAAAGAGGTGACTCCTTTGAAAATATCGACAAAAGGCCGTTACGGCCTCACAATCATGATGGAGCTTGCTGCCAGAACAGGCGAAGGCCCTACATCACTTAAAAGCATTGCCGAGCGCAACCAGCTCTCGGAGCATTACTTGGAGCAACTGATTGCTCCACTGCGTAATGCAGGACTGGTGAAGAGCATTAGAGGTGCTTACGGCGGTTATATCCTTGCAGGTGATCCTGCAACCGTAACTGCAGGCGATGTGATCCGTGTACTGGAAGGGCCAATCTCTCCAGTAGACTTCACAGAGGAAGATGATCCCGCGAAGCGTGACCTATGGTTGCGTATCCGTGACGGCATTGCCGAAGTGTTGGACTCTACAACACTGAAAGACCTGATTACATTCCAGGATCAAGAGAAAAAAGATAGCTACATGTTCTATATTTAACAATGACTGTGCGAGCATGACATGCCAACTTACTTGAGCCCCCATTTGGGGGCTTTATCCATGCCTTAACATATGTTCATACAAAGGCTTGAGGTTGGTTAGCATTATGAGGCTGTAAAACATATTTCGTAACAGCAAAATAAGATAATTTAACATATAACGGGGTGAAGATAAATGAAACGAATTTATTTGGATCACGCCGCATCGACACCTATGCATCCACAAGTCGCAGAAGCGATGATGAACGTCATGACAGGACAATTTGGCAATGCATCAAGTATCCATGCCTTTGGGCGTGAGGCCAAACGGACTGTCAGCGGAGCAAGGGATGTCATTGCGGCGTCTTTGGGCTGTTTCCCGGACGAATTGGTATTCACCGGAGGTGGCACGGAGAGCGACAATCTGGCAATCTTTGGAGCAGTCTCATCCAGGCAGGATAAGGGGAAACACGTCATTACGACGGCCATTGAGCACCATGCTGTGTTGCATACGTGTCAGGAACTGGAGCGGCAAGGTTATGAAGTAACCTATCTATCTGTTGATCGATACGGACGAATAAATCTGGATGAGTTGCGAGAGGCTATTCGTCCGGATACGGTGCTGATTACCATGATGTATGCCAACAACGAAGTGGGCACGATTCAGCCTATTCGCGAGGTGGGTGAGCTTGCTCGTCAGCATAATATCCTTTTCCATACCGATGCAGTTCAGGCTCTGGGCAGCCAGAATATTTCATGTAAGGAGTTGCCTGTGGATCTGATCAGCTTCTCTGCGCATAAAATCAACGGACCTCAGGGCGTGGGTGCACTCTATGTACGGCGAGGAATTGTGTTGGAAGCAAGAGCTCACGGTGGGTTGCAAGAGCGTCAGCGTCGCGCTGGTACGGAAAATATCGCAGGTATTACCGGATTTGCAGAGGCTCTCAAGATTGCATCAGCACAAACGGAGGCGCATCGTCAGCATGATTTGGAATTGCGTAAACTTTTGTTGGAACAGCTTGAAATTCATGTGGGGACGGAGAACTTTCACGTGAATGGACACCTGGAGCATACGCTGCCAAACATCCTGAATATCAGCTTTCCGGAAGTGTCCACAGAGACGATGTTAATGAATCTGGATATGGAAGGGATTGCTGTTGCAAGCGGTTCTGCCTGCACTTCCGGTTCACTTGAAGTCTCTCATGTGCTCAAAGCGATGAAACTGCCTGAAACATTTTTACACTCTGCGATTCGATTTAGCTGGGGATTGGGTAATACTACGGAAGAAATCATGATAACCGCCGAAAAAATTGGAACCATTCTTGGACGACTGCGTAATAGACCCTAAGGGGAACTTTACACATGGAACAGAAGGAGGGAAGAAGTTCCATTTCATCGGTTGGATAGAAGCGGTTTTGATGATCGGCGTCTGATTGCCACTCATCAACATTGGGCATACCTAGCAATAGCGCCGCGCCTATTTAATGATAAGAAGATGAGGGGGACCCAGCGATGAAGCTTCAGGAAATGATCGGACTTGCCGTTTTTGATGTTGAGGACGGGAAGCAGGTCGGTAAAATCCAGGATTTCATTGTGAATGATGATTGGGAGATCGAAGGCATTGAGCTTGAGAGCAAAGGTCTGTTTACCAATCATGTCAAAATCGTGCAGTGGCAAGATATCGTTGCCTACGGCGAAGATGCCGTCATGATCCGTAATCAACAGGCTGTCCGCAAGACGGGAGCCGACGACATAAAATACACGTACCTCCTCGGTCGGTCTAAATTGAAGGAGATGTCCGTGCTCACCGAAGAAGGTTTGCTGCTTGGGCGTGTCTCCGATGTTTATTTTGACCAAGAGTTGGGAAATACAATAATAGGGATTGAAATTACGGACGGTTTTGTGTCCGATCTGATCGAGGGCCGCAAATGGCTGCCATGTACAAGCGATATGTCCATCGGGGAAAGTGCCATTATGGTGCCGTCTCTGAGTGAACAACGCTTGGAAAATGCCATTCATTCTGTTAATGGATAGGTGAATGAATATGAAATGTCCAAACTGTAGTTCCAAAGATATCGGGAAAATTGGTTCCCACCAGTTTTATTGCTGGGGATGCTTTATCGAATTAACGGTGAACGGTGAGAAAATGTCTGTATATCAGGTGGAAGAAGACGGTACGCTGAGTTCCCTGGATGATTTGTTTTTCGGGGACGAGCTGCCACAAGACTTCCCTCATCTTCACGCTTCTTCTTAATAAGCAGAATAACTTCCTCTATATGCGGTTTCATGACAATGTCTGTCGTGGGAGACTGTCATTAATTGTTGGCAGATGTATATAGATGCGGTTACATAGTGGTTCGGCTGGTGTATGTATGATTATATGCTAACCCGTGCTGCAAAATGCGCTTCCTTCTCTGATGAAGGAGGCGTTTTTTTGGTTTAAGAAAAAATGTTGGATTGCTCCTTTCCACTTCTGCGCTGTGTTAATAAATATTACCTTTCCTACATATACTGACTCTCAGAGCCAGTCCAAAAGGAGAGATGCAAGTGGAGCAATTAACGAAAAACAAGCTGTTCCGTTACGCGATCTGGCTGCTGCTCGGATTGATTATTTTATATTTTATATGGCTGCTGCGGCCTTTACTGCTTCACATATATGCGTTCCTGAAAACAGTGTTGGCACCCTTTATCGTAGCCCTTATCATATCTTATGTACTCAATCCGATTGTCAGCATGCTGGGAGGGCGCAAGGTGCCGCGTACGATTGCGGTACTACTCATATATGCCTTTTTCCTGACCTGCATCGGTGTCATTCTGATGAATGTGATTCCGGTATTGATTGAACAGCTGGGGGAACTCAACGAGCATATGCCAGAACTGTCCATGCGTGCACAGAGCCTGATGAACAATATGGATCACAAATTAATGCCGCCAAGTGTGCGAACAGGCATGAACAGTTGGTTTTTTCAGATGGAGGATCGACTAACTCAGGGCATTACCGTACTAATGGACAATATCGGGGCGACCATTAATGTGTTATTTAATGTGTTTATCGTGCCATTTCTGATCTTTTATATGTTAAAAGACTTTGAGGTATTTGAGCGCACCATTGTGGCGTATCTTCCGCGTTCACGTCGTAAAGCGATTGTCTCGGTGATGAAAGAGATCGATACTGCACTGGGGAACTACATTCGGGGACAGTTTATTGTCTGTGTCATTGTTGGTATCTTTGCCTACATTGGTTATATCGTCATTGATATGCCGTATGCCCTGCTGCTTGCAAGCATTGTAGCTGTGTTTAACATTGTGCCCTACCTGGGGCCGTTCCTTGGAGCTGCTCCTGCTGTCGTCATGGCATCAACCGTATCGTTTAAAATGGTACTACTTGTTGTCATTGTGAACACACTGTGCCAAGTGTTGGAGAGTAATGTTATTTCTCCTCAGGTGGTGGGACGTACGTTGCATCTGCATCCACTGTCGATTATATTTGCACTGCTCGTCGGAGGTGAACTGGCAGGCATTGTAGGTTTAATTCTGGCAGTACCTGTTTTTGCCGTGCTGAAGGTGATTGTGCAACACTTTTTCGCCTATTACATCAAACGAAGGACCGACTAAATAACAGGGTTAAAACATCAACGCGGCCGCGTTGACACCCGCTTGTGCTACCGATATAATGATTGTGTATGTTTAGAACATGAAATCGATGATGAAATAAAGTACGCCGAGGGTTCCTTTCCTCAGAGAATAGACTTCATCGGATCAGGGTGAGCCTGAACTGATGGCTGGAAGAGTCTTGAAAGATGAAGCGGCGGAAAGCTAATTTCGGAGTGCAGGACAACCCTGCCGGGAGCGACCGTTATTTCGCATGAACGAGGAGATTGTTTGTTTGTCCGTGCAGCAAGGGATGAACAGCAATAACCAGGGTGGTACCGCGATAACATCGTCCCTGATTATTCAGGGGCGTTTTTTGTGTTTATTTTTACAAAAACAATGTTGACCAACCGGAGCGAATACGCAACGGACTATTATAATTAATGGGGGCATCCAGTATGAAAGCCAGTGAAATCCGGTCCAAATGGATAGAATTTTTTGCAAGTAAAGGTCACAAAATCGAGCCGAGCGCATCGCTTGTACCTCACAACGATCCTTCTCTTTTGTGGATCAATGCAGGTATGGCACCGCTCAAACCATATTTTGACGGACGTGAAAAGCCGGAGAACCCGCGTCTTGCGAACTCCCAAAAATGTATACGTACCAATGATATTGAGAATGTTGGTAAAACGCGTCGTCACCATACGTTCTTCGAAATGCTCGGCAACTTCTCCATTGGAGATTACTTCAAGGAAGAGACCGTAACATGGGCGTGGGAATTTTTGACCAGCAAAGAGTGGATCGGATTTGATCCGGAACGTCTTTCCGTAACGGTATATCCGGAAGATGAAGAAGCTTTCAAACTGTGGAACGAAAAAGTAGGACTGCCTGCTGAGCGTATCATTAAATTGGATGAAAACTTCTGGGATATCGGCGAAGGCCCATGTGGACCTTGTACCGAGATCTTCTATGACCGCGGCGAAGCTTACGGAAACGACATGAGTGATCCTGAAATGTATCCAGGCGGGGAAAACGAACGTTATCTGGAAGTGTGGAACCTGGTATTCTCCCAGTTCAACCATAACAAAGATGGTAGCTACACACCGCTTCCTAACAAAAATATTGATACAGGTGCTGGTTTGGAGCGCTTTGCTTCCATTCTGCAAAATGTGGATTCCAACTTTGACACAGACCTGTTCCAACCGATGATTCAGAGAACAGCCGCTCTTGCGGGTGTGAAATATAACGACAGCGTCGAGATTGATGTTGCACTGAAAGTCATTGCCGATCATATCCGTACGGTTGCCTTTGCAGTAGGTGATGGCGTTCTGCCAAGTAATGAAGGACGTGGATATGTCATCCGTCGCTTGCTTCGCCGTGCAGTTCGTTATGGAAAAGTGCTTGGACTTGACCGTCCATTCCTGTATGAATTGACAACAACCGTTGGTGAAGTGATGGGCATGTACTACCCTGAGGTAGTAGACAAACAAGAGTTCATCGCCAAAGTAATCAAAACCGAGGAAGAGCGTTTCCACGAAACACTAACAGATGGTCTGGCTATTCTGGCTGATATCAGCGGCGCTGCCAAATCCGAAGGACGCACCGTTATTAGCGGACCTGAAGCTTTCAAACTGTATGATACGTACGGTTTCCCGTTTGACCTGACAGAAGATTATGCTGCAGAGCATGGTCTGACTGTGGACCGTGAAGGTTTTGATGCTTCCATGCAGAAACAACGTGAGCTTGGACGTGCTGGGCGTCAAGAGAACGAGAGCATGAAAGTTCAAGGCGGACCACTTGCTGACCTGGAGGTTAAAAGCGAGTTTGTTGGTTATACTGACCTGTTGACGGAAGCAAAAGTGGTAGCCATCGTAGCTGGTGACGCCCTTGTTGAATCTGTAGGCGAAGGACAAACGTGTCAGGTTGTTCTGGACAAGACTCCGTTCTACGCGGAAAGTGGCGGTCAAGTGAGTGATCAGGGCTTGCTGCGAGGTGCTGGTGTAACAGCAAAAGTACAAGGTTTGTTCAAAGCTCCACTCGGACAACATGTACATCTGGTGACTGTGGAGTCTGGTGAACTGCGTGTAGGTGATGTGATCAACGCCGAAGTAGACTCAGCGAAACGTGGCGACATTATCAAAAACCATACAGCAACCCACTTGCTGCACAAGGCACTCAAAGATGTGCTCGGCACACACGTAAACCAGGCAGGATCGCTCGTAGAGCCACAGCGTCTGCGGTTTGACTTCTCTCACTTCGGCAGCATTACGCCGGAAGAGTTGACAGAAATTGAGCGTCAGGTGAACGAACAGATCTGGAATCGTCTGAACGTGAACATCGAGCTGAAAGCTATTGATGAAGCTAAAGAAATGGGTGCAATGGCCCTGTTTGGCGAAAAATATGGAGATATTGTACGTGTTGTTCAAGTTGGAGACTACAGTTTGGAACTTTGTGGCGGCTGTCACGTAAATAATACTTCAGAGATCGGAATCTTCAAACTGGTGAGCGAGAGCGGAATTGGCTCCGGCGTACGCCGGATCGAAGCTGTAACTGGCCGCGGCGCATATCTGTATGTGGAAAGCCAGTTGGAACTGCTCAAACAATCAGCAGCACTGCTCAAAGCAAATGTGGCTGATGTACCTAAACGGATTGAAGGTCTGAACCAACAACTGAAAGAAGCAGCCAGAGAGACTGAATCCCTGCAAAGCAAGCTGAGTGCCATGGAAGCGGGTCAATTGACGGATCAAGTGGTACAAGCAGGAAATACACAATTGCTGGCAGCACGCGTGGATGCTCCGAACATGGATGCGCTGCGTACAGTGGCAGATGAGTTGAAAGTAAAATTGCCTAACGCGGTACTCGTATTGGGTGCTCCAGCGGACGGCAAAGTGAATTTTGTTGTAGCTGTACCTGCTGAACAAGTAAAACAAGGATTACACGCAGGCAAAATCGTCAAAGAAGTCGCAGCAGTATGCGGCGGCGGTGGCGGTGGACGTCCAGATATGGCGCAAGCCGGAGGTAAGGATGCGACCAAGCTGGATGAAGCGCTGAAACTGGCGGTTTCGCTGGTTAGCGGGCATACTGCATAAATCGAACGAGGGCTTTCAAAGGGCCAAAATATAGTTCGAAAGGTTCTGTTTGTTTATACGGAGGTTGGATCGGGATGTTTCTTCCCGTCCAACTTTTGTACCTGAGAGCGAGTGGAATCGACTGATGCAATATGCTGAAGCCAGTAAAGGACAAGCAAAAAACACAATTGCCTTATCCTTTGTTTACTTGTGGCAGTCAGAATATGTTATTATATAAACAGAAATCAATTCGGCAGGACATGGTCCCCATGTTCATGCAGGAGCGAGGTGTCATCAATGGACTCCATGGATAAGACGGTTAAATTTAATGTGAAAGGTGACGAACAGGAAGCATCATCCAAAGAGATTCTTCTCACGGTTTATGATGCATTGGTCGATAAGGAGTATAATCCGATCAACCAGATTGTTGGGTATCTGATTTCCGGAGACCCGGCATACATTCCTCGTCACAACAACGCACGTAGTCTGGTCCGTAAAAAGGAGCGCGATGAGCTGATTGAAGAGCTTGTACGTTCCTATCTGGCCAATCACCGGTAATGTACGCCGCTTCCGCTGTGTTGCAGCCATGCAGACAGCGGGAAATGAACCGACAGAAGACAGCCTGAAGCTTGAGAAGGCGATTATTTGTAATCGATCTGAGCAGGCCCCAGGATGGGAGAGCATGGATGAAAATATTAGGTTTGGACTATGGGGACCGAAGAATCGGAGTTGCCGCGAGTGACGCCTTCGGTTGGACTGCCCAGGGATTGGAAGTGCTAGAACGCCGCCGTGATGAAGGCGAGTTCGCTCGGATTGCCGAACTTGTGCGTGAGCATGAGATTAGTGAGATCGTAGTCGGACTTCCCAAAAACATGAACGGCACCGTAGGACCGCGCGGTGAGATATGCATTGCTTTTGCCGAACGCCTGCGGGATGAACTGAATTTACCTGTTCACCTTTGGGATGAACGGCTGACAACCATGGCAGCAGAACGTACGCTGATCGAAGCGGATGTCAGTCGAAAAAAACGCAAGCAGGTTGTGGACAAAATGGCCGCAAGCTTGATTTTGCAAAATTATTTGGATGCCAATAGTAGAAGGTGAGGGGGATCAACAATGGCTGAAGATCAACTGGGTATGGAAGAAGAAGCGGAAATTATTTACATTGCGGATGACGAGGGTAATGAAGAGGAATTCGAAGTCATCATGAAGTTTGAAGTAGATGGATCGGAGGCCAAGTATATGATGGTTGCTCCGGTTGAACCTGAAGATGGCGAAACGGATGTATATGCATTCCGTTATGAAGAAGAGGGCGACGATATTAAACTTTTCGTCATCCAAGATGATGCCGAATGGGATATCGTCGAGGAGACGTTTAATACATTTCTTGCTGAAGATGAAGAGGAAGCGAACTAAATGACGGACTATAGCCGCAAAGACCTGAAATGGACAGATTCACTGCGTCTGGCATTCGGTGCTCATGTTGAGCTCGAAGAAGAGAACGGTAAATCACAACCGTATGACTTGTTGGCTGAGTTCGAAGTCGGCGGTCAGCAATACGCGGTGCTCCGCAGTTCGTTGCGACCTTATGACGAGGTTGAACTTCTGCGGGTATCACCTGGAAGTGAAGACCAGATCATGCCGGAGTTAGTTACGATCGATGATGATGATGAGTGGGAGAACATCTCGGAACTGTATGATGAGTGTACACTCCCCATTGACGAAGATTAAATCAGCTTCAAATTGAAGAAACCGGGAGGGCGGAGAAGTCCGCTCTTTTTGGTTGTGTAAAGGAGTTGTTTCTTTTTTGAAAGGGAAAGCAATTGTAGTCATACTGCTTATCATTGTAGTGCTTGTCGGAGGCGCAGGTGGATACGTATGGAGTATGATGCGTCCTGTGGAAGCTTCTACAGAACCGGTCGTATTCGAGATTAAGAGCGGATCGGGAACTTCGAAAATCGCGGATCAGCTTCAAGAAGAAGGCCTCATTCGAAGCGGGTTAACCTTCAAAGGGTATTTAAAGTGGAAGAAACTAGGTTCTAATTTCATGGCGGGTACATATTCTATGAATCCTGGCGTGACATATGATGAGATTGTTAGCAAGCTGAGTAGTGGTGAAGTTGTACCGGAGGAAATGGTGAAATTTACGATTCCGGAGGGTTATAACGTTCTGCAAATGGCGGGTAAACTTTCTTATGAGCATGTTGTAGATCGGGATGAATTCATCAAGCTGGCCAATGATCCTTCGGCCTTTGATGTAGATATCATCAAAGATATTCCAGTGGATGAAGAACTTCGCTACGTATTGGAAGGGTATCTATTCCCGGAGACCTACGAGCTGAAAAAGGGAAGTTCCACGCATGATGTGATGCAACGGATGCTGGAAGAATTCCAGACCAAGATTAATTCCATTCCTGATTTGGAAGCAAAGCTCCAGGAAAAGAACCTTTCCCTGCATGAACTGCTGACGATTGCGTCACTCGTGGAGAAAGAAGTTGTAGTGGACGAGGAACGTGCTCTGGTTGCAGGTGTAATCTACAATCGGATCAATCAGGATATGAAGCTGGAGATTGATGCTACCGTGCAATATCTGCTCGACAGGCCAAAGGAGCGATTGTTCTACAAGGATCTGAAGGTGAAAAGTCCCTATAATACGTATCTGAATAAAGGCTTGCCACCAGGTCCAATTGCCAGTCCAAGTCTTCCGTCCATTGAGGCAGCGCTAAATCCGGAAGCTTCGGAGTATCTGTTCTATGTGACAAAAAAGGATGGCTCGTCTGGACATCTATTTGCAAAAACGTATAAGGAACACCAGCAAAATATAGCCAAAAGTAAGGCTGCGCAATAAGCGGAGGGGATTATATGAGTAAGAAACATGAACTGCTCGTTACAGCAGCGAATGTGAAAGAGGCAGAAGTGCTGCTCCAGGCAGGAGCAGATGCTCTGGTCATTGGAGATGATCGATTCGGCATGCGTCTCCCAGGCAGCTTTAGCGTGGAAGAGACAGCAGAGGTGGTTGCCATTGCAGCCAAACATCAGGCACGTGTGTATGTATCCATGACTAATCTGATGTCCAACGAGCTGTTGAAAGAATTGCCTGAATATGTTCAAGCACTTGGCAGAATCGGTATTGATGGTGTGGAGTTTAATGATCCATCCGTGCTGGCTACCATGAAGGAATACGCGCCACATGTGAAGCTGCACTGGAATGCGGAGATGACTTCAACGAACTATGCTACAGCCAACTATTGGGGAACTAAGGGAGCGAGTCGCGTTGTACTTGCCCGTGAGTTGAATATGGACGAGTTGACGGAAATGGTTCCTTTTTTGAAGGTGGAAGCTCAGGTTCAGGTGCATGGCATGACGAATATTTATCATTCCAAGCGCAGTCTGGTGCAAAGTTATATGGCTCATCAAGGGCGGCCGGTTGAGGGACATCTGGGCAAAGAACGTGGATTGTTCCTGATTGAGGCTGAACGCCGGGATGAGAAATTCCCGATCTATGAAGACATAAATGGTACACACATTATGAGCTCAGAGGATATATGTATCCTCGAAGATCTTCATCTGTTGATGGAGGCGGGTGTGCACAGTTTCAAAATTGAAGGTATGTTAAAATCACTTACCTACAATGAAGCTGTTGTACGTGCATATCGGACAGCGATTGACAGTTATGTAGCCGATGCTGATGCATATGCGTTCTCTGAAGAGTGGCTCGCTGAGGTGCGGGAGTTACAGGACCCTGAACGTGAATTGTCGTTTGGATTTTTCTATAAAGAACAAGTGTATTAATAGACGAGGTGAACAGAATGGAAACAGTGGCGGTACAGCGGAAGTTCTCGGGTAAACGTAACCGTCTGGACAAACCGGAGCTGCTAGCTCCGGCGGGTAATCTGGAAAAACTGAAATTTGCAATTCATTACGGTGCAGATGCTGTATATATCGGTGGACAGGCCTATGGACTGCGTTCCAACGCGGATAACTTTAGCTTTGAAGAGATGCGTGAAGGTGTGGAATTTGCCAAAAAGTATGGAGCCAAAGTGTTTGTAGCGACGAACATCTATGCACATAATGAGGATGTTGAGGGTATCGAAACATACCTCCAAAACCTCTATAATGCGGGAATCTCTGCGATCATCGTAGCTGATCCAGCTATTATTGAAGTAGCCCTTCGTGCTGTGCCGGGCCTTGAGGTACATCTGAGTACTCAACAATCCACACTCAACTGGCAAGCGGTGAAGTTCTGGAAAGATGAAGGACTCCCGCGAGTTGTTCTCGGACGTGAGACCAGCTTCGAAGAGATTGAAGAGATCAAGGCCAATGTGGATATTGAAATTGAAGCCTTTATTCACGGGGCAATGTGTTCCTCGTATTCCGGACGTTGCGTGCTCTCCAACCATTTTACGGATCGGGACTCCAACCGGGGTGGCTGTTGCCAGTCTTGTCGCTGGAAGTATGATCTGTTCGAGGATGCCAGAGAAGATACGGTGTGGGTCAGCGAAGAGGACATGCAGATGAAGGCACCTGCGCCATTCAAACTGGGTGAGAATCAGCTTCCCCTGTTCCAGGAACAGGATAATTCATTCTCCATGGGATCTAAGGATCTGTGCATGATTGGTCATATCCCAGAGTTGATTGATGTGGGCGTGGACAGTTTCAAGATCGAAGGACGTATGAAATCGATCCACTACGTGGCAACTGTGGTTAACGTGTACCGTCAAGCTATTGATGCCTATATGGCCGACCCGGAGAATTATGTTCTGAAACCTGAATGGGTTGAAGAAATGAACAAAGCTGCGAATCGCCCGCTGAATACCGGGTTTTTCTATGATACACCAGACCATGAAGATCATATCTATGAGCCGGAAGAAAAGGCCGTGCCTTTTGACTTCGCTGGATTGGTCATGGGGTATGATGCCGAAACAGGAATGGCAACCATTCAACAGCGCAATCACTTCAAACCAGGACAGGAAATTGAATTTTTTGGTCCGGGAGGTCACTTTTTCAAACAGGTGGTCGGCGAAATACAGGATGAAGAAGGCAATGTTCTCGATGCTGCTCGTCACCCGTTGCAACTGATTAAAATGAAGGTGGATCAGCCGGTTTCGTATTTTGATATGATGAGAAAAAAGAAATAGGTTCAAATACCTACAATGTGGCAATATTGTATTATGATTTAACAAAATAATGTTATGAAATCAACATGTAGGACCTCCGCTTATCGGCATATGGGGGTCTTTTTTTTATAGAAAAATAGGAATAAAGTTGTAAAATATTTCTGGGATATGAAAGGGGAACGAAGAAAGCTGTCGAATACTACATATTTATAGGGGAGAGAAAGAAAAATCCAACAAGTAAATAACTGGCAGGTGAATGGGAATGGTTCAAAAGAAGCAGAAAGACAGTGGGGAGCAAGTGACAAAATCCGAGCAGGTTAATCCTGAGCAGGTTCAGAAAGTGAAGAAAGAAAAAGTAGGTAAAAGTAAAATTAAAGGGAATGGGAAAAAATTACTTAAGTTTGACCGTAGTAAATTGAAGCTGGGCTGGATCAAGACCGATTGGGTAAAAAAACAATTAAAAAACCGGGATTGGAAAAACCTTGGAGGGTCTTCTTTCAAACAAATTAGGAAGGCAAATCCGGTTAAATCCGTAGGGGTTAAACTGTTCTTGATCTTTTTTGCGGGGATCATGATTTTTGTAGTGAGTTTAGGTCTATTATCCTATTCAAAAGCCAAGGGTACGATAGAGAAAAATGCTTCGCGTGCCAATCAGGAGACCATTGATCAGACCAAACAAAAAATGGACATTATTTTGGAGAGATTTGTGGATACATCCACACAGATTTTCTTTGATCCGGAAATGCAGTCCTTGTTACAAAAAATGTCAGATCAAAATCTGACTGCGTATGATACATTCATAAATTCAAGTTCGATCAATAAACAATTGTCCAATATTGCATTTACGAATAAATCCATGGAAGCGATTTATTTGGTACCTACGGACGATACAAAGTCCATTATGGGTACCGGTAGCAACAGTTCATCCATGGGCAGCATTCGCCAGGAAGCATGGTACAGTGAGTTGATTGAGGCGGGCGGTTATCGCTGGCTTCCAACAGAGATCAAGGAAGATGGTTCAACGCCAACGTTCAGCATTGCACGTTCCATGAAAAACCTGCAAGGGACTACTCAGTCGTATGTTCTGGTTATTGAACTGAAACTGGAAGTTCTGGAGGAACAATTGAAATCGCTTGATCTGGGGCCGGGAGCTATCCTTCAACTGATTGCTCCGGATAATAAAGTGGTGGCATCCTCCATCTCGGATGGTACGGGACAAGATACAGAGCTTGCATTTGTCAAAGAGTTGACCGAACCAGCAGGTAGTACGAATACGGAGTATATGGTAGATGGCAAATCTACGGAAATGTTGGCTGTATACAGTACGATGGATACATCCAATTGGAAACTGGTTGGTATGATACCTACCTCTGTTTTGGTTCAGGATGCAAAAGGCATTCTGACCCTGACCTTGTGGATGGCGCTGATTGATGCGGGGATTGCAGTATTGATCGGGGTCTGGATGGTGCGTATGATCGCTCGTCCACTTGGTAAATTGAAAGACCTGATGCAGGAAGGTTCGAAAGGTAATCTTAAAGTTCGTACACCTTACAGCTCCCAAGATGAAATCGGTCAGCTCTCTACCGCCTTTAATCTGATGATGGAGCAGATCACAAAGCTGGTTGAACAAACGAATCGTTCTGCGCAGGAAGTATTGGATACGGCCTCTGAGCTGAGCAGTGCATCCAAGAAAACGGCTGTATCTGCTTCGGAGATCGCCGTAGCTACAGAAGAGATCGCAGGCGGTGCAGGCAGTTTGGCAACCGAAGCGGAACGTGGTAATGAATTAACTGACAATATCTCTCGTCAGATGCAGAGTGTAATTGCTGCTAATGAACAGATGGGTGATTCTGCTCGTCATGTAGAGAAGTCCAGTCAGACAGGAACACAACATCTGAATCAGTTGATGACCAAAACCCAGAAGACAGAAGAAATGATTGGTGCACTGGTGAATAAGGTTGATTCGCTGAAAGAGAGTACGTCTTCTGTTCTGAAAGTGCTTGAAGTGCTGCAAAACATAACGAAACAGACGAATATCCTTTCCCTGAATGCGACCATTGAAGCAGCACGTGCCGGTGCAGCCGGACGCGGATTCATGGTGGTGGCTGATGAGGTTCGTCAGCTTGCGGCTCAATCCAGACAATCCATTGAGATGGTTGGAGAGATCACTGACAAAATCATGACCGAAATGAATGAGACCGTGGATGCGTTGTCTGCAGCCTATCCGTTATTCAAGGAACAGATGGATGCGGTCAAAGACACCAACGTCATCTTCGCTTCCGTACAGGAACAGATGGGGGCATTTGTGGAACGTTTGGGCATGGTGACAGGTTCTATTGGAGATTTGAACAAATCTCAAGGTACGTTGTCTGAAGCAATGAGCAATGTCAGCGCTGTAGCTGAAGAATCTTCTGCAACGTCCCAAGAAGTAGCTTCCTTGAGCAGTGAACAGCAAAATATCAGTAACCAGCTGGTAAATCTGTCTGGCAAGCTGGAGAATGTGTCCACTGAACTGAAAGAAACCTTGTCACGCTTCACGGTGTAACAAGCCAACATTGAAATGAGGAGAACCTGTCCCGTACATGGGACAGGTTTTCTTTTGGTTTACCGGATAATTCCAAGCCTTATCAGCAATAATATGTCAAAACGACAAAAGGTGAGATTTAGATGCATCTCCTTGCGAAACGGCGAATCTATATAACTTGTATTCTTCTAACTCTTGTCTTTGGATTGCTTATATTGCGATTGGGATGGGTCCAGATCGTTCAGGTAAATCAGACCATGCCTGGATTTCACCGAACGGTACGTGAAATGTCCGTATTGCAGCGTGAACGCGGGGTGATGCTTGATACGGGCCGGGGGCAATTTACAGATTACAAGGGTGAGGCGTTGACGGGTAAGCTGCAATGGGGCTTGGTTCTTTTTCCACAGGCAGTGCCATTAGAGAAACTACGCAAGCAAGGGGCATTAGAAGGCTCAGAGATGACACAGTTGGCAGCTATATTACATACCGATTTGAATCAATTGAAGAAGGAATGGAATCAGGAAAGTGTACCTCATTTCTGGACAGCAGGTACACATCAGCCTGTTCATTTGACCGCTGCTCAGGTGGAGCGCCTACGTAGTTTGCACCTGCAAGGAGCTGGCATCTATCCAATGATGACAAGGTATCTTCAGGGGCATACAGGGATGCAGTGGATGGGTTATCTGGCTGAACAGCCTGAGTCCTCCAAAGTTCTAACTGGGCATCAGGATGAAGTAAAACAGCCATTTGCTATGAAATCAGGAGCAGCCGGACTGGAGAGGACACTTGAACCCCTATTAAGGGGTATTGGCCCTACGCTTGTATCACGCATGGTCTCGGGTGGTGGAGAGATTATCCCTGATATTCAGCCGCATGTCATTGCACCGACCAATAGCCATTATCCTTTACGTGTAGAAACCACAGTGGATGCTGAGTTACAGCGTGGGTTGGAGGAGTTGACGCAAGAATCTGGATTACAAGAAGGGGCCATTGTTGTGTTAGATGCCGCTAACGCAGATGTTCGCGCCATGATCTCACGCCCTTTCTATCAGCCACAACATGTGGACCCCAAGCAATCGGCCTGGGGGAATCGTGCAGTACAGGGAGCCGTACCGGGTTCCATTTTCAAAATTGTCACTGCCGCTGCTGCTTTGGAGTATCATGCGGTTTCTAACGGAGAAGAATTCCATTGCGGTGGTGAGTACGGAAGATATGGGCTGTCTTGCTGGAAGGAGCATGGTCATGGAGACCTGAATCTGGAGCAAGGATTCGCTGAGTCTTGCAACATCGTATTCGCTGAAACGGCGCGCAGGCTTAGTATGGAACAACTGGAGAACACGGCTGATCGTCTGGGACTCGCGCGTCCGATTGGCTGGGAGGGGAAGCAGATGGCAGGAATGCCCGTGTTACGACACTTTGATCATGAGGATCAAGGGCGTGTGAGAACAGAGGCTGTTACTGGTGCTGATGAAGGTGCGAAAATACAGACAGCAATCGGTCAGCGCGATGTCTTGGTCACACCGCTGCAAGCTGCCAATCTGATCGTTACATTGTTACATGATGGAAAGGTTAGTGCCCCACGTCTCGTTAAGCGCATCCGATATGCGGATGGTGGCACCATGCTGGAGATGCCCTTGCATGATTCACCTTCAGCATCAGGACAGATTGCTCCCGCAACAGCGCATAAACTGTTATCCTGGATGAATAAGGTAGTTCGTGAGGGAACAGGAAAATCCCTGCAGCGTGCACGGTGGCATGTTGCAGGGAAATCAGGTACAGCTCAGGTACAGAAACATGGAGAGAAGCGCAACAATCAATGGTTCATTGGTTATGGACCGGTAGAACAACCCAAATATGCTGTAGCTGTTCTTGTTCAAAATGTCTCTCCTGACAGCCAACATCAGGCGACGGCACTCTTCAGGAAGGTGATGGACTACTTGGCTGAGTCCTCATGATTCTTCGCAGGAACGGGACGTTGTACAGTAGATTCGGCAGAATTCGATGAGGCCTTATTAACGGGTGGGTCCATTACTAATGGAGAGGACTCAAATTCATCTTTTGGCAGGTGAATCCACTTTTGCAGGTACCCTTGTTGTAACAGTTCTTTCAGAAGGATCAGGAGCACTGGAGATAACACTACACCAGCCAGGCCAAAGATCGAAAGGGAGATCAGCATAAACGAAAGCATCAAGTACGCCGAAGATACACCAATCGAGTTACCCGATATTTTCGGTTCCAGCAACTGCCTTGTCAGCATCGTCACTGCCAGAATCACAATCAGGCCAATCGCCAGGCTGCTATTGCCAATAATGAATAAGTAGACGATCCATGGAATAAACACAACAGGAACGCCAAGCAATGGTACCAGATCAAAAACCGCACAGACTGCTGCAATGGTAAAGGCGTTAGAGGTTCCCAAAATCAACAAACCTGCATAAATCAATACAAACGTAATGAGCATCATGATCATCTGTGCCTTCAAATACGAGCGGATTGTCTTGAACACGTGATTACGCATGAATTCAATAGCTAACTTTAATGTTTTGGGCGTCTTCGCACGGGCGAACTTGCGCCAGGATTCAATCTCGATACTGAGGAAAAATGCCAGAATAATCGCAATTCCGAAGTTCGTAATAAACGAAGAGAATGAACTGAGGAAGCCTACGACGAATTGCGCTCCGCTCGTTACCCATTTGGACAGGAACCCGGTCAGTGTTGCAAAATAATCATTCGCTTTTTCCATAACTCCATCAGGGAGAGCGTCTGACTTGTCCTGAATGAATAACACCAGATTGGTGAATTCACGTTGTATCATTTCAATGTATACAGGGAAGTTATCTTGAAGATTGGAAATTTGTGAAATGATAATCAAGCCTACCCCAAAAAAGGCAGCGACAATCAATGCAAGAAACAACAAGACGGAGATGGCGGCTCCAAGTGTCTTGGGCAGTCCTTTGCGATGTAGAAATTTGGCCAGCGGCTCAATCATCCAATACACAATGAATGATAGAAAGACCGGTGCAGCCACATGGTATAATTGACTGAAACCGTACATGATCACATACACGGTTAATACGAGCAACGCGATGTCAAAGACAGTTCGCCCGTATTTTTTGTAAAGCGGTAGCATGGACATGGCTCCTTTGATGGCAATAATTAGATTGTATTTATTGTACACGATAGCTATCTTTTTGGGAAAACAGGATTCAAGAAAAGTCTGAACTATGATAAAATTAAAGGCGGTTTATTTTAGATAGTGCCATAGTGCACCGTAATTCAGCAGGAGAAGTGGGGAGCTTGCAACATGACAATGATACTTCAGAGTATTCTACTGTGGTTATTGTATCTTTCATCTTTTTACGCATTTATTCCAAGTTTGATTAGCAGGCTTTTTGGTTTTCGTGTATTTCGACGGGGAAGAAGTGATACACAATTTGCATTAACGTTTGACGATGGGCCAGATCCACATTATACGCCAAGATTGCTCGATCTGCTTCGTCAGCATCAAGCAAAAGCCACATTTTTTGTCGTTGGAGAACATGCTGCGAGTCATCCTGAACTCATACAACGCATACATGACGAGGGTCATCTTATTGGCATTCATAATTATATTCACAAGACGAACTGGCTCATGCGGCCGCGTACTGTTCGTGATCAGATTCAGCGAACAGGTCAGATTATCCATGAAGTAACCGGCGTGAAAACTTGTTATTATCGTCCACCGTGGGGGATTATGAATCTGTTTGATTTTTTCAGCAAGAAAGAACGAAAGATTGTACTGTGGTCTTCTATGTTTGAAGACTGGAGAAGCCGAGTAGGTGCCCAGAGATTGACTGAACGGATGCTGAAGGAACTGAGAGGCGGAGAGGTCATGCTGCTGCATGATCGAGGAACGACCCTTGGTGCAGATGCACACGCGCCGGAGCAGATGCTTCAGGCGCTGGAAGTCGTCTTGCAGGAAGCTGAACGGCTTGGGCTGCAAAGTGTACGCGTTGATACGCTGATGGGAGGTATCACAGTGAGTGAATCTCAGAACAAAACGCAATTACAAACACCATTGAAGCTATGGAAACGAATCGTTGTTGCCTTATGGTTGGGCTGGGAAAAGTTGTTCCACTGGGTATATCATCTACGGACGGCTTCGCCAGAGGACCCAATGCTGCACTTCAGATCACGTGTATACCACGGAGCACGGGTGGAGATGAATGATGGCCATGTCATTCAAAATGGAGATCCGGTGATAGAACTGCATTTTGACAATCAGAAGTTGTTTGAACTTGGAGTGACGTCACGTTCCAGTATGCATTTGGCTATTCGCATGATTCGGACCATGGAACAGCAATTGCCGGATCTGGCACGCATGGTGACACTCGAACCGGAGTTACGCTCTGCCAAAGCCATATACGGTGTGAGTATGATTAACAGAGGTCCGGAAAAATTTGGATTTACCGTACAAGAATTGCCCCCTGGACCGTTCAGTGCTGCATCCAAAGTATACCTGAAGCTACTGTTAAGTGTAATCCACCCGGCAGGAACCAAACGCCTGAAACAGCGTACAGAACAATTGGTACCCAAGATGATTGCCATGCCGCTGGATCTACTGTTGGAACGTTACGGTCAACATACGATGCAGGTGGCAGCAACGGTAGAAGAATCCGGAGATGAATCGTTGTTAATTGAACAAGAGATATTGCCAGAGCGGAACTAAACGGACTAATCATACCAACCAGCAAAAAAAAGGGTTGCCCTTCGCCAGATTTGGCAGAAGAGCAACCCTTTATTTATTAGATTGTTTCCGATAGGTCAAGTAAAGGAAAGCGTAAATTAGATACTCAGTACGCCACCGTTGCTTGCATTGGTAACCAGTTTGGAATAACGAGCCAGGTAACCGGTTTTTACTTTCGGTTCAAAGCCTTTCCAACCTGCGCGACGACGTTCAAACTCTTCGTCACTGATGTGCAATTCGATGATACGGTTGTTCAGATCCAGCTCGATGATGTCTCCTTCTTCAACAAAGGCGATTGGACCACCTTCAGCTGCTTCCGGAGAGATATGTCCGATACTGATTCCGCGGGATGCGCCAGAGAAGCGTCCATCGGTGATCAAACCAACTTTGGCGCCCAATCCCATACCTACGATCTGGGAAGTAGGAGCCAGCATCTCAGGCATACCTGGTCCGCCTTTAGGTCCTTCATAACGGATAACAACAACATGTCCTTCTTTTACTTTGCCGTTAGCAATACCTTCCAGCGCTTGTTCCTGGGAGTCAAAGCAGATGGCAGGACCTTTGTGGTATCCGCCAACCGAAGCATCAACTGCACCAACTTTGATGATAGCGCCTTGTGGTGCAAGGTTACCAAACAATACAGCCAGGCCGCCTTTTTCGGAATGCGGGTTATCCAAGTGGTGAATGACATTTGTATCCTGGATTTCTTTTCCTTCAACGTTCTCACGGATCGTTTTACCCGTTACAGTAATGCAGTCACCATGAATTGCGCCTGGTTTCTTGAGCAATTCGTTCAGCACTGCGCTTACGCCGCCTGCATTATGAACGTCTTCGATGTGAAGATCGGAAGCAGGTGCAAGTTTCGCCAGATGAGGAACGCGGTTAGCTACTTCATTGATACGCTCGATTGGATACTCGATGCCTGCTTCATGAGCCAGTGCCAGCGTGTGCAGTACTGTATTCGTAGATCCACCCATCGCCATATCCAGAGCAAACGCGTTATCGATCGCTTCTACAGTAACGATATCACGTGGTTTCAGATCCATTTTAATAAGTTCCATCAGTTGTTTGGCAGATTGTTTAACAAACTCACGACGCTCAGGAGCAACAGCCAGGATGGTTCCGTTACCTGGCATAGCCAGTCCCATCGCTTCAGCCAGACAGTTCATGGAGTTTGCAGTAAACATACCGGAACATGATCCACATGTTGGACAGCCGAACTGTTCAAGTTCAAGCAAGCTCTTATCATCGATTTTACCTGCTTGGTAAGCACCTACGCCTTCAAATACAGAGGTCAAGGACAGAGCTTTACCATTGCTGTCACGACCGGCTTTCATCGGTCCACCGCTGACAAACACGGTAGGGATATTACAGCGGAGTGCACCCATCATCATGCCGGGTGTAATTTTATCGCAGTTCGGGATACATACCATGCCGTCGAACCAGTGAGCAGATACAACCGTTTCCACGGAATCCGCGATAATGTCACGGCTTGGCAGCGAGTAACGCATACCAATGTGTCCCATGGCAATACCATCATCTACTCCGATGGTGTTGAATTCGAATGGAACGCCACCGGCTTCACGAATAGCATCCTTTACAATTTTACCGAATTCCTGAAGGTGGACGTGGCCGGGCACGATATCGATGTATGAGTTACATACGGCAATAAACGGCTTGCCGAAATCCTCTTCTTTAACGCCCGCTGCGCGGAGCAAACTCCGGTGTGGTGCACGGTCAAAACCTTTTTTGATCATATCGGAACGCATCTTCTTGGCTGACATGGTGTATTCCCCCCAAATATATAATATTGAGCAACATGAATGGAAAAGTAAATGGCAGTGCATCTGTCGTTTAATTTCATCCGTACTCTAAAAAAAGGACCGGCATGCCGGTGTCGAGCTCCCCGTAGTTTGTGAAATTCTTTGCTGCTTTAAACCCGTGAACACCCGGTTTTTCTATTGAGTCTATCACAACCGTCGTCATATTTCTACAATCAATAGAAAGAAGCCTCAAACCATTTTCATGGAATTAGACTTCTTGATTTACGGTAAAGCTATGATCATGTTTCGATGTGGCGAGCGGAATTCATTAGTTGCTTCCACCTTTGCGTCCAATCTCACGATAGAATTCCTTATTATGAGTTTCGGAGGTTGCTTCGCCGCCCTTGCGACCAATCTGCTTGTAAAAGTCAGTGTCATGGGCATCTGAAGTCGCTTCTCCACCCTTTTTTCCAATCATCTGGTAGAAGCTTCGATCATGGTTCTTGGAAGTCGCTTTGCCACCTAATCTGCCAGCTTCCTCACGGCTCATCTTGCGTTCTGACGTCGGTTGACGTGCCATTACAAATCACTCCTTACAACGATAAGTTGTTTTTTGTAGCGCGTATCCCTAATTTACCACCTTATTTCCAGCCTGAAACAACACACCAGAATAGAATCGATGGTGAAGAGATCCGTCAGAGCGTTAGGCCGATCGTTTAAACACCTCATGTCGATTGAAAGAAAATCGGGATATATCCGGTTCAATTAAAGGTTTGAACGTGTGACGTACAGCCGGCAGAGCCAGTGTGACTGCGAAGAGTATGGCAATGACCAGTATGACTGGAATATACGCCGAGCTTCCCATATAACTGTAGACTCCGGACCAGATCGCGAGACGAACGAGAAACCCATGCAGCAGGAATACATAGAGTGTGCGCCGTCCAAGGTCCGTCAGTCTGGAAGTCAAGGAAGGTACCCAGGCCAAGAACAGTGCTGCCGATGCGATCTCCAATAGGTAGACTCCAAGTCGGAAGATGCCGGCATACCATTCGTGGTGACCCAGTTCGGCGTACGTCATGCTGCCGAGTAACCATCCGGTTGAAATATTCAAACCCCCATACCCGATCCATACCAACAGTGCAGCAGAGAGGATGGCTGCGGTTTTTCGCCCCCAACCGGATAATAAACGTGAACGGATGGTTGCTCCATAGTCATAACCGATGACAAAGAACGGCAGAAATACAAACGTACGGCTGAAGCTGAGCCAGAACCCGTCGATGGGCAAATACCCGGCAATTATACCAAGCGCAATCGATCCAATCAGCCGATATATTGGTTTCCAGGAAATCGTCAGACGAAGCAACAGTCGCCAACAGAAATGACTCGCGAGAAACCATAACAGCAAGTAAGGTGCAAAGAAGGATAGCCGCATATGGGGTGTGTGGAATACGGTAAAGTCCATCAATGCGTATAAGGACTGAAACAGTACATACTGTAGTGCAATCTGCTTCAGGACGTTTCGCCCAGATGCACCTTGGAGTGAGTGTGTCGCAAAATACCCGGTTACCCATACAAAGAGCGGCATGTGAAACGTATATATCCACAGGAACAGAGCTTCCGCTCCTGCAAAACGTGTGATGAGTGGTTCAAGTGCATTACCAGCTAGGACACAGACGATAAGCATAAAGCGCAGATTGTAAAAGAAAGATTCCTGATCATCCCGGATCAGTGTCTGATTTTTCATGGTGTAGCCCCCTTATAGACCCTGGTTGCCAGGTCATTTGCATCTGTAATAAGGGTAATATGGATGTGCATTATCTATTGTGATTTAATTCACATTAGTAAGCGTTATCTTTTCTCAAAGCTGTGACAACAAAATGAACGCAACGGGATTGACAACGGTTGCATAGAGGATGACAATAGAAAAAGAAGATGAGGGAATGTAACTATAAGGAGGGAAGAAATCATGTCAACGAGTCCCTATCCAAGCCCGGAAATTATTACGTTTGGGGAGAGTATGGGTTTGCTGACTGCCAAGGATACAAGAGGGCTGGAATATGCAGCCACATTGGACAAGTCTTTCGGGGGTGCTGAGAGCAATCTGGCTATTGGCGTATCCCGCCTGGGGCATACTAGTGGTTGGTTTGGACGCTTGGGCAATGATCCGATCGGCAGTATGATTCTGAAAGCCATTCGCGGTGAAGGCGTAGATGTATCCCGGGTAAGGTTAAGTGATCACGAGCCCACTGGTTTGATGATTCGTGAGAACGCTTCCGGGAAAGCCTCGGTGCATTATTATAGGAAGCTATCTGCTGCAAGTGCGATCACACCTGATGATCTGGATCCCGACTATATTGCCGGGGCGAAGATATTGCACGTTACGGGTATAACGGCAGCGATAAGCCCGTCGGGACTTGCTACGGTAGAGGCTGCCATACATATTGCCAAACAGGCAGGGGTGAAAGTAAGCTTTGATCCGAATCTGCGTCTCAAACTATGGTCTGCGGATGAGGCCCGTCCGGTTATACTGCGTATAGCTGAACTGGCGGACTACTTTTTACCGGGGCTGGACGAGATGAAACTTCTATATAACGAAGAAAATGATCAAAAAGTACTTGAGCGTTTATCTGCCATGAATGCTGTGTGCATTGTGAAGGGTGGCCCTGATTTGACCTACGTATTGGCGAATGGTACCCTAACTGAAGTTCCGTACTTTAAGGCGGATCATGTTCTGGATACGGTAGGTGCAGGAGATGGATTCTGCGCGGGATTTTTAACGGGTATATTAAAAGGATACTCCCCGCAGGAAGCAACCCGTCTCGGCAATTTGACCGGTTCCATGGTTATACAGGCTGTTGGCGATTGGGAGGCGCTCCCGACGTGGGGGCAGGTCGAGGCCAAGCTGAACAATGTTGCCCATGTTGAGCGCTAGTCGCTGCTGAAATCATATATGGCTCATCTTCGTTCTTAAATGTAAGGCTTGTATACACAACCACCACATTGACAAGGGAGAGAATGAAATGAAGAAGCTTCAGCTGTTGCAAAAGATTACGGACAATGGGGTTGTGGCAGTTCTGCGTGCAGATTCTGCTGATCAAGTCATTGCCATGGCCGAGCAAGCGATTGCGGGTGGCATTAAAGTTATCGAGATTACGATGACCGTACCCAGTGCACTCAAAGCCATTGAAAAATTAAGCCGTGTATACCATTGGAACACACAAGATCCAGAGAAATTCGCGATTATTGGTGCGGGAACGGTGCTTGAACCGCAAACGGCGAGAGCGGCTATCATGTCGGGTGCCGAGTTTGTCGTTGGACCTTCCCTGAACCCGGATACGGTTCAGATCTGCAACCTGTATCGAATTCCGATTCTGCCTGGTGTGATGACGATTGCTGATGTTCAACGCGCCTTGGAACTCGGCGTGGACATTGTGAAGTTGTTCCCGGGTAATCTGTATGATCCTTCGATTATCAAAACGATGAAGGGCCCTATGCCTCAGGCTAATTTTATGCCAACTGGCGGGGTATCCTTGTCTAATCTGGGAGATTGGATCAAGGGTGGAGCAGTGGCTGTAGGGATCGGCTCCGACTTGACATCGGAAGCTGTGAAGACGGGTGACCTGAGTCATGTCCGTCGCAAAGCGGAACAATATATGGATGCTTACCGCAAGGCCAAGGCTGAATAATATTTTTTAATTCGTAGAAGGGGAGCCTGATGAATGAGGGCTCCCAATTCTGTGAGCCGCGGCACCTGCGGAAGTGAAGAAAGGTGATTAACGTTGAGAAATCGGTATAATACAGGGCGCAAGAAGAGGGGCATCGGGAAATTCCTGCTCGTACTTTTGGCGCTCATTGTCATTGGATGTGGATTTGTTGCGTGGAAATTATTCACACCCTACGGTCCACAGGAAACAGCTCAAACTGCCATGGAAACAGCCAATCGGGTGACTGTGAGCGAACAAGAGAACTGGATTGATTTTGCGCCAGACAAACCGGCGGGTAAGAGTGTTCTTTTCTACCCTGGCGGACTGGTAAAACCGGAAAGTTATGCACCCCTTGCGCATGAGCTGGCTGCTGCCGGTCATCACACCATTATTGCCAAGATGCCAGTTAATCTGGCAGTGCTCAAGCCAAACCTGGCAGATGAGATTCTGGCCGCATATCCAGATGAACAATTCGTTATGGGTGGACATTCTCTTGGTGGATCCATGGCTGCACGTTATGTAGCCGTGCATCCAGATGCACTTCATGGGATCTTCTTCTTGGCATCTTACCCGGATGAAAAAGGAAGTCTGTTGACATTGGGTCTACCTGCCTTATCCATTCTGGGTACTAAAGATGAGGTTGTGAATATGACCAAATATCAGATTGGACGTATGTATTTGCCTACGGAGACGGTATATTACACCATTGAAGGTGGTAACCACGCCCAGTTTGGTGATTATGGTCATCAAAAAGGAGATGGCGAGCCGGAAGTGAGTGGAGAAGAACAGCTGAATCAGACGGTCAAGACAGTACTGGGTTGGTTAAGTACGATCAAGTAGATTTTGATTATTCTGCATTAAGGGCTGTATGCATTTATAGCATAACTTGATGGAGGTGGTACGGATGGCTATCCTTCAAGTGAATGGAGCGCAGATCCCATGTAAAGGTATCCTATTTGATAAAGATGGAACACTGCTGGAATTCCTCCAACTATGGGGGCCGTGGGCAGAGACGTTGCTGAGTCAGTTACAATCACGTATGAATGAGCTCGGAGCTTCATTTACGGTTGAACTGGAGCATGTCCTGGGCACCATTCATAATGCAGAAGGTCACATTGTCGGCTATGATCCGCAAGGTCCACTTGCCATTGCGACTGTGGATGAGTGCACGGGATTGCTTGCCGGGCAGTTATATGCAGCAGGCATACCATGGAATGAAGCGATCACAACGATACGCCAATTTTCAAGTGTAGCCATGCGAGAGGTTAGGCAGAGGAAATCGGCTGAACCGATGCCAGGATTACTTGCTTTCTTACAGAGTTGCAGGTCAGCGGACATACCACTGGCAGTTGTCACTTCAGACAGTACAGCGGCAGCAGAAACACATCTGGATTGGATGGGGATACGTTCCTTTTTCACCTCCATTGTGGGCTGTGATCGGGTGACCCAGGGCAAACCGGATGGAGAAGCAGCACTCTTGGCTTGCCGTGAATTACATATCGATCCTGCGGAGGCCGTTGTAATTGGAGACAGCAATGGGGATATGCAGATGGGGCGTCACGCAGAGGTATCCTATACGCTCGGTTACTGTCCACAGTTAGATCAAGGATCGCACCTGGTTGATGCCCATGCCATTATTCGCCATTATAATGAGCTAAGTGTGATTATATAAGTCACTCTGGCCAAAAGGAGGAGAGAGGATGAACGCAACAGAACAACTGGCTGCCTGGATTCAGGAAAGCTCCCGGATTGTTTTTTTCGGAGGGGCCGGAACTTCAACGGAAAGCGGGATTCCCGACTTCCGCTCGGCTGCGGGTCTGTATCAGACGGAGCAGCATTCGCCTTATCCACCGGAAGAGTTGTTAAGCCGACATTTTTTTGATCAACATGCCGATATTTTTTATGATTTTTATCGTGGCAAAATGCTTCATCCAGATGCGGAACCGAATGGGTGTCATCGACTATTGGCCCGTCTGGAGCAGGAAGGAAAACTTCAGGCAGTGATCACGCAAAATATCGACGGACTCCACCAGAAGGCAGGCAGCAGCACTGTCTTGGAGTTACACGGCTCAATTCATCGTAACGGCTGCATGGATTGCAAGCAGTTTTATACGCTGAATGATATTATACAGTCCCAAGATACCGTGCCTCGCTGTACCACATGTGGTGGTGTAATCAAACCGGATGTGGTGCTGTACGAAGAGGAGCTGGATCAGACGACATTGTATCGTTCCATTGATGCACTGTCTTCTGCAGATCTGTTACTCGTGGGAGGCACGTCACTGACGGTATATCCGGCGGCCCAGTTAATTACGTATTTTCAGGGAAAACATACCGTTCTGCTCAACGCTACACCTACCGCTTACGACCGCAGGGCTGATTTGCTGATTACAGAGCCGATTGGTGAGGTAATGAATATTGTGGACCAGCTTCTTGGTTGAACGTATGGACTGAATAACCGCATTCTCCGGCATAGATCGGATACAAGAGGCGGAACCTGGGGAAAGAAGGGATTCATAATGGTCTACGTAGCAAGCGATACTCGCTATGAAACGATGAAATATAACCGCGTTGGACGTTCAGGTTTGAAACTGCCAGCGATTTCACTGGGGCTGTGGCATAATTTTGGCGGTATCAATAACGCTGAGAATGGCCGTAATATGATTACCCGATCATTTGATCTGGGTATTACACATTTTGACCTTGCCAACAATTATGGCCCACCGGCAGGTTCGGCAGAGCAGTTATTTGGACAGGTATTGGCCCAGGATCTGAAACCTTATCGTGATGAACTGGTGATCTCCACCAAAGCGGGTTATTATATGTGGCCCGGGCCGTATGGCGAGTGGGGTTCACGCAAAAATCTGGTATCCAGTCTGAATCAGAGCTTGAAGCGTATGGGCCTGGATTATGTGGATATTTTCTATTCACATCGTTATGATCCCGAAACACCTTTGGAAGAAACGATGATGGCACTGGATCATATTGTTCGCTCGGGCAAAGCCCTGTATGTAGGGATCTCCAACTATCCCGCAGAGCAGACAAGACAGGCTGCCGAAATTCTGAAAGGTCTGGGTACGCCCCTGTTAATCCATCAACCGAAATACTCGTTGCTGGACCGCTGGATTGAAGATGGTTTGCAGGACGTGCTGGATGAGTATGGAACAGGCAGTATTGCATTCTGTCCATTGGCACAAGGTGTGCTCACGAACAAATACTTGAATGGTATCCCGGAAGACTCACGTGCCAAAGGACCGTCGGTATTCCTGAATGAGAACAACATCTCTCCAGAGACGCTCCGCAAAGTGCGTGCGCTAAACCAGATTGCAGCGGCCCGCGGTCAGAGTTTGGCCCAATTTTCACTCTCATGGGTGCTGCGTAATGGCAGGGTAACTTCTGCGCTGATTGGCGCAAGTCGTCCTTCCCAGATTGAAGAGAATGTGGCTGCGCTCAGTCAACTGGATTTCTCTACAGAGGAATTGGAACGGATTGAATCCATCCTGTCTCCGGAGCCTGATGACAAATAAATAAAGTGCAAAAGGTGCATCTTAGCCATAATGGCGGAATGCACCTTTTTTTTGTCGTACGTGGTTCCGTCCGTTATGTTGCTCACCGTTTGTTTTGTTGAGCATTCTTCTGTAACCCCTGATGTAGTGGACGGGACAGTATCTTCTCTCGATACAGGCTGGGCGCTTCACCGTGAAATCGTTTGAACTGTTTGGAGAAATACAGCGCGTCTGGCAGTCCAACCGATGCAGATACCTGTTCGATGGACAGATCTGGGCGTTCTCTTAGGAGTTGGCGCGACTTGTCGATCCGCAGTTTTAGCAGATACGTGACTGGCGACAGTCCGGTTTCCTGTTTGAAAATACGGGATAGATAGGCCCGGTTGTACCCAAGACTCGCAGACATTTGTTCAATGGAGACAGGATAGGCATACTGGGTAGACATATATTGAATCATCTGTTTCACCGTACGTCGGATGGAGGATTCACCGGGAATTAAGGTTTGGCCCTGCGAAAGGTGATTCTGTGCTTCGGCTAGAATCATATATAACGTACCCAGTGATGTGAAATGGGAGCTTTCTTTGCGCTCGGCAAAAGCATCCTGCATCACGGATAACCAATCGGAAATTCCACAAGAGGGTCCGGCATGAAAGACGGACTTTTCCGTGCGGAATCCGGCTTCTTCGGTATATTGGGCAGCCTGGCTACCCGTGAAAGCGATCCAACGGTATTGCCATGGATTGCGGGCATGTGACTGGTAGCTTACCAGTTGCCCGGGATGAATGAGGAAACAATCACCTGCGGATAACTCGTAGGTGTGCAGCTCGGTGCGGAACGTACCCGCCCCATTTTCTACATAGTGCAGCAGATAATAATCAAACAATTTAGGTCCGAGGGCGTGACCCGGTAGGGTCTGGCTTGCTCCGGCAAACAGGACATGCAGTGCCCCTTGTTCATAATAGACCGGATTGGAGGCAACTGAATAACTGAGTGCTCCGCTTTTACCGGAAGGTGATTCCTGTATTTTTTCGTTAGAAGATGTAAGGGACTCTTTCTTGGCGTTGGATTGGTCTGTCATGGTCGTTTCCTACTTTCCGGGATGCTTCGATCATTATACGCCTTAAGGTCACATTTATCCATATGAAACACACATGGTTGCATTACATGAGGCACCGCTTTCTTATATAATAACATTAAGAAAACCACAACAACGAGGCGAGGTGCAGCAGCAGTGAACGTAACTGAATTGAAACAAAAGTTTATTGAGAAGTACGGAGAGAGTGGAGCGGACATCCGTGTATTTCATGCCCCTGGGCGTGTGAATCTGATCGGTGAGCATATTGACTATAATGGTGGATACGTGCTTCCGGCAGCACTTGAATTTGGAACAACATTGATCATTCGTGAGCGTCAGGACAACAAGTTGCAACTGGCTTCCACGAACATGTCTTATGAAGGGGCACTGGATACCACCTCGATCGGTAAGGAAAAAACCGGAGAATGGACCGACTATCCTGTTGGTGTCATGGTTGAATTGCAAGGCAAAGGCGTAAATGTAACAAAAGGCTACGACTTCCTGTACCACGGGGAGATTCCGAACGGGGCAGGACTTTCATCATCTGCATCTCTGGAGGTACTCACCGGATTTGCGATTCAGTCTCTGGAGGGTGTATCGGATATTGATACGGTTCAACTGGCGCTTTTGTCCCAGAAAGCGGAAAATGAGTTCGTAGGCGTCAACTGTGGAATCATGGATCAGTTCGCTGTCGCAAACGGTGCTCAGGATCACGCGATCCTGCTGATGTGTGACACACTGGAGTACGAAAAGGTTCCTTTCCGTACAGGCTCCTACAAATTGGTCATCGGTAACACAAACAAACGCCGGGGTCTGGTAGATTCGGCATACAATGAACGTCGCTCCCAATGCGAGCAGGCACTTGCCATCTTAAAGGAACAGCTGCCTGCACTGAATTACCTGGCTCAATTGACGCCAGAGCAGTTCGTAACACTACAGGATCAGATCAAGGATGAGAAAGTAAGACAGCGTGCACAACATGTTGTGGAAGAGAACGCTCGCGTGCTCGCATCGGTCGAAGCATTGCAGGGTAATGATCTGGAAAACTTTGGCAAGCTGATGGACGCTTCTCATGAATCGCTTCGCGATTTGTACGAAGTAAGCTGTGATGAGCTGGATGTTATGGTTGAAGAAGCTCAGCGGATTCCAGGCACGCTTGGTGCCCGGATGACTGGCGCAGGATTTGGCGGTTGTACCGTATCACTTGTGCATGAAGATGATGTCGAGCGTTTTGTGAATGAAGTGGGCGCTGCATATGAAGCGCGTACCAGTCTCAAAGGTGATTTTTATGTGTGCGGCGTAGGCGACGGTGTTAAAGAATTGAAGGAGGCGAAGTAAAATGGCAATTTTGGTGACAGGTGGAGCAGGGTATATTGGATCTCATACGGTAGCGGCTTTGTTGGAACGTGGAGAAGAAGTTGTTGTACTGGATAACTTGCAGACAGGGCATCGTGAGGCGCTGCTCGGCGGTAAGTTGTATGAAGGGGATCTGCGTGACAAAGAAATTCTGGCGAAGCTGTTCGCTGAGAATTCAATCGATGCAGTCATTCACTTTGCAGCCAACTCACTCGTAGGCGAAAGTATGAAAGACCCGGTTAAATATTATGACAACAACGTGTTTGGTACACTCTGTCTGTTGGAAGCGATGAATGCAGCGAACGTACGCCGCATCGTCTTCTCCTCTACAGCAGCTACCTACGGCGAGCCTGAGAAAGTGCCAATCGAAGAGAGTGATCGTACAGAGCCAACCAACGTATACGGCGAAACAAAGCTGATGATGGAACGCATGATGTCATGGTTCGATAAAGTTCAGGATATCAAATACGTTTCCCTGCGTTACTTCAATGCAGCCGGTGCTCATGACAGTGGCAAAATTGGTGAAGATCACCAACCAGAGAGTCACTTGATTCCACTGGTGCTGCAAACGGCTTTGAAACAACGTCCGCACATCGCCGTGTTTGGTGACGACTATGCAACAGAAGATGGAACATGTATCCGTGACTATATCCATGTGAGCGACTTGGCTGATGCACATCTGCGTGCAGTAGATTATC
The DNA here is from genome assembly GCF_031455635.1 of Paenibacillus sp. 2003. Classification (NCBI taxonomy): domain Bacteria; kingdom Bacillati; phylum Bacillota; class Bacilli; order Caryophanales; family Paenibacillaceae; genus Paenibacillus; species Paenibacillus sp. 2003. The sequence goes on along the minus strand of NZ_JAVDTB010000002.1, from coordinate 742,887 downwards.
TTCGCAAAGGTGAGAACAGTAATGTGTTCAACCTGGGTAACGGCACAGGATTCTCGGTAAAACAAGTGATCGAAACAGCTAAAAAAGTGACCGGCCTCGATATTCCGGTTGTACAGGAACCACGTCGTGCGGGTGACCCGGCTGTGCTGGTAGCTTCATCTGCAAAAGCGAGATCTGTCCTGGGTTGGAATCCAAAATGGACCAATCTGGAAGATGTCATTCAAAGCGCTTGGAGCTGGCACCAATCACGTCCTGACGGCTACGGAAAAAACTAGGAGGCGAACACCTTATGTCACAGACTCATATTGCAGCAGGTGCCACAGAGCGGACACCGGAGCAGCAGGAAGCACTGCATGCCATTGAACGTCTGGTTGCATTTGCCTTGCAGAAACAATTAATCGAGGAAGCGGATTGGGATTATAGCCGCAACCTCTTGCTGGAACAATTCGGATTCTCGGAGCCTTATGCCGGCGAGTTGGACACAACTGTGCCCGATGGTCCACAGGCAATGCTGGATACGTTGATCGATTATGGGTTTACCATTGGACTCATTCCTGAAAATAGTGATACGTTCCGTGATTTGCTGGATGCCAAAATCATGGGTCATTTGATGGCACGCCCGTCCGAAGTGGTACGTGCCTTCCGCCACACCGAGCAGACGGAGGGTATTGAGGCGGCCACATCCCAATTCTATGACTTGTCGATTAACTCCAACTACATTCGGATGGATCGGATCGCGAAGAACGTTTACTGGACACAGGATACGGCCTATGGAGACATGGAGATTACCATCAACCTGTCAAAACCGGAGAAAAGTCCAAAGGAAATTGCCATGGCGAAATTGCTTCCGCCTCCGGTATATCCAAAATGTCAGCTGTGTCGTGAAAATGTAGGATACGCTGGTCGGGTGAATCACCCGGCCCGCCAGAATCTGAGAGTCATTCCGTTGGAGCTTAACAACGAGCCATGGTTGTTCCAATACTCGCCATATGTGTACTACAACGAGCACTGCATCATTTTCCATCATGATCATGTGCCGATGAAACTGACCAAAGATACACTGCGCAGACTGCTTGCCTTTGTCGGGGAGTACCCGCATTACTTTATCGGATCTAACGCGGATCTGCCGATCGTAGGCGGTTCTATCCTGACACATGACCATTTCCAGGGTGGTCGTCATACATTCGCCATTCAAAATGCACAGCCAGAGGCAGTCTTCCGTCATGCGGATGCACCTGGACTTACATTGAGTCTTGTGAAATGGCCAATGTCCGTCATGCGTCTGGCCTCACACGATCCTGCAGAGCTACTTGAAGCGGGTAACGCCGTATATGAAGCGTGGAAGGTCTACAGTGATCCTGCTGTGGATATCGAAGCATTCAGTGAAGTGGACGGGGAGCAGGTACCACACAATACGGTAACACCAATCGTTCGTCGTAGTGCAGACGGTGGCTACGAGATGGATCTTGTATTGCGTAACAATCGCACGAATGATGTGCATCCTGAAGGGATTTTCCATCCTCACCGTGAAATGCACCATCTGAAGAAAGAAAACATTGGTCTGATCGAAGTGATGGGACTTGCCATCCTGCCAGGCCGTTTGAAGGAAGAGCTGGACAGTATCGCGGATATTCTCGCGGGAGATGCCGAACTTGCTGAAGCCGCCAAAGCCTCTGATCATGTGTTGAACAAACATCTGGGCTGGGCCGAAGAATTGATTGAACGGTTTGGTCCTAACCTGGACAAAGAACAAGCCGTTGCCATTGTACAGCAGGAAGTTGGCTTGAAATTTGCTGAGATTCTCGAACATGCAGGTGTCTACAAATATGATGAAGCAGGACGCCAGGCTTTCCGTCGTTTTGTAAGCAGCATGGGATACACGGAATAGGAATCAACATAATTAACATAACCCAAGAACACCCGCCCATTCATGAGCGGGTGTTCTTGTCGTTCCTGACATTTGTGTGCATTGGAATGAACTTCCCAGCCAGTTATAATGGAGTGAAGTCCTGGAGTACCAAAATGAATTGAGGAAATGGGGTTAATAACTTGGAAAAGCAGACATTGGATATTCCGTTGATTACAGATGCTGAGGAATTGCAGGGCATGGTGGGTGAGCCGCATGAACATGTGCGTAACAAGGCAATCTCATTTGTGGATTCACATGTTCAGAACTTTTTATCCATGTCACCATTATTTTTCCTTTCCACGTCCGATCATGATGGAAAAAGTGATGTGTCTCCACGCGGCGATGGAGCGGGATTCGTAAAAGTGTATGATACATATCGACTTGTTTATCCTGAGCGCCCAGGCAATCGGCGGATAGACTCGTTGTTGAACATTTTGTCTGACCCTGGCATCGGTATGCTCTTTTTGATTCCGGGAATGAATGAAGTGCTGCGTATTAATGGCACAGCAACCATTACCAAGGATGAGGAATTCATCGCCAGCATGGGTTGGAGTGGTAAAACCATAGGTGCAGCTGTCATTGTGGATGTGGAAGAGTGTTTTATCCATTGTCCGCGGGCATTCAAACAGGCTGGGTTATGGGACCATGAAACATGGGTGGACGCTGAGGATTTGCCTTCAACGAGCGAGATGTTTAGAGCACATTTGGAGATTAACGGATTGTTATAAAGTGAGTGACTATCGATTTGTTTTTCTATAAACGGGGTACTATAATTGGAGTTGCACTAAAAATTCTAAACTCCCTTGGAGGCGACAATAGATATGAGATCTTTCCAATTCTATAATCCAACCCGGCTGATATTCGGTAAAGGACAACTGGAAGCATTAAAGACAGAAGTGCCGAAATACGGTAAACGGGTTCTGCTTGTATATGGTGGCGGCAGTATCAAACGCAGTGGGCTGTATGATCAAGTGATCGGATTGCTTAAGGAAGCTGGAGCAGAAGTGACTGAACTGGCAGGCGTTGAACCTAACCCACGTCTTTCTACGGTGCATAAAGGGGTAGACCTTTGCAAAACGAATAACATTGACCTGATTCTCGCTGTAGGTGGCGGTAGTGTACTGGACTGCTCCAAAGCGATTGCTGTAGGTGCTAAATATGATGGCGACATGTGGGATTTTGCTCAGCGCAAAGCCGTTGCACAAGACGCTCTTCCGCTTGGTACCGTATTAACGATGGCAGCAACGGGTTCGGAGATGAACTCCGGTTCGGTTATTACGAATCAGGATACACAAGAAAAATTGGGCTGGGGTAGCGCATATTCATTCCCTGCATTCTCCATCCTGGATCCGGTGAATACATACACTGTTCCACTGGACCAAACGGTATACGGTATGGTGGATATGATGTCCCACGTATTGGAGCATTACTTCCATCTGGATGCCAACACACCGGTTCAACTTGGCTTCTGTGAGACAATTCTGCGTACTGTCATGGAAGCAGCACCGCGTCTGGTTGAAGATCTGGAGAACTATGAACTGCGCGAAACGATTCTGTATTGCGGAACAATGGCATTGAATGGTGTGCTGAATATGGGTCTTGCAGGAGACTGGGCAACACATAATATCGAACACGCGGTATCCGCAGTGTATGATATCCCGCATGGTGGCGGACTGGCCATCTTGTTCCCGCACTGGATGAAGCATAATTTGGATGTCAATGTGGATCGATTCAAACGTCTGGCAATTAATGTATTCGAAGTGAATCCTGAAGGCAAGTCTGACAGACAGATTGCCGAAGAAGGTATCGATGCGCTCAGCAAATTCTGGACATCCATTGGTGCCCCTAACCGTTTGGCTGATTACGATATCGATGATAGCCAGATCGATGTAATGGCTGATAAAGCTATGCTGTTTGGTCCATTTGGTAACTTCAAGAAACTGCAACGTGAAGATGTTGTATCCATCTACAAGGCTTCTCTGTAATTCTATAATCACTGACAAGTGAACGGACACATCCTGTGGTCCAATAACCGCAAGTCTCCTTTATGGGGGCTTGCGGTTTTTTCATGTATTCGGACTGTACACGTGAATGATGGAGGAACATGAAGCATGAAGTAAAGAATGCCATGATAATACCCATTATCGGCTCCAGAATACATTTGAGGAAAGATTTTGAAACATTTTGATGTTAGTTACGTATTTATTTACATGTGGAATGCCCAGTTAGGATGAATTTGCGGCAGAGAGAGGAGGAACAGGGGATGGAGACGATATATTGGGGGTGTCTGATCGGAGGGGCCATATTTGCGGTTGTCAGCCTGGTGCTGGGTGACTTGATTGACGGCTTGCTGGACGGGGCTTTTGAGATGCCAGGTCTTGATTTTTTCAAACCCGTTGTGTTAGCTGGTTCCATTACAACCTTCGGTGGGGCAGGCATTATGCTGACACGTTATAGTTCATTAAGTGCGATGTCGGGTCTAATATTATCCCTGCTTATAGGTATTGCTGCAGCCATGCTGGTATTCTTCGCATATATCAAACCGATGCGTAACAGCGATGTCTCGATTGCCTTTTCAATGAAAGAATTATCTGGGAAAATTGGGGAAATTACCATTCCGGTGCCGGAAAAAGGGTTTGGTGAAGTGATGATCCGCTTTGCATCAGGTAGTACGATTCAAACAGCATCCAGTTTTGAACACCTCCCCATTGCGGCGGGAGCCCGTGTTGTTGTAGTGGATGTTGTAGATGGTGTACTGCGTGTGTCGGAATGGGATGAAAACGTACTTAAAGATTTATAAGTATTCTTACCACCTAAGTAGTTTAAGCACTCATCATAAATGAATAAGGGGAGAGATGTGGAATGAATTTAGATTGGGATGTGTTGTTGATACCTGCCGTTGTTGTTGGTGTGATTCTGATATTGGGATTGGCTTTTTGGGCGAGATACAAAACGGTTGGACCGGATGAAGCGATGATCGTTACGGGATCATTCTTGGGTAGCAAAAATATCTCTGATGATGATTCTGGCCGAAAAATTAAGATTGTTCGTGGTGGCGGTGCATTTATCCTGCCGGTATTCCAGCAATCAGAATTTATCTCCTTGTTGTCCCACAAGCTGGATGTCTCCACACCTGAAGTGTACACGGAGCAAGGTGTTCCGGTTATCGCTGATGGTGTCGCTATTATCAAGGTTGGAGGCGCTGTAGAGGACGTTGCTACGGCAGCTGAGCAATTCATCGGTAAACCTGTAGAAGCGCTGAGAAGCGAAGCACAGGAGGTACTGGAGGGGCATTTGCGGGCCATTCTCGGTACAATGACGGTGGAAGAAGTATATCGGAACCGGGATCGGTTTGCACAAGAGGTTCAAGGCGTAGCCGCTAGAGATCTGAAGAAAATGGGTCTGCAAATTGTTTCCTTTACGATCAAGGATGTTCGTGACAAACAGGGCTACCTGGATGCTCTCGGTAAACCGAGAATTGCAGCAGTGAAGCGTGATGCCGAGATTGCCGAAGCGGAAGCCATGCGTGATGCGCGTATTCAGAAGGCCAATGCGGAAGAACAGGGCCAGAAAGCAGAGTTGCTGCGGGATACCAATATCGCCGAGGCAGCCAAAGAGAAGGAACTGAAAGTAGCCACGTTTAAGCGGGATCAAGATACAGCCAAAGCGGAAGCCGATCAGGCGTACCATATTCATGAGGCACGTGCTAGACAAACCGTAGTCGAAGAGGAAATGAAAGTTGAACTCGTTCGTAAGGAACGGGAAATTGACCTCCAGGCCAAGGAAATCATCGTACGTGAGAAGCAATATGACGCCGAAGTGAAGAAAAAGGCAGAAGCAGATCGTTATGCAGTAGAGCAGGCGGCCGAAGCAGACAAAGCTAAAAGAATGCGTGAAGCCGATGCAGTACAGTACTCCATTGAAACACATGCCAAAGCGACAGCTGAACAGAAACGACTTGAAGGTCAGGCTATGGCGGATGCTGAACTTGCCAAAGGTACAGCGGACTCTGAAGTTATTCGTTTGAAGGGACTTGCAGAAGCAGAAGCGAAGGAAAAACTGGCTGAGGCGTTCCAGAAGTTTGGCGAAGCGGCTGTACTCGATATCATTGTCAAAATGCTGCCTGAGCTGGCTGGCAAAATTGCCGAGCCGATTGCATCCATTGATAAACTGACTGTGGTAGATACAGGTAAAGGTGAAGGTGCCACGCGGGTGAGTAACTATGTTACGGAACTTATGGCGACGGCTCCAGAGATGCTTAAGAGCGTATCCGGCATTGACGTTGAGCAGCTGATCAAGGGCCTTACCAAGTCCAAAACACCTGCACCGGTTGCCATTCAACAGAGCGAGCCTGTAACAACTCCTTCTATAATCGACAAGATTGTGGAAAGAGCTGGAGTTGACGAGTAAGAAGCACTTCGAATCTTGCATGGTTACTCTATTGACCTTAAGACGAATTTTTGTTACTTTTTAAGCGAGACGTCCGGCGCGGTTTGCCCGCTCCGGGTGTCTTTTCGTTCGTAACAGGGTGTGACTTAATCACACCTAAGATGGTGTGAAAAAGAGGTGCAAACAATGAGCAGCCTGCATGTAGATAAAGCGCTAAATAATAATGTAATCATTGCACAGCATCCAGAACACGGGGAAGTCGTTGTTATTGGTAAAGGCATTGGATTTAACCGAAAACCGAGTGATCACATTCCATTGATGGCTGTGGAGAAAATGTTTATTTTAAAAAACCAGCAGGAGCAAGAGCAGTACAAACAGCTTCTTCCACAGGTGGATGAAGCACTGATCGAGATCATTAACGAAGTTATTACGTATATTGCAGAGCGTACGGACGTTCCTCTGAATGAACATATCCATATTGCATTAACCGATCACATTTCTTTCGCGTTAAAACGCAAGGAGCAGGGCATTATCATACAAAATCCATTTTTATATGAAACCCGCGAAATTTATCCTGAAGAATATCGAATGGGAGAATACGCTGTTCGTCTGATCAAAGAGAAAATGGGTGTAGATCTGGGGATGGACGAGATTGGTTTTGTTGCCCTCCATATCTATAGCGCAATGACCAATCAAAATATATCCCAGGTACGTGAGCATTCACAATTGATCACTGATTTGGTGAACCTGGTGTCTGATCAACTCGATTATTCGTTTGAAGCGGAATCGCTTGATTACTCTCGTTTGCTGACTCATCTTCGTTTCGCCCTTGAGCGTGTTCGCCGTGGAGACAAAGTGGAAGAACTCCATAAGTTGGATTCCCTGCTCAAGTTGGAGTATCCCGAAATGTACTCGCTTGCATGGAAACTGACCAAAGTAATGGAGAAAAGACTGAAACTGCCGGTTTATCCTGCGGAGGTAGGTTATCTGACCATTCATCTGCAAAGGCTGAATCAGCGGAAGGAAGAAGAGAATAAGTGAGATCATTCCAGCGATGGAATGCGGAATTTATTTTTTTGGTGTAAAGGCTTGCAATAGATTAGAACTGGTGCTACAATGGTTTCCGTAATCAAGCAACTGAATAAACATAAGCGACGTGTTACTGACTCGATCAGGCATGAGTTAATTAAAGTGTGATTGTTCTTTCCTTGTACAGGGTATGCTATACCCCAAGGTTGGCACAGTTTACTTTATTAATTCATGCCTTTTTTGTGTTCCCTTGCTTGCATCACAACATATAAATTAGACGAAAGGGAGAAACGACGCGATGTTCAAAAAGCTTTTTGGTGTATTGCAAAGAGTAGGTAAAGCTCTCATGCTGCCTGTAGCCATTCTACCTGCGGCAGGTTTGCTGCTCGGAATTGGTAACATGTTGGTTAATCCAGATTTCTTGCAATATGTAACGGCGCTCGACACCCCTTGGGTGAACTCGATCGCAACAATTATGATGAACGCAGGTCAGATCGTATTCGATAATCTGGCATTGCTGTTCGCTGTCGGTGTAGCTGTCGGATTGGCTGGTGGCGAAGGCGTTGCAGGTCTTGCAGCGATCATCGGTTACCTGGTCATGAATGTTACATTAGGATCTGCGGTAGGTGTTACTCCGGCAATGATCGGTGAAGTACCGGGTTATGCCAGCATCTTGGGTATCCCAACATTAAGTACAGGCGTGTTCGGAGGTATAATCATAGGTATTGCCGCCGCGCTGTGTTACAATCGATTTTTCAAAATCGAACTGCCGTCCTACCTGGGTTTCTTTGCAGGTAAACGATTTGTACCGATTATCACATCGGTAGTATCCCTTGTAATCGGATTGCTTCTTGTGATTATCTGGCCTCCGATTCAAAATGGACTGAATGCTGTATCTCACTTCATGGTAGATACAAGTCCGACCTTGTCGGCGTTCATCTTTGGAGTTGTGGAACGGTCATTGATTCCGTTCGGTTTGCATCACATTTTCTACTCCCCATTCTGGTTTGAGTTTGGTGAGTATGTGAATAAAGCCGGAGATGTTATTCGTGGGGATCAGAAGATTTTCTTCAGCCAGTTACGTGATGGCGTTGCTCTAACAGCAGGAACATTCCAAGTTGGTAAATTCCCGTTCATGATGTTTGGTTTGCCAGCAGCGGCACTTGCGATGTACCATGAAGCAAGACCGGAGCACAAAAAGTATGTTGCAGGGATCATGGGTTCAGCTGCGCTGACCTCGTTCCTGACAGGGATTACAGAGCCGCTTGAGTTCTCGTTCCTGTTCGTAGCACCAATCTTGTTTGCAGTACACTGTATCTTTGCAGGTTTGTCTTTCATGACCATGCAGATTCTGGGTGTAAAGATCGGTATGACCTTCTCCGGTGGGTTCATTGACTTCCTGATCTTCGGGATTATTCCGAACCGTACACCTTGGTGGGACGTTATTATTGTCGGATTGATTCTTGCGGTGATCTATTACTTCGGTTTCCGGTTTATCATTCGCAAATTCAATCTCAAAACACCTGGACGAGAGGATGCAACGCCTGAAACCGAATCTGGCGGAGGCTCTGGTTCAACAGATGATCTGCCCCATAACATTCTTGAAGCTTTTGGTGGCAAAGAGAATATCAAACATCTGGACGCTTGTATTACTCGTTTGCGGATTGAAGTTAATGAGAAATCCAATGTGAAAAAAGATCGTTTGAAACAATTGGGTGCATCTGGTGTACTTGAAGTGGGTAATAATGTTCAAGCCATCTTCGGAACACGTTCCGACACGATCAAATCTCAAATGCAGGATATTATTGCAGGACGAACACCAGCACCAACGCCAGCAGCTGCCAAACCAACCCCTGAAGAGGAAAAGGCACAAGGTGAGCAAGGCGAGCGCATCGTTGCTGAGGATATTGTCATGCCAGTTAATGGTGAATTACTGGACATTACAAACGTACCTGATCCGGTCTTTGCTGAGAAAATGACAGGTGATGGATTCGCAATTTTGCCACATGATGGTACGATAACTTCTCCTGTGTATGGTAAAGTGTTTAATGTATTTCCAAGCAAACATGCCGTGGGCATCATGTCCGATGGTGGCAAGGAAGTGCTTGTTCATATAGGTGTTAATACGGTGAAGTTGAAAGGTCAAGGCTTTAACGTACTGGTACAGGAAGGTGATCTGGTATCGGCAGGTCAGCCGATTATGGAAGTGGATCTGGAGTATGTCAAAGCAAACGCTCCTTCGATCATTTCACCAGTTATTTTCACCAACCTGCCAGAGGGCTCCACGGTAACTCTGAAGAAGAGTGGAGTGCTGAAAGTTGGCGAACAGCCAATCATTGAGATAAAATAAGAAGTGTTACGACGATGGCAAGCAAGTGTAAATATATGCAATGCCTAAACCAAACTACTGAAAGTGAGATGATTGTAATGCAACAAACATTCAGAATTACAGACGAAGATGGTATCCACGCACGTCCGGCGACAGCCCTGGTAAATACAGCAAACAAATTCAAAGGTGCAGAATCCTTTGCAGAAGCTAACGGTAAAAAAGTAACGTTGAAATCTATTCTGGGTGTTCTTTCCCTCGGATTGGAACAAGGCGACACTATCAGCATCATCGTTGAAGGCGAAGGCGAAGCTGAAGCTCTTCAAGCTTTGACTGACGTTATGGTTAACGAAGGGTTGGGCGAAATTAATGCTTAATGTCTCCGGGATCGCGGCTTCGGCGGGTATTGCTATCGCCAAGGCGTTTATCTTGGAGCATCCTGATTACTCTGTAGAAAAACGCCAAATCAACGACGTTGACGCAGAGATCGCAAAACTCGACTCAGCTCTGGGTAAATCCCAGGCTGAGCTTGAGGCGATCAAAGAGCGCACTTTACAAGAGCTTGGCGAGAAAAAAGCTGAGATTTTTGCTTCGCATTTGCTCATTCTGAATGACCCGGAATTGATTGATCCGGTTAAAGCTAGAATTGCAGATGACATGATCAATGCAGAATTTGCTTTGAACGAAACGGCATCGCAATTTATCTCCATGTTTGAGAACATGAAGAGTGCTTACCTGCAGGAACGTGCTGCAGATATGCGTGACGTTACCAAACGTGTGCTAAATCACTTGCTTGGTATCGACTTCATGAGTCCAGCTGAGATCAATGAAGAAGTGATCGTGCTTGCGGAGGATCTGACACCTTCCGACACGGCTCAATTGAACCGCCAATTTGTTAAAGGTTTCGCAACTAACATTGGTGGACGTACTTCTCACTCAGCGATCATGGCTCGCTCTCTTGAAATTCCTGCTGTCGTTGGAACCAAGGACATTTTGGCTCAAGCGAAACAAGGCGATATGATCATTGTTGACGGTCTGGATGGTCACGTACTGGTTAACCCTACTGATGAAGTTATTGCTGAATACCGTGCCAAACAGGAACAGTATGATGCACAACGTGCAGAGTGGAGAAAACTTCGTGATGAGCCAACGGTAACGGTGGATAACGTTCATGTTGAACTTGCAGCCAACATCGGTACACCCAATGATGTAACAGGTGTTCTGGAGAACGGCGGCGAGGCTGTAGGCCTGTACCGTACCGAGTTCCTTTACATGGGCAGAGACAAGCTTCCATCCGAAGACATTCAGTATAATGCTTACAAAGCGGTACTGGAAAAAATGGAAGGCAAACCTGTCGTTGTTCGTACACTCGACATCGGTGGAGACAAAGAGCTTCCGTACCTGGATCTGCCAAAAGAAATGAATCCATTCCTCGGCTTCCGCGCAGTTCGTCTGTGTCTGGACCGTCTGGATATCTTCCGTACACAATTGCGTGCATTGCTGCGTGCAAGCGTACATGGAAACCTGCGTGTCATGTTCCCAATGATCGCAACGCTTGGTGAATTCCGTGAAGCAAAAGCTGTCTTGCTCGAAGAGAAAGAGAAGCTGGTTGCTGAAGGTATTGCTGTTTCTGACAGCATTCAACTCGGTATCATGGTCGAAATTCCTTCGACTGCAGTTCTGGCGGATCAGTTTGCCAAAGAAGTGGATTTCTACAGTATCGGAACGAACGATCTGATTCAATACACAATGGCAGCAGACCGTATGAACGAACGTGTGGCTTATCTGTACCAACCTTACAACCCAGCCATTTTGCGTTTGGTTAAAATGGTTATCGATGCAGCGCATCGTGAAGGCAAATGGGTTGGCATGTGCGGTGAGATGGCAGGAGACGAAACGGCAATTCCATTGCTGCTTGGTCTTGGATTGGATGAGTTCAGCATGAGCGCAACCTCCATCCTGCCAGCTCGTAGTCAGATCACCAAGCTGTCCCGTGCGGATATGCAGGAACTGGCTGCTAAAGCTCTGGATATGCAAACGGCTGAACAAGTCGTTGAATTGGTTCAAAGCATTCAAGCGTAATGTAATTTTACGGGGTTTCCACCCGATTTTAAGGGTTTCTTTTTCCGATAAAAAGCTGCAGTCGTGCAGCGATTTTGCCGGTATCCGCGATTCATTGTGGATATCGGCTTTTTTTGTTATCAACAGGGTAGTGTGATTCGGAGGGAAGGCAACATAAAAAGCTCTTGCTGATTGGAATGTCAGCAAGAGCTTTCGTGATAACAATGATTTGATTAACTGCAAGCGCAGTTTAGTACAGGTTTGCGGGCCGCGGTAGTCTCATCGAGTCGAGTAACCGGTGTTCCGTAAGGTGCGTTGAGTACCAACTCTGGTGTCTCTTCCGCTTCTTTGGCAATCCGTATCATCGTATCAATAAACCCATCCAGTGTTTCTTTGCTTTCGGTTTCAGTCGGCTCGATCATGATGCATTCCTCAACGTTGAGCGGGAAGTATACCGTAGGCGGGTGATATCCAAAATCAAGTAATCGTTTGGCAACATCCAGTGTACGCACACCATACTGCTTCAATCCCCGACCAGACATGACGAATTCGTGTTTGCATACCCCTGGATACGGAATCTCGTAGAAAGGTGCGAGACGGGCCATCATATAGTTGGCATTCAGTACCGCACACTCAGATACACGGCGCAAGCCTTCCGGTCCATAGGTGCGAATGTAGGCATAGGCACGTACCAGAATACCGAAGTTTCCGTAGTAGGCTTTCACTCGGCCAATGGATTGATCGCCTTCACGATCGAATGCATACATACCGTCATTGTTTTTGATCACCATCGGCTTAGGCAGGAACGGAACCAAACGACTCTTCACGCCGACTGGTCCGGCGCCAGGTCCACCACCGCCATGAGGCGTACTCATCGTTTTGTGCAAGTTCAGATGCACTACGTCAAAGCCCATATCACCCGGACGAGTAATGCCCATAATGGCATTGGAGTTCGCGCCATCGTAATATAGCAAACCACCAGCCTGGTGTACGATGGATGCAATCTCCTGAATGTCTTTCTCGAACAAACCAAGTGTATTCGGGTTTGTCAGCATCAATGCTGCTGTATCCGTACCAACGGCTGCACGGAGTGCATCCAGATCGACCAGTCCGTCTGCACGGGATGGAATCGTTACAGTTTCAAACCCTGCAACGGTTGCACTTGCCGGGTTGGTACCATGCGAAGAATCGGGCACGATGACTTTGGTACGTTGTTCGCCACGACCTTCGTGGTAGGCACGAATCATCATGAGTCCAGTCCATTCTCCATGGGCACCAGCGGCGGGTTGCAAGGTCACAGCGTCCATCCCTGTCAGACCTGCAAGGTCGTTTTGCAACGTATATAACAGTTCTAGTGCACCTTGAATGCTGGATTCATGCTGGTACGGATGGATTTTGGCGAATCCATTGTAACGGGCAACATCCTCATTGATCTTCGGATTGTATTTCATTGTACAAGAACCCAGTGGATAAAATCCGTTATCTACACCGAAGTTGCGACGGGACAGCGCAGTATAGTGCCTGATAACATCTACCTCGAACACTTCTGGGAGTGCTGCTGCTTCCGAACGGAGCATTTCCCGGGGAATCAACGTCTCGGCATCCTGACGAGGAACGTCACATTCTGGCAAGGAATAAGCGACACGTCCAGGGCTGCTGAGTTCAAAAATCAATGATTGTTCCGGAGCAGGAGACAGGGTCTGTGCACTGAATGTTGTATCCGTCTCAGGTTTAGGCGAAGTGGAGAAAGAGGTGCCTGTTTCCGATTGTCCTTGTGCCGGTGTTGTCGTTGTCGTCGTTTCCTGAGTCACAGCGATCCCTCCAATGCTCGTGCGAATTCGTCAATCTCTTCCTTACTGCGTCGTTCGGTAACAGCAATCAGCATATGTCCGGCAAGCTCCGGATAATCACGTCCGAGTTCGTAACCACCAATGAAGCCTGCATCCAGCAGTTTCAGTTGAAGAGCATCCACATCGGTTCCTTCAGGAAGTTTAATTACAAACTCATTAAATGTGGGTGCATTAAAAGTAAGGCTAACTCCAGGAATCGCAGTTAATGTATTCAGGGTGTAATGACTCTTTTGCAAATTCAGATCCGCGACATCGATCATACCCTGTTTACCCATGATGGACATATACACAGATGCGCTGAGTGCAAGCAAAGCCTGGTTGGAACAGATGTTGGATGTCGCCTTTTCGCGGCGGATATGCTGTTCACGTGCTTGCAGTGTGAGTACAAATCCACGTTTTCCGTTGCGATCCTTGGTCTGGCCTACAATTCGGCCAGGAATTCGGCGCATATGAGGCTGGGATACAGCGAAATATCCGCATGTCGGGCCGCCGAGTGAAGCGGCGATGCCAAGGGGCTGCGCATCACCTACAACGATGTCGGCACCCAGCTTGCCTGGGGCTTCCAGCAGACCCAGCGATAGCGGGTTGGCACTTACAACGAGCAGGCCCTTGTGCGCATGCACGAGGTCGGCAGCCTGCTTCACATTTTCCACGGCACCAAAGAAGTTCGGACTCTGGATCATGACAGCAGCGGTATCGTCCGATATGGCGGCTTGCAAGGCATCCCAATCAGTGACGCCATCCTTATAATCAATCTCGACAATCTCCAGACGGAGTCCGTGCGCATATGCCTGCAATACCTGGCGGGCTTCCGGATGAACGGTACGGGATACGATGAGCTGTTTGCGACGAGTTGCCGCTGCGGCCAGATTACCTGCTTCCGCAAAAGCTGTTGCACCGTCATACATACTGGCATTGGCTACAGCCATACCGGTTAATTCACAGATGTAGGATTGAAATTCGAAAATGGCCTGTAGTTCACCTTGGCTGATCTCAGGCTGATAAGGTGTGTAGGCAGTGTAAAACTCGGAACGGGAAATGACATGATTGATGACGGAAGGAACATGATGATCATATATACCTGCGCCGAGAAAGCTGGCGTGTGTTTCGAAATTGGCGTTGGCGCCTGCTTGTTTGGACATATGACGTGTCAGCGCATATTCATCAAGTTTGGAGGATACGGGCAGCTCGCCCTGATAACGAATCTCTTTTGGAATGTCCTGAAACAGTTCCTCCAGCGTATCCACACCGATGGTTGCGAGCATGGCATCCTGATCTTGCTCAGTCATGGGAATATAACGGTGCTTGCTCATGCTTGATCAGCTCCTTGAGTAGGTGTCTTAGACGTACGTGTCCGTTTATGAAAAGGGGTCTTCACGACCTCGGCTTTCAGTTTCTTCCCTCGGATCTCAATTTCAAGCGGGGTTCCCAGCGCAGCGTATTTGCTGTCGATGAGGGCAAGCCCCAGATTACGCTTCAATGTAGGTGATTGCGTGCCTGTTGTCACTTCACCGATTTGTACGCCTTCGGCGTAAATCGGATAGTGGGGGCGAGGAATGCCGCGCTCCAGCACTTCGATGCCGACCAGTTTGCGGGCGGGCCCGTCATTTTTTTGCTGTAACAAGGCTTCGTGTCCGATAAAAGGTCCGGCATTCAGTTTCACAAACATGCCAACGCCAGCTTCTAGCGGAGAGATCGTTGCAGATAATTCCTGCCCATACAGAGGCAGCTTGGCTTCAAAACGCAGCGTATCCCTTGCACCAAGTCCAGCCGGAACCAGCCCGTGCTCTTCTCCAGCCTGCATTAATCCATTCCAGACCATAGCGGCCTGATCCGCAGGAACATATAGTTCAAAGCCATCTTCACCTGTATAACCGGTACGGGACAACAGTAATTTTACTCCGCATATTTCAGCATCCGGCACAAAACGAAACGGTTCAATCGAGCTTACATCCGTATCTGTAACTTTCCCGATAATGTCTACAGCCAGTGGACCTTGTAAGGCGAGCAGCGCCGTCTGCTCCGAATCGTTGGTCATGCTTACGCCGGGGATCAGGTGCTCTTGCAGCCATGCCCAATCCTTGTCGATGTTGGAGGCGTTAACCACGAGCATATAATGCTGATCTTCCAGCTTATACACGAGCAGATCGTCCACCACACCGCCATCTGGATAACACATCAGGGTGTACTGGGCTTGACCGGGAACCAGCGTGGTCACATCATTGGTCGTCATTTGTTGCAAAAAAACTTCAGCCTGCTCACCCTGTACTGTGAATTCGCCCATATGGGATACATCGAATAGTCCAGCACGCTCACGCACCGCTTCATGTTCTTTCTGAATTCCGCTAAATTGCACCGGAAGCTCCCAGCCTCCAAAATCAATGCACCGTACGCCTTCGTATTGCTGATATAGTGGGAAGAGTGGTGTTCTAAGCAAATCGGACATCAAATCACCTCGTCATGGACCGTCAACCGGCCGGAAATATAATCGTGGATCAATGAAGCAGGGTATTTTTAAATTTTTCAGCTAGATATTTTCATCACATAAGTATGGTAAGCAGCTAGGGCAGCGTCGTTCTACATCCTGTTTTTCGTTTTTTGGGAAAAAGGAAAAGGACAGGCCAAAGAATCGGCATGCCAAGTAGCACGCTGTATTCTAAGGCTCTGTCCCTTGTACCTGAGAGTTACCCCGCTGCGGTTGTGCAGCAGGTTTCCCCTTGGGTGATCATAACGCCCGCACAGGGCGAATAGATGCTCTCCAGAGTTGCGTCCCGTAAAAGTCCTTTTGCCTGAGAGATTCACCCCCGCTTATCGGTGGTTTACTCCTTCGGCGTTACCTCATGTACATCCCGAATCGGGTGTCACGGGTAATCTCTCCCTTTACATTCATCCGCGGGTATATCATGGTCCAATAAACACATTTACTCCTCTCATTAAAACGTGAATCCACTACCGATGTCAAGAACGATATCATTGATAATGAATAAAAACCGAATGTTTAATTTAGATTTAATGTTATTGTTCGTGTATTTATAAAGAGTACGCTTACTATTCTAATATTCACCAGTATATGAAGAAAGAGTGTAATCCGGTTACAGGATTTAGAGGTCTTCAGCAAATAAATTGTGAGGTATCTTGACATTTGAATCAAAAATATCATACGCTATATTCTGGGAAAAAGGTTAAGGTCAAAGAACGCATGCACTCATTAATGAAAAGCGAGGCGGATATCGATGAGCGAATTGAAAAGTGATTTCCTGTACAGTGAAGAGCACGAATGGGTGCAAACCGTAGGGGAGGATACTGTACGTATTGGCATTACCGAGTTCGCGCAGCATCAGCTGGGTGACATTGTGTTTGTGGAATTGCCTGACCTTGAAACCAATGTAAAAGCAGAGGACAGCATCGGAACGATCGAATCGGTCAAAACGGTTTCGGACTTGTTCTCTCCCGTCACAGGTTCAATTATTGCAGTGAATGATTCGTTGCAGGACTCACCTGAACTTGTGAACAGCTCTCCTTACGAGGAAGGCTGGATGATTGAGATCCGTGTTGAGGGAGATCTGACAGCAGCATTGTCTACATTGATGAATGCAGACGCGTATCGTAAACATACGGAAGAATAGGATCAACGAACTTGTACTTATTAACATATATTTTATAACCAAAATGAAATGAGTTTCATATTTTTTTGACCTGTGTAAGCCGGATGCTTGCACAGGTTTTTTGTGCTTTCCAAGAATGGTTTTGAATAGGGATCGAGGCAGATTGGGGATGTAAATCACCTGATTGGACCAAGCTATAGGTTAGAAAATGATTCTGGAAATGATAAAAGTCATAGGCAAGAAAAACCTTGTGTACCAATGGGTTCAGCCATTATGCATCGATTAAAAAGATTACATAACCTAATGTTGTCATCATTGTTCATGACGAAAGTACGCTTTCATTTCATTGAACAGGAGAGCATTCTCGCTTAGGATTACAGCAGGGGAGAAATGATACCCCTTTCATAAATCATAATCACTTGATCCAAGGAGGATAATACAATGAGTAATTTGGACCAATCGTCCAATTCCAAAGGTGGGCTACGGGTAGGTGTGCAGCGTTTTGGCCGATTCCTGAGTGGTATGGTCATGCCGAATATGGGAGCGTTCATCGCCTGGGGATTAATTACGGCCATGTTCATTCCAACAGGCTGGTTCCCTAACGAGACACTGGCACAGCTAGTTGATCCGATGATCAAATATTTGCTGCCACTGTTAATCGGTTACACCGGGGGTACGATGGTGCATGGTCAGCGTGGTGGTGTCGTGGGTGCCATTATGACCATCGGGGTCATCGTGGGTAGTGATATCCCGATGTTCCTCGGTGCCATGATTGCCGGACCACTGGCAGCATGGATTATCAAAAAGTTCGATAAATCCATTGAAGGTAAAGTTAGAGCCGGATTTGAAATGCTGGTTAACAACTTCTCAGCCGGTATTATTGGCGGAATCTTGGGGATTTTTGCATTACTGGGCATCGGGCCTGCTGTAGAAGCGATTAGCAAAGTATTGTCTGCCGGGGTACAAGGCTTAATGAATCTGGGCTTGTTACCGCTGGTCAACCTAATCATTGAACCAGGTAAAGTATTGTTCCTGAACAATGCAATCAACCACGGGATTCTTACACCAATTGCAACAGATCAAGCGAGAGAATTAGGGCAATCCGTATTATACATGCTTGAATCGAACCCGGGTCCGGGACTTGGTATCTTGCTTGCTTACTGTTTCTTCGGACGCGGAATGGCCAAATCTTCTGCACCGGGTGCCGTTATCATTCATTTCTTCGGGGGAATTCATGAGATCTACTTCCCTTACATTCTGATGAGACCGATTCTGATTCTTGCTGCAATCGCGGGTGGCGTCGCAGGTACATTAACATTCATGCTAACCGGAGCAGGACTTGTTTCGGCACCATCACCGGGTAGTATTATCGCGTATTTCCTCTTAACACCAAAAGGTGGATACCTGCCGATGCTCGCAGGGGTGCTTGTAGCAGCAGTCGTTTCCTTCCTGGTTGCAGCAGTGTTGCTGAAAACGGGTAAACAAAAGGACGAAGATCTGGAGTCCGCATCCAGTCGGATGAAAGACATGAAGAGTCAAGGAACCGTGCCAAATGCTGGCATTACGGCTAATCATCGTGAAGCAGGCAGAGCCGCAGATATGGCTTCTTCTACAGTGAAAACAGATGTGAAGAAAATTGTCTTCTCCTGTGATGCAGGTATGGGGTCGAGTGCCATGGGTGCATCCATTCTACGCAAGAAGATGAAGGCAGAGGGGATTGACGTTACTGTGACCAATACGGCGATCAGTGATATTCCGCCGGATGCAGATGTGGTGATCACACAACAAACATTAACCGATCGTGCTCGCTCCGTTGCGCCGAACGCAGAACATATATCCATCGACAACTTCCTAAAAAGCCCGGAATACGATGCGCTGGTTGAACGTTTAAAATAATTGCGTGCATTCGTTTCCCCTGAGCTGGAGGCCGAGATATGAGTATTACCAAAAGACAACGTGAAATTGTGGAGTTTCTGCTGGAGCATCCACATGAAGTCACTGCCGGCGAAATTGCCGTTGAAGTAAAGGTCAGTACCCGAACGGTTCACCGGGAGCTGCAAATGATTGAACAATGGCTTGAACCTTTAGGCATGAGACTGGAAAAAAAATCAGGAACCGGTATCCGAATCGATGCCAGTTCCGATGATCTGGCTGTATTGCGCCAGCAACTAGAGGGTAAAGAATATGTAGAGTTTACGCCAGAAGAGCGTAAGCTCTTCATGCTTTGCATCCTGCTGGATGAACCGGAGCCTGTAAAGTTACTCGCCTTGGCTTCGGATCTTAAAGTGACCGTATCCACCGTAACCACTGATCTGGACGATCTGGAGTCACGGATTCGTCAGGCGGGACTAAAGCTGGTTCGTAGACGTGGATATGGCGTCAAGATTAACGGGAGTGAGACGATTCATCGCACAGCCATAGCTGCACTTGCTCTGGAATTTCTGGATGAGTCCGACCTGTTCGGAAGACAACCTGAACAAGGCGGCTCCATCGTAAACCAAAAATTGCTGGATATGATCGGACATGGTGATGTGCTTACGATCGAAAATGCGTTATGGCAACCAGACATCGAATGGCTGGAGAACATCCCGGAACGGCAATACATGAAGCTGCTGATTCAATTATCCGTCGCGGTAGTACGTATTCGTAAAGGCATTGGCATTGGCCGCATACCTCCCCTGGAGAACAAGGGAGATGAAGTCGCAAAGCAGGATGAGATGAAGGTTCCACCTTATATGGCTTCCCGCTTGTGTGGTGTGTTATCCACCCAGCTGGGGCTGACATTCTCCCAAGATGAACAAGCTTATTTTCATAGACTATTACTTGAGACAGAGCAGCGAATTCACTCTTCGAGGCTGTTGCCAATAGACGACTTGATTTTACTGGACAGGGTACATTCTCTGATTGATCAGATGCAGGCAAGAACGCATTACACCTTTCATGAGGATCGTCTGCTTCGTGAAGGTCTGCTTGGTCATATGCAACCTGTCATGGAGCGAATTGAAGGGCAACAGATGATTCGTAATCCGTTACTGCAGCAGATTCGCAAGGATTATGATTCCCTCTTCGAAGAGGTCAAACAATCCGTGCATCAAGCTTGGCCAGGTACAGACGTTCCGGATGAGGAAATTGGTTTCCTGGTCATGCATTTTGGGGCTTCCATCGAGAGGTTACGTGCATTGAAACGGGAGATCCGGGCGATCATCGTGTGTACAAGCGGAATTGGATCATCACGCATGCTTTCCAGCCGATTGTCCAAGGAGATTCCCGAAATTCGGATCATGGATAGCGTGTCCTGGTATGAAGCTGCCCGGATACCTACAGATCAATATGATCTGGTCTTATCCACTGTTGATCTCCCAATGGATGAGCATCAGTATTACAAAGTGAGTCCACTGCTTACGGCAGAAGAGAGCGAACGTCTGCGTCATTTTATTAGGACAACAACGTTACAACGACAGCATCACAAGCCGCATGAAACAGAGGTTCAGACGACAAGTCGTTACTCGGACCCTGATGGAATGGAAGCTATTTTAGTTGAAATCGTTCGAATCATTGGCAAGTTTCAGGTGTATCCGCTGGATAACCAGGATATCGGTTTCTATAAGACCGTATACGCGATGTGTAATGTACTCCATGAATCTGGTGTGCTTAAGGAACCGGAGGAGGTCGCAAAACGGCTGGAGGCACGTGAAGCAGTGGGGAGTCAGAAGATTCCCGATACAAGACTTGCGCTGTTTCATACACGTAGTGAGGGGATCTACAGGCCGTCCATCAGCTTGTTTCAGCTCACTGAGCCACTCCTTCGTACGCCGGATGATCCGGCAGGAGTTACCCATGTCCTCTTGATGCTCGGTCCCAGAGAATTATCCAAGGAAAGCCTGGAGGTTCTCAGTGAGATCAGCGCACTGTTATTACAGGAAGAAATGATTACATTGCTGGAAAAGGGAATCAGGGATGAACTCATTCATTACCTGTCCCAGGAACTTGTTGGATTTTATCGCAGTAAAACCGAAATTGGAGGTCAACCATTATGAGTATGTTAACAACAGATAAAGTCATCATGAATGCGACGGCTCAGGACAAATACGAAGCGATTCGTATGGCAGGGCAGATTCTGAAGGATGCGGGACATATTACCGCTGATTACATTGAGAAGATGATTGAACGAGAAGAGATTGTCTCGACCTATGTAGGGAACGGACTTGCGATCCCTCACGGTACGAAGGAATCCAAAGCTTTCATTTTATCCACAGGTATCTCTGTCATTCAGTATCCACAGGGTGTTGATTTTGGCGAAGAAAAGGCTTATATGGTCATTGGTATCGCGGCTCAAGGCGGGGAGCATATGGAAATCTTGACTAGCATCGCGGTGATCTGTGCTGAGGATGAGAATATGGAGGCCCTGCGTCTGGCGAAAACAGCCGAAGAAGTAATCGCTATTCTGGAAAGTGAAATGGAGCTATGAAGGCCCTACACTTTGGCGCAGGTAACATTGGACGCGGATTTATCGGCTTGATTCTGTCCCGCGCAGGGTATGAGGTGGTTTTCTCCGACGTGAATCAGACCCTGGTAACCGCTCTTCAGCAACGGGGGCAATATACGGTGGAACTGGCTAACGAGAGCAAGGATCAGGAGACCGTCACAGGCGTAAATGCAATCGATGGAACCCAACTGGAGACGGTTGCCCAAACCGTTGTGGAAGCTGATCTGATTACAACCGCAGTGGGTGTGAGTGTGCTGAAACATATTGCACCAGGGATTGCAAAGGGACTTGAGAAAAGACTGAATTCCGGTCCTGCTCAAAACCCGCTTCACATTATCGCTTGCGAGAACGCCATTGGAGCCAGTACACAATTGAAAGAGCATGTGTATGCTCTGCTTGATGAAAAGGTACGTTCACTTGCGGATCAGTACGTTTATTTTCCAGATTCAGCCGTAGACCGGATTGTGCCTATTCAGCATCATGAAGATCTTCTGCATGTACAGGTGGAGCCTTTTTACGAGTGGGTGGTGGATCGTTCCCAGATGGCTCCTGCATTCAAACCAGTTGAGGGCATTGTATATGTCGATGATCTGGAGCCGTATATCGAACGGAAGCTGTTCACGGTTAATACAGGACACTGCGTTGCAGCATATATCGGTAATGTGCACGGGTATGACACGATTCAGAAGGCTATTGCCGACGAGAAGGTGAAATCGATTGTCTACGGTGCTTTGCAGGAAACTGGAAAAGTTCTGGTGAAGCGCTTTGGATTTAATCCTGAAGAGCATGAGCAGTATATTGTCAAAATATTGGGACGGTTTGTCAACCCGTATCTTACCGATGAGGTTACTCGTGTTGGTCGTTCCCCGCTGCGCAAGTTGTCTCCGAATGATCGTCTGGTTCGCCCGGCCCTTCAGGCCTATAAGGATGGAACTGAAACGACCTATCTGGCTATGGGCATGGCAGCAGCCTGCAAGTTCGATGTCTCCGATGATCCGGAAGCAGTTGAACTGCAGAACATGATCCGCGAGAAGGGAATTACAGCAACCCTCCACCATTATACGTCCATGGATGAGCATCATCCGGTGCTTGAACAGGCTGTTGCCCAGTATAACCAAATGTAAGAACAGTGGTAGCCAGCTAACAGTATAGATGAGCCATAATGGAAGAAGAGCCATACAGTTGTTAACTGTGTGGCTCTTCTTTTGGTTGGAGTTTATCGGCATAGTCATCCAAACAGCGTTGACATATGCACGATTTTCGGCGTTGCTCTGGCGGAATGCGGTCAAACACACCTTCGGGGAAAGTAGCCCGGTTACACCAGCATTCCGAATGAGGATGTCCTGCGGCATAGGAACAGCGATTAGTTTCCCCGCATAATGGGCAGACAAGAACATCGATATGGATGTGCTCTTGATCGTCTTGTTCTGCAGACATACAGTTCTTCCCTCCCTGTGGAATAGCTACGAGCTGAAGTTAAACATACTGGTCCCAGTATAACAGAAATGTGCCGGTGATTATGGATTTCACTCTGTATATATGACTTCCAGTTCACTACATCTGTTTCTCCCATCGACTATTCTTCAGGCGGTAATTCGATCTGTAGGCCTTCCACATGTTTGCGTCCCATCAACTTACGTTTCTTTCGATTTTCCTTTGTTTCTAGCACAATGTCCAAGTCATAATCTTCACCCGGATAAAGCTCATTGGCAGATATATGCAGGGTCAGGCGTTTCTTATGGATTTTTACTTTGCGTCCACGTAACATGACCCCGATATTTCCACGGCTATCCTCCACATCACAGACGATGCCCGACTGATTAAGATAGGCTGCATATACCCGATCTCCTTTGCGAAAAGTTTTGGCAGGAGCAGGAGAATCCGACTCTCTGGTTGTTGTCTTTTTGTGGAGAGCGATTGAATTCTTTGAATGCTTCGACTGGTTCTTCCTGGATAACTCTACTGGGGCGTCTGCTTTTGTAACGGAACGCTCAGGCGTCATGGTCGGAGTTTCCAAAGGAGGTGACGTGAACACAAATGTACGATCTCTCGAAATACTTTGATCCGATAGGGACTTGGATCGCTCGATTATTCGCTGTGGCATGCCCAGCTTTAATGCGATGGAATAAGCATAGCTCTCACCAGCTTCTCCGATCCGCAATCGATACAGCGGCTGGAGAGAAACAGTGTCAAATTCCATACGGGCATTTTCGAATCCTGGCGTGGCCGCAGCAAAATGTTTGATTTCACCAAAATGCGTTGTCGCCACAACGGTTGCTCCGCGGCTGTGCAGTTCCTCCAGCATGGCGATGGACAGTCCGACACCTTCACCGGGATCTGTGCCGGAGGCCATCTCATCAATGAGCACCAGAGTTGACGTATTGGCCTGTTCCAGTATGCCAATCATATTGCGAATATGTGCAGAGAATGTACTGAGCGCCTGTTCCAAACTCTGCCCGTCACCAATATCAACTGCTACCTCGGTATAAACAGCCATCTCGCCACCTTCCTCCACCGGAATAAGCAAACCCGATTGCATCATCAGGGTTAACAAACCAAGTGTTTTGAGTGCGACCGTTTTCCCCCCGGTATTCGGGCCAGTAATAATGAGCGACGAGTACGTTCTGCCGATTGCAAAATCAAGGGGAACCATGGAAGAACCCATGAACGGATGACGTGCACGTTGAAGGCTGATATGGCCCTGAGTATTGACTCGAACGGTACGTCCGTCCATGGTGGCCGCATATTTGGCTTTGGCAAACAGGAAGTCTAATACACCTACCGTTTCGGTGTTCAGGGCGATTTCACGGTTATACGATTCGGCCAGGGAGGTTAAATCACCGAGAATTCTCATCTCCTCTCTAGACTCCTCCGCTTGTAGAGCCGCCAATTCCATCTGTAAATTTACTAACTCAACAGGTTCGATATATACGGTTTGCCCGCTCCCGGATTCATCCAGTACACTGCCTTTCACCTGTTTACGGAACTCTTTCTTAATGGGCAGAACGGTTCTTCCTCCACGTTGGCTGATGACATGCTCCTGCATAATCGAGCGATGTTTGCTCACCAGAGAATCAAGCTTTCGTTTCATGCGTTCTCCATTCACGGTCATTTTTTTGCGAATACGAGTCAGCTCCTTGCTTGCTTGATCCTGAATGCGTCCACTATGGATGCAGCGCTCGATCTCACACAGTAAAGGTTCGATCAGAATCATAGATGCAGCGTAGCGACTAACGGTGGGAGCGGCCCCGGATTTGCCCTCCATGTATTTCATAAGTTGTGCACAGCTCCGCAAGAACTGAGCGAGATGACTGAAGTCGCGTTCACTGAATAGATAACCGGTGCCAAGCAGATCCATAATGGTTTCCATTCCGTCGAGTGACGGGAGGGGGATGCTGGCCCCGAAGCGAATCAACGCAGCCGCTTCTGCTGTTTCTTCCAGGCGAATCTGAATCAGGTGAGCATCTGCCATCGGTTTTAGTTCTCTGGCATAACGTTTGCCCAGATATGACAGGGCGCAGTCTGCAACGTTTTTTTGAATTTGTGGATAACCCAGACTGTTTAATGTGTTCTCATTCATGCGTAATCTCTCCTTGAATTTGAATTGGGATTGCAGTTGGCATGCGAAACATATTCCTGGAAAACGCAAAAAGGGCGGAGAATGAACAAACGTCATTCTCCGCCCTAAACATATGGGAAAGCAAAGTCCACTACAGGTCTATAATAAAAAATCCGCGCTGAACTCAGCGCGGAAATAGACCCGGACAATGACAATCCCGGAGGCGATTTATGATATCCGCTGTTCTTAACTAAGTACAGGGATCTGGCGCATCATGAAATACACGTATGCCATATGGGCACAAGCGCAATGAAAGGCCAAACTCCTGAATATGAAACTTGGTTAGTTAAGAACATTCACCGACATTAAAAATCTCTCCTTTGATTGAGGAATATGCAACCAATATAAACTGGAAATTGGTTTGAAGTCAACCTTTAGAATAAATGAGTGGACTTGAATAAGAATGGGTTTTAAAATAACAATAGTAAAATAATCCAATGAAAGCGATTTAATTTAATAAACATACGTATAAAGGAGGATGCTCTTCTTGCCTAAGTATTTACTGCGTTTGCTCTGCTTTACCCTGATCCTCGGAGCCCTTCCAGTCATTGTTATTGGTTCGGTCTCGTATACGATTGCATCACGTGACATTGAACAGAAAGTACGTGAAAGCAACCTTCAGATATTGCATCAGACCCAAATGCGGGTAGAACAAGTTCTGCGCAGCCTGCAATTATCATCCATCCAGTATGTCAATTCGCCCTTGGTACTTCAAGCGATGAAGAAACCGCTGGACAGCAGCGAATTTCAAGAGATTCGTGACCTGACGTCAGGCTTTAACAACTTGCAAGCGGTTACGAACATTGACCAAGCCTATCTGGTTAATCTGGACGAAGATTGGGTTGTTTCGATGCGTTCTTTTGGCAAATTGGATGATTTCAGCATTCGGGACCGGATTGGTTCTTATCTGACCTACACTAACAGCCTGTTCTGGGTTACTCAGAATGCCAGTTCAGCCAAAGAAAGTGTACCCGTTTCAGCTGGCATGGGTGAACTGACACCCGAACAGGCACCTGCCCTTATATCATCGGATAATGTGGTCAGTATGGTATTCAAAATTCCGATGATACCAACCAATGTGAAACCAAAGGGATTTCTTGTGATTGATATCGCCGATACGGAACTGAGTACGTTTTTGAGCCGAAATACGAATTCTGGAGATATGTACGTTCTGGATCGGGAGCAAAAGTATTTTCTGAACGATATGCAGCAAGGCGAGAAATATGACGCGCTGAATAAGGAAATTCATGAAATGGTGCAAACGACGGGGGAGCCAGAAGGTTTCTTCAATGCAGAGGTGGAAGGTAACCAAGTGGCGGTTAGTTATAGGCAATCTCCACTCAATGGCTGGTTATACGTGTCCGTTGTATCTCTTGGACAGATCACGGCCCAGTCACAGAAAATTGCATTGGTTACAGGTGTTGCTACACTGGTCATGTTATGTGTAACGGGATTGGTCGCCATATACGGCAGTCGGCGGATGTATTCACCGATCTCCAGACTGCTGCAATTTACGAAGGGGTTGGATTCCCCAGTTGCTCCGTCAGGACGCCGACAGGATGAATTTATCTATATTGAGGAGCAATTGTCAACCTTGTTCAGCTCGGAGAAAACGATGCGTGAGCAGATGAAGGGGCAGCATGTGCACCTCCAGGAGTTTTTTATGACCAAACTGCTGACAGGCAAAATCTCGGAAGAAGATTTCAGATATCAGGGAGAAATGTACGATTTCCCGACAGGATGGGCAAGTCTTGGTGTACTCATGCTCCAGATCGATACGTTGGAAGGGACACGATATGAGGAACAGGATCGAGATCTGCTGCTGTTTGCTGTCAACAATATGGTAGGTGAGCTCCTTCCTTCAGGAGTTCGGTTCACGCCGGTTATGCTGGATGATGCTCAGGTCACCGTACTTGCCTCCGAACTCACGGATGAGGTGAAGCTTAAGGAATGGATGCACACCCAGGCAGACTGGATTCGCGAACGTGTCGTGACGTATCTGAATCTGCCCGTAAGCATTGGCATCAGTCGTTCTTACACTTGTATTGGGGATACGCCAAGGGCGGTTCAGGAGAGCCGAGAGGCTCTGCAAGGCCGGGTAAGTCTGGGCAGCCGTATTATTTTGCATTATGAGGATATACAGCCACGTGGTCAGATGGAGGCTGCGTTGTATACCCAGTTACGCATGATTGAAGATCAGCTGGCTTCGGCGCTCAAGCAAGGAGATGAAGAGAAGACAGACGCCTACTTTAAGCAATATTTGGGGCTGCTTGCAGACAAGAAGCTTCATTTCAGTGAATACCCCGTCATTATGGTTCAGTTATTGTCTCGTGTATATCAGCTTGTGCAGGAGCAAGGCGGGGATGTAGCCGAAGTACTGGGTGAAAAAGCATCCATGTCACATTTGCTGAAGTTGTCCACATTGGACGAAATGACCAATTGGTTCCGCAAGCGGCTGTTCCTGCCAGTCATCCGTTTCTGGCGAGAACAGGAAGAATCCCAATACATGAACATTGCGAGACGCATGATTCGTTTGATCGAGGAACGTTATGACCGTGAATTATCGCTGGAAGCCTGTGCCGCTGAGCTTAATTTTCATCCTGTCTATCTAAGTCGGGTATTCAAGAAGGAAGCTGGAGTCAATTTTACGGAATATCTTGCAGAGTATCGTATGGAAAAAGCAAAGACCTGGCTGCAAACAACAAATCTTAAAATATCGGAGATTGCCGAGAAATTAAACTATACCAATCCAACCGCATTTATTCGTACGTTTCGAAAAATCACAGGAACAACCCCCGGCAAGTACCGGGAGCAGCAGCGATAAAACAAACCTGCTCTGCCCGCCATGGCAGGCAGGCTTTTTTATGTTCGGATGAAGGAAGAAGACCACTTTTCTCCATGAAGTTAAGACAGGAATATGGAGGTTGAAAGCAGTCCATTACGCCTTTAGATTCTGTGAGGGAAATGAGCTAAACCCTTGCTACATAAGGAAAAACAAAAGGCTAAAACGAGACGATAGCCAGTCATTCGTTTATCCTCCACAATGAAGACATGAATTCAGGAAGTGATATTTTGTAATCGTTTCCAATGTGGGGAGGAAGACAATATGAAAGCCGAAACGGCGGCTCGAACACGGCCCGCTACCCGCAGTGACAAAAACCTGCTGTGGAGGGACATTATCAAAAACCGGTGGCTGTATATCATGTTAATACCGGGTGTGCTTTACTTTGTTATCTTCAAATACATACCCATGTATGGCATCACGATGGCTTTTCAGGATTACACGCCTTACAAAGGCATCTTGGGGAGTGACTGGGTAGGGTTCAAACATTTCCAGCGTTTCTTTGGAGAACCACAGTTCTGGACATTGTTTCGAAATACGTTTTTGCTTGCCATTTATAACATTGTGTTCTTTTTCCCACTGCCGATTGTACTGGCACTTATGATGAATGAGGTTCGCCGTGAACGGTTCAAACGATTTGTACAAACTCTTGTTTATGTTCCACACTTTGTTTCCTGGGTCGTTGTTGTCGGTGTGTTCTACATGCTGTTCACAACCGAGGGTGGTGCAATTAATGAATTGCTCTATAACCTGACTGGACAAAAAGTGGCGTTCCTGCTTGAACCCGGTTGGTTCCGAACGATGATTGTCGGACAATCCATCTGGAAAGAAGTCGGTTGGGGCACAATTATCTTCCTGGCTGCGCTTTCCGGTGTGGATACACAGCTCTATGAAGCTGCACGGATTGATGGTGCCAATCGCTGGCGCCAAACCTGGCATATTACGTTGCCGGCCATTCGCAGTACAATCGTCATTTTGCTCATTCTGCGTCTGGGCAATTTCCTGGATACAGGCTTTGAACAGATCTTCCTGATGCTGACTCCGACGAACCGGGATGTGGGCGAGGTATTCGATACCTACGTGTACACGAAGGGTCTTACACAGGCACAGTACAGTTATAGTGCTGCTGTCGGGTTGTTCAAATCGGTTGTCGGGCTGGCGCTTGTCCTTGGTGCCAATACGATGGCCAAAAAATTCGGGGAGGAAGGCGTCTACTAACCCTCGGGAGCAGACGTTCTTCACCAGACAGGAGTGAACATTAAGATGCAACAGGATAAAACGTGGGGCAACCGGATCTTTGATTTTGTGAATCACGGCTTGCTGTTGTTGATTGGAATTGTGACGGTCATCCCGTTCATTTATATTTTGGCCGTCTCGTTTACCAGTCCACATGAAGTGGCTAAGGGAGGATTCATTCTTTTTCCAAAAGAGTTCTCTCTGGCTGCGTACCGTTACATTTTCTCTACAGATACCTTGATTCGCAGTCTGGGTGTATCGGTCTATATTACCGTGATTGGTACCTTCATTAACCTGCTGTTTACGTCACTTATGGCCTATCCGCTCTCCAGAAGATACCTACGTGGACGCCAGCCCATATTGCTCGGTGTATTGTTCACGATGCTCTTCAGTGGCGGGATGATTCCAACATATTTTGTCGTGAAATCCTTGCACCTGACGGATACGTTGTGGTCGCTGATGTTACCTACTGCCATTAGTGCTTTTAACTTGATCGTACTGAAAAACTTCTTCCAGGCCATTCCCGATGAACTGGAGGATGCAGCCAAAATTGATGGATGTAACGATGTCGGCGTATTGTTCCGGATTGTCCTGCCTTTGTCCATGCCAGCGATGGCGACATTTTCACTCTTTTACGCGGTGGCCCACTGGAACAGTTTTTTCAGCGCTGTTATCTATATCAACGATAGTGAGAAGTGGCCTGTCCAAGTCTGGCTGCGTGAGATTGTCATTCTGGCACAGAGCCGAATCGGAGACACAAGTATCGAAGAGACCGAGATCCAGCCGCTTACCATTCGCATGGCGGTTATCGTATTCTCCACAATCCCGATTATGCTGGTATACCCATTCCTGCAAAAGCACTTTGCAAAAGGAGTGATGCTGGGTTCGGTGAAAGGTTGAGTCGTCACATGGTTCAAAGTCAGTTCACTACGACTGCATAAAAAAGGGAGGTTTTCATGTTATGAAAGCAACAAAAAAGAAAGCCGTAGCTGTCTTAAGCACACTGGCACTGGTGACAGGTTTGCTGGCAGGATGCGGATCAGACGAAGGTCAGGCTGCCGAGGGTGGCGTACAAAATGTGTCCATAGCCATTGCGCAGGTGGGTGATGTGCCAAGCAAAGGCAATGAAGTTCAACAAAAGATTGAAGCGTATACCAATACCAAACTGGATATCCAGTGGATTCCGGCTTCGGCCTACAATGACAAAATTAACGTGATGATCGCTTCAAGTGATATGCCGAAAATTGTGAAGGTGCAATATAACCCAACGGTGACCAGCGCGATGCGTAATGACGTGTTCTGGGAAGTGGGCCCATTGCTGAAAGACTACAAAAATCTGTCGGCACAGAATGAGCGTTTTTTTGACAACATCAAGGTAGAAGGCAAAATCTATGGGGTTCCTGTATTCTCGGATATTGCGCGGGCTACAGTGATCTATCGCAAGGACTGGTTCGAGAAGCTGAATCTTAAGGTGCCAACCACACCGGATGAATGGTATGAGACGATTAAAACACTGGCAACCTCCGATCCGGATGGAGATGGTCAGGATAATACGTTTGGACTGATGCTTTTCAAAAAATATAATGAGGACCAATATTCCTTCACGACGCGCCTTGGCGTAAGTTTTGGTGCACCTAACAAGTGGAAGGTCGAGGAGGATGGCAGCTTCACGCCGGAATTCATGACACCGGAATATATGCAGGTACTGGATCTGCTGAAACGTTTGTATGACGAGAAACTGCTGAACCAGGACTTTGCCGTATTCGACTCTACAGAAGCGGAGAAAAAGTATGATTCCGGCGTTGTGGGTATCCGTGTTGGTGTTGCGCAGAATGGAAAAAGTCAGCAAGAGCGTCTGTCCAAAAACAATCCGGATGGTGTGGTAGACATCGCTGGTTTGCTTGGGCCGAACGGAGATCGTGTGGCAGGACAGACGGGTAATTCGGGAATTCTGGCATTCCCTAAATCGACGGTGAAATCGGAAGAAGAACTCAAGAACCTGCTCTCCTTCCTGGATAAACTGATGGACCCTGAGATGGCTACCCTGTTGATGCGTGGTATGGAAGACAAACATTACACCAAAGTGGGCGAAGATCAGGTGGAGATGAGTGACTTCGATGCATTCCAGCGTGAAGTGAAACCTTACCGTGACAACCTTCCTTATGTCGAAGGGTATAACGTACCGAAATTGAAGGATACCGAACTGGGTGAAAAAGGTACGGCACTTGCCAAGGAACTTGCGGAGCACGCTGTGCCAAACCCTGCGCTGACGTTATATTCTCCAACGTATGGTGACCGTGGTGCGGATCTGGATCAGGTGATTGCCGATGCGCAGACCAAATACATCATGGGCAAGATCGATCGAAGTGGCTGGGAAAAGGAAATCGAGAATTGGGGGAATGCTGGTGGAAACAAGATTCGTGAGGAATATGCCGAAGATTACAAAAAACAGGCTCAATAAAGAGCCGGAAGCGGAGGTTTGATCATGAAGGAAACAATGCAATTCACATCCGTACGCATGGCACAGCAATTCATGGAAACTTATCGCAACCATGAGCTGTACTCCACGTGGCATTATGAAAACGGCTGCTTGCTGAAAGCGCTGGAGGAGCTGTATACGCACACGGGGGAGCAAAAGTATTTTGACTACATCCGTGAGCTGATGGATCATTTTGTTCAGGAGGATGGCTCTATTCGCTCCTATTCGGTAGAGGAATATAACTTGGATCAGATCAATCAGGGGAAATCGTTGTTCCTGCTGCACGAGAAAACGGGAGAAGAGAAGTATCGCAAAGCTGCGGATTTGCTGATGACCCAACTTAAGGGACAGCCACATACGAGTGAAGGCGGGTTCTGGCACAAAAAGATTTACCCTTTCCAGATGTGGCTGGATGGATTGTACATGGCTACTCCGTATCTGACCCAGTATGGCGCGGTGACGGGTGAAGAGAAGTGGTTCGATAAGGCGGCTCTACAGCTCTTGCTGGTGGAGCAACGTACACGTGATCCGCGTAGTGGTCTTTTGTACCATGCCTGGGATGAGAGCAAAGAGCAGCGCTGGAGTTCGGGAGAGACCGGATGTTCTCCGCATGTCTGGAGTCGTGCGATGGGCTGGTATGTGATGGCGGTTGTGGATACATTGGATCATCTGCCGGTAGATCATCCGCAGCGCGGGCAGATTGTGGGCATCTTCGAACGGGTAGCAAACGCTCTGCTGCATGTGCAGGACCAACAGACAGGACTATGGCCACATCTGCTGGACCAGCCGGGGCGCGAACGGAACTATCTGGAGGCTTCCGGCACCTCAATGTTTGTCTATGCATTGGCCAAGGGTGTACGTAAAGGATATCTAAGGGGCAAATTCAAAGCGGTTGCGGAAAAAGGATATCAGGGTCTGCTACAGCATCTGCTGCAAACGGACCGTGAAGGCGTGCTGTCCTTGACGCAGTGTAATGGCGGAGCCGGTCTTGGAGGAAGCCCGTATCGTGACGGGTCCTATGAATATTATGTGACCGAATCCATTCGGATCAATGATCCGAAGTCGGTTGCTCCGTTCATTTTGGCAGGGGTGGAGATTGAACTGGCGTAATGCTGGTTCTTCTCTTTAAATCATTTATGATAGCGCATACATGGTTGGTGTGAAATGAGGTAAGTTTGCTGAACAATTTGGCTATCCAAAAGGAGAGATGGTTCATGAGTCCAAAAGGTCCAATGTCCCGTTTAGGCGGAATCGTTGTAATTGGTGCAATGTCCGCTGGATTGCTTGCAGGTTGCGGGGGAGAAAAAGCGCCTGCTGCAGGGGAAGGTAAACTTCCCATATCCATCTCTTTAATGCAGGTAGGTGATATACCGGCCAAGGAGAACGGGATTGAACAGAAGATTGAGGAATATACCAATACGGATGTCAATGTACAGTGGATTCCACAGTCTGCTTTTGATGATAAGGTGAATGTTATGGTTGCTTCAGGTGAGATGCCGACCATTATGCGTGTGAATTATGTACCGACCACATTTAATGCCGCCAAAACGGGACTGTTCTGGGAACTGGGGCCTTACTTGAAGGATTATAAGAATCTTTCTGCCCAATCCGAAGCTTATTTTAACAATATCAAAATTGAAGGCAAGGTGTACGGTATTCCGAACTTCCGGGATATTGGACGGACTGCGATCGTATATCGCAAGGACTGGTTTGATACATTGAAGCTGGATATACCAAAAACGCTGGATGACTGGTATGAAGTGATGCGCTCCATTCGCAAGGATGACCCTGACGGGAATGGTAAGGAAGATACGTACGGCGCACTGCTCTTCAAAAAGTATAATGAGGGTGTCTCTTCCCCACTGACGCGGATTGCTGTAAGTATTGGCGGTGTCAACAAATGGGGTGTGGATGATGCTGGGAAACTTACCCCGGAGTTCTTGACCACCGAATATGTGGATACGATGAAACTTTTCAAGCGACTGTTCAGCGAGGGACTGATTAACAGTGACTTCCCTGCCCTTGATCCTTCTGATGCAGACAAAAAAATGGATTCGGGCCTGGTTGGCATGAAGCTGAATGGTGTGGCTCAGAACGGAAAATCTTCTCAGCAACGTCTTACGCCAAATGCTCCGGATGGAGAGATTGATGTAGCTCCGTTCCAGGGACCCGATGGTATTCGCATCGCCGGGGAGCCGGGAAACTACGGAATGCTGGTCATCCCGAAGGCATCCGTTACGGATGAGGAGCAATTGAAGCAGGTTCTTACGTTCCTGGATCAGTTGATGGATGAGGAATTAAGCACGTTACAGTTACGTGGATTGCTCGATGTGCACTACACCAAGACTGCGGATGGCAAAACCGAACTCAAGGATTTCGATGCTTATCAGCGTGAAGTGAAGCCATATCGGGATAATTTGTTAAGCATTGAAGGTTATAATGTACCTGAACTGGTCGATGTTCCGATTGGCATGAAAGGTACCAAGATGGCGCGTGAGAATGAGCAGTATGCCATCGCCAATCCGGCACTCACCTTGTCTTCGGCGATCTATACCGAGCGTGGTCAGGAGCTGGATCAGATGATCTGGGATGCGCAGACCAAGTACATTATGGGGAAAATCGATGATGCTGGTTGGGAGCAGGAAATCGCAGGCTGGAGAAAAGCTGGTGGTGATCAATTGATCACGGAATTGGAAGCATCCTACAAGGAATTAAACGGGAAATAAAGCGGGCTGAAATAAAAAAAGGTTGATCAAATGGAATGATATGGTTTATCCTATGAGTGAGTTCATTTTCCAATATCATAAGAAAGACCACACCCTTAAAGCATAAGGCTATGAATCTGCGGATTCATGGCCTTTTTTTGTGTTTTAGGCGAATGAAGTGGGTCTATGGAAGGAGGGGTGCACGCCTTGAAGTGATGGGGATGGACGAAAAATAATACCAATAGCCTAGTACAACATGGTAGAATATTGATTATTATGGCAAATTTAGGTTTTGGTTATGAAGAGAAGTGACTAGGTTGACCAAGTAAAGCATCCCCATACTAAGGTACATAGGAGCGTGAATAGATTGAAGAAGCAGATTGAAGGACATGAGAAGAAGAAAAAACGGAACGGTTGGATCGTCGGGTTGGTGACAACAGCATTATTGGCAGCAACACTATTACCCGTTGGCCCCGTACATTTAACGTCAACAGCGAATGCTGCATCGGGAATAAGTGACACTGCCCTTAGCAAGTTCAAAGATATCAAGGGCCACTGGGCTCAAGCAACAATTGCCAAAGCGTATGAAAAAAACTTGATCTCTGGATACCAGGATGGAACGTTTCGTCCCAATGGCAAAATCACGCGTGGGGAATATGCGACCATACTTGCCCGTGCGACTGGACTGGAGAAGGTAGAGGGGCAGAATCCCTTTGCTGATCTCAAGGGACATTGGTCTGAAGCGGCGGTTAGCCAGCTTGTAGGACAAGGATTCATTAACGCTGGCGATTACGCCAAAGGGTTCAATCCAAATGCGGAGCTAACGCGTTACGAGATGATGAAATGGATTGCAAATGGACTGATCAAGTCCGGAGCCAGCTTCCAGGATGCGTTTAATGACACAACAAATACGCTACTTCCTACACCAGAAGTGAACCGCGGCACCATTCGTGCCGAGCAGATTCCGTATCTTGCCCTTGTTCGTGGGACTGGCATTGTGGGTGGCTTCCAGGATGGCACATTAAAACCCGCTGATTCCACCACTCGTGCAGAAGTATCGGCCATTTTGCTGCGTTATATGGACGTGGAGGGCACGGATGCCGGGAAGTACAGTGACCTAAATGAGATGAGAGAGGTTGGTACGACGGGGACGAATTTAACGACAATTAGTAACTATAGGTATACGAAGAATTCAGTTAAAGTAAGTGATATATCAAAAGAAGAAATTAATTTATCCAATAAATCTGGTGTAGTTACACTCCATAGATATATCGTCGTGGATGTTACCCAAGGTAAAGTAAAAGGTATCTATGCACCATTATTTATTGGTCCAGAAACACATCTATTCAAAGGTAATTATATGGCTTTTGCAGATATATCTTTTACATCCAAAATTGATAAATCCAACTTAATCACCTTCAATGGCGGCCTATATAGTGGTTTTTTACAATTTAATCGATTGGATCTTAAGCACACCTCTAAGAACGGGTTAGTTACTATTCCGGAAAGTTCGAGAGATTTGATAAAAAAAGATGTGAAGAAGAGATTTTGGATCACATCCGTTTTAGTAGGGAAAAGTGGGGCATATATCTTTAATGAAAAAAGTGAAAATGTACTACAAATTCAGAATATGTAAGTAGTACTAAATGGTGGTGAAGTATTTTTGCAGGTCCATGGTGAGAAGAAATCCCTAATTGTTATCTTAATTTTTCTTATTAATATACTATGTTTGAATTTATCATCGCCTATAGAAGCTGCGAGCTCAGATTCGTATGGACCCAAGAAACAGGAAATATCAAATACAATACAGTCGTTAGAAAGGGTAGCGAATCCGGGTGTTTATTGGTATCAGCTTGATAATGGTAGCTTCAGGGCAGATCACACTAACGGACCAACTTTCTCGGATAACCTTAATAGTAATTCATGTTCTAGACCGTACCCAGCTGAGAAAGAAATACCTAACGAAGTGGATTTTTCCCGGTGGCCCGCTGAACATTGGCCAGAGTTTCAATCTCAAAGAATTACACAGCGAATGGTAGAAAATGTTCGTATTAAGAGTGTAGATTATCAAACAAGCGTGAAGCAGTTATTCTATACTGGGGTTGGTACTACGGTTATAAGAGAAGGTAGTACTGTCGTAAAGATCATTACCAAAACAGGGGGCTCACATCAAGTAACTGAGTGGAATGATTATGAGAATGGTGGTAGAACAAATCAAGGTTGTCTCAAGCAAATAGTAGCCTACCATACACCAATGGACATCATTTGGGAAGGCGATCTGGTTGAAGAAAAAGAAATCGATGTAACACCGGATTCGGTTTTGACTATTGGACAAACAAAGCAGATGAAAGCTGAAGTTAGCACAAGACATTATGGCGAAACAGATTTCAACACTGGTATCGACGTATCCCGAAGAGAAGCAGAGATCAAATGGTTTTCTTCTGACGAGACAATTGCGAGTATAGAGCTCAAAACAGGGATGTTAAAGGCCGAAAGTCCGGGCAGGGTCACTGTGCGTGCGATCTGGAACAATGGTACATATCTGATCTCGGATACCGCCACCATAACCGTCACGTCTGAGCCAGGACTCGTGGTGAATTTGCCGAATGCTTGTAAAGCTAATACGACACCTCTACAGGCAGAAGCAGTTCTAACCAAACCAGATCGCTCTGTTCATAAATTGACGGCTCATCCCAAATTGACGTGGCAAAGCTCGAATCCGGCTGTGGCAACGATCGGCGCTGATGGCAAAATCACGACAAAAGGGATCGTGGGTAGCACTACCATCAAAGCTCATTTTCTTGATTCTGCTCAGCAACTGGATGAACAAGGGACTCAGGTGCTTGAGGTGAAGGACTGCACGGATAATGGGGAAGGTGGTAATGATGGAGATCCGGGGGGCGACCCTGTGAACGCTTGCCCTGTGACCATCAGCCCACCTAGTAGAGGCACGGTTATCGAAGCATCGGTTATAGACCCATCTGTTCGAGGTGTGTTGAAGGCAGACGAGCGTGGATCTGAGAGGTTCGATGTTACCCGTGGTATTCCAACTTCGGAAGATCTCTATGCCAATGTCTTGGCCAAGGAATATCTGTTTCAGCACCGTTGGGTTAACATGACAGGAACGGTGACTTACACGGTTCCTGTGAAAAGGGTTTATCATAAAACCTGGACGATTCCGGGAAGAGCGTCTAGTGGTGAGGGGGATCCAGGAACACCTCCTGAGCCCAGAGAACTTGACGTCCCTGGGGATAAAACCATGCAAGTAACAAGGACATATAGCTATTGGCAGATCGATAACCTGGAGGTATACAAGTTAAATGAGGCCAAAGTATCTAACTATGCACTAGGCGGTTATGGTGACACCGTGACCCTGATGCCCAATGCATATACACCGCCGACTCTGCAATCAGCTATGGATACTGCGGTTACCAATCATGTGAAACCTGCGCCATGTCAAGAAATTGATCTTGGCATCAAAGGGGTTCCGGGTGGTTCCACTGAACCGCCTACGCCAGATGAAACGTCATTGTTTCAATCTGAAGCTGAAGCGAAGGTTAGAGAGAACAATGTTAATAACGACAAGGTGACCTTTAATGGAGCGACAATTATGGATCCTGCCCCATTGGAGAAAACCGCTCCAAGACCTGGGACGATCCCGCACCCTGGCATGATCGGAGACGATGTTCTGTACCAGAACCGGCTTACGATCAAAAACACATTGATGAACAAAGCTAACCAGCCAACCACGGGTGAGATTACGTATGGACTGCTCCCTGGCAATGTTAACGGAGGCCAGGATCAGAAGCTCCCCATTCTGGGCATTAATTCGGTGACAGTACATACTCCAGTTGTAAACTATGCCTGGGTGTCAGATGATCAGCCGCATAACCAGAAGACCACGCCTGATCCGACCAGAGCTGCACTTATTTTAGAGCGTCCGTTTATTGTACGAATCCCAACCTCAGGGCAGCATTTGGATGTAGCAAGTTATCCTGGGTATGGAAACCATGATTATGCGAAATATTTCCGGATCAAACAGGTTCGTTTTCCATTCGATGTTTATAATGCTGCCAAAAGCCAATTTATTCCGGCCATGACATGGGTGGATATTCCGGTAAATCAGTTGGACACTCCTTTTTATCTCCCTGTATGGGTAGATGAAGGGAATTACCAGGTCGAGTTTCGTAATATCGCCGAAAATGCACCTGAAAACTTCACAGAACAACAGGATGCCAACACCAATCTGACTCATCATGTCGCAGCAGATACCGTTGCTGTAGAGGTTATCGGACGATTGTATGATTTTCACATCACCGATATTTCAGACTACAACTGGGAGAATGTATTCCGCAAGCGGATGGGCAGCTCCGAACCAACAGGTGTGAGTTACTGGACCGGAGGAAACAGTATAGACGGAGATCCCCGAGGTAATTTGGCTCCCTTTGTACTTCCCATTCGTCCCGGCAGTCATCCGGTACAGGGGTTCCGAAATGCTGCAGTGAAGACGGGTTACCATTTCAAGTTTGATCTGAAAACCAAGGGTAATATGTTTGGGAAACAAGATGGTATCCGAATCACGCCGACGTTCTCTTTTGTGAGTAAAGATGGCACCACCCGGCAAGAAGTGGATTTATACTACCATCGAGGACAGGAACGACTCATTCGTATCGGATCGGCGCAAGATTTAGAAAAACGCTTTGTTGTCCTGAACTCACGGTTGCGGAATGTCCCCGGTACGGAGTTAGGTGATACAGCGCGTTATCAGTATACCTATGAACTGTCGGCGGAGGAACGAAATCAGGGTACAATGGCTGAACATATGGTTCGTTTCGTGGATCAGACCTCTCATCATAAAACGTGGGCAGGTCGTTATGACTGGATGATTCTTCCTCCACAGATCCGCACACTCATTGGCCCAAAAACAGATATTCCCTCCAGTGTTAATGTGGATCGGGCGAATGCAGCGATACAGCGCTGGTATGGGGAATATAGCTTGCCAGCGGATGTATATGCAGTGCCCAAAGAAACCGATCTCGAGTCGCTTGCCAGACAAAACCGGTTGGATGAGAAGGCAACGGTATTTCTGAGGGACGGTTATATTGTAGTAAATTTTAATATTGAAACTTTGCGCAGTGGCAATACGAATGCACCACATCTGCAATATATTCATGCACCGTTGATGAATCAGTGGCAAATGGAAGGTTTCGATAACAGCCCGGTAGATGGTCAGGGAAGAAGCTGGCCGATGAAAGATGGGGACGTGGTTTTGTACCACGCGGATCAATCCAGCCGGAATGATTTCCAATCCCAGGTACCGCATTAGAGAGATATCGTTTTACCCATAAAGAAGGCAGGCGTCATGTGAATCTACATGACGGTTGTCTTCTTTTGTGTAATTCGGATTATGGTTGGGCAGCAGAACGGGTATAAAGGGTAAGGAGCACTCGTACCATCCATGTTCATCAATTTTCTCAACGAGAGGGGAACAACACACATGATTGAAGAGGATAAGCAGGAACTATTGATTTCAGAAGATACATACAAAGGAAGAGATTTAGGTGTCACATTAGAAGCACAAACCTGTCACTTCAAAGTCTGGTCACCGTTAGCTGTTCAGATGGAACTACTTTTGTATCCACCTTTGACAGGGGGAACCCCGGAGGAAGAGCCCAATCAACGGAAACAGCAGACGTTACCTATGCAAAAGAAAGAACAAGGCATCTGGGTTCTGGAACTGGAGGGTGATTTAAGTAGCTACCGTTACATGTACAAGCCTACTTTCGAAGATGGACATTCAACCCATGCTGTAGATCCCTATGCACGAGCAGTGACCATGAATGGAGAAATGGGTGTAATTGTGAGGATGGAGCAGACACATCCGAATGGATGGAGTGAGGATATTCGCCCGCAATTGACCAGTCCTGTAGATGCAGTCTTGTACGAACTGCATGTACGTGATTTTTCCATTCATCCATCATCTGGTATAACGAATAAAGGCAAATACATGGCTTTCACCGAGACGGGTCTGCGTGATTCGGAGGGCAACACACTGGGGATTGATCATTTGGTTGAACTCGGGATTACCCATGTGCATTTGCTCCCCGTGTTTGATTTTGCGACGGTGGATGAATCCAGAGTAGATGGTGATACGACGGATGCCTCCAACTATAACTGGGGATATGACCCGCTCCATTATAATGTCCCGGAAGGTTCCTATGCATCACGTGCAGATGACCCGGAGACACGAATCCGTGAGTTCAAATCCATGGTGCTTGCCCTTCATAACAAGGGAATAGGTTTCATTATGGATGTGGTATATAATCATACGTTTGATACGGCAGGCAACTCTTTTGAAAAACTTGTACCAGGGTACTACTATCGTCAAAACGCCGATGGAACCTATAGCAATGGTTCAGGTACAGGCAATGAGGTGGCTACTGAACGCGCCATGGTTCGCAAGTTTATCATCGACTCGGTCCGCTACTGGGCAGAGGAGTACCATGTGGACGGTTTTCGCTTTGATCTGATGGGCCTGATCGACACCACAACGATGAAACAGCTTGCAGCGGAATTACACACCGAAGTGTCACCTTCCATATTGTTATATGGTGAACCATGGGGCGCACTGGATTCGCCGCTTGGGGATGATATGACCCTAAAAGGAACGCAACACGGGGCGGGTTTTGCTGTGTTTAACGATAATTTCCGCGGAGTGATCAAGGGAGACAGCGATGGAATGGGTACGGGATTTGCGACGGGGGCGGACGGGAAAGAAGACGAATTGTGGACTGGCGTCCGGGGAGCCATTCAGGATTTTACGGATGGTCCATCCGAGACGATCAACTATGTAACGGTGCACGATAATCTCAACCTGTGGGACAAAGTCGCACGTACACAAGGACTCCACGATACATTGAATTTCCTCACCTATGACGATGATGGACGTATTCGTGGTTGCGAAAGTGTGGAAGAGGGTGTAGAGAAGGCTAAGCCTTACCTACAGATTGATCCGGAACACATTCTGGAGAATGAGACCGTTAGGCGTTGTCTGCTTGCCAATGGTATCGTTCTAACCTCCCAGGGTGTTCCCCTGATCGCGGCTGGAGATGAGCTGCTTCGCAGCAAATATGGGGATGCCAACAGCCATCAGAGTGGGGACGCAGTCAATGCCATACATTGGGAGCAGAAGAAGCTGTTCAAGCCGGTATTTGATTATTATCGTGGGCTGATCCGTCTTCGGCGAGAACATCCAGCTTTTCGGCTTCGTACACGGGAAGAGATCGAGAAGCATGTTCGTCTGATAAAAAAAGGCAATGGGCTGCTAGCCTATGAACTGAACGGTACAGCAGCCAGCGATTCATGGGAACGCATTGTTGTCATCTATAACGCTGCGAAAGAAAACCGTGAAATCGCTGTTCCCACAGGGACATGGAATGTGATTGTAGAGAAAGGACAAGCAGGCGTTGATACGATACGTACCATACAGGACAGACAGGTACATGTGAATGCGATATCCATAACGGTGATGTATTCCAATTCCTGATCGACCCTACTTGCCAGGCAAGGAAATGTAGTGTGCTAGTAAGAGAATGAGTGCTTACAAGGGCATGTCCAATTTCCTATAGCTTGGGTGAAAAATGAAAATGAGTCGCCCTTCCAATCGGAAGGGCGATTTTTTGTAGAGTTAAAGAGTGATGGCTCGACCATAACAGGAGTTTCTTATACTCGGAAGTACTAGAACATCCGCCAGTTCAATGTGTAGTTAAGTATAGCTTTGTTTGGAAACCAAATGACATCCTGCATTATATTCTTGTATATTCCAAACTTTTTTTGTCAGGACAGGTACAAATGCTGTCAATCTATGGCGCTTGTTTTCATATCCTATATTTTGAAAGCGATTGCTAATTGAATACGCAAATTGGACCGATATGATGAGTACAGACAACCCCGGGTTGACAAAACACGTCCCGCTCCGTAACATCGGGACAACACGAAATCAATGGATATAAAGGCGGTGGGAACGATGCCGGAATGGACTTCTTTTCGTTACGAAGGCAACGATCTTGGCTTAACATATACTCGTGCAGCAAGTACTTTTAAATTGTGGGCACCTACGGCACAACGGGTTTATATATTGGTTTTTGACGATGAAGGGCACTACAACGAGGATGGTAAAGTAC
Organism: Paenibacillus sp. 2003; assembly: GCF_031455635.1. NCBI lineage: Bacteria > Bacillati > Bacillota > Bacilli > Caryophanales > Paenibacillaceae > Paenibacillus > Paenibacillus sp. 2003. The sequence goes on along the minus strand of NZ_JAVDTB010000002.1, from coordinate 700,168 downwards.
AAGATCATGAAAATGGGCAGGAACATACTCTGACGCGCGATGCGGACGGAATATGGAGTCTGAAGCTCAGCGGCGATTGGGCAGGACATTATTATATGTACCGAATTATCCATGATAATCAGCGGATTGAAGTGGTTGTTGATCCTTATGCCAGAGCGGTAACGGCTAATGGGCAACGAACGGCTATTATAGATCCTGAGACCACCAATCCGGTTGATTGGGACCTGGATGTCAAACCTGCTTTTCTGCGTCCTGTCGATGCCGTGTTATATGAGTTGCATGTTCGTGATTTCTCCTCGGATCCACATGCAGACATTCCGTATAAGGGAAAATATCTGGCATTCACGGCATCCGGTCTGACGGATAGAGCAGGCAATAGTATTGGCGTAGACCATCTTGCCGAACTGGGAGTCACTCATGTACATCTTCTGCCTGTGGCGGATTATCAGACGGTGAATGAACTCGCTACAGCAGATGTGGGTTCAAATGTCAGAGCACCATACAACTGGGGGTATGATCCCCAGCATTATAACGTTCCCGAAGGTTCGTATGCGACAGATCCTCGTGATCCTGCAGTTCGAATTCGGGAGCTCAAATCACTCGTTCAATCGCTGCATAGACAAGGCATTCGCGTTGTACTCGATGTTGTCTATAATCACACGTATAGCGTGGAAGAGGGGCCTTTTGAACGAGTTGTACCAGGCTATTATTACCGTTATCGGGAGGATGGCACCCTCAGTAATGGTTCTGGTGTAGGCAATGAATTGGCAACCGAACGTCCAATGGTGCGAAAATATATTCTGGATTCTCTCCGATATTGGGCAGAAGAATATCATGTGGACGGATTTCGATTTGACCTTATGGCCCTGATTGATACGGAAACGATGAATGAATTGACACGTGAATTGCGGGAGCAGATCGATCCGGCGTTTCTGATCTATGGAGAACCCTGGATGGGTGGAGACTCACCTTTGGAACGCAAAACATTAAAAGGAACCCAGCGTGGTCAGGGATTTGCTGTATTTAATGATCATTTTCGCAGTGCAATCAAGGGCGATAGTGATGGCAGTGGCAGAGGGTTTGTCACGGGTGCCGGAGGGCAGGAATACGAGCTTATTAGGGGATTAGCAGGAGCATTGGATGATTTCACATCTTCACCTGTGGAAGTTGTCAATTATGTAACTGCCCATGACAATCTCAATCTGTGGGATAAAATTGCGACAACAATGAACCTTAGACATGAATTAGGATTTCCCGTATGGAAGGACGGACAGCCGGTGGGAGGCGGAAGTGCTGAGTCGGCGGTAAAAGCAGCAGATCCATATCGGTATGTGGATGCAGATGATGTTTTGAATCATGAGATGGTTCGTCGCTCTTTACTGTCTTCCGGCATTCTGCTTACTTCTCAGGGAATTCCGTTTCTGCATTCAGGGGATGAGATGCTCAGATCCAAAGCCGGTGATCATAACAGTTATCGGAGCGGGGATGCGGTGAACGCCATCACATGGGCCAACAAATCACGCTTTAGACCGGTGTTCGACTACTATCGTGGTCTTATTCATTTGCGGCGAACACATCCCGCTTTTCGTATGATTGATGCTGAACAGGTACGAAATCACCTTCGTGTTATTCGTGCGGATGGCAATGTAGTTGCCTTTATACTTCAGGATGGTGCGAATCAGGACACCTGGAATCAGATTATGGTCATCTATAACGGAACGGAACATGAGCAGCATGTCGACCTGAGGGAAGGGGACTGGCATGTTGTAGTTAATGATCATCAGGCAGGCACAGACGTGATCGAGACTGTTCGTGGTACTGTTCAGGTAGAACGATGGTCTTTAATGGTACTGTATGACACAGAGCATGCTGGAGGCGCTGAACCATCAACAGTGGAGATTAGTTTTCCTCGTCAGGTATATAGTCCGAAGGAGACCACTCAACTGCGAGCGATCGTACGGGACAGCATTGGCAATGTGGTAGAAAAAGCTCCAGTTACCTGGACTTCTTCTGATCCGGATATTATTCAGATCCAGCCTGATGGTACAATCCATGCACTGGAACGAGGGGAAGCTTCGATCACAGTCCACTGTGGGGACATAACGGCAAGCTGTATGTTACAAGTGGACTATCGTCATGCTGAACGAATCGAAATTGTGGGCGAACCTGTCATGTACATGACTCGAATCAGTCGCTTCCGTGCTTTGGTTTTGGATCAATTTGGTCAGCCGCTTCAGGATTCAAATATACGCTGGAGCTCTTCTCATCCAGAAATTGCAGCGGTGAGTGCAGCAGGGATCGTACGTGCGATGACACCTGGAGTAACCCGGATTATTGCTGAAGCTGGAGGAATCCGGGCAACGCTTGGCGTAACGATTCATAAACAGGTTTCGCGAACTGTCACGCTTCGTTACGAACGGGAAGACCAGCATTATGAAGGTTGGGATGTCTGGGTATGGGGCACAGGTATGGAGGACGGAGCAGTACGGCTGGAACAAGTCGGAAATGCCGCCGAAGCCCGCTTCCGCGTTGCTCCGGGTCTGCATCACCTGGGATTGATCATTCGATTGAACGAATGGGAAGCTAAAGATACGTGCGGAGACCGTTACGTGGACATTGTACCTGAAGATGGGGATGTACACATTATTGTCCGTAGCGGATCAGACGAGATGCAGATCATTCGTGAAAGTGAAAAAACAGAGGATCGTAATAGCGCATAGTTTCTTTATTTATAACGTCGAATGTAGTTCGTCAAAACCTTGTTAAACCAGCAGTTGGAAGAGATTCCGACTGCTTTTTTGGTCTGATTATAAGCTGCATAACTTGCCAAAAAATAATTAATTGTCCTGTTTCGTGTTTGAGATCCTCTATCATTGGGGTAAATATAGATATGGCCCACGATTCGGCCAAAGGAAAAAAGACCATCATGGTCTATGAGATAAGCCTCAGCGCTTTCCAACAAATATAATGTAGTGATCCCTTGAAGGAGGATGTTCAATCATGAAATCCAACGGAAAAATGGCTCAACTTACAGCAACGCCAAGAACGGAAAAGAAAGGTGCAGCACTGCGCCTGTTAAGACAAGGCGGACGAGTTCCCGCAGTTGTTTACGGCCCGGGACTTGAAGGTGCTTCAATACATGTAGATGAAAAAGAAATGCTGAAAGTGGCACGCACAGGCCGCTCCGAAATGTTCAACCTGAATGTGGAGGGCGGTAAAACGGTTCCGGTGCTGATCAAGGATCAGCAAGAGCGTAACGGACGTTTGCTGCATGTGGACTTCCTGCAAATTTCCAAGAACAAGCCGATCAGCGTAAGTGTATCGATCGACTTCCAGGGAACAGCGGCCGGCTCGAAAGCTGGCGGTGTATTCCAGACACAGGAGACACAGCTGGAAGTAGAAGGATTGCCTGCGGATCTGCCAACGTCCATTGAGGTGGATGTCAGCGGGTTGGACATTGGCGATCGCTTGACTGCTGCGGATATCAAACTGGATAAAGGTTTGACGCTCGTAACATCACCTGAGTCCATCATCGCGTCCGTCATGCCGCCACAAGCGGCTGAGGAAGAACCAACAGCTTCTGCTGAGGAAGCTGAACCGGCAGCTGAAGAAAAAGCTTCAGAAGAATAAGCGAAGCTCAGGGATCTTGCCAGATCTCATGCTTAACCAAAGCCCAGTCCTCGTGACTGGGCTTTTTTTATTTTCCGAGCAAGAGAGTTCAATAGGCACATCGTTCGCATGAAAAATGAGAATGTACTACAATACATGTTAAAGGGTAAGAAAGTGGGTTTAATTCAATGTTTGATCCAACGGTGTATGACAATCTGAAAGTCGGGTTTGAGAATTATCTTTATGATATGGATAACCTTGACGAACGTATTCAGATTACGGGACGTAAAGATCGGCTGGAGATGGCGGTGATGTCCAGAGAGTTCACATTACAATTCTGTCTCAGGGATCGCCCGGAAGTAACAGGGGAAGTTGTATTAAGCAGTTCCCTTGAGGAGCTTGCAGCGGAGATCCTGGAGACGCCTGGTGCGAATCCAGGTTGCCGCTTGGAACTACGGTTTAGTATGGTTGTGAAGGAACCTGAGAAGCAGTGCTCGGTTATTCGTCCGATATTACAGAAGAGCTGGCCTGAGCAGAGGATGTGCCAGAACATCCGATATATCTTTGATGAACAGCCAATCATGTATAACGTCACGGCTCACGTTTATTTTGACCGCAGTGTGAATGAAGACCAGATGGGGGACATTGCTGAACTCTGTGAGCATATGGCAAATGTGATGAATCAATTATTACAGTTGCATAACCAGTAATTCCGAGAAAAGCCTTGTCTCTTTGTAGAGATCAGGGCTTTTTTGTATTATTTTTAGAAAATTGTATAGGCTTTCAGGCTTAGGTTTAAGGTCTTTTGGGTTAATGTTTTACGCAAGCAAGTAAGAGAATGTATATTAAAAGGGGGTAAGAGTGCAATTGGACTATACAAAAATGGTGAAATTGCGAAAAATAATATTGGGACTAAAGATTTAGTTCTGTACTAAAGGAACTAGTTTTCCTTGCCGATAAAATATCGAAGGGGAGAAACTACATGACAGAGAAATTAATTCGTCTGCTGCGTATACTTCAGGCTATACAAGCAAATCCTGGAATTTCGGCCAAGGAGTTGGCGCTGAAATGCGGTACGACTGTACGCACGATTTATCGTGATCTCCGGATTTTGGATAGGGTCGCCCCGATTATGAATGAAGGATACGGCAAGGGTTACCGATTTATTGGTGAGTTTGCGATGTATCCATTAGATTTTACTGAACAGGAAGCAATGGTCTTCTCCATGCTTCCGTCCGTAGTTGATACCTCCAAGTTACCTGCTGAGTTCGATTCAGCGTTTGACAAGGTTATGTCGGCTCATACCAAATTAAAATCAAGAAACAGTGACATTGTAGAGAATATTGCAGGAATTATTCGGATGGGCACGCCAGCTTATCGTGAGGAAGGAAAAGACCCGAATCTGCTGATTCCCATCATCGAGGCTATTCTAAGCCAGCAAACCATTCGTACTCAATATCATACGCTGACAAGAAATGAGATCACAGTCCGGGATATCGATCCCTATTATCTCATTCCACGTGACCAACGTTTTTATTTGATCGGATACTGCCATTTGCTGCAAAAAGTTCGATTGTTTCGGATCAGCCGTTTTTTGGATGTGACACGAACAAATGCCGGTTTTGACAAGGGTGATTTCAACATAACGCAGTACATGAAGAACACATGGTCTATTGACCGTGGTGACGAAAATATCCATTTCAAGGTAAGATTCTCTGAGAAAGTGGCCCCCTACATAAAAGAAGAAGAAATGTTTGTTCGCCCGCGAATGACAAATATGTCGGATGGGGGATTGTTATTTGAAGTGACACTGAACAGCAGCAGAGAATTTTTGAAATGGTTGTATCAATTTGGGCCCGAGGCAGAAGTACTTGAACCTCGTGAGTTTCGTAGAGAGATACGCAGGCAACTTGTCGAGTGGTTGGAACATTATGAAACGGATGTATCATTGTAAAAAATTTAATCATGGAGAAATACAGGAAAAGGAGCAGGTAATATGAGCACCAAATTATTCGCAGCTATGTATGGGATGGACCACTACCATGGAGTACAGGTTTTACAAGTGGGGGATACCGTGTATCTCGTCAAAGATCCAGATAATCGGTTGGACCATCAAGCGATTAAGGTTGTTATTCCCCCGATTGGAGCCGTAGGTTATATCGTTAATGATCCACTTGTCGTACCTCATGGATGTTGGACCGGGAAAGCATTCTACGATGTATTTCATCAACTCACGTGTGCCAAAGTACGATTCATGATGAGAGATATGGTTATTATGGAGTTAATTGAGATGAGTCACATTCCTGTTCCGCAGATGGATTCTTTGATTAAGGGATGGCAATTTCGTGAAAAAGCTTGATCATCGTAACAGAAGAAAGGCTCATTTACGGATGAGCCTGGTATAAGTGGCTTCCAGATGCATGGCTGTTCTTGCCCAACTGAAATGTGCCCTTGCGCTGTCTCGGCCAGCCTTCCCTAACATCTCGGCAAAAGTGGGATTGCTTGCAAGTTTGTACAGGTAAGAGGTGAAACGTTGGGGACGCTTATAAGCAGTGACAAGGTATCCATTGATACCTGATTCAATAATCTCACGAATACCTCCGTTATCCGATGCAATGACGGGTAATCCTGAAGCCATCGCCTCAACATTAACCAGGCCAAAAGCTTCATGTTCTTGAGACGGACAGACCAGACAATCGACTGCCCGATACAACTGATCGATATGCTCATGGTTTATCTGACCACGGAAGGAAACATGGACTTTTTGTTTTTGGGCAAGTTCGCGAAGTTTACGCATGTAATACGGAGGTCCTTTGCCTGCAACAACCAGTTGAACAGGCATCTGTTGCTGCAGGAGGGCAGTAGCACGAATTAATACGTCTACACCTTTTCCAGGGATCAGCCTGCCGACATACAGAATAGAGAATGGTTTAGTTACTCCAAATTGTGTACGCAGATGAATCTGTTCTTCGCTGGATTCAACAGGTCTGAATCGGCTTAGATCTGCACCCAATGGAATAACACTCATCCGGTGTTTTACCAACTGAAATCTGCGGCCTAACCTTTGTCTGAGGGATTTGCTATTGACGGCAATCCAATCAGCTTTTTTCATTAATGTGAGTTTGGAAGGTCCGGGCTGAGCAAATGTTAACGAGTGAAGATAGAGTACAACGGGAGTGTGTGGAAAAGCTCGTTTGATGGTAGCCATACTTCGTGGCCTGTTATCCACTTGAATTACATCGTAGGGTTGTTTGGATAACAAACGTATGACTGCTTTGGTGTACATGACAGGACTCGACGCAGGGACACGTTGAATGGTGATCCCGTCGATCTGTTCTGTGGCGGCGAGACCTTGCATTTGACGACTTATAATGGTCACCTGATGGCGATGGGCTAGTTCACGAGCGATGCCCAGGATACAGATTTCCACGGAACCATTACCGGGCAAAGGCAATTTCTCGGGTGCAACCATAGCTATTTTCATGATCAGGCTCCTCCTTGTCCGACATCTGTAACAATCTTCGTCATATATCTTATGAGAAGTTAATGCATTTGGCTCCTGCGAAATGGTAGATGAACCACCCATTAAGTATGCAGGAAAAAATCTGCTGCATGGCATTAAGCGAGATATTCAGCTTTTGTGATATACTGTACGGGAACAATTGAATTCGTTACATGTATAAAAGCAGGAGGAAAATAATGTTACATTCTACGCTGGGGCGCTTCCGGCTGATGTTGTGGTTGCAGGGCATTTCGTACGTGTTGCTACTGTTTGTTGCTTTTCCGTTGAGAGATGCCGGGGTTATGCCACAGGCTGTCACATGGTTTGGGAATCTGTACGGTTTTTTGTTTTTAATGTATTTGTTATTTATGGTGACTATGTACACCTCACAGAAATGGCGTCTGCGCCGTCCAATTGCTCTGTTCTTTGTTTCTTTCATTCCACTGGGGAATATGATCTACGATGTTGTCGTATTCCGTAAGCTGTATCGTCAACTAAATAAAGCTTGACTTTATTTAACGTTATGAAATATGATGAGTACAGGTTAAACAACCCGTTCCAACTAAAACTACATATTCCTGTTAAAGGGGAGTAGCTTTTACAGTAAAGTCGTCAATTCGGGATCATATCCCCGGCTTTATTGGCAGCAATTTTGTTGTTAGCGAGACCTTTACCAAGTTTTCATGCTCGGTAAAGGTCTCTTTTTGTGGATATAAAAGGACCTTACCAGTGATGGTAAAGGTCCTTTTTTTTGTACATCATAAGAATATTAAGGAGGAGTCAATGTTGGATGTTTCATTATTATTAGAATATGGGTGGGTGCTTGCTGTCTTAGTGGTCCTTGAAGGATTACTCGCAGCAGATAATGCATTGGTACTCGCAATCATGGTTAAACACTTGCCTGAAGATAAGCGCAAAAAAGCGTTGTTCTATGGTTTGATGGGTGCATTTGTTTTCCGTTTAGGTTCGTTGTTCCTGATCTCTTTCCTCGTCGATGTATGGCAGGTGCAAGCGATCGGTGCCTTGTATCTCCTGTACATTTCGATTAACCACATCGTTAAAAAGATACTGGGTAGTCGCAATAAGACAGATGAAGCAGCTGATTCAACGCCTAAGAAACCGAAAAAACAATCCGGTTTCTGGATGACCGTTTTCAAGGTCGAAGTAGCGGATATCGCATTTGCAGTTGATTCCATTCTGGCTGCTGTTGCTTTGGCCGTGGCGTTGCCACCAAGTGGATTGCCTGCAATCGGCGGACTCGACGGTGGACAGTTTATCGTTATCTTCCTCGGTGGATTCATCGGGCTTGTGATCATGCGTTTTGCAGCCTCATACTTTGTGAAATTGCTTCATTCCCGTCCAGGACTTGAAGTTGCGGCCTTTGTCATCGTAGGTTGGGTAGGGGTTAAGCTAGCAGTTATTACACTCGCGCACCCTTCATTGGGTGTTCTGGATGAGCATTTCCCCGAAAATAAAATTTGGAAATTCGGATTCTATATTGTACTGATCACCATTGCGGTATGTGGTTGGTTCCTGTCTTCCAAAGTTCCTGAAAAAGAAGACGAAAATCCGGTTGAAGAGTTGGAAAAACAAGCAGGACTGTAATAATCATGTTACGCTAACAACATCATTATTATTTGGAAAACAGGAGATTGTCCTAGGACAATCTCCTGTTTTTGTTTACATATGCAATATGCAACAGGGTCCAATTTCCAAGAAAAGGGTTGACACATGAATTCTAGTCCCCTTAATATAAGACTAACATTAACGAAGGGAGGCCGAGAGACATGATGCTTGGTTATGATTTGATTCAAACAGGGCGCAACGTAGACACAATAGCATATCCGGCTCATCGTTTCATTGGCCTCATACGGTCGACATAGGGGATAGGCATATCGTTTAGCGGTTTTTATAATCGATATGCGTTCTTCGCTTATATTATAGCGATGGATGACAGACACACAGCATGTTTATGCTGCTCTGTTCTCCGTTATTGTCATTCAGTAGAAGTCATGGGCGATTAGCCTATGGCTTTTTTTATATTTATTTTACAGCTGAATCAGCAAACCGAATTTGCTGAACGTACAGGAAGGAATAATACACTTTTATGAATACAGAATTTAATTTATTTACTAATCCAAATGAAATCGCAGGTGGCTACCGGCATGAAGTAAAATTGCCTGCAGGCGACCTAACCGTATATGCGGCGCAACAGCTTTTCTCCTCGCTCGATTACAAGGTATTCGAGATGGCAAACAATAATCTGCAGATTCCGGGAATCTCTTATATGAGTTACACGCCAGACGTACACATCGGTGTAGGTACATGCATTGGAACAACTGCCGTGTGGGATGCGCAGAGCGGATACGTTTCTCCCTCCATCGTGGGCAGTGACATCGGCTGTGGCATGCGAGTGCATATGACAAACTTGCACAAGGACGAATTGAAAGACATCAAGCTTCGCCGCAAACTCGTCAAGGCCATTGAGAAAGTATTGCCGATGGAGGCGAACCAGCGAGGTCATTACTCGGATATAAGACTGGAGCATATTGTTCGTAAAGGACTGCATGGTTTACCCAAAAAGTATGTTCCGGACAGCTATACACCGAAAAAATCAACCGCGTTGACACATGTGGAAAGCAGTAAGTTCAGTTACGATGAGGACGTGTTAAACCACGTTCCTGATATGACATGGCATCGTTCGCATCGTCAGCTCGGGACACTGGGTGGGGGGAATCATTTTGCCGAGATCCAGGCGATTGAGATCGCTGAAGAGAATCGTGAAATCGCTGAAGCTTGGGGATTGTATGATGGACAGATCGTGGTCATGATTCATTCCGGCTCTCGTGCATGGGGTGGTTATGTAAGTCAGACGAGCTCGTCAGCGATTGCCAAAGTCATGCAGCGGCTTAACCTGGGTACATCCGATCCCAGACTGGTATTTGCTCCACTGGAGCATGCGGAAGGTCGTCATTATGTGAACATGATGTATTCTGCATTGAATTACGCTGTTGTCAATCGGCACCTGATTGCGTATGCTATTCGCGAAGCATTCCGGGATGTGTTTGGCTCCAAATGTGAATTCCGTACGTTATACGATCTGATGCACAACTATGCCTGGGAGGAATCCCATGCAGACCAAGGTTCCGTTTTTGTACATCGCAAAGGGGCGACACGTGCGTTGCCGACAGGTCACCCGGACAATCCAAAGCCTTATCTGACAACAGGGCATCCGGCGCTTATTCCCGGTTCCATGGGAACTGCTTCATATATCATGGTCGGTCAGCCGCAGGGTGCTGATAATTATTATTCAATATGTCACGGTGCGGGTCGCATCCGTTCACGGACGGCAACAAAACGATTGATTAGCGTGGAAGATTTTGCTACGGCACTGGGTGTGGGTACAGAAGATGAGATCGTGGTAAACCAACGCTCACTTGAATCCATTATTGATGAATCACCTCAGGCTTATAAAAATGTAGATGAAATTATAGACAGTGTTACCGGCGCAGGCCTGGCTCAAGTTGTAGCCAAATGCAAACCGCTTGTAGCGGTAAAGGGAGCGAAATAATGACAATAAACGAAAAACAAACAGATCCAACCCAGGCGATCTATACCTATGACGAACAACATGATACCCGAATTCGAGTGGAAGGGTACGCCATCTATTCAAGGCTGATTCGTGGAATCAGTGAGGCGCTCCATAAGCGCTATGGAGTTGAGTACAAGCTGTATGCCAGTTCTGACCCGAACAATGAATATTGGGAGTTACTCCGGGAAGACCTGCAAAATGGCAGTGACGAAGTGGAATTGGTAGCCCGTATATTCGAGGATTTGGAGCTTCAGACGTTGCACTACGACGATGATGGAGATATACCCACTTATGGTGTGCATTACTCCATTCGCAATAACGTATTTGCTTATCCGAAATGGGGCGTAGCACTTGTGCGGGTTCCGTTTTTCCGAGAGAACGGGATCTATAGCGAAGACTTTGTCTTTGCCGTCGGTGATGAGGAGATGAAGCAATTTCTGGGAAGTGTCCGGGAACGGGAACGTCAGCAAAATATGAAAAAAGTGACGGTCTACACCGATGCCCGGAATGGCAGCGATCGCCATGTGGAATCGATCACTCGCTCCGTGGGACGAGAGGATGTTGTTCTCTCGGCACAGATCAAGCAGGATATTTTCCGCTCACTGGATCAGTTTTTTGAAGCGGATCGTTCTTTTTACAGAGATTATGATATCCCGTACAAACGGGGCATTTTATTGTATGGGCATCCGGGGAATGGTAAGACCACGTTGGTAAAATCCATTGCGGGAAGTATTCCGGGACCGGCTGCGTATTGGCAGATTACGGAGTATACCAACAGTGAATCGGTGCGTGAAGTGTTCGAGGCTGCCAAGCGGTTGGCACCGATGGTACTGATCATTGAGGACATCGATTCGATGCCGGATGAAGTCCGTTCCTTTTTTCTGAATACACTGGATGGAGCTACGTCCAAAGAAGGCATTTTCCTGATTGGGACAACGAATTATCCTGAGAAAATAGACCCTGGCCTCATGAACCGTGCTGGACGGTTTGACCGGGCTTACGAAATTCCGTTGCCAGATGAAGCGCTCCGCTTGCAATACTTGCGCCAACGAGGCTTCACCGTATTCGCGGGTGAAGAAGGCACGATAGAAGCAGCTCGTTTGACCGACACGTTTTCTCTTGCACAGCTAGGTGAGTTGTATGTGAGCGCTGCGCTGGAATGGCATCAGAATGGACAGACAGACATTGTGAAAGTCATTCAGTCGATACGTGGCGAGCTGGATAAGAGCCACAAACATACTTGGCTGGCACAGCCAGGTAAGGGCCGTGCAGGCTTTTATTGATCAGATCTAACCCATCCATCCTATAATATGATGCAATTTTATAAATAATCCTACCTCAATTGGTGATACTAACCTTGTCTGCTCTAACATACAATGACTTTCGGGAGGTACATAACGCAGCCCTGAGCTGGTGAGATGCCGGAAAGTAACGCGATCTGTTTCATACCTGACTAAGGCTTGTTTTGCAGAGGAAGATGCATGGGACAAAAGGTAATATGCAAAAAAAATTTATGCCAATTGTTTAAATGCTTCTGTAGCGGTTAATAGTAGACAGACAACAACAAAAACTTTAATTAGAGGTGAATGATATGGGTTGGTTATGGTCATTAATTATCGGTGGTATCATTGGTTGGTTGGCAGGTTTGATCGTTGGTCGTGACATTCCAGGTGGTGTTATTGGTAACATCATTGCTGGTTTCATCGGTGGATGGTTAGGTGGAGTAATCTTGGGCGATATGGGTCCTGAGATGGGCGGATTCTACATTGTACCTGCATTGATTGGTGCGATCGTTCTTGTAGCCATCGTAAGCTTGATCTTCCGTTCGATGGGACGTAGTCGCGGGTAACTTAATCAAGATAATTTCTTGAATTAGTTGTCAGCTAAATGTATTACCAATGAAGAGGTTGATTGAGAGCCATAACCATGGCTTTCAATCAACCTCTTGTTGTTTTAAAATATATAAAGATATGCGTAATAGCTATCTATATAAATTGGACTAAACATTTACACGAGAACGTAGAGGACAGAAATAACCTGAAGAAGCGGAGCTAAAAGCTTTCTGCAAGAAAGCTGCTTCGAAAGCATACACTCGCCTTTATCACCAGATTTTCTCCTTGTAAAGCCAAATATAAAAAATCTGGGGATAACAGCGATCAGAAGGTTGTTCTGTCATCGGAGTGGTAAGTGTAGAAGGTAGTTTAGATAAGAGGGGATGAACGGAATGGAAAAAGCTACATTCGCCGGCGGATGTTTCTGGTGTATGGTTACACCGTTTGAAGAACAACCGGGCATTCATGGCATTATATCGGGTTATGCCGGCGGTCACGTCGAGAATCCAACATATGAGCAGGTCAAAACCGGGGAGACCGGTCATGTCGAAGTGGTTGAGATTACATTTGATCCAGATGTATTCCCTTATGAACGACTGCTGGAGCTATACTGGCCGCAGATTGATCCCACGGATGACGGAGGTCAGTTCCAGGATCGGGGGACACAGTACCGTACGGCAATCTTTGTGCATAATGAACGTCAACGTGAGCTTGCTGAACAGTCCAAACAGGAACTGGCAGCCAGCGGACGATTCACTCAACCGATTGTTACGGAAATTCGGGATGCCGTCGTGTTCTATCCGGCTGAAGACTATCATCAGGATTACCACAAGAAAAACGAGAAACATTATAAGGAAGACCGTGCGTTATCCGGACGGGACGAATTTATAGACGAGAATTGGAAATAATGCATCAGATCACATGAAAAGCCGGGCGAGTTCCAGTTGGAACTCGCCCGGCTTTTTGGCTGTATGGAGGCTGAAATCAGCCATAACGGTTATCTGATTGTTCCCACCAATATTTCTACGTCAATGGTAATCTTCGACAAGGAAGTTTGAATGCTCACCAGGGATGATCCCGACCGATGCCAGGAAAGTGGTGTCATATGAACGAGTGAATCCAGCATGTTTGCGGTGACGGGGAGCGTGTAGGTCAGCGGAATGCTGGCGATGAGATGATGATGTTTGCGGAATCGGTCCAGCGTAAGTTCCCGGGCGTCTGCTCGATCAGGTCGATTCAGGAACAGCATTTCTCTTAGTTCAATTAAATATCGTTCACGGGGGATGACTTTGATGATCCATCCCCCATCCTTCAGAATTCGTCCAAACTCTTCATAGTTGGAAGGAGAAAATATATTCAGGATGATGTCCAGCTGACCTTCTGCAAACGGACTGCATGCCAGATCGCCGACAAACCAAATTTGCTGGTTGTAGGCAGAGGAAGCCATGGCAATGCCTTCTTTGGCAATGTCGATGCCCCAGCCAACGGCTGGAGTATTCTGCGTAATCTGCTGCAGAAATGTTCCCTCTCCTGTGCCTGCATCCAGAATATGCACGGGATAGCTGATGTCAACCGAATAACGTGAGATCCACCTGCGTAGTACTTCGGTCAAAGGAGCATAAATACCGGTTTCCGATAAGATATTCCTTTTGGCAGTAAATAAACGTTTGTCATAGTTGCCCTTGAAAAAACGTGTCATGAAATTGATATAGCCTTGTCTTGCAAAATCAAAGCTATGCCTGGACACACATTGAATGCTCCCTGAGTTAATGGTTGCCATAGGGCTATGACAGATGGGACAGTTCAACATATGGATGTATGGATTAATAAGCGCAGCGCTACGTTCTCTGCGATGGACTGACATGGAATAACACCCCATTCATTCAGATTTGGATAACTGAAGAAAAGGGCATAACAAATAAACCTCTGCACGAAATTCAAAAAAAGAGGTTTATGGCTATGCCCCAAGTTATCTATATCGAATGAACTGAATAATCATAGGAAGGTTAAGCTCCTTTTGCCTATCAAGATTAGGGTGAAGCAAGAGAACGTTACTAGTATAACAGGATGAGAAGAAATGACAAGTAAGGGGAGCCAGGCGAATTTGAAATAAAAGAGCGCCCTGTCAACCGTTTAGACGGTCATACAGAAGCGCTCTGTTCATTATTTTGCAGCAGCCTTTAATACATACTTGGACAATGTCTCATCGTTCATGGAATAGATGACATCATCCACATAGGTTGAAACACCTTCTAATGAAGGAACCGAGGCACTGGTAGTGTAGATATGCACGTCTTCCAGCGTCAGTGGATCAAGAATGTATCCTGTTTTGGCAAAATCAAGCTGATACTGACCATCCTGTGTCTGGTCGACATGCATCAATGCAGGCTGTGCGTCCTTGAACGTACGCTCAGTCACTTTGCCTTTCATCGTGTACAGTTCCAGCTTCTGCCCTGTAAAGACTGTATAACCGTTGCCAGCTGTCTGAATGTAGGCATCACCAGCAATGGCACGTCCCCAAGCAAGCTTGCCATCGATGCCAAAGCCCATCAGTCTGTTACCGGTTTTCTCAAAATTGGCACGCATAATGATGGATCCATCGTCGAGAATGGCCAGTGATTCACCGCCTCCATCCCCTAATGTATTCGCATTGGCTGGGAATTGGTAAAAGGACAGACGATTCAACGTACGATCATAGATCTCCACTTTGGGATTCGCAGCTTGCTGCCAGAAGTTGCCTACCTTGGTTTGTTTACTGGCATCCACTACAATTCGACCATGATCAGCCTTAAGCACGTTGCCGTTGATGGTCTTTTCGGTAATCAGCGTGCCCTTTTTGTCATATAACGAGATGGCGGAGCGAACCGAACCATTCGATTGTACGCCCTGACTTGAAGCAACCATCAGCGTATCGTTATCCAATAGGGATATGCTTGCAGGTGAATTCACCGTTTTGATCCAGTTGGTTTTACCGGATGTATTGAATGAGTACAATTTTTTGGTTTTGTCCGAATATTCCATATACACATAAGCTGTACCGTTGCTGGCATATACCGAATCGGAGTAAGTGGTATAAGGACCACTTTTCTCATGGAATATCGTATTCCACTTCAATTGTCCAGTTGTAACATCGAATGCTTGGAGAGAGTCCAGTTGCCAGTCGAGTGTTGTTTTGCTGCTTGTTTTGGTCACGGGCTGGGAGGCATGTACATATACAAGATTTTTGGATGGCACGGCATGGATTCCCTTGATCAGGACATCTTTCTCTGTATTAGCCTCAGATAACATCAGGGAAGATGACGTCCACGCCGGTTTGGGCATGGATTCGGTTGAAGCAGCGGCGTAACCTGTTGTATTCATGGTGAAGAGGAGCATGCCGCTGAGAATGAGGGCAGCCCATGTTTTGGACTTGTGTTTGGTCAATGTATGCAAGTGATAAACCACCTTTCTTCTTCGGTTCAAATAGAACCGATTGTTGAATTTTACCATTAAAGTCAAGCTGAATTCAACCGAACGAACTGTAACCTTTTATCATTGGTTTATCGAAATAACCATGTTTGGGGAAGTCTAACGGTTACAGGGAATTCATTTTCTTTCGATGAAGGTGGAAGTCTGATATATTTAGTGCGGTGACAAGCCATATCAGCGTAAGACGTTGGATAGAACATAGGAAATGAAACAAGGAGAATAGCTATGAACTGGAGTGAAAATGTGACCCTATGGGTCATTGGATGTATCATCATATTGTTGCTGCTGGCCTGGATTATTCGGCGAGTTATCGGGCGCGGGCAGCGGATCCGAAGTGAAGCCAATCCTCGTAAGATCACAATAAAGGACATCGACAAGATGGAGGATGGTTCGGAATTTGAATTATATCTCTATCATTTATTCGAAGAGCTCGGGTACGATGAGGTGCATAAGACAACGAGCAGCCGGGATTTTGGGGCAGATCTGGTGTTTGTTGATAGACTCGGCAGACGAAGTGTGATACAAGCAAAGCGATATGGTGCGAACCATCCCGTAGGATTGAGTGCAGTGCAGGAGATATATACATCCATGCGTTATTATGAAGCCGACCGGTCAATTGTATTAACGTCCGCTCGTTACACCGAAGCCTGTCGGACGCTTGCAGCGGTTAATGGAGTGAAACTGCTAGACCGGGAAGACCTGATGGAATTAATCCTGTTATTCAAAGCCAGAAGAGTGGAAGAAGCATTGGAACTGATCGAAGAAGATGATCACGAACCAATCGAGACGTGGCAGTCCCGGCGAAAGCGGCAATCCCGCTAGGTTGCATTGTGCTACTGTGCTTTAATGTAGATTTTTAAATATCGAAAGTAGTAATGTAGTCAGGATTAACGTTTTAAACCGTGGAGGCTCCCTCAAAAAAATGGATGATGCGACAGATGCAGATTTTAAAACAATTATAACCAATCGCTAGGTAAATATAGGCGACTGGTTATTTTTCTGGATAGATATTTAGAGCTCCGTTTGTTCATCTGTTGGTTGTAGCATTCCGAATATTTGATTCACCCACCCCTGGTATCGACAATGTTCACCTCAAGACCGTGACATTTAAAATTGTGGTTAGGATTTTTCCTAACCTCATCTTTTTGAAGTTCATACATAGCTAATTTATAATTTATTTCTTCCATATGTTTCAAACTTTCTTCGATTTTCTTTTGTAATTCAATTTTATGTTTCTTTAACATTTCCTCTCTTTCTAAATAGGTGGAGTTCCCCATCTCATAAGATTCCTTGTAGTCTTTAATTTTAGAAAGTGGCATCCCTGTTTCTTTGAGACAAAGAATAAAAGAAATCCAATCGATTTGTTGTTCGGTATAAACTCTATTCCCTTTTTCGTCGCGTGAAATATTCGGTAATATCCCTTGCTCTTCATAAAATCGAAGTGTCTTTGCAGTTATATTATAATTCTCCACCACATATTTCATTGAAAAAAACATCTGATCGCCTCCATAGTTACAGTTACTGTAACTGTTATTTTATCAAAATAGAAAATTATTAAAAGTAAATCCTTTTAAATTACGTATCAAATCCCTGCTTTACTTCCCCTTAGGTTAACCTGATATTCTTGAGTAGAACTTGTGGTTGGGCTGGATGAGATAGGGTTACCTTCATCTGTTCCATAAATAAGTACTTAGAAATCAAAATACAAAGGAGAACGTACAATGAGTAAATTTAATAACTTGTTTGAACCCTTTATATTCAATAAAGGGATTACCTTAAAGAATAGAGTGGTTATGTCTCCGATGACGACATGGTCAAGTAATGATGATTACACGATTTCCGATGAGGAAGTTGCATATTATAAAAAAAGAGTGAATGGTGTAGGTTTAGTTATCACGGGCTGTACTCATGTCCTACCCAATGGGATTGGATTTACACATGAATTCGCCGCATATAATGATTCATTTATCCCTAGTCTAAAAAAATTGGCAGATGCTGCTAAGAGTGGAGGAGCTCCAGCAATTCTTCAATTGTTCCATGCTGGAGATAAAGCGATTGCTGAATTAGTTCCTAATGGTGACGTGGTAAGTCCGAGCGGTGTTGCTCTGACTGAAGCAGTATCCCCTAGAGAACTCAAGCATGAAGAAATTCTGGAAATTATACATGCGTTCGGTGAAGCTACAAGACGTGCAATTGAAGCTGGTTTTGACGGTGTTGAACTCCATGGAGCCCACGGTTTTTTACTTCAAAGCTTTTTATCTCCATTCTTCAACAAACGTCAAGACCAATGGGGGGGATCACTGGAAAAACGTCTGAGTTTTCCAATAGCTGTTATTCGAGAGGTGAAAAAAGCTATTGAGAGATATTCGACAAAACCATTTATTTTAGGTTACCGCATTTCCCCAGAGGAACATCAACAAGATGCCCTTAGAATGAAAGATACTTACGCACTGATTGATAAACTGATTGAAGAAAATGTTGATTATGTTCATGGTTCCTTGGTACAAGCCCTTACATCAAAACCAAAATATAACCAAGATAACAAAAAAACGTATCTTGAGCTGATTGTTGAACATGCCAACAATCGGATTTTTGTAATTGCAGCGGGTTCCTTGGAAAGCCCAGAGGATGTCTCTGAAAGCATGGAGAAAGGACTCTCTTTAGCGGTAATTGGACGTGTATTAATCTCCGATCCAGAGTGGGTTGAAAAAGTTCAACAAGGAAGGGAGGCGGAAATCCAAAACGTGATTAAATCATCTAACGTTAGAGATCTTGTGTTGCCAGCGAAACTATGGGGTGTCATACAAAATGCAGGTCCATGGTTTAAAGTTGAACAATAAAGAAGATGAAAGATCAAAAAAGGCCGCTATTAATAGCGGCCTTTTTTGATTTCAAGAACTTTTGTATTAATTATATTGCAACAGGTTTTATTCACTCTTCTTGAGGAAAATGGGCAATTTACGTTGCAGTTTCCCTTTGCCATAGCTTAAATAATTATAATTTGGATGACATGGTTTACTTATCCTCTTCAACAAAAAAGCTTCACCTTCACTTGCATAGCTGCACATGATATATTGAGTGTATATCAACCAAAGGAGAGTGTGATCCATTATGGCACGTACACAAACACAAAAAGCATTACGTAAAGCAGAGCGGTCAGGTCAATGGTGCTCGGAACAGAGCCGAAGAGTTAACGGAGATTATGGTGCGTTATCCCAGCATGTACGGCTCATGCCTACGAAGCAGGAAAAATTGCAAAAGGTCAAACACAAGAAGCAGATCATCCAGGATGGTAGTGCTTCTTTTTATTTTGTCTATAAGGTACGGATTGCTGGATAAGTAAGACGATAGAATTCTTTCTTTGGTTGGAAAGTAATGATGTGGACTGTTAAAATCAATGTATCGTTATGAATTGGACTATTAATCCTTGTATATACAAATGAAGGGAAGAACCTATACATATGACAACAGCGCTGCACATGAATAAAAAAATCGTTCGGCGTTTTTTGCTTCAAACGCAAGCTTTACTGGGACGTTGGCCCGCCGTTTCCTTACCTTCGGGACCCAGCCAAGTTTTGAGTTTGATTCGCTCCCTTGGTTGCGTGCAGATTGATCCTGTGGCTGCTGTAACTGGAAACCAGCATTTGGTGCTGGGAGCCCGTGACCCTGGTTATACTGCTGACAGCTTAAATACGTTGCTGAGTGATCACAAGGTGTTTGAATATTTTGCAAATGCTGCCTGTGTCATTCCAATGGAAGACTATGCTCTCTTTGAACCTGTGCGTGCTCGATTAAGGGAGCGTCTGGCTCCGTCCTTGCAAGGTTTAGAGAAAACAGTGCAGCATGTGTTACAGCGTTTGAAGGAAGAAGGACCTTTACCTTCAAGAGCCTTTCGTGCTGTTGAGCGGGTTAGTGGTTATTGGGACAGTGCAGATGTGCCGAAGACCAAGGATACGACACTTGCTCTGAATTTACTGTTAGACTCCGCTGTAATTCGTGTGGTGGCGAGGCAGGGGAATGAACGTTATTTCCATATCACCGAATCCGGATTGCAGCAACAGGGACTTCCGATGAAAGAAGACATGGATGTGTTGGCCCAGAGACAGGCTCTGCTGGATAAATACATTTATGCGTATCGTGTCGTAGATGCCCGTGATCCCCGTCTCGGTTGGCTGAAATCTACAGCGGCTGAACGACGCGCCGATATTGCTGCCCGTGTGTCAGATGGGCTAATGATCCCGCTTAAGGTGGAGGACGTGGCCACGCCTTATTATATTCGTGCTGAAGATGAGGAATTGCTGCTGCACATGGAAAGGGAAGAGCCGCACTATGATCCGTCAGGCCCGGTCCGTTTCTTGCCGCCGCTGGACAATCTGTTATGGAGAAGAGAACGTATTGTTGATTTATTCGATTTTCATTATAAATGGGAGATTTATACCCCAGAGGTGAAAAGAACCTACGGTTATTATGCCATGCCTATTCTTCACGGTGATCGGTTGATTGGGCGTATGGACCCACGACTTGATCGCAAAACTGGAGTACTTACCGTTCGTTTGTTATCTATGGAAGAGACTGTTCCACCTGTGGAGGAATGGATGGCGGATTTTCGGGAGGGACTTCAATTCTTTGCGTCCATGCATGGAGCACGTTCCATTACTATCGAGAAGACGGTACCAAAAGAGCTGAAAAAGCTGCTTAAATCGATTTGATTAGGGGATATACGAAAGAATGTATGGATACGGAAAATTGGAATTGTTGAGGGGGAAAGGATCTAAAAGGGACAAAAAAGGAGGAGCCAGAGGGCCCTCCTTCTTCATTTGATTTTTAAATCACATCTCTAGAATTACATCAGAAGTGTTAACGAAAACGAAAACCTAAGCTCACGTCCACGCAAAAACTTCTTTAGTTCACCAGATGAGGCACTTCAACGTTTGGATCAACATCTGCTTCATAATCCACACCATCGGTTTCAAAACCAAACAGCTGGAAGAATTCGCGACGGTAACCTTCCAGATCGGACAGATCGTAGATGTTTTCTGTGGTCAACTCATTCCAGAGCTTCGCCACTTCTTCCTGAACGTCAGCTCTCATCTCCCAATCGTCAATGCGAATGCGACCTTCAGCATCGGTTGGAACTTCTCCCCCCGCATACAGGCGATCAGCGAACAAACGTTGCAATTGCTCGATGCAGCCTTCGTGCAAGCCTTTTTCTTTCATGACTTTGTACAATGCTGAGATATACAATGGCACCACTGGAATTGCCGAACTGGATTGAGTCACCAGCGCTTTGGCTACAGTTACGTACGCACGTCCACCTTTGGCACTCAGACGATCATTCAGCTTATGTGCAGTCGCTTCCAGATGATTCTTGGCTTGACCGATGGAACCATCACGATAAATGGCATGCGTAAGTTCAGGACCGATGTAGGAAAAAGCGATTGTTGTTGCATCGTCAGCAAGCACGCCGCCTTGTTGCAGGGCATCCATCCATAGTTCCCAATCGTCTCCACCCATAACGGTTACCGTCTGACGAATTTCCTCTTCGGTTGCCGGCTCAAGAGTAACAGAGCTGATTTCGCCTGTGTGGAAGTTTACCGTTTTGTTCGTGTAGGATTGTCCGATAGGCTTCAGCACAGAGTTGAATACTTCACCTGTGTTCGGATCGGTACGGCGTGCGGAGGCTACGCTGTATACGACCAGATCCACTTGACCGAGTTCACTGCGAATCAGTTCAACGGCTTTGTCTCGTGTTTCGTTTGCGAATGCATCACCTGTAATGCTGTACGATTTCAGGCCTGCTTCCTCAGCGGCTTTTTCGAATGCAGCGGAGTTGTACCAACCTGCTGACGCCGTACGTTTTTCTGTAGAACTGCTCGGACGGTAAATGCCGACTGTATTCGCTCCCGCTCCAAAAGCAGAAACGACGCGTGACGCCAGACCGTATCCGGTGGAAGCACCGATCACGAGTACATTACGCGGTCCTTTCAGCTCAGGCTGGGATTTCACATAATCAATTTGTTCCTGCACTTGCGCAGCGCAACCTACAGGATGGGAAGTGGTACAAATAAAACCACGTGTTCTTGGTTTAATAATCATTTATTTGCATCCTTTCATATTCAGCTCATGTTTCAGCATTTCGATAAAATGCTCTTACACATACTTTCTTATTGTAAAACAATTACCTCGGAAACGGAAACCGTTTCGTTTGATTTCGCCGGAAGGGTGGCGTTATATCTCTAATTTTGCGATGATGTGAATAGAATGTACTCGCTTGTTAGGATAGAAAGGATAGGGATACCATGCTGAAGGAACGCATTGAACTGCTAAGCAAAAGAAAACAAATCTCCCGTAAAGACCTTGTGGAAGGTCTGGTCACGCAGGCCCACTTTGCCAATATCCTGGCGGATCGTTATCCGCTACCTGAGGACTTGGCAGAAGCCATCGCCGGGCGTCTTGGGGTATCCCCTTCCTATATTCTAAAAGCTGCGGCACAGGACGAGGAAACACTCGAACGGGCAGAGGCCATCTTCGAACAAATGTCTGTTCCAGCGTCAGCGATATCCGAAGATACGGTGCATGCTCTGGCAGATCGGGATGACACGTTGACCGTAGAGTTGACAACGGCCTTGATGAAGGCGGTCTATTATCAACAATTAAACGATGCAACGGCTCATGAGTATATACATACGTCCTACCTCAATTTTTACCTGGAGAAATACGGTCGTCCAGACGATATTGATCTGCCACGTCCGTTAGTCAAGGCACTTTTATTCTATAAAATACAATATTATCGCTCCAAAATGGCTTTTGTGGATGTATTAACTCATGCAACCAGGCTCAGTGAGCTGGCGCTTCCTGGCAGTGAATTCTGGTTGTCTGTGCAAAATATCAAGATGGAAGCCTACATTCAGGTCAAACAGTATGAAGAGGCAAAACAGGTATTCGAGCTTACAATGCGTCATGTCTATGATCAGCGGATGTTCCATCGGTTGTCTGGGTTATATGTGGCATATAGTGGCTATTGTTTTGCGATGGGGCTGGTTCAGGAGGCACTCTCTGCATTGACAATGGCGGAGGCAAACCTCGTGTATGCGGGCAATCAGGGAGATCTGGTGACGGCGATTGCCAACAATCGGATTGTCATGCTGACGATGACAGGTGAACTGGATCAGGCACAGGCAGAGATTGAACGATTTGAATCGTTATTGCAGCAGGAAACGGAAGAAACTCAGCTCGCGATGCAGCCGCTCATCGGTGTATATCGATGCGAAGTAGCTCTGGCACGGAAGAACTGGGGCGTGCTCGCGCAGAGTGTAGATCAACTCTTGAAATGTGCAATAACACAGGACCAGCAGATGAGCGCAACCTTCTACCAGAGCCATCTGGCTCTTGCGCATG
Source organism: Paenibacillus sp. 2003 (assembly GCF_031455635.1). NCBI lineage: Bacteria > Bacillati > Bacillota > Bacilli > Caryophanales > Paenibacillaceae > Paenibacillus > Paenibacillus sp. 2003. Next base: position 676,767 of record NZ_JAVDTB010000002.1, on the reverse strand, counting down.
GAGAACGCGAAGTTTTCATGGAGCAGGCGCTTGCGTGTCTGCCTTATTTTGAATCCGCACAGCATGTCATGCGACTTGAACCGTTATATGAGGGGATGGCCGTAGTATCCGAGGATCAGCGCAAATACAAGGAAGCAGCCATGTATTATCGGAAGCTGGTATATTTGTTACGCAAAAAATAGAGTGAGGATCGGCCTGGATGGGTGCCCTTAAATGATGGGGCGGCAACAAGCAAGGAAATATGATCCAAAACGTGGCTGACTTTATTCTCTGCTCAAGTAGTGCTTCAGCAATACTTTTCATGGTCGGATCTAATCGATCTGGGTGGAAGTGTAGCGCAATACTTGCATAACGGGAAACGTTAGCCCGATAAAAACTAGGAAGAAGCTGATCATTATGATCGGCCACTTCTGCACCTTTTCTTGGCGGTTCATCGTTACGGCTCGCTTTATGAAGTATATTCATGCTTGCAATGGACCACGCTTAAAGTTAAATATCATCATATGCGGGAGGATCACTTCTTGAAATTTGAACTAGGACGTTGCTTACTGAATGAACGATTGATGGAATCCGGAAAGTCAGCGGAATGGTTGGCAAAAGACTTACTTTTTAAACCGGAACGAGTTTACGACTTTATTGAAAACAAAAGAGTGATGCCACTCAAAATTGCCATATCGATCGCCGATTCTATCGGTTGTGATGTTCGTACCCTGTATGAATTAATACCGAACGATAATGAAGTAAAGAGAGTGTGATGGAATGAGTGTAGGTTGCTCCTTTTTTGTTTGATCCGATGGTAGATGAGTGACTAAGTCATATCTAACAGAACACGTTTAGGCACAAAATATAGCAGTCAATCGTGAAATGAAGATCGGATAAAGAGATCTTTTTTTGCGAAATTGGCTTGAATCCTTACCAAAGAAACGATCATCCCGTAATTCAATTGCCGGATTTTTCGTTTTTTTTGTATGCCGCCAGAAGGGTATTCAAGGACAAGTCACGGTGTATATAATTTAACTATAATCATAAATAAAAACAATGAGGTGTTTACTATGGGATGGTTCGGTAAAAAGAACAAACAGGAAGATGCAATTGCTAAAGCGGATAAAATGATGAATAAAGGACTCACTGGCATGATGATGAAAGGTTTCGTATCCAAGGAACATCGGGAGGCCATCAACCAAAGTCTGGATTCGGCAAAGCAGGCACAGTTGGCGGCAAGTGGTTCGCTTCCGTTAACGGCAACAGCAACGGTGGTTACGATCACTGATACGGGGAAACTGATCAACTTTGATCCGATTGTCGTGCTTGTATTGGATGTGACAGAAACGAATGGCAACCAGTATCAGCGTACATTGGAGACACTGGTATCCAAAATGCAGATTCCACGAGTAGGCGATCGAGTGGGATTAGGTCAGAATCCAGCGAATCCGTCCGAACTGATCTATATGGGACTGGTTTCCATCTAGAAGGTTTTTGCTTGGAGGACAGTGTACTCCATTTATACAATACGTATAACAACTGATTACTGACATATCGTTAGAGGTTTGGATAGAGATATGAAGAGAAGGATTAAGAGAGGGTGGGCCATATGGTAGGTTTCCTGAGATTCATTGGCGTATTAACTGTGTTTGGAGTGGGGTTCTCCCCATTTCTGGCACAGAAGATGTGGGATGATCCGTTTATCATCATGCAAGCCTGGTGGTATAAACCGGCGATCTTTGCGGGGTTCGGGTTGATCTTTGTTCCTGCGATTTTGAGTAATATTTTTGGCGTAGGTCGAGTCAAGACAGGTTTACCGGCAGTGGGTGTCATTAAGAGCATACAACAGACTGGCACGTATATAAACGAACAGCCGGAGGTTCGATTGGGTCTAACGGTGTCGCGTAAGGGGCGCGAGAAATACGATACGGACATGAAAACCGTTATTCCCCTGACATCCATGGCACAGTTTCAGCCGGGCAGCTTCATTCCGTTAGTGGTCTCTGTGAAGGATGAACGCAAAGTAGGGCTTGATATGAAAGGACAGTTATCACAGGAGGATATGCAGCAATTGTTGGATGAAAAGATGGTACAACAAGGGGTATCCCCTGAGATGATGGATATTGCAAGAACAGGCGAAAAAGCGATGGCCAAGATCCTTGATGTCACTCCACTTGGGAGTGGAGGCAGTAATAAGATCAAGCTTCAGCTCAAACTCAGCATAACGAAAACGAACGGTGAAACCTTCAATGTGACAACGCAAAAAGAAATTTTGTCATCTGCGCTGCCACAGGTGCAGCAAGGCCATATCATTAACGTCATTTATTCAAGACAAGACCCGACAAAATTGGTGTTGGCATTGAATGTACAGGAGCGACAATTAAGTGACTTATTCTCTTCCTGAGGATATAGACAAAAGAAGGTCGTGCAGGTCATGGTTATGACGTGTACGACCTCCTTATTGTATTTGGTAGGTAGGAGAGATGCAAGCAACGGACTGTTTTCAAACAATACCAAGGCGCATGCGATAAGAAAAGAGTACTTTTCTGGATTCTCCGTCAAATACACGATTAGCCAGTGCTCTGAACTCGTCAGCAGCTGTTAATAGATCATCCGCTCCGAGCTTCAACGCCGTTTGCAGGCCGCCTTGGCTCAGGGCGAGATTGACGTATCGATCAGCAGTAAATGTCTCGTGGTGATGAAACACGATTTCTCGGACATATCGGAACAGCCCGGACTGCTGAATCTGCTGCAAATGCCCATCCTTGCTCCATTTGTGTGCGTGACTATCCTGGGGAGCCAGACTGGCTGCTCGTTGATCTGCTTCCTTATTCAGCTGCAGATAGGCTTGTTCTAACTGCCAGTCTAACATTGGCGGCCAGTCGCAATCGTAGGCTGCAAATATGCCGCCTGTACGAAGTACACGTGCAAACTCGCGTAGTGTGGGTTGCGGCTCCATCCAGTGAAACGATTGCGAGCAGGTCAGCACATCCACACTGCCATCTGGTAGTCCGAGGTCGTGAGACAAGCCGGACACAAACCGCAAGTTATCCGGCTTCCCGGCAGATTCCCACTTGGATTCTGCTACAGACCTCATGTCATCGCTGGGTTCGAAGCCGATGATACGTTCTGCCTCATTAAGCCAGATCCACGAAGATAAACCGGTGCCACAGCCAACATCTGCGACCATGCGCGGTGTGCTGCCAAGATATGTCGTTAGAATATCCACCACTTCAGTGGGAGCAGCTGGTCGGTTCTGATCGTATAACGTACCAAAACCTTTGAAACGTTCCACATTGTTGCGTCTAATGTCTTGCATGGATAAACCTCCTTCGGTCAGGTGGATGACGGAGAGTCAGCTGTGATCAAAAGTTGTATAGGCCTATATTATATCATTCATTGTTGGGAAGTTTGTTCATGACGTTCTGCAAATGTTCAACGGCTTGGATATGACGTCTGAGCAATTCCTGTCCAACATGAACAGGCTCGATTACGGTCAGCTCGGAACCAAACGACAGCAGGAAGGAGTAGAGCCATTCCCCTACATTTAATTCGAGAGACACACGGAGCCTGCCATCAGGCTCTTTTTTAATGAGGGAAGGTTCGAAAAAATCATACACTCGGTATGCAATATTGCTGGAGAACGAGAGTGTCAGAGGAGTCAGGACAGGAGCTACTTCTGATTCAGGGTCGTTTGATCCGGCAGTAACAGAGTGATCGTGTTTTCTCGCCAGAAAAGTCAACTGGGTGATCCGTTTCATCTTAAATGTCTCGAATTCTCTCCGGTCAGGGTCATCATGGATATATCCTTTGAAGTACCATGTACTGTTTTTGAATATAAGTTTCTGTGGCTCCACCGTTGGAATGCTCTTCTCTCCATCCGAATTAACATAATGAAACGTAATCAGTTGATTCGTTAATATGGCTTGTTTCACCTGATTGAACAGTTCTCTCTCCTGCAGAGGGATGCTGCCCCATGGTGAGAAATTGAATTCGATCCAATCCAGCTTGTGATCAAACAGAGCGGTCAGCCGTTGCAGCATATGAGCACTATTAAGGTGTGGGATCGCACTGATGCTGTATAGTCCCATCAAAATTTCATTCTGGTCTTCTTCCGACAGCAGGGACTTGTCCATGACATAGTTGTCCATCAGATGAATACCGCCATGCTTTCCGGTCGTGGTATAGACGGGGATGCCCGCAGCGCTTAGCCGATCGATATCGCGGTACACCGTACGTACAGAAATCTCGAACATACGGGCGAGTTCTGGTGCAGTGGCTTTCTTTTTCTCCAATAACAAAAGCAACATTCGAAATAATCGGTTATTTTCCATGCTCTGATTATACCATGACAATAGGTGTCAGGGTATGGGTGGTACACTGGTTACATAGTCTTGTTGAGATATGAAGGAGGAACTGGTCATGACAATGAAAGAAGGATTTTACTGGGGTGGCGCAACGGCTGCCAATCAATTCGAAGGTGGATGGAACCAAGGTGGCAAGGGGCCAAGCACGTCTGACATGATGACAGGAGGAACCCACACGATTCCACGCCGGATTACGCCTGTACTGGAAGAGGGCACGTATTATCCGAGCCATGAGGCGGTTGATTTTTACGGACATTACAAAGAAGATATTGCCATGATGGCAGAGATGGGCTTCAAAATGTTCCGCATGTCCATCAACTGGTCCCGAATCTATCCGAATGGTTACGATCTGGAGCCAAACGAAGAGGGATTGCAGTTCTACGATAATGTTTTTGCCGAGTTGAAAAAGTACAATATTGAGCCGCTCGTAACGATCTCCCATTATGAAACACCATTCGGTCTGACACAGAAGTATAATGGCTGGGCTTCCCGTGAAGTCATCGACTGTTATATCCGTTATTGTACAACCCTCTTTAATCGATACAAGGATCAGGTCAAATACTGGCTGACGTTCAACGAAATCAACTGTCTGACGATGCCGATGGGTGCTTATATGGCTGCAGGTATTCTGTTTGAAGGTAAAGAGACACTGGTCGACGGAGTGGATGATCCACAGACTCGTTTCCAGGCATTACATCACCAATTCGTTGCGAGTGCCAAAGCGGTGAAGCTGGGACATGAGATTAACCCTGATTTCCAGATCGGCTGTATGGTCGCTTTCATGACCACCTATCCAAACACATGTAACCCGGACGACATGTTGCTTGCACAGAAGAAAGACCAAATCTCCAATATGATCTGCGGTGATGTACAGGTTCGTGGAGCATATCCTGGATTCGCCAAACGTTTCTTCGCTGAAGAAGGTATCCAGATCGAGATGCAACCGGGAGACGAGCAGACCTTGCGTGAAGGCTGCGTAGACTTCTATTCCTTCAGTTATTATATGTCTTTGGTTGAAAGTGCGGACGAGTCCCTTGAGAGAGCAGAAGGTAATCTGCTGGGCGGTATCAAAAATCCATATCTCGAAGCTTCCGACTGGGGTTGGCAGATCGATCCAAAAGGATTGCGATATACGCTGAATCATCTGTATGATCGTTACCAGATTCCACTGATGGTCGTTGAGAATGGCCTGGGTGCTGTCGATGTGGTTGAGGAAGATGGCTCCATTCAGGATGACTATCGCATTGATTATCTGAAAGGTCACATTGAACAGATGAAAGAAGCGGTAGCGGATGGTGTGGATCTGATTGCCTACACGATGTGGGGATGCATTGACCTGGTTAGTGCGTCCACTGGAGAGATGAAGAAGCGTTATGGCTTCATTCATGTCAACAAGGACAATGATGGTAACGGAGACTTGAGCAGAACACCGAAGAAGAGCTTCCACTGGTACAAAAAAGTCATCGAATCCAATGGTGAAGAGTTATAAATTGGTGTGAAAAAAACCAGATCCGCCTGTTCCCTTAAATGGGACAAGCGGTCCATGTGGTCCTGAACGAATTCAGGACTACTATATATGAATATAAAAAATACCCGGTTATCCTTCAGTTAAGGAAAGCCGGGTATTTTCTTGTGTAGTTCAATAGCGGGCCGCCTAGGCCAGTCTTCTGCTTTGCAGTTGGGACATGCGCTCCAAATGCCGCCGATAAAACCATATGCATGTGGAGAGCCAGCAACCACTCAAGAAGTATCCGCCTACGATATCACTTGGATAATGCACCCCCAAGTAGATACGACTTATACCAATGGTCAGTATAAATACGGCGCTGGCAACAATCATCAGAACACGTCCTGTGACGGTGGGTACATGTTTCCAGATTAGAAAGGCCAGTCCACCGTACAGGCTAAATGCTGCCATAGAATGCCCACTGGGAAAGCTATAGCCGCTCACTTCGATAATCCGGTTAATGGTAGGTCTGGCACGCTGGAATACCAGCTTGAGCAATGCATTTAACAGGGTTGAACCGGCGAGCACACAAGCGAGGAAGAGTAGTTCGCGTTTGTGTCGCAGCCAAACGTATAACACAATCATGGAAATGATTGTAATGAAAACTACAGGCATTTCACTGCCGATCCAGGTGAAAAACTGCATGAATTGCGTCATGCTGGGGGATTCCAACCCCTGAATCCAGCCGATCAGCGTATCATCAAATCGATGAATCTGGTTATCGCTGATGGATAGGGCGATGCTTATAAAAGCGATCATGCATAACGCTGCAAAGAGCAGCGGGAATGAGATGTTCTTTTTCCAGTTGTGCATCAAATGTTGAGATCCTCCGTGATCGTTAATTTCGTATGTTGTCTTCTTGCGTATGTTGGACATAACGATATTTATATTGTGCTATAATTTTACAATAAATATAGCAGTAATAAAAATATGTAACCTTAACAACGCTTATTCAAGCAGAGAATGTAGGAGGGGGGCGGTCGGAATGAAACGACGTTTGGTGATGTTTATGTTGATCTTACTGTTGGTTACATCTGAATTAGCTCTATTTCCCGGAGAGAAAGTGTATGCTTGCAGTTGTGTGGAGAGTGGTGTTCAAGAGAGATTGAAGAGCTATGCCACGGTATTTACAGGAGAAGTGGTGAAAAAAGGCGAGTCTCAGCAATCGAAACATGATGGCTTATTAAGAGAGTATACCTTTGATGTAGATACGGCATGGAAGGGAGTTCATGCCAAAAAGATGAAGATCATAGGGAGTGACGGAGGGTCTGACTCCTGCGGAGTTGAATTTGAGAAGAATCGGTCCTACCTGATCTTTGCCAGTCTGGATGAACGAGACAACAGACTGCATACGAATCTGTGCAGTCGCAATGTTCCAATTGAACAAGCCGGAGACGATTTGAAATTGCTGGGTGCGGGCAATGTTATAAGTAAAGAAGATTTTGGAGAAACCAATGATGGTGGTGGGCGAAATGGGCCTTTCTATCTTATCTTATACGGTGCAATCATTTTATTGGCAGCATTGGCAGTCGTGTGGATATGGAAACGAAAGAAAAGAATCTGATCAGGTCTAATGTAAATTGAAAGTTGGATTGTATAACATAAGTTTTGTATGACGAAAAAGAAGCCAATCCCCGTACAGAGCGTTAAGAAAACTTTGACGTTCTATACGGGGATTTTCAGGAGTGACGTCAAAACTGTATCCAATTGGAGTCGAGATTATCGATCTTATGAAACTAGTTCAGCTGCAACATGTATTCATAAGCCGTGACACCAAATACCCGTTTGAAATGACGATTCAGATGGGTCAGATCAACAAATCCGCAATCTGCAACAGCAGCATAGACGTCCTTCTGCATTTCGATGGACTGACGGGCACGCTCTACTTTGCAGTTCAAGAAAAACTGGTAGGGAGAGATACCCGCTTGTGACTTGAATTCACGGATAAATTGAAACTTGGACATGCCAAATTCGGAACTCAGGTTGTCCAGCTTGAGCACATCTTCGGTGCTGCAAAACATGATTTCCTTGGCTTTGCGGACCAGGTTGTCCTGAGGCAACCAGAGCTTGGTGTCCATTTCCTTCTGAGCCAGAAGGTGAACGAGATCGAAGACCCGTTCGCTGCACTCGGCTTCGTCCTGTCTGAGTTGAACGGCATCGTTCAGCATCAGGATCTTACGTGCAAGCTCGGGATCATAGACGATGGGACTTCCAAAACGCAATTCCTTTTTGCCTATAATCTCCTCTACCAATTCAGGCTTCAAATACAGCATGACATAGTCAATCCCAGCCTTATCATAGGAACTTCCATCGTGGGACTGTTCACGGTTAAACAACATGACACCATTTTGGTGAGACGCCTGATATTGTCCGTCCAGGTTGTATTGTTGAATGCCACGCAGGGTTACGCCGACCGCATACTCTTCATGGCAATGTTTTTTGTATGCAAAATCAGTAAAGCTGGCGGATAGTGCCAGCACGTCTTGCGACTTTTTATAGTTAAACCGTTCCATGCAGCACACCTCCCAAGCTTTAGATTAATCCGGATACTATAATGGCTGAGTATAACAAAAAAAGTGCCATGAGAATACTCAGTAATTTTTGGTGCCGATTTAGCAACGTTTTAAAAACCGTACCAAAAACAACCCAACTGGAATAGGCCAGAAAACCAATGAAGGTAATTATCAGCACGAACAGAAACGATGAGAATGAACTTTGATAAAAGGGCAATACATAACTTGGAATGACAGTGAAAGTAAACAAGACCACCTTTGGGTTCACAAATTGCATGATGAAACCGTTCCAAAATCCGATAACTTGTTTCGGTGCATCCTCGGTGGTACCCGTCTTGTAGATCTGGTACGCCAGATACACCATGTAAAGGCCGCCGACAATCTGCATCACCTTCAGAATTCCGGGTAACACTCCTGCAAGAAGCTGATTAAGAAAAGCTGAAACGGTAAGCAGCAGACCAAATGCCAACGTAGCTCCCCAGACATAGCGCATTGTTTTTCGTGCGCCAACGATCTGTGTAGAAGAAAGAATTACGATATTGCTGGGGCCAGGGGTGAATGTAACGACGATGCAGTAGATTAAAAAAGATGCAAGATTCATAATGATGATGCTCTCCTCTGGTTGTAGTTTAGTTCCATGATCATACGTCCAGAGGGAGAAACCATATAGTACATTATTGCAGCAGGTACACCGTTAGCAACAGAAGTTTCCTTTTAAAAAGATAAGGGGGAGTTTTCTTTTTGAATGATTGCGTTTACAATTTAAACGAAGTACAAGGTGATCAGACAACTTGAGGAAGTGAACGGAATGAAAAAAATGCTGCTTGTTTACATTTTGCTAATCTCAGCATTTGCGTTGTATGTGTTGAGATTCGAATACACCAGCCAGGTAAACAGTTCATGGGAGGACCGTGGGCTGCGCGGCGATATCGGAGAGACGTATATCATGATTACATTCCAGTCCGGGCTGGAGTATTGGAAGAGCCCGCTCAAAGGCTTCGAGGATGCCGCGGATGCGCTTGGCGTGACCGTAGAATATCGCGGGGCTACCCGGTATGATGCGAAGGAGCAGACCATGGTAATCGAGCAGGCTATCGCTCGTAAGCCCGCAGGCATTGCTATATCTGCAATCGATCCTCAATCGTTAGTTCCAGCGATTAACAAGGCAATCAACGCAGATATCCCTGTTGTATTATTTGACGCGGATGCACCTGATAGCCAGGCCTATTCTTTTCTTGGGACAGATAATTACAAGTCAGGTGTAATGGCTGCCGATAAAATGGCTGAACTGCTGGGTCGTGAGGGAGAGGTCGCGGTATTAACCTTGCCTGGGCAACAAAATCATGAAGAGCGGACGAAGGGCTTCCGCGATACGATCAAGGAGAGATACCCTTCCATGCAGATCGTTGAAGTTGCAGACGGACACGGTGATGCGATGGTATCCAGAGACGAAACACAGAGAATGATGAAGGAACATCCCGAGCTGGCGGGTATTTTTGTGACTGAAGCCACCGGAGGAGCAGGGGCGGGGGAAGCCGTTCAAACTGCCGGGGACAGACATCCATTGCAGATTATTTCGTTTGATACAAATAAGGCCACATTGGATATGATCAAGAACGGTACGATCTCAGCTACAATTGCACAGGGAACCTGGAATATGGGATATTGGTCACTCCAATATTTGTTCCATCTGCATCACCAGTTAACGGTTCCTGCCCCATCCTCATCCGGTGAAAATGCACCGCTTCCCGTGATGGTGGACACAGGGATCTCTGTGGTGACACGCTCGGATGTGGATGATTACTATGCCAAATAACAAGGAGGACTTCAAGAGTCCAAGGCCTTGGAGCAGGAGAGCAATTCTCTCCACTTTTAAGAATGGGATTCGGCGTTTACGCTTGCGTAATATGCCCCTTCGGTACCAGCTGATGCTGCTTTTTCTGCTATTTGCCATTGTACCTTCCGTAGGGCTTGGGTTGCTTGTGAACTGGACGGTGGAGCGGGTAGTTGAGCGACAGGTTGAAGGGCATACCATGCAACTGATTGGCAAAGTGAATGAAGCTCTGAACAGCAAAATGGAGAATTTGCAGAATATGACCTATCTGATTGCATTTGACCCGAATATTGATGCTTTTATGAACGACAAAATGCCGTTGAATGATGATGATGCAGGCATCGAACCGATGACCATGGACACAATTACCGAAACGGAGCAAAATCGGTTATATGGCATCAAACAAACCTTGCAGGGATTCACAACATTGTATCCTGAAATCGCCGGGATTGTTCTCGTCAATGCAAGTGGTGACTATATTAGCAACGAGATGTATCCCCGAGCGGAACAGAGCCTGATTCAGGAAAATTGGTATCAAAAAGCTTCGGCCAATCCGGGCATCTTCATGGTGTTGGGTCAGCCGAAAGAGCGTAATCTCACGACACATGTACGGTACAAGGATGATGAGATTGTATCGGTTGCACGTTCCATAACGGATGAAGCGTCAGGACGTGTGCGGGGTGTTATTATGATTGATCTTAAACTAAGGTCCGTCTCTCAGGCTGCCCGTAATGTAACCTTGGGGAAATCCGGTTATGTGATGGTGACGGATGCAGAAGGTCAAAGTGTATACAAGCCGGAGCACCCGCTAATAGAACACATTCCCACAGACTGGTTCCCCTCCGGTGAGAGTGGAACATTTACCGCCGATACAGAAGGTGGAACGTTATTATTCATGTATCAGTCGTCTACCTTTACGGGTTGGAGAACGGTAGGGGTATTTCCCACGAAAGACTCGATATCCGAAGTACGCCAAATCCAGTTTTACGTGGTTAGCTTTGTATTTGTGGTGTGTTTGTTTGGCCTGAGCGCCTCTTCATGGTTCTCCCGTTCCATTGCTCAGCCCATTTTCCGGCTCATGTCCTACATGCGCAGGGCGGAGACCGGCAATCTCAGACCAGGACGCTGGAGCGATCGGGCTGATGAGATTGGCATGCTTGGTAACAGTTATAACCGAATGCTCGCGCAGATTCGACAACTGATATCACTAAATGAATTGCGGGAGCGGCAGAAACGCGACGCTGAAATGCGAAGTTTGCAGGAGCATATCAAACCACACTTTTTGTACAATACCTTGGATACAATTCATTGGATGGCACGCAAAGAGGGTGCAGAAGATGTATCCGGCATGGTTGGTGCGTTATCTCGATTATTTCGTATAGGGCTTAGTAAAGGACAGGATTACATTCCGCTGCATTCCGAGATTGAGCATATGACCAGCTATATGCAAATTCAGCAGACACGATACCGCGATCGTCTTCAGTATACATTGAATATTCCAGAGGAACTGCGGGATCTTTTTGTGTTAAAGCTGCTACTTCAGCCCCTGATAGAGAATGCAATCTATCATGGAATCAAGGGCAGGCGTGGGCCGGGACACATTCGGGTGGAGGCCAGATTGGAACATAACAGACTGCTGCTGACCGTTCAGGATAATGGAGCAGGCATGTCCAACGAACGGCTTGCCGAGATGCAGCAGCTGCTCGAAGCTCCTTTGGCAAGTTTGGAAGCGTCTTCGCCTGGGATGACAGGCAAAAGTTATGGAATGTTGAATGTGCAGGCCCGTCTCCGGCTGTCCTTTGGCGATGAGTACGGTATTGTGCTGGAGAGCCAGGAAGGGGAAGGAACTAATGTGACCATTATTCATCCGTTGATGCGAGAGCTCTCGGCAACCAAGCAAATCAGTAACGAAGAGAGGCAGGAGAGTGAATGGGAAAATTCATGAAGTCGACCGTGACAACTTCCACTGAAACAGATGAGACATCGGCATTGACTACAGTAATGGAGATTACGCCGGATAGCCATGTGGCGAAGAAATACCGCGTGCTTATCGCTGATGATGAACCGATCATTCGTGAGGGGATTCGGGATGCCATTGACTGGACAACTCTCGGGATGGAGGTTGTTGGTGAAGCGGAAGATGGCGAGGAAGCGCTGGAACGGGCGGCTGATTTGGGTGTGGATATTGTTCTCGTTGATATGAATATGCCATTCCTGAACGGAATCGAACTAATCCGTGCCCTTCAGCAGAAGTGCCCGGGCTGTCGTTACCTGATCATCTCGGGACATGATGAATTTGCATATGCGCAGGAGGCGGTTCGTCTTGGCGTAGAGGATTACATCTTAAAACCTGTGCAAGCAGAACAATTACATGCTGCACTTGAGCGATTACATCAGCGACTTACTGAAGAGCACCAGAGGACGGCATATGTACAACAGGCAGCTCATCAGATTGAACGTAATATTCCGTTGCTTCGCCAGCGATTTATGCTGGAGTGGCTGGAGGGGCAGGCTGAAGGGAGGGATCTGACCGAGCAGCTTGTGTTTTTGCGGTTACCCGCCGTCCCACCTGTGCAGATCGGGGTCGTACGCTGGCCTGCCGCTGAAGCTCGTCAGACGATACTGAGAGAGAATGATCGTCAGTTGTTTCTGTATGCAGTGGAAAATATAATCAGTGAACTGCTGGGGGACGTGCCACATGTCCTGTTTCGGGACGTAAGCGGGTTGATCGGCATGTGTCTGTGGCAGGAAGCCCCTGAAGAAATAGAGTCCCTTCTGGAACAACAGATTAGTTCTTGCCTGAATATTGCCATTCATGCTCATGTGGCGACACATGCAGGGACACTGGAAGAAACGCCGGATACGTACCGTCATTGCCGTGAACGGGTATACGGAGAAGTGCAGTTGTCGCCTCTGGTTCGCCGGGCAAGACAACTTATTCACGAAGAATATGCCGAGCGGGAACTGACCCTGGAATCGCTCGCTTCCCGTCTACAAGTATCTGCCGTATATCTTAGCCGTGTGCTGAAGAAAGAGTTGAATGATTCCTTTGTCACGCTTGTCACGCATGCTCGCATTCGCAAGGCTATACAGCTTTTAGACTCAACAACACTGCCGATCCACACCATAGCTGAGCGTGTAGGTTATGATACCCAGCATTATTTCAGCACTGCATTTAAGAAAACAATGGGCATTTCGCCAGTGCAGTATCGAAAGAACGGGGGAACGGCTTATCATCCTTCTGCGAATTAAATATCGTATTACAGTTGTTCATTCAGACGTGTGATAAATGAGATGGATGTGTTCTACTTCGTGTGAAGCGAAGTGGAGCATGTCCTTTTTTTTGACTCGGGTATGGTATCTCATGGGTCACACTTGTATTTTAAGCGTTTTCATCAAAAGTTAAATTTTTATAAAAAAGGTTCAAAACGTGCAAAGACCTTGCGGCATCTCGAATGCTACCATTGGTCTCAGACAGGAACACCAAGCAACAGAATGTACCATATGCATTGTAAGCGTTATCTTAGAACTCATTCAGAACCGTATGACGTGAGGAAAGGGGAACTTCATATGAAAAAAGGAGCAATGCTCATCTGGCTTCTGGTGATGACCTTGATGCTCTCGGCCTGTAATCTGGCAGAGAGCGGCCCAGGCAGCAAAGAAAAGGGATATGTCGGTATTTCGATGCCAACCAAATCATCAGAGCGATGGGTGGGAGACGGGGAGAACATGGTCCGTCTGTTTCAGGAGCAGGGGTACAAAACCGATCTTCAGTATGCTGAGGATGTGGTTGAAAATCAGATTTCACAGATTGAAAACATGATCACCAAAGGTGTGGATGTGATGGTGATTGCATCCGTGGATGGCAATACATTAACGGATGTAATCAAGAAAGCGCATGACGAAGGGATACAAGTGATCTCGTATGATCGGCTCATTCGCAATACGCCTTATTTAACCTATTATGCCACGTTCGACAATTTTAAGGTGGGGGTGCTTCAAGCCTCCTACATCGAACAAAAGCTTGGGCTCAAGGATGGAAAAGGACCGTATAACATTGAGCTGTTTGGCGGCTCTCCTGATGATAATAACGCCTATTTCTTCTTCGACGGTGCGATGTCTGTCCTAAAGCCGTACATCGATTCCGGCAAACTGGTGGTACGCAGCAAGCAGATGACGATGGCCCAGATTGCGACCTTGCGCTGGGACGGTGCATTGGCCCAGTCACGGATGGATAACCTGCTGAGTGCGTATTACTCGGGTGATCATCTGGATGCAGTATTATCTCCTTATGATGGAATCAGTATTGGTATCATCTCATCCTTGAAAGGGATTGGTTACGGTACTTCGAACAAGCCGCTGCCCGTTATTACAGGACAGGATGCCGAACTTGCCTCGATCAAGTCGATTGTGGCCGGGGAACAGACGCAGACGGTGTTCAAGGATACGCGGAAGCTAGCGGAGAAGACGGTAGAGATGGCCAATAGCATTTTGCAAGGAAAACAGGCGGAAGTTAATGATACAACATCATATAACAACGGTATTGAGGTTGTTCCGGCGTATCTCTTGGATCCCATCTCCGTGGATCGTACAAATGTGGAGCAAGATATCGTTGGTACCAAGTATTATACGAAGGAAGAAATCGGACTGAAATAATAAATGAAAGGAGCACATCCCATGGCCGGAATCATTCTGGAAATGAAAAACATCACCAAAACCTTTCCTGGTGTCAAAGCGCTGGAAAATGTCAATCTGAAAGTCCGTGAAGGCGAAATTCATTCCATATGTGGTGAAAATGGCGCAGGTAAATCTACATTGATGAAGGTACTGAGTGGTGTATATCCACATGGCACGTATGAAGGCGACATTTTATTTCAGGGCAAAAATTGTGAGTTCAAGGATATCAAGCAGAGCGAGGATCTGGGGATCGTCATTATCCATCAGGAGTTGGCCCTGATTCCCTACCTTTCAATCGCGGAAAATATATATCTGGGCAATGAGCGTGCCAGCAGAGGAATTGTCAACTGGAAGGAAACTTTTGTAGGTACACGAGAACTGCTCTCGAAGGTGGGACTGAGCGAAAATCCAAACACGCTGGTATCCAGCATCGGGGTAGGCAAGCAGCAACTGGTCGAAATTGCGAAAGCGCTCTCCAAAAAGGTTCGACTGCTAATTTTGGATGAGCCAACCGCTGCGCTGAACGAGGACGACAGTGAAAATCTGCTGCAATTGATGCTGGAATTCAAGAAACAGGGCATCGCCTGTATCCTTATCTCACACAAGCTGAATGAGGTATCCAAGGTATCCGATTCGGTGACTATTTTACGGGATGGCAAGACAATTGAGACGTTGGATATGAAGAAGGAAAAAGTGACGGAGGACCGGATTATTAGCGGAATGGTAGGGCGTGATCTCACCAGCCGTTATCCGGAGCGTCATGCGACCATTGGTGAAGTTATCCTTGAGGTAAAGGACTGGACGGTATATCACGAACATCATGCCGAGCGGAAAGTACTGGATCAGATCCATATGAATATCAGACGTGGTGAGATTGTCGGTATTGCCGGGCTGATGGGCGCTGGGCGTACCGAGCTTGCCATGAGTATCTTTGGCAAATCCTATGGACGGAATATTTCGGGTCAACTCATTAAGAATGGTAAACCGATCCACAACAATACCGTCACAGAGGCTATTCAGAACGGTTTTGCTTATGTGACAGAAGACCGCAAGGAATACGGACTCATTCTGATGGATGACATCAAGCGCAATATTTCCTTAACGGGTCTGAGCAAGCTGACGCGAAACGCAGTAGTGAACGAGCGTGAAGAAGTACTGGTGGCGGAAAAGATGAAGAAAAGCATGAACATCAAAGCACCAAGTATTTTGCAGAAGACCGGTAATCTGAGTGGAGGCAACCAGCAAAAAGTGGTGCTCAGCAAATGGATTTTTGCCGGACCAGATATTCTTATCCTGGATGAACCTACCCGCGGTATTGATGTGGGAGCGAAATTCGAAATCTATACGATTATTCATCGGCTTGCTGCTGAAGGCAAGGGTGTACTGGTAATCTCATCCGAGCTTCCGGAGGTTCTTGGCCTGTGTGACCGGATCTATGTGATGAATGCCGGACGAATCACCGGTGAAGTCAGCCGGGAGCAAGCATCGCAGGAAACGTTGATGAGATATATGACCAAGTCTGGAGGCGGCAAGCATGGAAATGATAACAAAACTGTTCAAAAATAATATCCGTCAATACGGTATGATTATTGCCTTGGTAGTGATTATGCTCTTGTTCGAGGTACTTACAGGCGGGCTGTTGCTCAAGCCGATTAATATTACAAATTTGATTTTGCAGAACAGCTACATTCTGGTGCTGGCGATCGGAATGGTGCTGGTCATCATTACCGGGCATATTGACCTGTCTGTTGGTTCCATTGCAGCCTTTGTTGGTGCCGTTGCGGCGATTATGATGGTTGATTGGCAGCTTCCGGCTTGGCTTGCAGTCATCGCTTCCTTGCTGGTTGGGGCTTTAATCGGTGCATGGCAGGGCTTCTGGATCGCCTATGTGCGGATTCCGGCATTTATCGTGACGCTGGCAGGGATGCTGCTGTTCCGCGGCTTGACGATGATCGTGCTGGAGGGGCAATCGATCTCTCCTTTCCCGGGTGGTTTCCAGAAAATAAGCTCGGGTTTCCTGCCGGATATTCACTTCTCAGGCTTCGGTCTGGTATCCATTATTGTGGGTCTTGTACTCACCGTCTGGTACATTGTCAATGAACTGCGGGAACGCCGTTCTCAGCGAAAATATGGCTTCGAGGTTGTGTCACAGGGACTATTTCTGCTCAAGTTGATTGTGGTGGCTGCCGTGACAAATCTGTTTACATTTGTACTCGCGAGTTACGCGGGAATTCCGAATATTCTGGTCCTGCTGTTTGTCCTGATCGTTGTGTACTCCTTCGTTATGAATCGTACTGTCATGGGACGGCATGTGTATGCGCTTGGAGGTAATGAGAAGGCCGCAGGTCTGTCTGGGGTCAAAACAAAAAAGGTAACCTTCTGGGTTTTCGTGAACATGGGTACACTTGCCGCGGTATCCGGGTTGATCTTCGCCGCACGTCTGAATGCGGCTACGCCAAGAGCAGGTACCAACTTTGAGCTGGATGCCATTGCGGCCTGCTTCATCGGTGGTGCTTCCGCTTCAGGGGGGATAGGTACGGTATTTGGTGCCATCATCGGTGGTTTGGTTATGGGTGTGCTGAATAACGGGATGTCCCTGATTGGTCTCGGTATTGACTGGCAACAGGGGATTAAGGGATTGGTACTGCTGCTGGCTGTAGCATTTGATATCTATAATAAAAATAAAAGATCAGCGTAACACTTGGTAAAATGAAAAAACAGACCTTGATCTCAGGATCAGGTCTGTTTTGCTGTATGCACAACTTAGTTACATCAAGGCATCGAGGAAACGTGTGGCGATGCCAAAATAGATAAACAGGGACAAGATATCATTCAATGTGGTGATTAGTGGGCCAGAGGCAACAGCTGGGTCGACTTTGAAACGACTAAGCAGAAGCGGGATGCATGTACCGGTCAGTGTACCAATGACAAGAGTGAGGAACAGAGATACCCCAATAATGGCGCCCAGTAGCCAGTCCCCTTGCCAGAAATAAGCGATGACAGTGATCAGTAATCCACATACCAAGCCAATCATGGTGCCTACTTTGATCTCCCGACCAATCAGTGCGAGTACGGTGGCTTTGTCGAGTTTGCGTCCGATCAGTCCGCGTACCACAACAGCCAGAGACTGCGTTCCTGTGTTACCGGTCATACCTGCGATCATCGGCATGAAAAATGCCAATGCCACAACCTGATTGAGTGTATCCTCGAAGAAATCCACAATACTTCCCGAGATTAGACCAATCAGCAGTAATAGAATGAGCCAGGGAAGCCTGCGTCTGACGGCCACGAGTGGTTTGGTATCAAAGTCGATATCCTTGCCGCCGCCCCCCATCTTGGCCAAATCTTCACTGGCTTCATCCATAATAATATCGATGACATCATCCATCTGAATGATACCGCATAACCTGTGATTTTCATCCACCACCGGAAGTGCAATAAACTCATAACGCTGTAGAAGCTGTGCTGCTTCTTCCTGGTCCATATCTACCGTTGCATGGATCACCCGCCGGGTCATCAGTTCTTCAACCTGGGTCTTATCGTCAGCCAAGGCAAGGGATCGATAACTCACGACACCGACCAGTTTGCCTTCATTATCGGTTACATAGAGATAACTGGAGGCTGAGATATGCATGGTACCTTGCGATTGTCGTAAGGCCTCCTTGGCTGTCTCATGAGCGAGCAGGGTCCGATATTGATCTGTCATGATGCGTCCTGCCGTCTCCGGCGGGTAATTAAGCACGGATCGGATAATAGCAGAGTGATCCAGGTTCATGTTGGACAGCAATTCTTCTCTGCGTTTGGCAGGCAAATCGTGCATGAACCGGATCAAATCACTTTTGTCCATCTGCTGCATGACTTCAAGTGTTCGTTCCGGCCCAAGTCGTTCAAACAGTTGAATCTGTTCGTGCAGCTTCAAGGTCTCGGCGAGATCCGCCAGAGCATCGGGTTTGAACAGGAGCAGAAACCGATTGGTTTCTTCTTCAGGGAACTTTTTATATACAAGTGAGAGGTCGTAGGGATGCAGTTCTTTCACCAATTTATAAAAATCGGGAAGGTTCCGGGATTGTACATGTTGTACGAGTTGTTCGGTGATCTCCTCTACGGAGAAATCTTTCTTGATATGAGGTCCGTTCATATCGACACTCCTTTCTATTCGGTCAGCTTCATATTTTTAAACGAAATGGGTTGGCAATTAAACAAATGGAGAAAAAAGAGAGTACCCAAAATGATATTGTAATCTTGCTCAAACATTCGATATGGGCTTACAAACAGCCGCTGCAAGGATATACTTGTTGTACAGCAACAGACGAGGAGGACATGCGCTAGTGGAAGTAGATATCAGAACACAATTGCTCAGCATGGTTGAGCCGGAGTATCAGAAATTCTCGGCTGCACTTATTCCCAACATCACGAATGTACTTGGTGTAAGGTTGCCAGCCTTACGAAAAATTGCCAAGCAGCTTGCCGCCGGGGACTGGCGCACGTATCTGGAAACGGCAGAGGATGAATATTTTGAAGAAGTGATGTTGCAAGCAATGGTCATTGGACATGTACAGGCTGATCTGGACGAGCTGTTAAAGGCTATTGAAACATTTGTACCCAAGATTGACAACTGGTCGGTGTGTGACAGCTTCTGTGCGGGACTGAAATATACGAAGGTCCATTCGGAGCCCATGTGGGCGTTCTTGCAGCCGTATCTGAGATCAGATCAGGAATATGAAATCCGGTTTGGTGTGGTAATGCTGTTGAATTTTTATCTGAATGAGAGATATATCGAACAGGTTCTATCCGCATTGGATCAGATTAGGCACGAGGCGTATTATGTGAAAATGGCAGTTGCTTGGGCCATCTCAATGGCTTATGTGAAACAACCTGAGGTGACAAAGCGTTATCTGAACCATAATACCCTGGACGATTTTACGTATAATAAGGCACTTCAGAAAATCACGGAATCTTATCGCGTGGATCCGGAGAGCAAGCAGATCATCCGCAGTATGAAACGTAAGGTGAAGAAGCAGGTTACCTCCTAGTTCTAGCATTAAGCATTCCACCGGGGAGAGGGCGATAAACGAATGAGAAAAAAGTTGATGTACACCACGATGCAGTTGGACGGTCGTCCATGGGTGCTGCTCGCTACGGAACAGGGATTGTGCCGAGTGGTCATGCCCAACGAAACACTGGAGGACTGGAACGGCTGGTTACAGAAAGTTGCACCTGGCGTGGAACTGGAAGAGAACGAGCATGCGCTGAAACGAACAGGCATGATGGACTGGTTGCAGTCCTATTTTGCAGGAGAACCCATGGCTTATACAGATGCAATCCCACTGGACTTGATCGGAACGAACTTCCAGCAGGAGGTATGGAGAGAGCTAGGGTGTGTGCCTTACGGTGAAATTCGGACCTATGGTGACATAGCCGCTGCGATTGGAAGACCTTCGGCTGTGCGAGCGGTTGGGGCTGCCAATGGGGCCAACCCAATTCCAGTTCTGTTACCATGCCACCGCATTATCGGGGCTAATCGCAAGCTGACGGGGTTCCGTGGAGGGTTGGAGATGAAGCGCAGACTGCTGGATATTGAACAGATTGAAGGCGTGACCGATGGAGGGCATGCGCGGTTTCATTTTTAATAGACTCACGTAATCAAGAAAATTAAGATGATTGGACAGGCAGGCACTTTATTGTGCCTGTTTTTTGCATGTATTAATGTAGCGTAATGCAAACGTTCCGCATATGGAACACCAACTTTTTACGTATTTTTGCCCGGTGAAACCGTATGGTACCATGGATCATAGATCAATCGGTATCCGGGGGACGTAATGCCGGGTAAGAAAAGAGGGATGACATGATGAAGCAGGCTTATTGGTTAACCAACCTGACTGTGGAGCGGGGTTATGTTCGGGAGGGAGAACAGGTGACGGGGACACGGACAAGCCCCGCTCATCTGCGGATTGAAGATGGAGTGATTGCGGAGATTGTGGAAGGAAACAACCGGCTGTCTAGCGATCTACCACAAGTAGATGGCAAGGGACTTCTGCTGCTGCCTTCGTTCGAGGAGGCACATATTCATCTGGATAAAACCTACTACGATGGGCCATGGACAGCCGTTAAGCGTATCTCCAGTATTTTCGAACGTATTGAAGAAGAGAAGGTTCTGTTACCCAAGCTGCTGCCAGATGCCAAGCGTCAAGCGGAGAGTATTCTGACCTTGATCCAGGGGTACGGTTCCACTCATGTACGTAGCCATTGCAATATTGAACCTGTCAGTGGCTTGAAAAGACTGGAAGCGACGCGGCAGGCTCTGGAATCATTTTCGGGCAAAATCTCTTCGGAGATCGTGGCTTTCCCGCAGCATGGACTGCTTCGATCCCATTCAGTGGAGCTTATGGGCCAAGCGATGAAGGAAGGTGCAACACATGTGGGCGGACTTGATCCTCATACGGTGGACGAACAGATCGAGAAATCACTGACCGCCATGGTTGAACTGGCTGTTCAGCACCAGGCGGGCATCGATATTCATCTGCATGATGGCGGGCAGGCCGGCAAACAAACGCTGCAGGAGCTCGCGAATCTGACCGAAGCAGCAGGGCTTCAGGGTAAAGTTACGGTAAGTCATGCATTCTGGTTCGCCCGCGCAGAGCAGCAGGAAGCAGAAGAAATGGCGCAGCGAATGGCTTCGCTTGGGATGAGCATTGCTTCCACGGTGCCCATTGGCAGAACGATGATGCCTCTTCCCATGCTCCACCGTATGGGCGTGAACGTGAAGCTGGCAACAGACAGCCTGACAGATCATTGGTCTCCTTTTGGCAATGGGGATATGCTTGAGAAAGCGGGACGATTCGCAGAACTGTACGGATATAGTGATGAATTGTCCTTGTCTCAATCTTTGGCTTTCGTAACAGGCGGTATCACACCGCTGGATTCACAAGGGGAGCAAGTATGGCCGAAGGTAGGCGACACCGCGAGTTTTGTATTGGTGCATGCGAGTTGTTCGGCGGAAGCCGTTGCGCGGCGATCTGCGCGGCAGGCCGTATGGTACAACGGGCAATTGGTGAGCGGATCGATATCGGATTGAGGAAAATAGAGCGGGTACAGCCACGGGAAACCGTGGTTTTTTGGCATGGGAAAAAAAGAGGAAAGAACTGTTCGCAACTACCACATTTTGGGTTATGATGGACGTAGTTAATGAAGGGAGCAATACGAATGAAGATTGAATATGCAACGGAAGCTGACTACGACTATATCATTGATAGAGATCGGCATATCCATCAGCCACTTGTGAAAACGAAGATTAGTGAGAAAGAAATATTCATCCTATGGGACGAGGACGAGGGATCAAGAGTTGGATGGATGAGGTACGGTTACTTTTGGGACAACCTTCCCTTCATGAATATGATCTGGATTGATGAACCCTATCGAAACGGCGGATATGGCAAAAAAGTCGTACATCACTGGGAAAATTTAATGAAGCAACAAGGCTTTGATACGGTGATGACTTCAACGCAATCAGACGAACATGCCCAACATTTCTATCGAAAGCTGGGGTATGTTGATGCAGGGGCTCTGTTGCTGGATACACAACCTCTGGAGATTATGTTGATCAAGAAAATCTAGTAAATAAGCTGCAAGGAGAGAGGATTGTGGATGTGAAGAAAGTAACCCTACAACCCATAACCAAAGAAAATGAACTTGTGTGCATCCACCTTAAACCACGGGAAGATCAGCTGGAGTTGGTCGCAAGCAATGCGGATTCATTGATTCATGCAACGAAAGAAATTACGTCCAAACCATACGGTATTTTGGCAGAGGATCAGATGGTCGGTTTTATTTTATTTGATAACGAGATCTACAATGACGGGTATTACTGGATTCTGCGCTTCATGATTGACGAGAAGTACCAGGGGAAGGGTTACGGCAAACTTGCTATTCAAGAAGTGGTTCGTATGTTGCAAGAGAGAAGTGACTGCCAGCAAATCAGGGTATCCCATGTTCCGCATAACATTTCGGCAAATGCGCTGTACAAACGTTGCGGGTTTCAGGACACGGGTGAATTCGAGGACAACGGTGATATCATTTTAAGTTATCAAGTGAGGTAACAGGAAGGGGAAGCTTGATGATAAGAGAGGCAGAAGCTAGAGATGCAACGGTTATCGAAAGACTGTATAAAGAATTATTGCCGAACAACTTAAACACGAAGGTACTGGTAGAACGCATTGAAGAAGTACGGAATAATCCAAACAGTTTCTTGTTCGTGTATGAAATGGGTGATCAGGTGATCGGAACGGCTCATTTACATATTTGTTTGGATGCTTTGGTGGAAAATAGACCCTTCGGCGTCGTTGAGCGGGTTATTATTACGGAACATGTGCAGAGCAAGGGATATGGATCTGAATTGATGAAATATGTGGAAGACATATGTGTACAGAAAAATTGTATGAAGGTGTTTCTTACCAGTGGATCATCCAGACATGAAGCACATCACTTTTATACGAAATTGGGGTACGACGGAGAATCCAGCAAGGCATTTAAAAAGTATCTATAACTTATAACATTCATCAAGGAAAAGGAAGTAGAAGCAAAGAAATGAAAGATAACAAACATCCAGTTCAAGATCTCCGACTCATCGTTACCTTGCTCGTGGCTACTTGTTGTTGTCTAGGTGTTGTGATGTATTTACGTGCCCAAACAGATACAAATATGTATCGATTTCTAAGTTGGGATATGTTCCTGGCATGGGTACCATTCATCATCTCATCCTGCATTAGATACATATTTAATAAGAAATTAACCACAACGAGCATGATATGTATGGGGCTGATGTGTGGAGTATGGCTCTTTTTTCTGCCCAATGCGGCCTATCTTTTTACGGAGATTCTGCATTCATTCAGATATTTTGATGCTCAAGGGGAGGTTAGATTTTGGGTTAATATTGATTTTTGGTATGGACTCACCCTGACGTTTGCCGTAGCAATCATCGGATTGCTGCTCTCGACTTGTTCGATCATTCAAATCCACGTAATGTTAAACCAATTAATAAATAAGTACATTAGTATGATGGTTGTCGGTGTTATTTTGCTATTGAGCAGTATAGGGGTCTACATTGGTAGATTTAATCGGTGGAATTCGTGGGATATATTATCCAGGCCCGGGAAGATCTTTGTGGATTTTGTGAATGATTTTAATACAACGAACAGCATAATGGTTGAGTTTGTCGCCATTGTATTTACGGTTCAACTTTTTGGCTACATTATTTTATCTTTGCTAACCGCAAGGTCTAGCAGTTCATCTTCATTTGAAAGGGCAAGGATCTGAAATTATTAAGGCGATA
The DNA here is from genome assembly GCF_031455635.1 of Paenibacillus sp. 2003. Classification (NCBI taxonomy): domain Bacteria; kingdom Bacillati; phylum Bacillota; class Bacilli; order Caryophanales; family Paenibacillaceae; genus Paenibacillus; species Paenibacillus sp. 2003. The sequence goes on along the minus strand of NZ_JAVDTB010000002.1, from coordinate 652,559 downwards.
ACGCAGGAAATTACGGAAGAATTGTTGGCTGTGATGGATATGTACCAAAGAATCACACGGCAATTAATCGACCAACTGATATTGGAAACCGATCAGCCTGATCGGACGGAAATTCTCGCAGGGGCGTACCATTTGTTGTCCAATGCGGATGTAATCCAAGGAGAAGAAGAATTAACGGGAAACTGGTATTTTGATGTTCACGGCGAGGCGTATAGAAAAATGATTTGATTGGTTGCCGTTTAATTAGAATTGAGGAGGAATTACGTATGAGTTTAACAGAATGGTCCATAGATATACTTCAATATGATCTGTCGGATGAATATTCGATTCGCAGAGCTGATTTTGCCGAATGGGGATTATTTTGCACGGTTTATTATGATATGCGTTATGTCGGATTTTTCAGGGAAGAAGAGTTCAGTTCTTCCAAGATCAGTGCCTACTGGATTTACAAGGGGGAAAGCAAAATAGGTGGCGTGAGAATGGAGCCTAACCGGATGTATCATTTGTTTTTTATCCCGCCATTCCAGCAGTGCTTTGATGTATTGAAACTTCTGAAGCATAAATTATTACAGTGGTCGGATCGCACGAAACGCATTCTGACCTTTGAGATTCTTCCAGACCAAGTCGATCTATACGCAAGAGCTGGATTCTGGCCAGTGGAGTTCAGATGTCGCTGGATGCAGCGGCCTACAGATCATTTTGAAATCGAATGGGACAGCAGGGTAACCGTGAAGAGTCCAGAGATTATTGAAAGTGAAACCGGCACTAGAAAATATGTGAATGAAGATGAGATTGCTCAATGTGACCTGGAGAGTTTTGCAGGAAGTCTTGAAGCTACACGAAGAAAACATACCACGCTTGCAGATTTTATCCCAAGCGATGACCCTAATTATACGAATGAGATTCTAACTCAGGCATCTACACTTGTCTACGATAAGGAGACGGGGCAGCTTATTGCCAACTGTCGTCTTTGTCTGCAGGATAATCAGGCTGCCGTATATAGCATAGGGGTTCGGCCGGCATATAGAGGCAGAGGTCTTGCTACACTGATGTTACAGAGAGCTTTGAATGAGCTTAAGGGTAAATATCCTGTTCTGCGATTGTATGTGATGCAAGGAAATGATGCGGAGTCCGTGTATCTGAATCTGGGCTTTATTCCGGGTGTGCAGGAGATTCAGACGATGTATATTCCTGAGGATGAATCACAATGAAGGTTGCCATCTTAACCGATATTCATGGGAATGTTCCCGCGCTTCAAGCGGTATTGGCTGATATGGATTCCAGAGGAGACATTGAGCATACATTTTGTTTAGGGGATATGATCGGTATTGGCCCTTACTCTAATGAAGTGATCGAGATGCTGTACAATCGTGAGAATATGATAGCGATTTCAGGGAATCACGAAGAAGCTGTATTGAGTTTGCTCCAAAATAAGGGTCCATTAGAAGGGCATAAAGGCATTGCTGAGCACCACGAATGGATTGGTCAACATCTAAGTGCAGAATCGATCAAGAAAATCCAAGCTCTACCGAAATTCGTTGAAAAAGAGGTAGAAGGACATCGGTTCCTTTTGACTCACTATCATATGAGCAACGACAAGTTGGATGTCATCGACAAAGAACCATCCGGATCCAAATTAGACGCGAAGTATCAGGGGACGGCCCATGATTTGGTTTGTTTTGGCCATCATCACATTCTTCATTATTATAAGACAGATCAACGAATTTATCTGAATCCGGGAGCTTTAGGCTGTAACGATCTTGCCATTGCCAGATATGGGATCGTGGATCTTCAAGAGGGCAAACTGGATGTGAGATTCATTGGCGTTCCATATGACAACAGGGAGTATCTGCAATCGTATGAACGGTTGAACGTTCCGGATCGGGCTTTTCTTTTGCAGGCATTCCATGGGAATCAGTTGGAGAGAGAGCATATAGACGACAGTGAACGTTCGTAGAACGTGTTGTTGCTTTGGAAAGGAGCGATGTACATGGGAATGATCATTATGTTGGTGGTGTATCTGTTCCTCGGTATTTATGTTGTGAAAGTTGGAATAGATAACTCAAAAAATAGCCAGCACACCAAAGAAATATTATCAGAGTTAAGGGAGATTAAGGACCTATTGAAAGAGCAAAGGTAAAGATTGATTAGGCTTGTGCTTCAAAAGTAGCTGAGGAGCAGCATTTTCGAAGCCTCCCTCTCCTGTAGGTCAGGAAAGGGAGGCTTCTTGTGCAGCTCAGCTAGCCACTTCAACCCAATACACGAATAACAATATCCTGATCATGGTTACCAAAACCGGCACCGTAGATCGTTAATCCGCCAACGTTGGGACTTTCCTCGTCAACTGTGAAACGAAGCGTCCAGAACGGTTCGCTAAGCTTAATATCCGCGAGAGTAACGTCTGACATCCGCTCACCATCCATATAGGTACCGTAGGCATCAATACGAATGGTCTTCAACAATCCATACTGATTCACATTGCGATGCCACCATTCTGGCGTATATTTGCCGCGTGCTGCTCTGCCAAAGTCGGCAGGGCTTGTCCACGTTCCGAGAGAAACGCCATTGAAGGTGAAACGAATATCGGAAGGCCAATGATCTCGCAATCCCGGAGCTTCAGACGCCAGTTCCATCGAAATTTCAATAGCATCGATTGTCTGGTCAGGAAGGACAAAGTTCGGTGTTTTATATTCAACATAGCCCTTCCCAAACCACAGGATAGCGGCGTGTACCCGCTCAGGATCAAGGAAGTAACGCGGATCATCCCATACGCCGATTTCTTTTTCAAGTGTTCCTAGCCCACAGGTAGGGTGAATATCAAAAGCAGTGTAGTGTCCCACGGCTATCGTCTGTTCTCTGGTTCGTGAAGTTTGGCTTGCGGATGGCAGCTCGATTTCAATCTGATTTTGCTTGAGGTAACATAATTTGTGCGTGCCTCCGTTGATCCGAACTCGTCTGCTGCCAATTAGACCCGCATCCTCCAATTTGCGAATATGCATCGTGACAATGGAGGGGCTAAGCTCCAATGCTGCGGCAATATCTTTCACATTCATTTCGCGATCTGCAATCATATCCATGATTCTCCATCTGACTTCGCTTGCCAACGCCTCATATAAAGGAAGGAACTGGGGCTCTCCATTTGCTTTGATCATCTGCACAACTCCCTACCATCACTCTTCTAAAATCATATATATATTAATTTAATAAAATTAGCTTCAAGATGCAATCCAGATTGATTGAAAGTTTACGCCCGATGGTGTTTAATTTTTGTAGTTGTTACGAAGTTGAATTCTTATATTTGTGAATTTTATAAAAGAGATGGAGTGGAGTAATGAAATACAATAACCCTGTTGTAAAAGGTTTTTATCCAGACCCTAGTGTGATTAAGGTGCACGATACCTACTATATGGTGTGTAGTTCTTTTCAATATTTTCCGGGCGTACCGCTCTTTGAAAGCAAGGATTTGCTGAATTGGAAGCAGATTGGTCACTGCCTGACTCGTAAAAGCCAGATTCAACTCGAGACGGTGAACAGCTCCGGGGGTGTATTTGCCCCAACCATCAGGCACAATGACGGGCGTTTTTATATGGTGACAACGAATGATACGACACATCAAAATTTCTATGTCTGGACGGATAATATCTACGGAGAATGGTCTGAGCCTGTCTATGTGGATCAAGGCGGAATTGATCCCGATTTGTATTTTGAAGATGGAAAGACCTTGTTTATGAGTAACGGGGTGGATGATGAAGGCGTTGGTGGAATTGTCCAGTGCGAGCTTGAAATTGAAACTGGCCGAAAATTGACCCCGAGTCGTTCAATATGGAACGGAACAGGTGGACGATATCTGGAAAGTCCGCATCTCTATAAAATAAACGGTTATTATTACCTGCTTGCAGCTGAAGGCGGCACCGAATATGGTCATATGGTTACGTATGCTCGGGGCACTTCTTCTTCGGGACCGTTCGAAGCCTATGCGCACAATCCAGTTCTGACCAACCGCAATCTGGGAGGTTATGAGTTGCAGGGAGTAGGGCATGGTGATCTGGTTCAGGATGATCGGGGGAACTGGTGGCTCTTTCACCTGGGATTCCGACAGATTGGCAAATGGGCTACGTACCATCATCTGGGTCGAGAAGTATTTCTGACTCCAATTACGTTTGGTGAAGACGGATGGTTTACAGCCGGGCATGAAGGCACAACGCTGACGAGTTTTGAGACGAATCGCATTCCCGACACGGTGATCCAGCAGGATAAGAAGCATTATACGTTTGCAAATACAGACTGGAACCTCGACTGGTGTTACCTTCGTCATCCAAATACAAAGCATTATCAGCTTGAATCAGATAAGCTTACGCTAACAGGAACCGATGTAACGCTGGACGTTCCGGCATCCCCAACGTTCATCGGGTTACGTCAAAAAGACTTTAATGCAACAATTTCAGTTGATGTCAGTGTAACGAGTGGAGAAGCCGGTATCACGATCTACATGGATGAGAATCATCATTATGAAGTGGCTATTCGTGGGCAGCAGGACGGTTATAAGGTGATCGAGCGTCTAAATATCAGTGATATCAAATCGATAGAACATGAAGTGGAACTGGGAAATAAACAGTATGCAACGCTGGTGATCCGCTCAAGCCAAGAACGCTACAGTTTCCTGTTTCAAGCAGATGGTGAAGAGATTCTGCTGGGCACGGCACAGACGAGATACCTTTCCTCGGAGGTGGCAGGAGGTTTTACAGGCGTACTTATTGGTTTGTACGCGAGTGGGCAAGATGCTTCCGCTGAGTTTACAAATTTCAAATGTGAATATCATTAAGAAGTTAAGGGGAGGGCCTCAGGGTCCTTCTCTTTTTTTTAATTTGTGTCAATATATAGATATATTAATAAATGCCAATAGAAGAGAGGTATGCAAACGTGGAAGTACATTATAGGATGCCGGAATCATTAGAAGGCATCGTTCGAATAGATATGGCATCACTACATAATCTACATGTAACAAAAGGGTAAAAGAACGTGTTATTTAATTATATAGCTTGATTGAATAACCAAGGAGGAGTTGTATGGAGGATCAATGGAGAATTGCAAAGTATGATCCGGCATGGCGTGATTTGTTTCTCGAAACGGGTTCGAAATTAAGAGAAGCGTTAGGAGAAAAGGCCGTGCGGATTGATCATGTTGGGTCCACTTCAATTGTGGGAATAGACGCGAAACCCATCATAGATATACAACTATCTGTTTCTAATTATGAGAATCTGTTGGACTACAAGTGTGAGATCGAAACCGTCGGATTTGTATTCAGAGCAGAAAATTCGGATAAGACTAAACGTTACTTTCGTGAAGAACCCGGAAACAGAAGGATACATATACACGTTAGACAGGTAGGCAGTTTCTCCGAGCAGATGACCTTGCTGTTCAGAGACTATTTAAGGGAGCATCCGGAAGATTGTTTGAAATATGCAGAAGAAAAGCACAGACTCATGTCATTGTATAAAGATCAGCGTCCCAAATATGTTGAAGGAAAAGGACCAATGGTGTGGAGCATATTACAGAGAGCACACAGTTGGTCTCAAGAAATCGGATGGCAACCGGCAAAATCTGACGCATGAGCACATCCAATGAATAGAGATAACTGTATTGGAGTGATGAGATGAACATGGGAAGAAAGCTGATAACAACCGTTCTAACCATCATTGGTTTTACTTTGGCTGCAAGTCTCATATCGATGAATGAATCCTACAGTTTTGATTTTTACATTGTTATTTATCTGGTATACGCGACTCCCTTGATCGTATTGATCGGGCTACCTTTATCGATATTGGTGGACTATCTGGTAAGCCGAATTCAATTCGACAATCATGTATTGTATCTAAGTACGAGGATATTAGGCTATGCATGTGCTGGAGTTTTAGGCATGTATATTTATTATCTGGTCATGGGCGCAGGAGAAGCAATCTTGGATTTCAAAGAGACGTTAGTTCTGACCTTATTTGGCGTTCTTGCTGCTATCCTATTTGTACTGATTGATATGGGATTGGAAGTTTTGTTAAAGATACGAAGAAGAAAGATTTGAATTAAATTGATTCGTCAGGAGGAAAGCAAAATGACAACGCATTGTGCACTTCTAATCATTGACGTACAGATAGCGATGTTTGATGAAACAGATCCCGTCTATCAGGGGGGACGATTGCTTCAAAAGATCCAGGTGTTAATTGCCAAGGCCCGTGAAGCAGGGCATTCCATCATATATATCCAGCACAGCGAAGGGGCAGGCAGTCCACTGGAACGAGGAACTCCGGGGTGGGCCATTCATCCGTCCATTGCACCTATAGCTGGTGACCTCGTTATTGAAAAGGAGACATCGGATTCATTTCACGAAACCAATCTGCATCTGAAATTGCAAGAAGATGGCGTGACGGAGTTGATTCTCGCGGGTATGCAGACCGAGGTATGTGTAGACACGACTTGCCGCAGAGCGTACAGTCTGGGTTACACGGTCATTCTGGTTCAAGATGCGCACAGCACATGGAATTCAAAGACGCTTCAAGCGGAGCAGATTATTGAACATCACAATACGGTACTGAGACTGTTTGCCAATGTGTTGGATACGGAGAATGCGCTGTAATGCTAGGAAAACGTAGGCGATTCTGGTTTTTCATAGGTGCGGCAATCCTGTTTCTGTATTTTCTAATCACGAGTAACCCTGATCCAAATAAGCCGATTTCGAGAAATCAAGTGATAAGCACAGAGATGAGCATAGTCGTGTACACCAGGACAGGCGATGGTGGAGCACACACTAGGATTGACAATGTTACGTTAAGTAAAGAAGACATTAGCCGTATAGTCGGCTGGCTGAATGCAGCCCCGGAATCGGCCAAAATACCAGTAGATGATGTCACAGGAAGCATTAGTGCAGGAATTGCTTTGAGATTTAAGCATAACGCTGAAATTACAATTCAATACAATCGGAAACAGATTATTGTATCCAGAAAAAGCAGATTTAATAGAGATACGAAATATATACTTGATCAAAAGGACTTAAGAGACTTTATGGATCAAAAGTTGAAAGGGACGTATTTTGGTAAAGATACCGTTAGTGTTGAATAGGGGGAGATGTATTGACGATAAACAAAAGAATAATGAATCTATCAGCCTGGCTTGCTGTATTAGCCATCCTATGTATTCCTGGAACTTTATATACTGAAGATGGACCGCTCCGAACAGAGTATGGTTTCCCAATCCGATTCTTTACGGATTATCATTATGCCAACTCGGACGGAACAATCTGGTTTATATCTGGCATCTCTTTAAATGTACTTCTATATTTGTTCAATGTCCTGTTTATTTATGCAGGTATTCATGTAATCTTATATATTAAAAAGAAATTAACTAGGACATAAAGATGGAGTGATTACGATGAAACAACTTCCAGTAGAATGGAAGTCAGACCGACTTATTATCTCAAATGTGGAAGAATCCGATATTCCTGAACTTGAGTCCATATATGAGACCAGTCGGTACTTGCATCAATGGGATGGACAAGAGCATGATCGGAACTATGTGAAAGAATGTTTTGAAGAAGGCCACCTTCCGCCGGGAGGCAGGCTGGAGAATTATCGAATTCAATCCATTCGTATGGCTGAGGATGACCGCTATATTGGTTTGTTAAGTGTATACCATGGGTATCCCTCCGAGGATTCAATCTATCTCGAATTTCTATATATCCAGAGCGAGATCCAGAAGCAGGGATATGGACAAGAATTAATTCAGGCACTGACTCTTCACTTTTCTGAGCTTGGTTACAAGGAAATTCGAATTAACGTGGCACTCAAAAATTGGCCTGCATTACGCTTCTGGATCAAATCCGGATTCAATCAGATGAGCGGAATTTATGGTGATCTTCAACATTCGGAGGATACCTTTGCCAATACAGAATTGATCAAATCTCTCTGAAAAATATGCTGATAAAGGGGAATATACCAATGGAAACATTCTTTCGTTATAACTGGATGGTGCGTGAGCAATGGTATGTGTGGTGTGAAGATGTACCGCTTGAAGAATTGCTTCAGCCTCGCACGGGCGGAGTAGGCAATATATTACAAACATTATTTCATATCATTGATGTAGAGTGGAGCTGGCTTCAGTTGCTTCAAAGCAAACCGGATGATGCGGAAGATTTTGCAAACTACCAGAATCTTGAGGCGGTAAGGCGACTCGATCGCAAGTTACGTCCTGATGTGGAGGCGTTTGTTAAAGCATGGGATTCAAGTATGGAAAAAAGAGCATATATCGATCATCGCTCAGCTGGCAAGGTCAGTACATATTCATGGGGAGAAGTAATGCGACATGTGATCGCCCATGAGATTCACCATATGGGACAGCTGTCGGTATGGGCCAGAGAATTGGGTAAGCAGCCTGTATCCGCCAATGTCATTGGCAAAGGCCTGATGATACCTGACTAACAGGGAGAAAGCGGCATGACATGAATGAACGGAGGAAAACGATGACAATTCAACTTAGCCAGATGAATTGGATAGAACTGGATGAATGTATCCAGCAGGTGATTGAACAGGAGGTTCAGATCATTCCCTTGCCACCTGGACTGGAAGCGAGTGTGATGAGAATTGAAATGGAAGATCAGCAGTACGTATTGAAAGTCTGGGACAAGGATTCCAAACCGGATATCGCCAAACAATATCGATTATTGTCCAAGCTTTATCAAAGTGGAATTCGTGTTTCCAAACCCTACGGTTGGGGATTAGACGAGCAAGAGAATCAAGTGCTGTTAACGAGCTATGATGGAAAGCCGCTTAACCAATTAACACAAACCAAACTGACACATTTGGCTGAGCGATTAATGGAGGTCCATCGTTATCCGGTGAATGAAGTGAGTACTGGAGAAGATGAAGAATACATATTCAGGTACGATTTTGTTCAATACTTTTTTCCTCAAATTGAATTACATGACGATATAAATGATCTTCTGGCAAACTTGATCCAGCAGGTCCAGATCAGACAGGACCGTTTGATTCATGGCGATTATAATCTGGGAAACATTCTTGAGATGGACAACCATTACACCATCATCGATTGGACTAATGGGCAGTATGGTGATCCAAGGTACGATATGGCATGGTCTGTTTTTCTGATCACCATCTATAATGGGAAAAGTTACGGCGACATGTATCGCGCTAAATTTGCACGTTCTGCAAGTTATGTGTACACGCTGGAAGAGGAACAGGTTTTTAGAGCGATAGCTTGCCTGCGCTGGATTCTGTTAAGACGCGTTGGGGATGTACCCATGGGGCCGGATGTAATGGAAAGGGTTCACAGCATGGCTGTCCATAATCCGTATTTGAATGAACACCTGCTGTTTAAATAAAATAAACAGCCAGTCCTAAACTAGCGATCCTCGCATACCTATGATAGTAGAGGAGCGTGATCGATATGGAGCAAAAAGTGCAAATTTACTTTGAACTGAAGCAGCAGCAAAAAGATATTGAGCAGCAGTTGTCTGTACTACGAGATGAGATTGTCGCGTATTGTGCAGAACAAGGGGTCTATGAGACGCAGGTTGGTGGTTACACCGTGAAAACAGTGCTGCAGAACCGGAAGGAATACGATGATCAGAAGCTATATGCTTCTCTTCCAGACCCGGACATCTGGCGATTGTTGTCCAAGGTAGACAGCCATAAGCTGAAAAGCCTGATTAAGCTAAACATTCTGTCCGAGGAGCAAATTAACCCGGCATGCACAGTGAAACAGGTGACCTTGTTACAGGTAGACAAGCTGTAACGCTTCGTACTCTCTTTGTATATGTGTTGAATTTAACTGAACCTCCCGATCACAAAACACCTTCGAAGAAATGTTCTGTTGCGATGAGCAGCGGAACAAACGTGGAGGTGTTTTTGTTTTGCGAACAGGTCCCAGGATCATAAATAGTTAAATATGAGGGGGAAGAAGTATAATTTGTTCATTGTAAGCGCATTCAACAAACGATATGATGGATAAAAAATGGCAGGGAGGAATTGTAAATGCCAACCGAAATTCCATCACTACATGCTGCGTACGCTAATACGTTCAAAATAGGTGCTGCTGTACATACCAGAATGTTGCAGTCCGAAGGGGATTTCATCGCCAAACACTTCAATAGCATCACGGCTGAAAATCAGATGAAATTCGAAGAAATTCACCCGGAAGAGAATCGTTATACTTTTGAGGCGGCGGATAAAATTGTTGATTTTGCTGTTGCTCAAGGTATTGGGGTTCGCGGACATACTTTGGTCTGGCATAATCAAACATCGAAATGGGTCTTTGAGGATACCTCAGGTGCTCCTGCTTCCAGAGAGCTGCTATTATCTCGCTTGAAGCAACATATTGATACGGTAGTAGGTCGATATAAAGGGCAAATATATGCATGGGATGTCGTCAATGAAGCGATTGAAGATAAGACCGACCTGTTCATGCGGGACACGAAGTGGTTACAGCTAGTGGGAGAAGACTATTTGCTGCAAGCATTCAGTATGGCTCATGAAGCTGATCCAAATGCGCTTCTTTTCTATAATGACTACAATGAGACGGATCCGGTCAAACGGGAGAAGATATACAATCTGGTTCGGTCTTTGCTGGACAAGGGAGCACCTGTACATGGAATAGGCATGCAGGGACATTGGAATATTCATGGTCCTTCGATTGAAGAGATCCGAATGGCTATTGAGCGTTATGCTTCACTGGATGTGCAGTTGCATGTTACGGAGCTGGATATGTCCGTGTTTCGTTATGAGGATCGTCGAACGGACCTCACCGCGCCAACTTCGGAGATGGCTGAGCTACAGGAGCGTCGATATGAAGAAATCTTCAATTTGTTCCGTGAGTATAAATCATCCATTACCTCTGTGACGTTCTGGGGAGTGGCCGACAATTATACTTGGTTAGACCATTTCCCGGTACGTGGACGCAAAAATTGGCCCTTTGTTTTTGATCAACAGTTGCAGCCAAAGGAATCATTTTGGCGTATCATTAACCCTATGTCCTGAACATCAGGGAAGTGGAGAGAATCGGTCACGATGTGGCCGATTTTTTGCTGTACTTAATATAGATTATACAGTACGGTTATCTCGTGAATGATAGAGGCGTTGATTTGTGTGGATGATAAAAATATGGTATTAAATGGAATTGTGTGATAGGGTTGAAGAAATGGTGAACCAAATTCTTTCCTGAAATGAGATGAGAAGATGGATTGCATCCGAAACTATTTAATTACTTTTGCCGGAAATTTTGCATTTAGTTATTATATCTTTGAAGAAGGTACTTTTGCCAAACCGCTGATGTTTGCTACATTCATGCTGTTGCTGATTATGACAATCGATTACATGAAAAGTAGAAATAAATATACATTGGATTAGGGTATGTCCATGTTTTTAAACGATTCTGGAGCATAGGGTCGTTTTTTTATTGTATGTAGAACAGCATCCATTTACATCAAGACCATTGTTCATTACACTTGATGAGTAGCACCTCATTAACTCAGTTTTTGTTAACTCAATTCAGATCATCAGGAGGATATCATTATGCATCAATCCGCACATATTCAGGAAGCAAGAGATTACATATTAAACCGAATCCATACCAAACCTGCCGTAGGCATGATTCTGGGTTCGGGACTGGGAGCGCTCGCGGACGAGATTGAAAATGCGACCGTTATTCCGTATACAGATATTCCGTATTTCGCTCAATCGGAGGCTATCGGTCATGCCAATGAATTGGTTATTGGTGAACTCATGGGCAAAACGGTTGTAGCGATGAAAGGCCGCCTTCATTATTATGAAGGTTTTACATTGGACGAAGTGACTTTCCCCGTTCGGATCATGAAGGCGCTGGGTGTCGAGCAATTGCTTATCACCAATGCCTGCGGAGCCATCAACACAAGCTTTGAGCCGGGTCAACTGATGCTCATTACAGACCATATTAACCTGGTAGGTAATAACCCGTTGATGGGACCGAATAACGCCGAACTGGGTGTGCGCTTCCCAGACGTATCACAGGTATACAATCGCGAACTGCGCAGCATTGCCCTTAAGGTTGCAGAAGAGCAGAATGTTGGCCTGCAGCAAGGTGTCTATGCATGGTGGAGTGGCCCGGCATATGAGACACCAGCGGAGATTCGTATGATTCGTACGATGGGTGCGGATGCAGTGGGTATGTCCACGGTACCTGAAGCCATTGTTGCCATTCATGGCGGTATGAAGGTACTAGGCATTTCCTGTCTGACCAACATGGCCTGTGGTATTCTGGATCAGCCGTTAAGTCATGATGAAGTTATTGAAGTGGCTGCGCAAGTGAAAACAACCTTTATCGGACTTGTAAAAGGCATTTTGAAAGAAATCTAATCGTTAGATGATTTTTTATCCAGGCCACGATGGATAGGATAGAGTTTTCATCCAACCAAATCGAAACCACAAAAAAACGTATGTTTCACGAGTTGTTACTCGTGAGACATACGTTTTTTTATTTTGCAGAACTATGAACCATTTGAGAATTATCAGGCATGATTGCTGGTGTAGACTCCCTGATGATGGGTTTGGTCACAATGTGGGAGACCTGATATGGCTGTGTCGGGCTATTAATCCGGGATAACAACATCTCTGCAGTCTTAATGCCCATCTCATTGCTATAAATATGAACCGTCGTTAATGCTGGCTCAATAATTCGAGATTGGGGTGCATTATCGAATCCGCATATCGCAATATCCTGTGGCACAGCGACATTTCTATCTTTTAACGCCCTGATCAGATCAACTGCTATAAAGTCATTAGCGCATACGTAAGCGGAAGGTAGGGAGGCCAGCTCTGCCACTCGCTGGTTCAACCATCCTGGCTTGGAGAAACACAGGCGATCATTATCTACGATGCAATGGGACAGGTCGACCTGCAACCCTGCCTCCAGCATGGCACGCTGATATCCAACCCATCGTTCATTAAAGCTCTTGCAGTGATTGTAATCTCCGACGAATCCAATACTTGTGTAGCCGCTCTCAATTAATTTTGTGGTTAACTGATAGATGCTATGTTCATTCTCCATGAGTAGCAAATCTGCTTGGAATTCGGGATAACATATGTTGGAAGCGCAATCGATAAAGATGGTGGGAATGCCCAGATCGGTAATCAGCTTTGTATATTCCAGATCAAATAATTCAATGCAAATAATGCCGTCTACTTTGGCTATATCAAAATTGTTGGGAAGTGTAAGTGTATCTTGATCGTCTTCACGCACGATATGAATCGAGAGATTGTATCCCTCCGCACTGATTCTTTTCTCCAAACCACTGATTAACAACGAACCAAAGTGAGATGTATTAGGCAGGTTTTCAGTTAACAGGGCGATATTGCCCGGAGGCTTGGTTAGAACATGCTCATTGTCCATATAGGCAAACTGTTTATATTTAAGTTCAATTGCTTTTTTAATTACACGATTTCGGGTCTCATCCGGGATGTTTCCGCTATCATTTAATGCTTTGGAAGCCGTATTTCTGGAGATCCCCAAAGCATCAGCGATGTCTTGTATCGTGACTTTTTCCTTTGCCATCTAATGCTTCACCTCTAATCCTCAATAGTCATCCATATTCTTCTCTAAGTCAAATGTATAATAGAACGGGACAAATAGCAATCTCTGTTTTACAAATGCACAATTAAATTTACATTTAGCTAGGCGAATTCTATTTTCATAATTGTTCCAGAAGTTTCGTTAACTAGTGTAACAAAGATGATCTATTACAGTCATGATGTAGAAATATCTATGCTGATATTAACGATTTAGTGCTGTATATATGCAAATCTAATCCTCTTTAGTTACATTAATGCAAAGATAAAATGATCAAATGCACAAATATTTTTTACAAAACGTATTGACTAAATCCGTTGAAACCTGATAAATTGTAAATTATTAAATAGGCAATTGTAAATATTGAAAGCCCTTACCGAAAACAATTGTCAACTTCTAGAATGAACGGGGGTATCGTGTTGGATAACATAGCCGACAGCAAAAAGGGCGAAGGAAGGGTACTGAAAGTGAGGACGACAAGCGGTCATAGGTTGCAGCAGCTCAAAAAAAATTACTTTTTATATATGTTGCTTGCACCAGCCTTAATTTTGACTCTTATCTTCAAGTACATTCCGATGTACGGAGCCATCATTGCGTTTAAGGATTTCAGTCCGATCAAAGGCATCATGGGAAGTGATTGGGTAGGACTGAAGCATTTTGAGAAATTTATAGCTTCACCCAATTTCGATATCATTTTAATGAATACGCTTAAACTCAGCTTTTTGGGATTGATATTCAGTTTCCCGGTGCCCATTTTACTGGCACTCATGCTGAATCAGGTACGCAAAGCTGGCATCAAGAAAAATATTCAATTGTTTCTGTACGCACCCAATTTCATCTCGGTTGTTGTTGTTGTGGGTATGCTGTTCATCTTCCTCTCACCGACAGGGCCAATTAATCAATTAGCCACATGGATTACAGGTCAGCCGATCATGTTCATGTCTGAACCGGAATATTTCCGCTGGATTTACATTTTGTCCGATATCTGGACCGGAGCCGGTTGGGCTTCCATCATATACGTTGCGGCTTTGGCCAATGTTGATCCGGAGCTTCACAATGCGGCTAATCTGGATGGAGCCAATCTCCTTCAGCGTATTCGCCACATTGACCTTCCAACGATTCGTCCGATTATGGCCATCGTCTTTATCCTTGCAGCTGGCGGGATTATGTCCATTGGATTTGAGAAGGCCTATCTGATGCAGACGTCCATGAACCTGCCTTCCTCCGAGATTATTGCCACGTATGTCTACAAGGTGGGGTTACAGTCTGGAGATTACGCTTATTCTGCGGCAGTTGGATTGTTCAACTCGGTTATCAATGTGATTTTGCTGGTGACGGTGAATCTGATTGTGAAGAAATTGAATGAAGGCGAAGGCCTCTATTAGGAAAGGAGTATTATCCATGGTTGTTAAACACACGGGAATGGATCGATTGATCCTCACACTTAATGCCATCTTTCTCACCTGTGCTGTACTGGTTGTGGTTGTTCCCCTGATTTATATTGTTATCGCCTCATTCATGGACCCCACTGTGCTACTGAATCGTGGACTGTCCTTTAATGTATCGGACTGGAGTCTGGACGGATATCAGATGATTTTGTCCAATCCAGCCATGATCCGGGGGTTTGCAAATGCGGTATTGTACTCGGTTTCCTTTGCACTGATCACCGTGACCGTATCCATATTTGCAGGTTATGCATTGTCGGATGATAGGCTAGCGGGACGTGGATTTTTCATGATTATCTTTATCATTACGATGTTTTTCGGCGGGGGATTAATCCCTACTTATCTACTCATACGTAATCTCGGCATGCTTGATACGGTGTGGGCGATCATCATCCCTGGAGCCGTTAACGTCTGGAACATCATTCTCTCCAGAACCTTTTTCAAAGGAGTCCCTCGAGAACTGAAAGAAGCTGCAAACGTGGATGGCGCCTCTGAGATGAAGATTTTCTTCCAGATCGTCATTCCGTTGTCGAAACCGATCATTTTTGTACTCGCACTTTATGCATTTGTTGGGCAATGGAATTCCTATTTTGATGCAATGATCTATCTCGATAATCCGAACCTGCATCCGTTACAGCTCGTTCTGCGTTCCATTCTGATTCAGAATCAGGCTGCACCGGGCATGATCAGTGATCAACTCGCGATGGCAGAACTGAAACGGCTCTCCGAGATGATTAAATACTCAGCGATTGTCATTTCGAGTCTGCCACTTATCATCATGTACCCGTTCTTCCAGAAGTATTTCGAAAAAGGTGTCATGGTCGGTTCCCTCAAATAGTGAACAGCCTGCGATACAGTAAGTTGATCCAATCCAACTCATGGAGGTCATTATTATGAAAAAAGTGAACAAGTCGAGAAAAGCCGTTACAACGGCATCCATTTCCATGTTATCTGCAATGCTCTTTCTAACCGCCTGTGGCGGGGGTGGAGGCGGCGCGGCAAGTGAGGCGCAATCCCCTGATGGCAAGGTGACATTGAACTTTATAACACAGAGCTCTCCGCTGGCTCCCGCTGATCCAAACGACAAGCTGATTAACAAGCGACTCGAAGAGAAAACCAATGTGCATATCAACTGGAAGAACTATACGAGTGATGTGTTTGCAGAAAAAAGAAATCTGGCGGTTGCCAGCGGTGATTTGCCGGATGCCATTTTTGATGCAGGTTACGGGGATTATGATCTCCTGAAACTGGCGAAGGACGGGGCGATCATTCCACTTGAGGACATGATTGAACAACACATGCCCAATCTGAAAAAGGTGCTGGAGGAAGCTCCCGAATACAAGAGCATGATCACGGCTCCAGACGGACATATCTATTCATTCCCATGGATTGAAGAACTCGGAAGTGGCAAACAACGGATTCAGGCAGTGGATAACTTGCCCTGGATTAATGTGGAATGGTTGAACAAGCTTGGACTGAAGATGCCAACGACAACCGAAGAACTGAAAGAAGTATTGATCGCGTTCAAAACTCAAGATCCAAATGGCAACGGTAAGGCAGACGAAATTCCGTTATCTTTCATTAACAAACCGGGCGGAGAAGATCTGACATTTCTCTTTGCAGCATTTGGACTCGGAGAGAACTGGGATCATACCGTAGTAACCAATGATGGGAAAGTGGTCTTCACGGCAGCTGATGAAGGCTACAAGGAAGCGGTTAAATACATTCATGAATTGGTTCAGGAAGGTCTCGTGGATGTCGAATCGTACCAGCAGGATTGGAACACGTATCTTGCGAAAGGCAAGGATAATAAGTACGGCATGTACTTCACATGGGATAAGGCTAACATTACAGGCATGAATGATACGTATGATGTTCTGCCTCCGGTTGCCGGGCCTAACGGAGAGGTCAATGTCACAAGAACAAACGGAATAGGACTTGATCGTGGTCGCATGGTCATTACCAGCAGCAATAAAAACCTGGAATCCACAGCGAAGTGGGTAGACCAACTGTACGATCCACTCCAATCTGTGCAGAACAACTGGGGTACCTATGGAGACGAGAGTCAGCAAAATATTTTTGAATTCGATGAAGCCAAAGGGATGCTGAAGCATCTTCCACTGGAAGGATCTGCACCTGTGGAACTCAGACAAAAAACCAGTATCGCAGGACCATTGGCCATTCTCGACAGTTATTATGACAAATACACCACCAAACCGGAAGATGCTGCATGGCGTATGGAACTGCTCGATAAATATATGGTTCCACATATGAAAGCGGAGAACGTATATCCAAGTGTGTTCTTCTCCATTGATGAACTGGATCGATTGTCCACCATTGAAACCGATCTCTTCGCTTACGTGTTACGTCTGCGTACAGAATGGTATCAGAACGGGAAAGTAGATCAGGAATGGGATGCTTACCTGAAAGAGCTGGATCGCCTTGGATTGCAAGAATGGCTGCAGATTAAACAAGCGGGATATGACCGTAATAACCAATAAAGAAAAGTACGGAGGAGAAACCATAATGTCGACGATTCAACAACAAGATTACCGAAATGAATACCATTTTTCACCGAAAGAGAAGTGGATGAACGACCCTAACGGCATGGTGTTTTTCAATGGAGAGTATCATTTGTTCTATCAGTACCATCCGTTTGGTACGACATGGGGACCGATGCATTGGGGTCACGCGGTAACCCGAGATCTCGTCACTTGGGAGGAACTTCCTGTAGCTTTGGCACCGGATGAACATGGGATGATCTTCTCCGGCAGTGCGGTGGTGGACTGGAACAATACTTCCGGATTTTTCGAAGATGAGCCGGGGTTGGTAGCCATTTTTACACATCATCTGGAAGTACCAAATGATCATCCTGTACAGCGTCAAAGTCTGGCGTATAGCAAAGACAACGGCAGAACCTGGACTAAATACGAGGGTAATCCGGTATTAAAGCATGAGTCCTTTGTTGATTTCCGTGATCCCAAAGTGTTCTGGCATGAGCAGACCAAGGAATGGATTATGATTATCGCTTGTGGTCAAACGGTATGTCTGTACCGATCTCCCAATCTGAAGGATTGGACGCTAGGAAGTGAATTTGGCGAAGGGATCGGTTCACACGATGGCGTGTGGGAATGCCCGGACCTGTTCCCGCTTGCAGTGGATGGAGATTCAGAGCAGGTGAAATGGGTGATGCTCGTTAGCATCGGTGCAGATCCTGCTTTTAAAGAAGGATCCAGAACACAATATTTTACCGGAGATTTTGATGGAAGTACATTTGTCCCAGATGAGGCATCCCATTCGATTCGCTGGATTGATCATGGCCGGGATAACTACGCAGGAGTTAGTTGGTCTGACATTCCGGCTGAAGACGGCAGACGCCTGTTTATGGGGTGGATGAGCAACTGGATGTATGCCAATCAGACGCCGACCAATGATTATCGTGGAGCAATGACCATTGCACGGGAGCTGTCACTCGAGACAAGAGTCGGAGAAGTAATACTGATTCAACGTCCTGCACGTGAACTTAAGCAAGTCCGTACGCCAGTATTGTCCCTACAGGATGCTTCGATTCAGCAAGTGAGTGAGCAGTTGAACACTTTGCAACTAGTGAACTATGAGATCCATGCAGAGTGGACTCCAAATCAGTCGTTCCATTTTGCCTTAAGAAGCGGAGCTGACAGCGAAACGGTTGTTGGCGTAGACGCCAACCAAGGGGAAGTATATATCGATCGTAGTGGATCGGGAATAGGCGATTTTCATGAACATTTCCTGAGCCGCCATACAGCTGAGTTAAAAGATGTAAATGCGAATCAAAGTTTGCGTATCTTTGTAGATCAATCATCTGTTGAGGTATTTGCAAATGATGGTCAGGCGGTTATCACGGATCTGATCTATCCGGATGTGGATTCCAAGGGCATCTCTGCTCATGCAGAAAATACCGATCTGGTCTTCTCTTCACTTCATATCTATGAGATATCATCAACCAAGGCTAAAGGTTAATTGTAATGAAGGAAAGGAGCCCAAAACGATGCGTATTGGAGCTATAGAAGCGGGCGGAACGAAGTTTGTATGTGGTGTAGGTAATGAGCATGGACAGATTGAAGATCGGATCAGCTTTCCAACAGAACATCCGGAGACCACTCTTGCCAAGGTGATCGACTATTTCAGGGATAAAGATGTGGAAGCCATAGGGATCGGCTCCTTTGGTCCGATTGATCTGCAACAGGATAGTCCCACCTATGGTTATATTACGACCACACCTAAGCCTGGGTGGGAAAACTGTAATGTGATTGGAACCTTGAAGCATGAATTTCCAGTTCCTTTTGGATGGGATACGGATGTGAATGCTGCCGCGCTCGGTGAAGTGACGTGGGGAGCGGCGCAAGGGCTGGATAACTGTGTATATTACACGATTGGCACAGGAGTTGGTGTCGGACTTGTGGCAGGGGGCCAACGAGTACACGGATTGTTACATCCCGAGGGTGGACATATTCGCACAAGACGCCATCCAGACGATCACTTTGCCGGATTATGCCCGTATCATGGCGATTGCCTGGAGGGAATGGCAGCAGGTCCAGCCATTGAAGCTCGCTGGCAGATTCCTGGCAGTGAACTGCCGGCAGATCATCCGGCGTGGGAGATCGAATCCTTTTACATTGCGGAGTCGATTACAACGGCCATCTTGCTTCATTCGCCGCAGAAAATCATCTTGGGTGGTGGTGTGATGCAGCAAGATCATCTGTTTCCACTGATCCGGGAGCAGGTAGTGCGGAATCTCAATGGTTATGTGAATGCAGCCCCAATCACGCAACATATTGACCAATATATCGTCCAGCCCGGATTGGGCCAGCATGCAGGTTTGTGTGGTGCGCTAGCATTGGGACTGAAAGCATTGCAACATGCAGCACAAGCTTCACATGTTTCCTAGTTTTCTATAATAATCTACATCCCAGAAGGGATGGCTGTGGGTTCGCTTATTTGTATAAGCAAGACTGCACCGTCCTTTTTGGGCTTTTTTATTTTTTGAGGAGTTTAATAGGTTTGAAAAAAATAGTGCGTTCTAAAATCCGATATTGCTCAAGTGAGCTGCCAAAGGTATGATTTTTAGTGTTCTACCTCTAAAAAGTGCGATAAGACATTCAAAAATTAACGTGTCTCTAATGGAAAGGAATTCATCAAATGAACCCAATAACAATGCGTCAAGCTGTAAAGGCAGACCAAGAGCAACTCGCTGATTTGCGAGCCTTGGTACTGTACGATGATCTAACCAGGCTGGGAAGGTACGATGATGTGAAGGTGCGTGAACGTTTCCGTAATACATTCAATCCTGCCCAGACACAGATTATTGAAGTGAAGGGTTCAATGGTAGGTTGTGTAGCGTTGAAGCCCAAGTCTGAGGCATATCTATTGGAACATTTCTATATACATCCCGATTATCAAGGCCAAAGAATTGGAACTCAGGTACTGAACATGCTGCTGGAACAGGATGAAGTTCAGGGGAAACGGATTAATTTAAATGTTTTGCAGGGAAGCCCTGCTCGGCGATTGTATGAACGATTTGGATTTATATTGGACAGTGAAGATGAGGTTGATGTGTTTATGTCAAAGCACCTTTGAGAGAATGAATCCTTGTTGCAAGATAGGGATATCATCTCCAAGGTGGAAACCTATTAAGTATTTGTGAATACATGGCAATAGTGATTGCTTGACTCAGGAAGATTATGATAGTATCGAAGTCAGAGAATATATGGAATATTTACAAAATGTAGGACTTTTCTTGTTCCGATTCCTATACTCTTAGGCAAACGTTCGAACAGAATCTGATCACAGAAATGGTGTCACAAAAATGGATTTTCAAAGATTACATGTCTCACATGGAGGAGGAATCTTTTTTGCAAGAATATCCTGTGGCTTATGATCAGTTTGATATTCACTTCTATCAGGTCGTGGAAATGTTTTCTGAACAAAAGCTGGATGTAGGTGCGTTAGATGAGGATTTAAGAGTTCTTGGATTAAACTCCATTTCATTTATCAAACTGATCATTGCCTTGGAGAACGAATTCAATATTGAGATGGACGATGAGTATCTTGAATTGGAGAACTTCACAACATTGCAACATTTGAAAGACAGTTTGCGTAAGTGCATCAATTATGAGATTCCCAATGAGTCATAAAGGGAAAATGACGACACAAGCTCATATCAGACAATCACAGCATCGAGTTCCGTTTATTGGACTTATAACCTCAAAATCAGGAGTGATATGTGATGAAAGTTGAACTGAATGCGGAGCAATTGATGTGGCAGGAACAATTCAAGGATTTTGTAGACAGCGAGATTATTCCATATGCTAGTTTAAATGACAGCGAAGAACGAATTCACCCGGAACTCCTTGCGAAAATAACGGAGGCTGGTTATCTGGGCTCCATGTTGCCAAAAGAATATGGCGGGATGGAACTGGACAATATCACTATCGGGATTCTTAACGAAGAGGTTGGACGTGGGTGCTCCTCTGTCAGAAGTTTGTTAACCGTTCAGGGGATGGTGGGTTTAGCGATCTTGCGTTGGGGAACGGAGCAACAAAGACAGTACTGGTTACCTGCATTAGCTACGGGAACAACTTTGGGTTCATTCGGATTGACAGAACCGAGTGTTGGAAGCGATGCTAAAAGCATTGAAACAACGGCCGTATTAGACGGAGACGAATACATACTTAACGGTCATAAAAAATGGATTACCATGGGGCAGGTTGCAGACGTATTTTTGATTCTTGCCCAATGTGAGAACAAGCCGACAGCGTTTATCGTTGAGAGAGATTCCATTGGGTTCAGCGTTGAACCTATGAGCGGGTTACTTGGAGCGAGAGCATCGATGATTGCTGAACTGAAAATGGATTCTTGTCGTATTCCGAAGGAAAACCTCCTGGGTCAAGTCGGTACAGGGTTATCACATGTTGCTTTACCTTGTCTGGATTATGGAAGATACACGATCGCTTGTGGCTGTGTAGGTTTAGCCAAGGCATGTCTGGATGCATCGGTACATTATGCCAATTCCAGAATCCAATTCGGAAGAGCTATACGCGAGAATCAAATGATACAAAAAATGATCACTGAAATGTCAGTGAATATGAAAGCGGCACGGATGCTGTGTTACAGAGCAGGATATTTAAGAGATGTGGGTGATCCAGAGAGCATTATGGAAACTTGGACTGCCAAATACTTTGCTTCAACCATGGTGAACAAAGTTGCCAGTGATGCGGTGCAGATTCATGGTGCCAATGGTTGCCATCGAGACTATCCCGTAGAGAGATATTATCGGGACGCCCGGATCAATGAAATTATCGAAGGCACGACTCAAATGCATGAGATTTTAATCGCAACACAGGAGGTTGTAACACACCGCCGTGAAATGAGACGTTCAAATAAAGCAGAAAAAGTTAAGGATAGCGCGAATCGAAACGTTTAGATTTTGCATTGCAGGACCTAAGGAAGAGCCCTTTTTTTGCATTAGGCAGGATCATTCATTATGCTATGAAAAAAGGGCTTGATCATTAGGTTCTTTGATGTTTTACCATAATTGATTTAGGAAAGATACGGAGTTGATTAGGATTGAAACGGATTGGGCAGGGACAGACAGCGGAAATATTCAGACATGGTGAAACTTCAATTTTGAAACTTTTCAGAGAAGATTTCTCTGCGGAAGCGATTCAGCATGAGTTTGATAATACTCGAATCGTTTTGGAACTTGGAGTTAAATGCCCACAAACAATCGATATGGTGACGATCAATAATCGTAAAGGTATCATATTTGAGTTGGCCAGTGGAAGAACACTTTTGGAAGAGATGATTATTAAACCATGGTCTATTGAGCGCAGAGCAAGGCAGATGGCAGCACTTCATCATCAAATACACCAGCAATCGGGTGAACAGATTCAACAAAAGCATAAGACTGTATTAGAGAAGAATATATCAAACGCAAGCGATCTATCGGACATTGAGAAACAACAGATTATGGACTATGTACATAGTTTGCCGGAAGGCAGATCTCTATGTCATGGGGATTTCCATCCTAATAATGTGATTACAGGCAAAGAATCCTGGATCATAGACTGGATGACAGGCGCATCGGGCTGTCCAGCAGCAGATGTGGCAAGGACGCTAGTATTATTAAAATACGGAAATTTGCCCAAAGGCGCTCCATTGATGATGAAAGTTCTGCTGAAGATAATCAAAAGCAGGATGAGTAAAGCGTATATCGAGTATTACTTGTCTCTCTCGGGCATGGACATTCGCGAGATACATCGATGGGTTCTTCCCATTGCTGCAGCCAGACTAACGGAGTGGATACCACCTGAGGAAAAAAAAGATTTATTGGATTACATTCGTAATCAGCTTAAAAAATTCAACACAACTTAGATCAAGATTAGGAATGAATGTATAGCACCGTACTTGTCAAAACCGTCCGAAAAACAATCAGGAGGTTAACGATAATGGATTTCCAACTACGTTCTGTTGTTTCTTATGATATGGTCGTCCGTGAAAAAAAACATCTATTTGACTTGTCTCTCAGAAGACAGATTGCCATATTTGAGGTTATGGATGCCTTGGAAATCAGTGTGTTTAGCAAAACGGTGCAGGTTAAGGCAGGGGCTGTGCTGCTGGCAAATAAAATAAGACTGCAAAACTACGATAAACCTGTTCTGAAAATGAGAGGTATTATTTTTGGATCGGATCTGCTTGAGCGACTGCCAAGCTGCCACATATTAAGTGAGAATGGTAGTAAACACTATGATCTTGCTGTAAGTCTGTTGAACCGAACGGTAGAGAGTAGAGAGGACATCGAAATAGCTGAAAGAGATTTTCTTGAAGTATACTCCAGTTACTATCAAACGAATCTGGCTAATTTGATGCGACCGGAAACGGATCGGGAGGACTCGGTCAAACGGAACTTGGTCATGATATGCAAGTATATCCAAAACAATTATGAGCAGCCAATTACTCTGCAATTTCTGGCGGATATGGTTGGTTATAATCCAGTGTATCTGTGTAATCTGTTTTCTAAGGTTTTCAATGTTTCGCCACTGAAGTACCTACAGCAGATTCGGGTGGATAAGGCACAGGAGTACGTAACCAAGACGGATCTTCCAATCTCTGAAATTACGACGAAGCTAGGGTACAGTTCTAGTACACAATTTAGTGCAATGTACAAGAAAAAAGTGGGCAAAAGTCCAACCGAACATCGCAATCAATTCAGAAGCAACAAGGGAGATTTCCCCCTATCTATTCAATCTACATAATGTATTCAATAACACAGAAAATATTGTATTTTTTTACGTAAAATGATAAATTACGATAAAAATAAGAATACGAGGAATGATAGGGCTAATGAAGAAAATTCAACTTTTTTGTTTGCCTCATGCAGGTGGATCAGCCATGATTTTTCATCGCTGGAAATCATCTTTAAGCCCTTTTATTGACGTAATACCGATCGAATTAAAAGGAAGAGGCGCTCGAGTGGGGGAACCATTCTATGAAAGCTTTGAAGAAGCGATTGAAGATATCTACCCTGCGGTTTCCTCGCTAATTCATGGGCCTTATGCTATTTTCGGACATAGCATGGGCAGCTGGATGGCGCTCGAACTATATTACCGACTTGCACAGTCAACGAAACAATTGCCTGAACATATGATGCTTTCAGGCAATCGTGCACCACATATTTTCAAGGATGAGAATATTCACGCATTGCCAGACGAAGAATTCAGAGAGACGATTCAGAACATGGGTGGAACGTCGGATGAGGTCTTTACCAATAAAGAGCTCTTTTCGTTATTTGCACCTGTACTTAGAGCCGATTTCAGGATTGTCGAACTCTATCGTTTTCAGCCTAAGCCTTTCAAGGTTCAGAGTGATATTACCGTGTTAACTGGCAGAAGCGATACTCGAGTGAAATCTAGCGATCTGATCGGATGGAAAAAGTACGCTGGTTCACAATGTGACATTGTCAAATTGGATGGAGGACACTTTTATATCCAGGAAAATATTCAGGAAACAACGAGAATTATAAATGAAAAACTGCAACCTTATGTAATCTAGTTGACAAGGAGTGTGTTCCAGTTATGTGCATGGATAACTTGGCTCAATTATTTAACTCCCTTGGTTCAGTCACAGACAGAGGTATTACTTTTCTGAATGGCAGCAAAGAAGAAAAGGTTGTATCGTACCAATCCCTTCTGCAATCAGCCAAAATCCGATTAGGAGAACTTCAAGCATTCGGGATGCAGCCGGGTAATGAATTGATCTTCCAACTGAACTCGGAAGAAGAGTTTATTGTCACCTTTTGGGCGTGCACGCTTGGAAAAATCATACCGGTTCCGATAACCGTAGGCGGTAATCAGGAGCAAAGAATGAAGCTTTACAATGTGTGGAAAACGTTGAACCATCCGTTTATTGCTGCTGATCAGGATCTCACGGAAAGCTTGGACAAGTTTGCCCGGAAGAATGGACTGGAAGCGGTTGTCCGTGAAATGCATGCCCGAATCTTTATAGTACAGGACATCTCGAACGTACGAAAAGAACCTATTGTTGAGGGGATTGAAGCTAGCATCCAGCCGGATGACATAGCCTTTATCCAATTTTCTTCAGGTTCTACGGGACAAACCAAGGGTGTAGTAATTACACACCGCAATGTCATGATAAATATACAAGCTATGAATATAGCAACCCAAATCTCCTCTAAAGACCGTTCTTTGAGTTGGTTACCCCTGACCCATGATATGGGTCTGATTGCGTTTCATCTTACAAGTACCTTCCAAGGTCTGCAGCAGTTTATTATGCCAACTTCCTTATTTATCCGTCACCCTACATTATGGTTAACCAAAACTTCTGAACACCGTGTCACCCAACTATATGCTCCAAATTTTGCTTATAAATATTTTCTGGATTCATATAATCCACTAACCTTTTCATCAACCGATTTGTCTACGGTACGTTTTATTATGAATGGTGCTGAGCCGATATCTCCGGCACTTTGTTTCAAATTTTTGGAGGCGATGAGTCCTTATGGACTGGCTTCCAATACAATGCTGACGGCGTACGGCTTGGCCGAAGCAACCGTTGGTGTTTCCTTTGGTAACGTCGGTGATTTGACTTGTTATGTACTGGACAGAAGATATCTGGAGACCGGGAAACCATTCATAGAAGTTGAACCGGGCTCAGAACATGCTGTTTCTTTTGTGGAAGTAGGCAAGCCGGTTCAATACTGTGATGTACGAATATGTGATGATTATGATAATCCGGTCGATGAATTGGTGCTGGGCAGTATTCAAATTAAAGGATTGAGTGTTACGAGCGGTTATTACAACAATGCGACAGCTACGGAAAAAGCAAGTACAGCCGATGGATGGATTCGTACTGGAGATATTGGATTTATGAATGATGGCGCAATAGTCATTACGGGCAGAACCAAGGACATTATCTTCATCAATGGTCAAAACGTATATCCGCATGATATTGAACGTGTAACGGAGGAACTGGAGCAATTTGATCTGGGGAAAGTCGCTGTATGTGGTGTCTCCAATCCACTTACAGGATCGGAAAGCGTTGTAATGTTTGTACTGTATAAAAAGGACTTGCCATCTTTTATTCCAAGAGTTGGAGAAGCCAAAGCACATATTCAGCAGCGGATGGGGATTGAACTCAAGTCCGTGCTGCCCATAAAGCAAATTCCTAAAACGACGAGTGGAAAATTTCAACGTTACAGGCTTCGGGAACGGTACGAAACAGGGGAATTTAGTGAAATGGAACAATCCATTCAGAGCATGTTAAGCCATATGCAGGAGATCAAAGAAGTACAACCAGCTCGTGATCATATCGAACAAAAGCTGATTGAGATTGTTGAGTCCGTAGCGGGACTTAGGAATGTCGGAGTAACGGACAACTTGGCTGAAGCTGGATTCGATTCACTCAAAGTAACGCAGATTCATCAGGCAATCGATGAAGCATTTCCAGACAAAATGGCAATTTCCAGCTTGTATTCACATACCTCTATTGTCTCATGGGCGAATCTGATCAGACAAGACAGAGTGGAACTGGAGCCTGTACGGATGGATCGGAGCTTTTTCCATACGGATCGAGGTTACGAAGCCTTATCGTATCAATTCACACTCCCAGCTTCATTGGTACAGGATATGCGACTGATTGCACAATCTGAAGCGATCAGTATTCATGTGCTGGCATCAGCTATGTATGCTTACTTGCTACACACTTTGTCAGAACAACCCTCTATTGATATGCACGTATCCTATGGCACAGCGAGAATGATCACACCTGTACGATTGAATTTCGATCAATACAAGACAATGAAAGAGCTCTTTCAAAATGTTCATCAACAGATCATAACAAGGCCTTCGGATCAAGCGTTTCCCGTCGAGCAGATGAGCCAGATCAGAACAAGCAACACGGAGTGGGCAATTATTCCTTTATATGGTGAACAGCATCTGTTCAAGGCATCGGACGATGTACTGAACTATTACGATCTGATTATCCTAGTGTCGGACGAAGGTGATATTCTGCAGTGCAATTGTCGTTTTAATGGACGTAAATTAAAACAGAGCCGTGTGAAACGTCTTATTGCCAATTATGTGAGAGGACTTCAACTATTGGTACAACCGGAATTGAAATGAAATTTCATAGGGGGACGGCCATGCTTGATCAATTGTTCGACAGAGAGCAATGGGGAGAAAAAGATGACCAGGACACTACTATTAAACTGGATATAACAACGGATAATAGACATGATATAGCTGTTATAGGTATCGGTGCAAAGTTGCCGACCGGAGAGTCGCTGGATGAATTTTGGAAGATGCTTGATTATGGAATTGATTGCATACGTGAATTGCCCAATCGTCGAAAGGGCCAGTTGGATCAATACTTGCTTCACAAGCAAGGTTCATTGGAGCATGTACGTTATTTGAACGGAGCTTATCTGGACGAAATTGATGAATTTGATTATTCCTTCTTCCGTATGAGTGTACAGGAAGCCAAGCTGATGAGTCCGGTCCAACGATTGTTTTTGCAAACAGTATGGCGTGCGGTTGAGGATGCAGGTTATGGTGGTGACCGTTTGGCCGGAAGTTCAACAGGGGTGTACGTGGGTGTAATCGGAGATCAAGAAGGTTACAAGTACAAACAGATGGTCGAGGAATTAAGTCCGGACATGTTACCAATCGCTACCGTAGGCAACCTTTCGTCCATCATTCCTGCAAGAATTGCGTATCTACTTAATCTGACGGGGCCGGCTATGGTTGTAGACACAGCATGTTCCTCTTCGCTGGTTGCTCTGGATATGGCAGTACGTGCGTTACGTGAAGGAAGCTGTGATATGGCTATCGCTGGAGGGATCAGGCTGAATATGATTCCACTGGATAAAGAGTATTACAAAATCGGTATTGAATCCAGTGATGGGACAACAAGAACCTTTGATGAAGATGCGGATGGGTCCGGAATGGGTGAGGGTGTAGTAAGTGTTGTACTTAAACCTGTGGAACAGGCATTGCGGGATCATGATCATGTGTATGCAGTCATAAAAGGCACAGCTGTGAATCAGAATGGGTATTCGGCAGGGATCACAACTCCCAATGCGGTAGCTCATGAAAAAGTACTGACTCATGCTTGGCGTGATGCTGGAATTCATCCAGAGAGTCTTTCCTATCTGGAAGCACATGGAACAGGTACGCTCATTGGGGACCCGATTGAACTGGAAGGTATCCAATCGGCTTTTCGCAGATTTACGGACAAAAAACAATTCTGTGCCATAGGATCGGTTAAGTCCAATGTAGGTCATTTGTACGACAGTGCAGGGTTAGCGGGTCTGTTGAAAGCGATTATGGCACTCAGATCCAAACGTATTCCCTCTACACTTCATTTTAATAAGCCAAACCCAAAATTTGAATTTGATAAATCACCAGTCTATGTCAATGTCATTTCAAGAGAGTGGGAAAGAGCGGCCACTCCTCGAAGATGTGGAGTTAGTTCATTTGGGTTAAGCGGCACCAATTGTCATGTTGTACTGGAAGAAGCTCCGAACATATCAGTGGAATTGGGGCGCGATGAACATTATCCCTTTTTGATCTCAAGTGTATCATCCCGAAATCTCTCCAGTCAGGTGCAATCATATGTGAAGTGGATCAATGAGAACCCGAAGGCCGATGTTAGGGATGTATGCTGCACAGCAGCTACTGGAAGACAGCATCATGCACACCGAGCAGTGTGGGTGGTCAATTCGTTGGATCAATTGCTGCAGCATTTAAACGACTTTCTTGCAGAACCCAAGACCGGTAAATATAAACAGGATACATTCAAGAACAGTAATCAGATATTCACTACGGAAGAACTTATCTCGAAGTGGCATATCGAAGGATGCGATAGAGCAACCGTGCTAAAGGGGTTGTGCACACATTATCAAGGCGGAGCTCAGATCAATTGGTCAAGAATCTATCCAGATGTGACCTATAACAAGTTGAGCTTGCCCGCATATTCATTTGAGGAGAGTAAGTGCTGGATCGATACTAATCCCGATAATTCGGTACAGACTGAGGAAGAAGCGATGTATTATTCATTGTCATGGAAGCCTTGGAGCGAGATCGACAAGACTAACTCATCCAGCATCCATAATGTTGAACGTATTTTATTAATAAGAGATGATACACAGCCACATGCAACCCAGTTGGTGAACCGAATTCGTGAAGCTGGAGTAGCAGTTATCGAAGTTATATTGGGAACATCTTACCTTCAACAGGATGCACAGACATATGTAATTCGAAATAACGAGAGTGATTACATGAAACTTTTGCAGGAAGTGTCCTTTGGAGGGTCCTATCGGATCGTGCATATAGCATCACTTGACCATGTAGAAACTAAGGAAAACAGGCTGGGCAAAGGTCTTATGTCTGTATGGAGACTGACCAAGGCATGCTCACACGTCTTTGCAGAGCAGGTTGAGATGATTTTGGTGACAAGCTTTGCTAATGAAGTGACGGGTGACGAGAAAGTTCTGTATCCGGAGAATTCAGCGATGCTGGCTTTCGGACAGACGGTACAGCGTGAGATTCAGAATCTCGAATGCTTCTGTATAGATGTTGACCAAGATTGGGATACCTCTCAGTATTTGCGCTACATTTTGGGGCCGTTGGAGAAGAAGTCTTTGGCGATTAGAAACGGACAAGCATATCAAGCTGAATTTGCACCTGCTGATGTCTGTTCCATGCCTGATGCTGAGATGAACTGGAAAGAAGACGGCGTATACATTATTACAGGCGGACTTGGTGGTCTGGGGATGGAGATTGCTGAACGCTTACTGTCATTAGGACGTATGAATCTGGCTTTGATTGCAAGAACGCCACTGCCCAAACGTCACAATTGGGACATTATTCTAAATGCAAAAAATACTTCACCAGTTCTAAAAAGCAAGCTTCTTCGGTTGCTTGATATGGAGAAACGGGCCGGAGAGATGACGTATCTTGGAGCTGATGTTGCCGATGCCGATCAGTTAAGTCGAGCCATTGAACAATTAAGAAGTCGATTTGGTTGTATACGTGGCATCATCCATGCAGCAGGCGTTGGTAGTACACAACATGCTGACCAGATGACCGAGGAAGAGTTTACGGCAATGCTGGCTCCGAAAGTGAAGGGGACTCATCTACTGGATCAGCTGACAGCCGAAGATCAGCCGGATTTTCTAGTCATGTTCTCGTCCGTCGCTACGTTATTTGGTTCTACTGGACAGGCTGCTTATGCCGCCGCGAATGCATATCAGGATGCCTATGCCCCGATGCGGAACCGCAAAGGGATGCGTACGATAACACTGAATTGGACTACTTGGAAAGAGGTAGGCATGGCTTCCAGAGCCGGGTTTGATTTTGACACCTTATTCAAAGCGATGCCCAAAGAGTGGGCATTGGATCGATTGTTCGAAATAATGGGAAAACAGACCGACCGTCTGCTGGTGGGGGAAATGAACTGGAATTCACCCTATTTAAACATTTTGAATAACTACCACTTTCATCTTGATGCCAACATCGGACAAAGGTTACAAACATTGATGAAAATACCGGAGAGGTCAAAGCAAATATCAATGAAGAAGGAATCCGCTTCTACTGTTCAGATCGCAAGGGAAGAGCATGAACTTGAATTGGAATCTTCCGTGGAGATGGACCGGACTATTGCGAATATAGTTGGACAATATTTAGGCATTAAAGAGATGAATGTGCATGACAGCTTTTTCGAACTCGGTGCAGACTCCATTATGATTAAGCAGATTTTCTTGAAATTGGACAAAACCTACCCTGGAAAACTCATACTGACCGATCTGTTTGAATATCCAAGTATCTCCAGACTGACTACTTATATGAGCACCACAGAAAAGCAGAAGCCTCACCAGTCTCCTCAAAAGGAAACTTTTGAAGAGGAACGGGATACAGATCTTGAGAATCTGTTCGATGAGATCGAACGTGGAGCAATGGATCTGGATGAAGCAATCATCAACCTTCAAAAGATGTAGGGGGACGTGAAGCGTGGAGAAAATTCTGAAGCTCCTGGTAGAGAGTGTCAAGGACCAGAAGATGAACAAAACAACGGCGGCTCAGATCGTGAAAATGCTAAAAGAAGGGGAAAAGAAACCCGTCAAGGATATCGCCATCATCGGTATTTCAGCCAAGTTGCCCAATATGGAAACACTGGATGACTACTGGGATAATATCCAAAGTGGTGTAGATTGCATACGTCCCATTCCCAAGACACGAAAATCGGATATGGACGCTATTCTCTCTTATATGGATATACCTGAGGGAGATATTCAATATTACGAAGCGGCGTACCTGGACAATATTGACCAATTCGACCATGAATTCTTTCGTTTGCCTCCCAAAGAAGCCAGTTTAACGGATGTTAATCAGCGTTTGTTTATGGAGACGGCATGGGATGCCATGGAGGATGCAGGATACGGTAACGATAAATTATCGGGCACCAATACAGGTGTCTATGTAGGCTTTTCCAACAATATCAAAGATATGTATATGCGATATATTACCGAAACGATGCAGACAAGTGCACTGTCCATTGTCGGGAATTTGGCTTCCATATTATCCAATCGAATCTCGTATCTTCTGAATCTGAAGGGACCCAGTATTGTTGTTGATACAGCGTGTTCCTCTTCACTCGTAGCTGTCGCCATGGCATGTCAGGCCATACGGAACAAGGAATGTGATATGGCAATTGCGGGCGGTGTGAAACTTCATCTCATGACACGCGAGAATCAGAATGAGAAAATCGGGATGGAATCTCCAGACTATCGGACCAAAACATTTGATGATTCTGCAAATGGGGCGGGAATGGGCGAAGGAGTCACTGCTTTATTGCTGAAACCACTAGACGCTGCAATGCGTGATGGGGATCAGATCTATGCGGTAATTAAAGGTTTGGCCGTCAATCAGGATGGAAGTTCTGGCGGATTGACTGTACCGAACCCGTCCACTCAGGCTGAGTTGATTGTAAAAGCGTGGGAGGACGGTAACATTGATCCCGAAACGATCTCGTACTTCGAACCGCATGGTACGGGGACAGAATTGGGAGATCCCATTGAGATTAAGGGAATTCAGAACGCGTTTAAGAAATATACTTCCAAGAAACAATTTTGTGCGATCGGTTCGGTTAAAACCAATATCGGTCATCTGTACGAAGCGGCTGGAACTGCTGGCTTAATTAAAGCAATTCTGGCGCTGAAAAATAAAAAACTCCCTCCAACCTTGAACTTTGAAAAGCCAAATAGAGCGATTGACTTCAGTGGATCACCCGTTTACGTGAATACTACACTGCGAGAGTGGACCACGGATGGAACAACTCCAAGACGGTGTGGTATCAGTTCTTTTGGAATTGGGGGAACCAACTGTCATCTTGTGCTTGAGGAAGCGCCGGATCGGGCAAATGCAGAGCATAAAGCGAACACTTCTGTAACAGATCCATCCATTCTGACGTTGTCCGCCAAGTCTGAGGAATCGCTGCGTCAGATGATCAGTAAGTATATCTATTTTCTTGAAAAAGATGAACTGCCAACATTACAAGATATATGTTATACCGCCAACACGGGAAGAGGGAAATTCCCATATCGGGTAGCAATCATAATGAACAGCAACATCGATTTGCATCAGAAACTTACCCAGCTGGAGCGTTCAAAGCAGCTATTTGGTACTTCACATGGTTCGCACATCTATACCGGTTTTCACAAGCTGGTTCAAGATGAGGAGGCAGCGGATCAGGAATTCAGAATGTCGCTCTCATCCAGACATGAGATGAGCGTATCGCTGGGACAAGCTCTTGGAAAATTCATGAACAGTGGGCAGCAAGACGTCAATGCGTTACATCAAGCTGCTTCATTCTATGTCTCTGGGGGCGATGCTGACTGGGAAGCGCTTTATGCGAATCAGAGTGTATACAAGGTCAGTTTGCCATCCTACGCATTTCAGACGCACAGATGTTGGATCGACATTCCAAAACGTAACAGAAGATCAGAAAAGGTACAGGCAGAGGGCATGTTTTATCAAGCTGTATGGCAACGATATAAGCCCGTATCTCGAGATTCTGTCGTCTCAAAAATGAAAGGCACCGTACTTCTCTTCCGCGGAAACGATCAAGTCAGTGCTGCCTTGACGGTTCGATTGGAGCGTGAGCCCGAAGCACGAGTCATTCAGGTAGCCTGGGGGGATCGTTACGAGAAGTATGATGATTCGCACTATGTGATTCGTGGCGATGAAAGTGACTACATTCAGTTATTGGATGATATTAAGGGTCAGGGGCTAACCAGTATTATTCACGGGTTTACTCTGGCAGAGAATGATTCAGATGATTATTTACAAAGCGAGGAACAATTGAAGTTAAGCCAGGACCGTGGAATTCAGAGTGCATTCTATTTGACCCGTGCCATTCTACATCATCATATGACAGAGGGACTTCAGCTTCAATTCATATCCTCTCTAGCGAATGCAGTTACGGGTTATGAAGGTCAGGTAAGACCGGAGAATGCAACGCTTAACGGATTCGCGAAAGTCATTGAACAGGAGTATCCGGAGATATCCTGCCGATTCATTGATGTGGATACAGATACCGATGCGGATACGATCTATGCAGAATTGAATGGCTCCCATGACCGTTTCCAAGTAGCGTATCGACATAATCAGTCATACGTAGAAGAATTGGATATTGCCAATATTCTGGAAGCCAGTCATGAGGAAGTAACTATTCGTGAGAACGGTTTATATCTTATTGCTGGTGGAACAGGCGGAATTGGTTTGCAATTCGCGAAGCATCTGGCTAATGAGCGCTGCATTCGTCTGGCGCTAATCAGTCGTAAGGCGATGCCTGATCGCACTGTGTGGGACAAGCTTATTCAAGAAAAAGATCCAAAGATAATATCCATAGAAATGATTGAACGAATGAAAACCATTATGGAGCTTGAAGCCGGAGGATCAAGTGTTGAATTAATCAGTGCAGACATCTCCGATCTGGAGCAGATGACTCAGGTTGTGCAGAGGTTGAGAACAAAATATGGACAAATCCATGGGGTAATTAATAGCGCTGGTGTTGCCAATGATGGCTTGATTATCCGCAAGGAAGAGGTTGCATTCCAAGAGGTTCTGAGACCGAAGGTTCAGGGAACCTGGGTTCTGAATCAAGTAACAGCGCAGGAACCACTCGATTTCTTCGTTATGTTTTCTTCTGGCATATCCATGTTAGGAGAACCGGGACAGAGCGATTATGTTGCTGCAAACTGTTTTCTGGATAGCTTTGCGTCTTACCGCGCAAATGGATCGGGCCGAACGCTAACTATTAACTGGCCTGCCTGGAAGGAAACCGGGATGGCTGCCAGATTTGGTCTGAATGTGGATACAGCTTTCAAGACGTTAGCGACTCATCAAGCGATCAGTGCTTTTGACATGGTATTGAGCCGTCGTATACGTCGAGTGTTGATCGGTGAACCCAATTATGCGAGTGAACTCCTACCGTTGCTAGAGTCGTCAAGGATTATTCGATTTTCGGAAGCCATGACAGCTCGAATTCAACAGGGACGTAATCATTTGAATCATCATAACAACCAGCTGACGAGAACTGAATATGAACAAAAGGTTGAACTGCACGGACGAGATAACGGTATATATACAACTACGGAGAAGGAACTTGCCCAACTGGTGGGACATGTTCTCGGGTTTACCGGGTTAGATGTATATGACAACTTGTTTGAACTTGGCGTTGATTCAATATCAATGATGCGCATTATTACTGAAATACGGGTACGCTACCATGTTCATCTAAACTACCACACTTTCTTTGAAGGTATGAATCTGGCAAAGCTTGCAATTCATCTGATTAGTGCACTCAAGGAAACTGGAGCGATATCCGAGTATCCCCAGCAAGAGCCGGATCCGGCGACCCTGTATGAGGACTTCCCTTTGACAGAAGTACAGATGGCTTATCTGTTAGGGCGAGACGAGCGGTTTGAGATGGGGGGAACATCCACTCACTATTATCTGGAATTGGAAACCAAATTGAACATGGCGCATTTCCAGACTGCATTGCAAAAAGTGATTCAGCGCCATCCAATGCTGCGAGCGGTCATATTGCCGGAGGGCATACAACGAATATTGCCACAGGTACCAGATTATCAACTGGAAATCGTTGATGTGTGCCATCTGAATGAGCAGGAAAAGTGGAAACACATTGAGGTGGAACGGGATCGAATGTCCCATCATGTGTTTGAGCCGAGCCAATGGCCGCTGTTTGAATTCAAAGCTTTTAAAATAGATGATACACGGCATTACCTGTTATTCGGTTATGATCTGCTGATCTGTGATAGTGCGAGTATCCAGATCCTTGGAGAGGACCTGGTGCATTATTGCCGCGAGCCGGAAACGGAACTTCCTGCACTGAAGTTTTCGTTCAAGGATTATATGATGGCATACGGACAACTCAAAAAAGGTGAGATGTACGCACGTGACAAGAAGTACTGGATGGATCAGTTGGACACTTTCCCTTCCGCCCCAGCACTTCCGTTGAAGCAGGAGCCCAGACATATCAAGAAACCGCATTTTTCACGGCTAAGCTGGATATTGGAACAAGATCCGTGGGACCAATTAAAGCATAAGGCACAGCAAAAAAATGTAACACCTTCCGCGCTTCTGTGTACTGCCTTTGCTCGAGTTTTGGCCCGTTGGAGCAATCAGGATCGACTTGCCATCAATCTGGCGGCGTTTAACCGCTTTCCATTTCATGAAGAAACCAATCAAATTATCGGTGATTTTACATCCATCATGTTGCTTGAAATTAACGAACAACAAAACAAACCTTTTTGGGAACAAGCAAGAGATGTGCAGAGTGGCATGCTCAATATGTTGGAACATCGACATTATGACGGCGTGGAATTCATACGAGAACTGGCCCGTCATCGAGAAGCGGGTACTTCCGCCATTATGCCGATTGTATACACCAGCACATTATTTGTGGATGCCATTGGAAGTTGGCAGCATATCGGTGATCTGAAAATGGGTATCAGCCAGACTTCCCAAGTCTACCTTGATAATCAGGTAATGGAGACTGACGGGAGACTGACCATTAACTGGGACTATATACAGGATCTTTTTCATTACGATACACTTTCCGCCATGTTCGATGATTATACAGCGATAATTACTCATCTGTGTGAGCAAGAGGATATCGAGTTTTTACCAGGTTTGCCTGAACAGGATAAGGCCATATGGAAGGCATTTAATGCAACAGCACAATCATTTCCTATATCTACACTGCATGGGTCTTTTATGGAGCAGGCGACCAAGACTCCTTATCAGACAGCATTGATATACGGTAATCAGCAATTGACTTATCAACAGCTGGATGAACGTTCCAATCAACTCGCTCATTACTTGACGCAACAAGGAATAACACGGGGAGACCGGGTGGGATTGCTAGCCAAACGTGGTATGGAGACCATTATGAATACCATCGGCATTCTAAAAGCAGGAGCGGTATACGTGCCTGTTGATCCCGATTATCCTGAAGATCGTCAGCAATACATTTTACAAAATAGTAACTGCAAAATGTTGCTGTTACCCGAACTTTATACGGTTGAGGGACTGGCTGAATTTCCGGTGGAGCCACTGGAAAATGGTGCAGCACCTGACGATCTTGCCTACATTATATATACTTCTGGCAGCACAGGAACTCCAAAAGGGGTAGCTACTGCCCATGGACCGGCAATGAATACCATTCGGGATATTAATATGAAGTTTGAAGTGACGGATCAAGATCGGATTCTTGGTATCTCTTCAATGTGCTTTGATCTGTCAGTCTATGATATTTTCGGTGCACTTGCGACGGGTGCAGCACTTGTGATCATTGCTGATCAGCGTGATATTCATGACATGTACGACGCGATACAACAGCATAAAGTAACCCTCTGGAATTCAGTTCCAGCCATTATGCAACTGATGGCAGATTACGTAACCGATCAAACCAATGAACAATTAAGACTCATCCTGCTCAGTGGGGACTGGATACCGAAGAAATTGCCAGAGCAAGTGCATGGGCGTTTTCCTTCAGCACAGGTTATCAGCTTGGGAGGTGCGACAGAGGCATCCATTTGGTCTATCTATTATCCCATTGATACTGTCAAGTCTGATTGGAAGAGCATCCCGTATGGAAGACCACTTGCGAATCAGACATTCTATACGCTTGACTACAAGGGTTGTCTGAGTCCAGTCGATGTCATTGGTGAGCTGTGTATCGGTGGAGCAGGATTGGCTCAAGGATACTTTAATGATCCGGTGAGGACCGACAATGCATTTTTTAATCATCCGGAATTGGGACGTTTATACCGCACAGGTGATTTTGGAGTCTTGCGAAGAGAAGGTTACATTGAATTCCTTGGCAGACGGGATTCCCAAGTGAAAATCAGGGGTTATCGGGTTGAACTTGGAGAAATTGAAAGCCGACTATCTACAGTTCCTAGCGTGAAGCAGGCTGTCGTTATAGATAAAGTGGACATGCAAGGAACAAAGGTACTGGTAGCCTATTACTCAGCGGAGCGAAGCTATGACGAATTGGAGATGAAGCGTCTTTTGGCAAAAGCACTTCCGGATTACATGGTTCCTCAGCATTTAATCCAGTTGCCTGAATTTCCACTTACACCCAATGGAAAGATTGATCGGAAAGCGTTACCGGAACCAACCTTTGGACAACAGTCCAGTGCACTTGCAGGAACGGAAAGCCCAACGGAGCAAAGGTTAATTGAACTCTGTGAATCGGTATTTGGTATGAATGGAATAGGAACTCACGACAGCTTTTTCCAGATGGGGATCAATTCAATTCTAATGGTGCAGCTGGTGAATCGGATTGGGCAGGAATTCAATCAGCGTCTCAGCTTCAAGGAATTTATGGCCCTGAGAGATATTTATGAACTGGCGGCTCTGCTTGAGAACTCTGTGGAAAATGAAGAGTCAGTGGGAACAATTCATTATCCGCAGCATGATCCATGCCCTGATCCTGAAGGCC
The DNA here is from genome assembly GCF_031455635.1 of Paenibacillus sp. 2003. Classification (NCBI taxonomy): domain Bacteria; kingdom Bacillati; phylum Bacillota; class Bacilli; order Caryophanales; family Paenibacillaceae; genus Paenibacillus; species Paenibacillus sp. 2003. The sequence continues at coordinate 613,926 of NZ_JAVDTB010000002.1, read as the reverse complement.
GACCATTCCCGCTGACCGAGGTACAGATGGCTTATGTCGCAGGAAGAAGTCAGGCTTTTGAAATGGGGGGCACTTCTACACACGGTTACCTTGAATTCGAAACTCAACTGGAGATGACGCGCTTTAATGAAGCACTAATCAAGCTGATTGAACATCATCCTATGCTGCGGGCAATTATCCTGCCTACCGGAGAGCAACGAATCCTTCCACATGTACCTGTATACCGGATGGATATTGAAGATATCAGTGGTTTGAGTCCTGACGAGATGGAACGGGTGATCATAGCCGAAAGAGAACGCATGTCTCATCATATTTTTGAATTGGAGAAATGGCCTTTATTTGAGATACGCGCCAAAAAAATATCTACGGATACACATCTGCTATTGTTTGGATATGATCTGCTCATTGCTGATGGGGCAAGCATACAGATCTTCAATAATGATCTACTGAAATTCTATCATCATCCCGAGATTAATCCGGAGCCTAATCCATTTACATTCCGCGATTATATTCTTGCTTACAATGAATTCCGTAAATCGAATACGTATCTGGCTGACAAACAATACTGGCTTGCCCGAGTAGAGGAGTTCCCAGCAGCACCTGCACTCCCATTGAAGATAGATCCTGCACAGATCAGCGAGCCGAAATTCAAGCGACTTAATGAAGTGTTTGAACCACAGCGTTGGGAGATATTGAAAAAGATTGCTAATGGACACGGGCTAACACCTTCAGCGCTTCTCTGTGCAGCCTATGCCCAGATCTTATCGTACTGGAGCAATCAACAGAAGATTGCACTGAACCTGACAGTCTTCAATCGTTATCCATTCCACCCAAGCATACAGGATATCATTGGGGACTTTACTTCCATGATTTTAATTGATGTGGATATGGCTTCGGGGAATGATTTTATGGGTCATGTGCGTCATGTTCAGGACAGTATACTGGAGGCGCTGGAGCACAGGCATTATGAAGGCATTGAATTCATACGTGATCTCTCCAAGCATCATCAAATGGGGAACAAGACCGTAATGCCAATTGTCTTCACAAGTATGATCTTTAATGAACGTGAGACATCTGAAGCAACTCAGGGACTGATTGGAAAGGTTCGAACTGGGGTTAGCCAAACATCGCAGGTATATCTGGATCATCAGGCTTCGGATGCGGGAGGGCAACTAACGCTAACCTGGGATTACGTGGATGACTTGTTTGACCAACAGGTGGTCGAAACGATGTTTGCGCAATATATTGCGCTGCTGGATGGCCTAATTGTGGGAGAAACGATTACAGGGCCTGACATTCCTTCAGTCGATCGCAGCATTTTGGAAAGGTATAACCAATCAGAAGAAAATATCATGCCAACAACATTGCAACATTTGTTTGACCGGATAGCTAAACATTATCCAGATCAGGACGCACTGTTGTTTGAGGATGAGCGGATGACGTATTCGGAGCTGGACCGAAGATCCGGTCAACTGGCAGGATATTTACTTGAACAGGAGATCGGGCGAGGGGTTCGAGTTGGCGTTGTAGCAAGGCGCCGTATGGAGACCATTGTAAATGTAATGGCTATACTTCGCACTGGTGCGGCATATGTACCACTTGATCCGGATTATCCTGAAGATCGGCAAGCTTACATGCTTAAGAATAGTGATTGTCAAATTGTATTGGACGTGGATGCCTATGATCAGGTCTCGGCTTCAGGTTATCCTCTACTCGAAGGTGAGCCATCTGGAACACCTGATGACATTGCATATGTAATCTATACCTCGGGAAGTACGGGTAGACCGAAGGGGGTTGCCATTACTCATGGGGCTGTAACGAATACGATTCAGGATATGAACAGAAAGTTCGGTGTTCATGAGAAGGATCGCATGCTTGGCGTATCTTCCATGTGTTTCGATTTATCCGTATATGACGTGTTCGGTGCACTTTCCTCGGGTGCAGCTCTCGTAATTGTATCCGACCAAAGAGATATCCGAATGATGAAAGAGGCCGTTGATCGCCATCAGGTTACAATCTGGAATTCGGTTCCAGCAATTATGGATATGTTCATGGATCGCCTGGAATCCGATGCTGGACGAAGCTACCGTTGGGCAAGTGATGAAGAGATTCAGGCGTCAACCCAACTGGCTGTAGAGAAAGAGTCAGTAGAATCGGTGTACCACTGGTCATTCTCCACGCTGTGGCGAATGGATGGAAAGCATATCTACGTGGATGAGTTCAAATGCCCTGAATATGCAACAGGTATGTTCCCTGAACTGTATTTCTTGGCACAAAAGGGGATTCGGCAATCCGAGATTGCTTCTTTCTTCCCGAATGTACCTGCTAGTGAAGTGAATTCGCTCATGGAACTGCTTATTCGCAAACGTGCTTTGGTCAGCGGACTTATGGAGCCGGCAGAAATTTTCAAGAAGCAGACGCAGTTATTCCGCAATCCGTATGACGAAAAGGTGGCATACGATGCACAGGCATACGAAGCATTCAAAAAAATACAGTTGCATCGTAATTTCGGTGAGAACACCACACTTGAGGTCTCACTGGAGCGTGGTGTTGAATATCCTGATTTCATCTCCAAGCGACGTTCTCATCGTTCCTTTAAGGAGGATCAGCCTGTCACCATGAAACAGTTCTCCGATCTGATGGGAGTACTGGGTCAGTATGATCAAGGACAGGAAATTCGTTATTACTATCCTTCTGCGGGAGGACTATACCCGATAGATGTGTTTGTGTATGTGAAGGAAGGGAGAGTTGCGGGAATGGAGGCGGGCTTGTACTACTTTAGTCCAGTGGATCACACGGTACGCCTTATTCATGGGAACCAGTCATTCTCAGATGAAATGCACTATTACACGAACAGGTCCATTTATCAGTCTTCAGCGTTTACTGTTTTCTTCATTTACAACGCTGAAGCAACCATGCCGAAATATGGCGCGCAAGGCTATTTATACTCCCTTATTGATACCGGAATTATGGTGTCCACACTAAACAGTGTTGGAGAGATGTTGGGCATTGGGATGTGTTCGATCGGAGATATGCCTTTTGATAAAGTAAAACCGTTATTCAATTTAAATGAAAATCAGATCTGGCTTCACACGGTGGAAGCAGGATTGAAGCCAGACGATGAAATGGCTTCTACGGAAGAATGGAGCAGCAGAAATTATATCAGACAAAATCCAAGCGTATCGATATCCTATGGCGAAAACCCAATGGCTGCTGACCCATCCCTACTAACGGAACGTTCCGTAGCAGTCCTGGGTGCACAGACCGCTCCGCTGGCTAAGTTAAATATCCAAAGTTCTGATATAGAAAGAGCAGTAAACAACATAAACGAGGGTAATCATCAAAGCAGTCTTCGTCTTATACTACTCAGCGGTGACTGGATACCTCTATCGTTACCGGGCAAAGTCAGAAAACTGTGTCCTGATGCAAGCATTGTGAGTCTTGGTGGTGCAACAGAGGCTAGCATTTGGTCCATTTATTACCCTATTAAATCAATATCTGATGAGTGGAACAGTATCCCTTACGGGTATCCGTTGGCGAATCAAACATTCCATGTGCTCGATTATAAATTGCGTCCATGTCCGGTTGATGTTCCAGGTGAGATGTTTATCGGCGGAGTAGGTCTTGCAAATCAATATGTGAATGACTTGGATAAAACGGAGAAAGCATTCATTCAGCATCCGCTCCTTGGTCGTTTGTATAGAACGGGAGACCATGGCGTCATGCGCAAAGAGGGATACATTGAATTTTTGGGCAGAAAGGACAACCAGATCAAAATCAGGGGGCATCGCGTGGAACTTGGTGAAATTGAAGCCATATTCATTCAGCACCACGCCTTGAAGCGTGTGTATGTAATGGACAGGCAGAACGAGCAAAAGAAAAAATATCTGTGTGCCTATTATGTCTCTGATCAAGAAGTTTCCATTGCTGAATTGCGAGAGTTTCTGATATCCAGATTGCCGGAGTACATGGTGCCTGCATTCTTTATCCGTTTGGAAGCCATCCCTCTAACAGCGAATGGAAAAATCAATCGTAATGCATTACCTGAACCAACAGTTCTACACACAGCTCAGGTCCAGTACAAGGCTCCCGCCAATGATATTGAGAAACAATTGGTACAGATATGGAGCGAAGTACTTGGCAATGCTCACATTGGTGTGAATCAGCATTTCTTTGAGATCGGCGGCGATTCTGTTCTGATGATCAAAGCACATGCCAGACTTGATGACCAATATCCGGGAATTGTGAAAATAACCGACATGTTTAATTTGCCAACTATTTCGGATATTACCGCATTTATCGAGAATCAGTTGGACGAGATGGATGTAATCCATGTATCAAGATCCCGCATTCCTTTGTCCATGGATTATTTCGTGGAGGGAGATTCAACATCAAACGAAACAGAAGAGTTGCAGTTTGCCTTATCAGCAGAACTCTATGATCGTGTGGTGAATGCTGCCAGCAGGTGGGACGTGGAGGTGGATGATATTTTATTTGCCGGCTTTGCGTACCTTCTCGCACAGACCTCCAACAGTGATCGGATGAGTGTGCATGCAGCCATTGGGCAGTCCGATTATATTCAAGTATTTGATCTGGACTTCGGATCGTTGGAACAATTTAATGAATTATTCCAGCTTATCCATCAATCCAAGGGTCAAGATGGCAGAGAGACCTTCCACACCAAGCATGTTAGTACACTTTTGCAGGAACCCGGTACGGGAACTTTACCTTTGTTCTATAACGCTGGTGCAGTTGCTTCGGGAGTGCCGGTGTCAGAACTGTACGACTTAACGTTACAAGTGGTTCATCAGGAGGACAGCCTGCACTTTATATGTGGATTCCGTTCAATTAAATGGCGGAAAAGCAAGGTCGAGTCACTCTTGCAACTCTACTTTAAACTACTGAACCCGATACTCGAATGATCTCAAGCCGACTGTAAAGGAGAGCAAAATGAGAAAAGGATTAATGGGAAGTATTAAACTGGATGATCTCCTGGAATCCGGGGCAGAATCGGTCGATATCGAGAGTGTTTCGACTAAGGACATTGCCATTATTGGAATGTCCGGCAGATTCCCGGGTGCAGAGGAACTCGAGGCATATTGGAGCAATCTGGTTAACGGTGTGGACAGTATCAGCGATTTTCCCGCAGAACGACAATCTTTCACAGATTATTATATGAAGACACGGGGAGAGTCGGTCACATATACCAAAGCAGGGTTTTTGAATCATATTGACCGATTCGATTATCGTTTCTTCAACCTGTCTCCCCGTGAAGCTTCTCTCATGGACCCCAATCAGCGGTTGTTTCTTGAAACGGCCTGGCATGCCATTGAGAATTCGGGATATGGAGGCGGTAAACTTAAAGGAAGCAATACAGGTGTGTACGTTGGGTTTCGTAACGATGAAGTATATGACTACAAAAGATTAATTACTGACTTGGAACCTCAGGCAGATCCCAGTGCAGTTCCAGGTAATCTGGCCTCCATTCTGGCTAGCCGGATTTCTTACTTGCTGGATCTGAAGGGGCCGAGCCTTTGTCTCGATACAGCATGCTCATCTTCTCTCGTAGCCATCCATCTCGCGTCCCAGGCCATTCGAAACGGAGATTGTGATCTGGCTGTCGCTGGTGGCGTAAAGATACGTTTGTTTCCCCTGGATGAAGGGAACAAGCTTGGTGTGGAAGCGCCAGATGGCAAAGTGAAGGCGTTCGATGCAGATTCGGATGGGACGGTGTGGGGTGAAGGCGCTGCTGCTATTATACTCAAACCTTTGAACAAAGCACTCAAGGATCGAGACCATATTTACGCAGTCATTAAAGGAAGTGCTGTGAATCAGGATGGAACTTCCGTTGGCATTACAGCGCCTAATACCGCCTCACAGACAGATTTGCTGGTGAAAGCATGGAAAAATGCGGGGATTAACCCGGAGACGCTAAATTATATTGAAACACATGGTACGGGGACAGATATGGGAGATCCCATAGAGTTTGAGGCCATTCGCAGAGCGTTCCAAAAGTTTACGAACAAGAAACAATTCTGTGCTATCGGTTCAGTGAAGACGAATGTGGGCCACTTGGATTGTGTAGCCGGCATGGCTTCGCTTTTCAAGGTTATTATGGGAATGCGTGAAGGCATGATGCCACCCACACTTCATTTTCAGCGTCAAAACTCAAAAATCAACTTTGAAGATTCTCCGGTCTATCTCAACACACGCCCTAGAATATGGCATGCCGAAGGAGCTCCACGCAGATGTGGTGTCAGCGCGTTTGGTCTAAGTGGAACCAATAGTCACATTGTAGTTGAAGAGCCGCCACTTTATCACAGGGCAGATCCCGCAACGATCCCGGATATGCAAATTTTGACGATCTCTGCCAAAAGTGCTGCCAGCTTAACAAAGCTGGTGCATGCCTATCAGGCCTTGCTCGCTTCAGATCCTGAACTTTCGCTGGCAGATCTATCATTTTCGGCTAATACCGGACGGGGGCACTATACTCAAAGGCTTGCGATCACTTACAGTGATCGCAAGGATTTGGAAAGAAAATTGAAGCTGGTATCAGACGCGAATGGGGGTCCAGATCTCGAGATAAACGGAGTGCGTACAGGCATGCATCGGATTATAACAGCGGGTGCAGGGGAGTCCACGCGAAGTACAGGAGAAATCACGGAGCAGGAGGCCAGACTACTTGGACAGAAGGCCAAGGCATGGCTTGCTGAACCTCATCTTCATCCGAGGCAAGTGCTGTTGGAGGCCATTTGTGATTTGTATGTTCAGGGAGCCGATGTGAGTTGGGAGGATCTGTACAGAGAAAAGTCTGTGCGCAGAATTCCACTTCCTTCATACCAGTTTGAACCGAACATATGCTGGCTGGACTGGAAATCGGACATGGATCAAGGCCAGACAGCTGACATGGCTCGGAGCATGTATAGAACACGCTGGATCGCGGACTCTTTGGAACCACCCAAACCCGATGAGTCGCAGCAGCCAATTGATGATGGGATAACCCTGATATTGCGAAAAGCTAAAGACCTTGAAGGCGAAAGGCTCGAAACCACCTTGCGTAATCTGGGACGAAAGCTGGTATCCGTGACATTTGACGGAGATGTTGCTGTTATGGAAGGACTCTCAGGTCTAGTGCAACTTTCTTCAGAGGATGCTTATGATCACCTGCTTGGTGCACTGCCTTTCAATGATATAACCCGGGTTATTCATCTACTGAGTTCAACGCCCAGAATGCAGGTGCACAATCTGGCGGATCTTTCTCAGGCGGAAATAGAGGGTCCTCTGAGTCTGTTCAGACTGGTCAAATCCCTTGTGCAGAGAGCAGTGTCTGGCCCTGTAGAAATATCAATTGCTACGACAACTGCTTATCAAGTGACGGGGGACGAAGTGGAACTGTATCCTGAGCACGCTGCCTTGATTGGCTGGGCTAACGTTATAGGAAAGGAATATCCGCATATCCGTTGTCAGTGCATTGACAGAGATGAACATAGTTCACTTGAATCTATTCCGGAGTTGGTTGGTGGTATAGGCATCTCCAACGAGAATTCTGCCTATCGGAATGGGATTCGTTATGTTGAACAGCTGGATGAATGGAACACGGAGACTCAGGAAAATAGGGACTGGCAACTGGTTGAAGATGGAGTATACATCATAACTGGTGGAGCAGGGGGGATAGGTTCAGAGATTGGGAGATGGATGGCTGGTCAGGCAAAGGTACGAATTGTCCTACTGGGACGGACAGAATTACCCAACAGAGAGCAATGGCCAATGCTTCGTAAGAATGGGAAAGACCTAACTGCTATTCAGCAGATTATTCGTGAAATAGATGCCATGGAAAGTCTCGGAGCAATGGTAACTTATTTTAGCGTAGATGTATCCGATGAAATGCGTCTTGCTCATACGTTGGATGATATCAGAAAAACGTTTGGTTCTATACGTGGAATTGTGCATTGTGCAGGAACGGGCAGTAATCTGTCTACCGATCAGAAGAGTGAAGATGACGTCAAGCGCACGTTGGCGCCCAAGATCAGGGGGACATGGCTGCTTGATCAACTTACCCGACAAGATCAGCCTGATTTTATGCTGCTATGTTCTTCTGTCGCTACAACATTCAGCACGTTGACTATGGGAGATTACGTTGCAGCCAATGCCTACCTGGATACGTTCGCTGCACAACGAACCAAGCAGGGACTTCACACACTCGCCATTAACTGGGTGACCTGGAGGGAGCGGGGAATGGCAGCACGCTCGGGTTTTACGGCGGATACTATATTTAAGGCCATTTTGCCTGAACAGGCGATCCATACTCTCGCAGACGTTGTTACTCAAAAAGTAGACCGCGTTATTATCGGGGAATTAAACATAGATGGTGGGGGCATTCCTTTACTCGAGCGTTCAGGGATTCGGGTTGCTCCACCTTTGCTCGAAAGATTGAAGAGAATGAAGTCTAGGACCAGGTCTATAGCGGATATGGCTTCTACCCGATCACTTTCACAACATGGCACGGATCAGGTGATCCTCACTGGAAAAGAAAAAGAGGATTACACCGAAGCAGAACGACGTGTCGCTGATGTTTGCAGACAGGTATTGGGTTTCGAGGAAATTAACATCCATGAAAATTTCTTTGAACTGGGAGCCGATTCCCTCTTGTTAAAAACGATGCATGCCAGATTGGAACTGCTTGATCCAGGTTCGCTTATGATTACGGACTTGTTTGAGCACGCAACGGTTTATAAGCTGGCCCGTTTTTTGGTAGATAAACGCCAGGGAAGCAACAACATGACACATCATGCAACGATGAAAGGAACGGAACAGGACATAGCCATTATTGGCATTTCCGTCAAACTGCCTAACGCCAACAACACTGATGAATTCTGGGACAATATTCGCAACGGGTTGGATTGCAGGACCGCATTGTCTGCAGAACGAAAGGATGCCATTGATCGCTATATTCGATATAAACAGTTTCCTGAGGGCAGCGTTGCTATTGTGGAAGGGTCCTATATTGATGAGATTGATAAGTTCGATAATACCTTTTTCCGTTTGTCTCCCAAGGAAGCAAGCCTGATGGACCCGCATCAGCGTCTCTTCCTGCAGGCATGCTGGGAAGCAGTTGAAGATGCCGGTTGTGTAGAAGACATTAGTGGAAGTCATACCGGGGTGTTTGTTGGATACTCGCCGAATATTCGCGATATGTATTCACGCCTTATTTATGAAACCAATCCGACTCTGCTATCCAGCGCTATGGTGGGCAACACAGCAGCAGTTACCTCTGGAAGAGTATCTTATATGCTGGACTTGAAAGGGCCATCGATGGTCGTAGATACAGCCTGTTCATCATCCCTCGTTGCTGTAGATGCTGCTTGTCAATCGATTCGTAGCGGCAAGTGTGAAATGGCCATAGCTGGTGGGATTAAAATCCATACCATGCCGATTCATCACACGAATACACGCATGGGAATAGGCATGGAATCCATGGATGGAATCACTCGTGCATTTGATGAGGAATCGGAAGGGACGGGATTTGGCGAAGGCATTGGTGTAATCATGCTCAAACCACTCGAAAAAGCTAAACAGGATGGCGACCAAATCTATGCGGTCATTAAGGGATCAGCATCCAATCAGGATGGCAGTTCTGCCGGGATGACAGCACCAAATCCGGCGGCTCAGGAAGACGTGATTCGCAAAGCATGGGATGATGCCGGCATTGATCCTGCGACTATTGGTTATGTGGAAGCCCACGGGACGGGTACACCTTTAGGGGACCCGATTGAAGTAAACAGTTTGACGAATGCATTCCGTATGTTCACCGACAAACGAAATTTCTGTGCTATTGGATCTGTCAAAGCCAATATGGGTCATCTGCTTGAAGCAGCGGGAATCGTCGGGTTGATCAAAGCGGCGTTGGCTCTTAAAAACAAGGAATTGCCTGCAACGATTCACTTTAATCGACCCAATGAAAATATCCCGTTTTACGATTCTGCCATATACGTCAACACCGTTACTCGTAAGTGGGAGGTTGAAGGCCATCCGCGGCGAGCTGGCGTCAGTGCGTTTGGCATGAGCGGAACCAATGCCCATATTGTGCTGGAAGAACCACCGGCAGACTATACCCATAAAGAACTGTCTGACCATGTTCCTCACGTTGGGCCACAGTTGTTCATGCTTTCGGCCAAATCACGCGAGAGCTTGCAGCAACTTGTTACGAGGTACGTTGCATATGGTCCACAATTATTACAAATGGATCTGCAGGATATATGTTACACGGTCCAGGCTGGGCGCAGTCATTATCCGCATCGATTAATTTTTGCAGTGAATACGACAATGGAGCTTGTCTCCAGTTTGATTGAATTGAACCGGCTCTATTTTTGGGAGTCTGAACTGGGCGAAGCAGGCAAGGTTTTCTATCGTTATGGAGAACACCGATTGGTATCAGGTACGGATGGGATTAGACGTCCGGATGATCTTACTCTGGTTCAGAAGGAAAGTTTGAACGCCGAAATTCAAGAAGTCGCATTAGCGTGGAAGAACGGCCTCTACAGGGACGAATCCATGCAGGTCAAAATTAGTGAGTTGTATTCGGCGGGCGCAGATTTGCCACCATTATTATGGAATGACGGACAGGCACCTCGTAAAGTGCGGCTCCCGGTGTATGCTTTCGAGCGTAAGACACACTGGCTGGACATACCCGACGTCGCCCCGGTAAAAGTGGAACGTATGGAACAACCATTTCATGTTATTCGTTGGGTTAACACTCCATCCACCGATGGGACATCATGGATGTCCTCCGAATCTGGAGATGTATTATTGTTCACAGGAAAAACTGCTCTTTCGGCATCGATCTATGAGAGATTACTAGCTGCGGGTCGGAAGGTTGTAAGAGTAGAGATTGGACTTCAAAAGGATTCTACTCCAGACGATGGATGGTATGGCGTTGATTCAAATAAACAGGCGTATGAGGATTTGTTAACCGATCTTCAATCTGAGTATCAATTCACACATATTATCCATATGTCAACGACTGAGCAAGCAGTATTTCCCGAGAGTATCGAACAATTAGAGGTGACCCAGCAGCGTGGGGCTCGCAGCCTGATGTATCTTACACAGGCGCTGGCACATGTGGGTTATGAACGCGGACTGAGCCTTACGCTGGTATCTGATTATGTGAACGAAGTGACAGGCAATGAACGTGTCCTTCAGCCGCAACAAGCTCCTTTTATGGGAATGGGACGGGTTGTAGGTCAGGAATTGATGGGCATATCCTGCAAGTTTCTGGACGTGGATGATGTTGTCTCTGCTGAAGATGTGTTACAAGAGATCGGCCGAAAGTCTGAGCTATATCTTGTTGCTTACCGGGAAGGTACTCGTTATGAGGAACAGTTCGAGACTTTGGACGATACGACGGTAATCGGCCATTCGCCAGCAATTCAAAATGACGGTGTATACGTGATTACTGGCGGCACGAAAGGCATTGGTTTGGAAGTCGCCCAGTACTTGGCTGACAAGGGTGCAGGACATGTTGCTTTGCTTGCCCGTTCACCTTTTCCGCCGCGTGACCAGTGGACTGAATGGCTTGATCAGAACAGAGACAGGGAAGTGTGCGAGACGATAAATCGGGTGATGGATCTGGAGAAGAAAGGAACGTCATGTTCATTTTATCAAGTGGATGTCGGGCATCTGGATAGGCTACGTGAGATATTTGATGAACTTCGACATACCTGCGGTCCCATTCGTGGCGTAGTCCACAGTGCCGGTGTACCTGGTGAAGGCATGCTGATGCGCAAGACGGAGGAACAGTTCTCAGCGGTGACAGGTCCCAAAGTCCAAGGAACATGGGCGCTTGATCAGGTCACGCTTGAGGATAATCTTGACTTCTTCCTGCTCTTCTCCACGATCTCTTCGGTGTTTGCTGCTCCGGGCCAAGGGGACTATGCTGCAGCAAATGCATACCTGGATGCATTTGCTGCATATCGAAGCAAGCTTGGGAAACGAACCCTAACTATGAATTGGAACACATGGAGAGATACGGGGATGGGCGTTCGTTACGGTATCAATGTGGATGGCGTATTCTCCGCCATTCCTACGGAGCAGGGCATTGCATGGCTGGATCGTGCGATGGGAATGACCTTGAACCGGGTGATCGTCGGCGAGATCAATCGTGAAAGCAAATTGCTTGGTATGATGTCAAGTGTTGCTGTGAGACTATCTGATGACCTGAGATCCCTCGCTACTGATGAGAAGACTGTTTTTACTGAAACTCAGAACCAGACCGGTTATGCAGAAGTTACTCTGGATGGCAGGACAGGAGAAGGAGCATATAGCGATGCTGAGGATCTGATTGCCAAAATCTTCGGTTCGGTACTAGGGTTCAGTGAAATCAATATTTATGACAGTTTCTTCGAATTAGGGGGAGATTCGATCATGTTGGGCCAGATGCATGAGTTATTGGATCGGCATTTCCCCAATAAAATCAAACTGGTAGATCTGTTCGAATATACAACTGTAGACAAACTCAGCAATTACATTGCAGGCAATGAGCAACATATCCTGCAAGCTGCACCGATAACATCCGCATCAGAAGAGCAGGACGGAGATTGGAATGACTCATTAAGCCATATGCTGGACAAGTTGCAGGACGGGGAAGTATCTGTCGAAGACATTCTTCATCGTTTGGATGAAATACGGCCAGGGGAGTGAGCTTGTGGAGAAAGTCTACAAACATGTTGTTGAAAACATAGCCTCCGGCAAAATTGACAAAGTGACGGGGATTCAGGTCATCAATCTGCTGAAGCAGGAAGAAGCAAATCATCAAGAGGATATAGCAGTCATAGGCATGAGCCTTAAATTTCCCCATGCGAATCATCCGGAGGAATACTGGCACATTGTTGAGCAGGGGATTGATTGCATAGGTGATTATCCATCTGATCGAAAATCTGTAACGGATGAGTACCTCAGACTAAGCGGATATTCAGACGAATTCCTTCAATATCTGGATGGTGCTTTTCTGGATGAAGTGGATCAATTCGACTATAAGTTCTTCCGTCTCTCTCCAAAAGAGGCCAGTCTGATGGACCCTTGTCATCGTTTATTTTTGCAAACGGCATGGCATGCCATCGAAGATGCCGGTTACGGCGGGCAAAGGCTTGCAGCAAGCAATACCGGCGTCTTTACCGGATTTGCCAATAGCAACAACTATAAGGAAATGATCAAGGATACTAATCCGGAAGAGTTGTCTATTGCGATGACTGGAAATATCGCGTCAATGCTTCCTACCCGCATCTCGTATCTGCTTAATCTAAAAGGACCGACCATGGTAGTGGATACTGCTTGTTCGTCCTCGCTAGTATCCGTTTATCTGGCTTGTAAATCGCTGATGAACGGGGATTGCAACATGGCGATTGCCGGAGGAGTTAAGCTGGATATTTTGCCAGTGGATAATGATTTTCTGAAGATTGGGATTGAATCCACCGACTACCGGACAAGAGCTTTTGATAAAGAAGCAGATGGATCCGGTATGGGTGAAGGTGTGGCTGCAGTAATTTTGAAGCCGCTTCGTCAGGCTCAGAAGGATGGAGACCACATCTATGGTGTAATCAAAGGCATCGCCTTGAATCAGGATGGAACGTCCATGGGCATCACGGCCCCCAATCCGGTTGCTCAATCCGAAGTAATCGAGGAAGCGTGGAAGCGAGCAGGTATCCACCCGGAATCCCTGGCCTATATTGAAACTCATGGAACAGGAACGAATCTGGGTGACCCTATCGAAATTCAGGGGCTGGAACGTGCTTTTCGAAAATATACGAATAAAAAGCAATTTTGTGCAATCGGTTCGGTCAAAACCAATGTCGGGCATCTGTATGAAACAGCAGGGATGGCCAGTCTGATCAAGGGTCTTTTATCATTGTATCATCGGAAACTCCCGCCTTCCCTTCATTTTAATTGTCCAAACCTGAATATTGATTTTGGGAATTCACCCGTCTATGTCAATACAAGGTTAAGAGAGTGGGAGCGAGGTGCTGATCCGCGTAGATGCGGGATAAGCACATTTGGTTTGAGCGGAACGAATTGTCATATAGTGCTGGAAGAAGCTCCTGTACAGGCCACGCTGAACGTTACGGATGATGGGCATACGGGTGTTCATCCATTCACGTTGTCTGCGGGATCAGTTAATGGAATTCAAATCCTGATGAAACAGTATCTGGACGGAGTATCTACCTTCCCTGACAGGTATTCATTACTGGATGTGTGTCGAACAGCCAATGCATGTCGCGGACATTATGCTCACCGAGTGATCATTTTGGCTGAACATTTGGAGGATTTGCGCATTAAGCTAACCCAGGTTATATCTGGAGACTTTCACACGTTCACAGCACCTTGGTTTCATTATGGGGAACACCGACTGATCAGCGACAATCGGGAAGTTTCAGGGGGACATGATATTACCCAGAAAAACGTTCGTGCGTTAAGTGAAGAGGTCAGACAAAAATTGAACCAGATGAATGAGGCTACATTCGACTGGGGGCGCCTGTGTACTCTTTACGTGCAAGGGGCATCCGTGGACTGGTGGCGTCTGTATGAGGGCAAGTCTACGAAGACCGTACCTCTGGCGGGTTATCCTTTTGATCCGCAGAAGTGCTGGATTGACATGGGAAGCAGACCAGCAGAAGAGAGTGTCCACCCTGACAACGGATTGTTTTCTCTTACGTGGCATGAGCTTGAGGGAGAGTACGAGGATAACGAAGTTCATTCAAGCGAGAGAGTTGTACTCTTTACAGCCGATGACAAAGGTGGGGCTGACCTTGCATTGCTTTTGCAACAATCGGGTAAGGACGTCATTAAGGTTTGCCCGGGAGATTACTTTGAACAGAGGAACGATACTGATTTTCGAATTGGTTCGAAAGAGGTCGATTTTGATTCTTTAGTCAATGCTTTGGATTTAAAATCATGGTCACAGGTCATCTACGCACCTACCTTTGCTTCGGACACTTCTGTTCAGAATCTGGTGGAGTTGAATGAATCACAGGAACGCGGCGTTTACAGCCTGCTGTATCTGGTTCGTTCATTGACCAGACATGGTATTGATTATGATATGGATATGGTGATTTTGACCCAATGTGTCCATCATGTCACAGGCAAAGAACAGCTTCTTAGACCTGAGCTCGCACCGCTAGAAGGTCTTGCCAAGGTGATACGTAAGGAGCATCTGAACATACAATGTCGAGTTATCGACGTGGAAGATATGCTATGGAGCAAGGGGAGTGCAGAGTCTGTTTTCAGAAAAACAGATCACTTCCTTACCGCCATTCGAGACGGAAAACGGTATGTTCAGTCATTCGGTACACTCCAGCCTGTTGCAGAGTCGGACAGTAACAACGGACAATTTCCAGCTCTTCATTCAGAAGGGATATATCTTGTGTCTGGTGGAGCCGGAGGTGTCGGGATTGAAGTATCCAAATATTTGGCTGGCAGGGACAAGGTACATCTGGCCTGGATTAATCGTATTGCCTTTCCACCCCGGAGAACATGGGAAGCAATTTTGGAAGCACAGCAGGATCAGTCGTTATGCCGAAAGATTCAGGGAGTGCTTGATATTGAAAATATGGGAGCTACCGTTGAAATATACAGCGCTGACATTTCCAAAAAAGAAGAGATAGTTCCAATTGTAGAAGAGCTGCGTCAACGTCATGGGAAGATTCGGGGAGTTATCCATGGTGCGGGAATCGGAAGATCCGACTTATTAATGAATCGTACGGATGACCAGTTTAAAAGCATCTTCAACCCTAAGGTTATGGGTACACGCATTTTGGATGAAGTTACCCATTCGGATGATCTGGATTTCTTTATTCTGTTTTCTTCGGTAGCAACGATGTTTAGCGGAGCCGTTCAAGGAGATTATACCGCAGCCAATGCTTATCTGGATGCCTACGGGGAATATCGGAACAAGCTCGGCAGAAGGACACATGTGGTGAACTGGACGACCTGGAAAGAAACCGGTATGGCCCTCGAAGGTGGTTTCACAATCGATACCATTTTTAAGACGCTGCCAACCGGTAAAGCTCTTGAAGGGTTCGAGCAGGTGTTATCTCATAATGTACCGAGAGCACTTGTAGGTTATCTCAATTATGAGAACGGTGGAGTCTTTCTGCTCGAAAAATCAGGGGTGATGCTATCTCCTGTGCTGACTGCGCAAATTGAACTATTCAAGGAGAAAAAGAAGCAGGAAAAAGCGACCAAAGCAAAGAGTGCAGCGACAAATCCAGCAGGAGAAGTGAGTTTGACAGGAAGTCTCAACGAAGAGTTTAGTGATACGGAAAAACGTGTAGCCGAATGTTGCAGAAAAATATTGGGTTTTGATCAAATCGATATTCACGACAACTTCTTTGAACTAGGTGCGGACTCTATTCTGCTGATGAAAATTCAGAGTGAGATTGAGCGGATTTTTCCAGGAGCCATTAATGTTACGGATCTGTTCGAATACTCGAATGTTCATCATCTCGCAAAATTTATCGGTGGAAAAAACAAGAAGGAGGAACAGCGTCCTTCTCCAGCGATGCATCTCAAGAAGCGTACTGCGGCGGAACGAGATGGAGATATTGCGATTATCGGCATGGCTGTGAATGTGCCGCTTGCTTCCACACCTGAGGAGCTGTGGGCGCATCTCGTCAACGGCACGGATCTGGTTCGGTCGTTTCCGGAATCGAGAAAAGTGGATATTGACAAGCATTTTGCGTTCACAGGTCATGACCAGACACAGATGAAATACAACGAGAACGCGTATCTGGAAGACATAGACAAGTTTGATGCAGGTTTCTTTCGGTTATCGCCCAAGGAAGCAAGTCTTATGGATCCCAATCAGCGATTATTTCTTGAAGCTGCGTGGACTGCAATTGAGGATGCAGGGTATGGCGGCACCAGATTGAGTGGTAGTAAAACGGGCGTATATCTTGGATATGCGGCAACCTTGCGAGATCTGTATGCACGTCTCTTATATGAAGTTGATCCTGGGAGCGGTTCAAGCTCCATGGTGGGTAATCTGACAGCCATGATGTCTGCGCGGATCTCATATTTATTGGATCTAAAGGGTCCAAGCATGGTTATTGATACGGCCTGTTCATCTTCATTGGTGTCTGTAGACATGGCTTGCAAAGCTATTCGTAGCGGACAATGTGATTATGCACTGGCTGGCGGAATCAAGATTAATCTGTGCCCGGTGGATGATGAAAATATGAAACTTGGCATTGAGTCTACAGATCATCGCTCCAAAGCTTTTGATGATGAAGCAGATGGAGCAGGTATTGGAGAAGGGGTTGCAGTGGTACTGCTGAAATCACTTCAGCAGGCATTGGATGACCATGATTCGATCCATGCTGTAATTAAAGGCGGGGCTGTGAATCAGGATGGCAGTTCAATAGGCATCACGGCACCTAATCCGGCATCTCAAACAGAGGTAATTATATCTGCTTTGGAGGATGCAGGAGTTGAACCGGAGACAATCACCTACATTGAAACACACGGCACGGGCACGACATTGGGAGATCCGATTGAAATTAAGGGCATATCCGATGCACTGTCGAGCTACACAGATCGCAAGCAGTTCTGTGCGGTGAGTTCCATCAAGACAAACTTGGGGCATTCTTCGGAGGCTGCTGGAGTGATTAGTTTGGTGAAGGCGGTTATGGCACTGCGTGAGAAAAAGCTTCCTCCGACGCTGTACTTTAATCGACCTAATCGAATGATTGAATTTTCCAATTCACCGGTCTTTGTGAATACCCGTCTGCGTACTTGGCATTCCGAGGAAGGACCGCGACGTTGTGGGATCAGCGCGTTTGGGATTAGTGGAACCAATTGTCACGTTATCCTGGAAGAGGCCCCAGTACAAACATTTGTCCAAGCTGAGGAACGCAGACCTTATATTTTGCCTCTTTCCGCCAAAAGTAAAGACTCTCTGTCCAGATTGATCGCAGCTTATCATGATTATCTCGATAGTTACGATGAACTGGATTTGTTAAGCCTGTGCGGAACAGCTGCTCAGGGAAGAGGACACTACAAGTTGCGTATCGCCATTGCTTTTAAAGACAAAGAAGAGCTGTTAGCCCGATTGGACAAACTGCGTGAATGCCCGTTTAGCGAGATTAAACCGCCCGTTGCTTATGCATCTGAACATCGGATGGTTCCCGAGACGAAGGAGCCTGGTGTTGGCGAATTGACGGAACGAAAACTTCGTGAACTAAACGAGAAATCAGATAGGGTACTGAATCTCATTAAAGACCACGGATGGGAAGATCAGCACTTGGAGGAAATATCGATTCTTTATACACAGGGAGCCGATATTGACTGGTCCAGATTGTACGCAGAAGAGGAAACCTTCCGGCTCCATCTTCCAACGTATCCTTACGAGCGCAATCGTTGCTGGATTGATATTCCCGAACGAGTGGCGGTTCAACCAGCGGTTGTGCAGAAGGAAGAACCAACGATGCATTACACCATTGGCTGGGTGGAAGCGAATAATCCTGAGAGGCTTATTCCGAATCCGCAAACCGTCTTGCTTTTGAAGGGGACAATTCCTTTATGTGACAGTCTCTCCCGGGAACTTACTGAACGTGGAGCACATGTAATTGAAGTTACTCTTGGTGCAACATATGCGAAGATCTCTCCGGTTCATTATCAGATCGATGGTTCGGAGGATCAGTATCTGCAATTATTGAAGGCTACGAAGAATCACAGAATAGATCAGATTATTCACACCTTTACCATAAATGGTCATACAGCACCCGAGAGTCCGAAGGAACTGGAGGATGCCTTATCCCAAGGTGTGCATAGCTTGTTTTACCTCACGAAAGCCATTGCAGGTGCAGGATTGCGAAATCGAATGCGCATTGTTCTGTTATCCCAGTATGTTAACGAAGTTAGCGGCCACGAATTACACCTTGCTCCTGAATATGCAACGATGTTTGGCTTGGGCAAAGCGATTGGACAAGAGCATCCTCAGCTGGAATGCAAAGTCATGGATATAGATGATGACACCGCTATTCCTATTTTGCTTAATGCAATGAATGCAGATGATGTTTTCTACTCCACTGCTTATCGGAATGGTCAACGATATGTGGAAGAGTTTAGGAAAACAGATCTGTTGGGAGCTGAGCTCTCTGATGTAACCATTAAGGAGCAGGGGGTCTATCTCATCACCGGCGGAATGGGCGGAATTGGCAGAGCATTTGCAGAACACTTTGCCAACAGACACAACGTTACCTTGATTCTTGCAGGCAGATCGGATTTCCCTGATCGGGAAACATGGCCAGCCATTTTGGAGGATAACAAGGATCTGGAGCAATGCAACAAAATTAAATGGATACAGTCGATTGAGAACAAAGGTTCCACAGTAGGTCTCTACAGCGTGGATACAGGTGATCTTCAACAAGTATCAAGACTCATCGAGAACATCCGAGAACAGTACGGCAAAGTGGATGGCATTGTTCATGGCGCAGGTGTGGCCGGTGAGGGATTCCTCGCAGCCAAGGATGCCGAGACTTTCAACCGTGTACTGCTTCCGAAAGTCCAGGGAACCTGGAATATGGATCAGGCAACAGCCCACGACCCTCTGGATTTTCTTGTTCTGTTCTCAACCACTTCAACGTTGTTCAGCTCTCCGGGTCAAGGAGATTATTCAGCAGCGAATAGCTATCTGGATGCTTATGCAGCGTATCGCAATCGCAGGGGTGGACGAACATTAACGATCAATTGGGTGGCCTGGAAAGAGACCGGGATGGCCAAAGATTTTGGCGTAAATGACGACATGGTGTTCAAGTCTGTTTTAACAAAGTCTGCATTAAAGGCCTTTGACCAGGCTTTTCAGCGTAAAGTGCATCGGTCTATCATCGGCGAACTGAATTATGACTCGGAATATATGGCCTACGTAGGTGACATGCCAATGATGATGTCGGAGGAAGTATACAACACGATTCAGGATCAAAGTGCCAGCGTGATTGCTGAAGTGGAGATGAGAAAGGCAACGATGAACAAAGAAATCTCTTTACACGGCCGCAATGATGGTCAATATACAGCCATGGAACAGATGTTATCCCGGATTTGGTCACTTCATTTGGGACTGACAGAAATGGATCTGTATGATGATTTTTACGAATATGGCGGTGATTCCATTATTGGACTCAAGATGGCATCGGATATATACAGGGAAACGGGGATACAGGTTAATCCTTCGGATGTGCTGCAATTTCCGACGATCTGGGGACTGGGAGTGCACCTGCAATCTCTGGTCGATGTGGAGAATGCAACAGTCGGACAACAGTCTATCCCTCGTGCAGAAGCCAAAGAAGAATATCCACTTTCATCAGCTCAAAAAAGGATATTCTACCTTTGTACTCAGGACCCGGACAACATCAGCTATAACCTGAACAAGGCGTTGATTATGGAGGGGAATTTTGACCCTTTCACGTTGAATGGTTATATGAACACTCTGATTCAGCGCCATGAATCGTTCCGTACATCATTTCACTGGGAACAAGGAGAGCCGATTCAGAGAATTCACGAGAACGTGGATTTTTCGATCGAAACGTTGCCAGATGTCATTCGTGGAACGGAAGCAGTGGAGGATGTAGTGAAGCAGTTTGTCCGACCGTTTGATCTGGAAGCGGCACCGCTGATTCGCATGATTGTCGGTTCGTTGGATGACGGTCGTCATCTGTTGATGTTCGATGTGCATCACTTGGTTACAGATGGTATGTCGATGGACAATATGATGCACGAAATTACGTCAATGTACAGTGGTTCACCCCTGCCGGATATTCCTTATCAGTATAGGGATTACTCGGAGTGGAGCAACCAGTATCAGCAATCGGATTCGATTAAATCACAGGAAGCCTTCTGGCTGGAAACGCTGAAAGGGCCATTGCCCACACTTCAACTTCCAACAGACTTTATACGGCCTGATCGAAAAACCTATGATGGAGCCAAAATGACTTTTTATGCCGACGAAGCACTCACTGCTCGTATAGGCAAGCTTGGAGCACGTACAGGAACCACGCTATATATGTTGCTCTTATCCGCCTTAAATGTCCTGTTGCATAAATATACGAACCAGAGTGATATACTCATCGGTTCGCCTGTAACGGGTCGCCAACAGGGTAACTTTGATGCCACCATTGGCATGTTTGTGAATACAATCGTCCTGAGAAACGAACCTGTGCCTGATGACTCATTCAGGGAGTTACTTCTGGATGTGAAGCAGCGTACGTTATCGGCTTTTGCGCACCAGGACTGTCAATTCGACCGAATTGTGCAACTTGTGAATAGTACACGTGATCCGAGCAGAAATCCGCTGTTTGATGTGTATTTTGCACTGCAAAATGTAGGGATGTATACCGGAGAGATTGAGGCTTTCAAAGGCACATTAATTGATTATGACAGTGGAGTTTCACGGTTTGATCTGGCACTGGATGCGATTGAGCGGGAGGGTACGATCGAGTTTATTCTGGAATATAATACGAGCTTGTTCTTGCCTGGCACAGCTGAATATATCGCCAAAGATTTCGTGAAAATTCTCGAGATCATTTCAGAACAGCCGGATACATTGATCTATGATATTGAAGTTGATCGTGTCACGGATATCACGGATGAAGCTGTAGATGAAGAAGTGAATTTCAATTTCTAGCCAGATCACAGAGGGGCGTTGATAGGAATGAAGGTTGGTGTAATCGGAGCAGGCGTCATGGGAAAAGGGGTTGCGCAGAGCCTTGCCCAGTCCCGGCACAACGTGGTTTTGATCGACGTGAGTGATGAAGTTTTGGATCAGGCGAGAACAGCCTTGTTTACCAATATCCGATTTTCGGGATTTTACAACAAGGATACCGAAGCCGAAGACCCGGAAACTGTGCTTTCGCGTGTGGAGTTTACGACACATTATGATTCGCTCAGCGATGCTGATTTTATTATTGAGAACGTGCCTGAGCAATGGGATGTGAAAAAAGAGGTCTATGCACAGCTTGAAAACTATTGCCCCGATTCTTGCATTTATTTGGTCAATACATCATGCATTTCGATTACAAAAGTGGGTTCCATCACCAGACGGCCTGATAAGGTCATCGGTGTACATTTTATGAATCCGGTCCCGTTAAAGCCCGTAGTCGAAGCTATTCAGGGTTATCACACTTCGGATACAACGATTGAAGCGACCAGATCCCTGCTCCATACCATGGGCAAAGAAGCCATACTGGTACAAGATCTCCCCGGTTTTGTATCCAACCGAATATCCCATCTTCTAATGAATGAAGCTGCCTTTGTCGTTCAGGATCAGGTAGCTTCACCGGAAGAGGTTGATGACATATTCGTCAAATGTTTCGGACATAAGATGGGCCCGCTTCACACAGCGGATTTGATTGGTCTGGATACTGTGGTTCATTCATTGGATGTACTCTATGAGAGTTATCAGGACCCGAAATACAGAGTATGTCCCTTGCTTCGCAAGATGGTGGATGCCGGATTGTTAGGCGCAAAAAGCGGTCAAGGCTTCTTTGAGCACGTGATTCTGTAAGTGTATCGACTATAAATTATACGAGGTGACTGTGCATGGAGTCCAAAGTCAAAGTAAAAACATTTCTGAGTCGTTTCTATCGCAAACGTGAAATTCAGGATGATGAGGATATTTTTGAATTGGGTTTTGCCAATTCCCTGTTTGCGATGCAGATGGTGATGTTTCTGGAGAAAGAATTCAACATTCGGATTGAGACCCAAGATATGGATCTGAGCAACTTCCGTACGTTGAACAAGATTAATGAACTGATTGAACGAAAGACAGCATAGACTGCCTGAAGGTCTTGAAGCAATAGTTTGGAACAATATGCCAAGGAGGGGTTCAGGTATGGGTGATCCATCGGTAAGTTCGGTAATGGACAAGCAAAAGCAAGAGAAGGTGAAGCTGGTCGTCTGGGATCTGGATAATACAATCTGGGAAGGTGTCCTTCTGGAAGATGAGAATGTTGTCTTGAGAGAGGGAATTATTGATGTGATCCAGACACTGGACGAGCGTGGGGTTCTGCAATCCATCGCCAGTAAAAATGACCATCAGACAGCCATGGAGAAGCTTGAGGAATTCGGAATTCATGAATACTTCCTATACCCCCAGATTCACTGGAATTCCAAGTCGAGCTCGATTCAATCCATCATAACTTCCATTAATATCGGAGCGAATACGGTTGCTTTTGTGGATGATCAGATGTTTGAGCTGGAAGAGGTACAGTTTGAGCATGCTGAAGTTCGATGCATAGATGCTGCCCAGTACCTGGACATTCCCGATATGGAGATGATGAATCCCCGTTTTATTACAGAGGACTCCAGACTTCGCCGTTTAATGTACAAAAGCGATGAGATCCGTAATAAGGCGGAAGAGGAATTCACAGGTCCCAAAGATGACTTTCTGGCTTCACTTGGCATGACATTTACGATTTCTCCCCTCAAGGGAGATGATCTGCAGCGTGCAGAAGAGTTAACGGTGCGGACTCATCAGCTGAACACTACAGGGTATACCTATTCCTATGAAGATCTGGAACAACTCAGTCAATCTCCTAATCACAAACTTCTCATTACAGGACTGGAAGACAAGTATGGAGCATATGGAAAAATTGGACTCGCTTTGCTTGAGATGGAAGAGGAGTACTGGACCGTGAAGCTGCTGCTGATGTCTTGCCGTGTAATGTCGCGAGGGGTAGGCACGATTCTCATGAATTATATCCTGGAACAGGCGAAAGAAGCCGGGGTCAAGATACGGGCTGAATTCAAAATGACCGATCGTAATCGGATGATGTATCTGACCTATAAATTTGGCGGATTCAAAGAAATCCATCAGGAAGAGGACCTTGTCATTTTTGAACACGACATGAGCTATATTCAGAAAATTCCTTCATATGTGGAACTGAACATTATTAATAATTAATACACCAACCCTATTAATGGAGGTTACGATATGGAAAAAATAGCACTGCTGTTTCCGGGACAAGGTTCTCAGTATGTAGGTATGGGAAAGAGTTTCTATGATCAATATAGCATTGCCAAGCAAACGTATGAGGAAGCGAGTGACGTTGCAGGTGTGGATCTGGCAAAACTATGTTTTGAAGGAAGTCTATCTGAACTGAATCAGAATGAGAACATGCAACCTGCTCTTCTGGCAACGAATGTAGCGGCTTTCAGAGTGTATATGGAAGAAGTGGGGATTCGACCACAATTTTGTGCAGGTCACAGTATGGGTGAATATTCGGCGTTGGTATGTTCAGGTGCCATGACATTTTCCGATGCTGTTCGAATCACCAAATTGCGTGGTGCAATGATGCAGATTCATATTGATCGGGGCACAGGATCCATGACCATTATGGACGGTATTGACGCATCCATTGTGGAGCAACTCTGTGAACAATACAGCGGCGAGCAGGGTGTAGCTGTGGTCTCCTGTTATAATTCGCCAACACAAGCTGCCGTATCCGGTCATCAATACGTACTGGAGGAGATCGAAGCAGCCGTATTGGATGCCGATGGTCAGGTTACTCCCCTAATGTCCAGTGCACCCATTCATAGTTCGCTGATGGCGGAAGATGCAGAGCGGCTCGGTCAAGAACTGGCAAAGTATTCGTACAATATGTTCAAATGGCCGGTACTATCCAATGTTACAGGTCAACCTTATGGTGATGTGGAGCGAATTCCGGGATTGCTGACAGATCAGATGGTCAAACCTGTGCAATGGACACGGATTCTTCAATACCTTGAGCGTTTCGGTGTCACACTTGCCATCGAAATGGGACCCAAAAATGTATTGAATAAATTGACTAAAACGAACTGTCCTGATATCAATTCGCTCTGCTTTGGTGAAAAAGCGGAACGTCAAAAATTGATCAGCATGTTTCAATCGGATGGCAAGAAGAAAAAAGGAATACCCACAGTCATAACTAAATGTTTAGCCATTGCAGTGGCAACGCCGAACCAGAATTGGGATGAAGCAGAGTATCAACAAGGTGTTGTTCAGCGTTACAAACGAATCCAGGCAATTCAGGAGCAGGTTGAAAATGCGGGGGACAAACCCTCAAAAGAGCAAATGATAGAAGCGTTGGAACTGCTCAAGGGCATCTTTGAAACTAAAAAGTTACCTGTTAAAGAAAGAAATCAGTGGATGAATCATATCATTGATGATACTGGACATCACTACGAACTGGCTGAGTATCTGGTACACGAAGCTGTCGGCGTAAAGTGATTACATTAGGGGCGAAATACGCTGTAATAGCGTATTCGCCCTCCCATGAATTCAGCAATACAGGCAATACATAAAGGGGGAGAACAAGTGAGAGTGCTATCCGCTGAGAACGTCACTAAGTCCTATGGTAAACACCTAGCGTTAGATAACATGTCCTTTGAGCTTCGCAAGGGTGAGATCCACACAATTCTGGGGACCAACGGTTCAGGGAAAACAACATTTATTAAAGTCCTGGCGACTCTGTTGACCAAGGACTCCGGAATTGTCAATATCGGCGGCTACGATTTGGATACCGATGCGAACATCATCAGGAGACTAATTGGATACGTGGGTCAAGATACTGAACGCTCTGCGTATGCGAGATTAACTGTTCGAGAGAACTTAATATTCTTTGGAAGACTTACCGGACTTAGCAAACAAGAGATTTCTAACCAGATTGACAAATTAAGTACGTATCTGGATTTCTCGGAACATCTGAACAAGCAATTCATGCAATTATCGGGAGGCCAAAAGCAAACCGTTGTCATTATGCGAGCCCTGCTGCATGATCCTGAAGTGATATATCTGGATGAACCGACCAAGGGCCTGGATCCCGTGATCTCCAGACGTGTACGTGAGTTCATTAAAAGTTATGTGCGGGATGAGGGGAAATCCATTATTCTGACCTCTCACATTCTGACTGAGGTAGAGGACATGACGGACCGTGTGTCCCTGATGCGTAAAGGAACGCTCCTTAAAACAGGTACAATTGCAGAACTAAAATCCAACCTGGGCGCAGTTGAATTCATCGACATTCCCAGAGCAGACTTGCCCCCTTCCATTCAGGAGCGAATCACTGCTCTGCCGGAGGTAACTTCCACTATTATTCGTGAGGAGGAAGACACGGTTTCCTTCGGAATCACGAACCTGTACGACGGGATGGGCGCGGTTATTAGTGAATTAAAAGAAGGCAATATCCATACGACCATTCAGCATAGACAACTAACACTTGAAGATTTGTTTGTTCAGCTCTATGTGAAGTCTGATGAGAATTTAGAGTACACATTGGCAGGAGGCAGAGAACAGTGAGTATCGAATACGCTAAAACCGGGACAGGTCAGGAAACGCTAAAGCTGCAAGCGATAGGTAAACCTACCGGATTTTTCACCGTCGTGTGGGCAACAACCGTGAAGGAATTGCAGATTGCTGTAAGGTATCTGCCCAACTTCTTCGGTAACTTCCTACAGTTGGGTCTACGAGTACTCTTTTTCCTGCTGATGTCCACGTTTGTTGTATACGAGGGAGAGAATGTACTTCAAGGAGATAACCTGTTTATCTTTTATCTGGGTGCAATACTTGTATGGTTGTTCTACGGAGTAGCGTTAAACGCACCGCTCGGCGCCGTGACGAATGATCTCCATAACGGCACTTTGGAGTATCTGTACTGCAATCCAATCTCTCGTTATGCGTATTATGTAGGGACGGTTGTAGCCAGTGCATTAATGAATGTCATTGTGTTCATACCGATGTATATCCTGCTTGTTCTGTACGCAGGTCTCAACTTTGCTGAATCCATGATGATTCTAGTCACCTGTCTTGTGGTCATCGTTGCATTAATGGCGCTTGGCGTCATGATTGCACTACTGGGGATTCTGTACCGCCAGGTCTCATCC
Organism: Paenibacillus sp. 2003; assembly: GCF_031455635.1. NCBI lineage: Bacteria > Bacillati > Bacillota > Bacilli > Caryophanales > Paenibacillaceae > Paenibacillus > Paenibacillus sp. 2003. Next base: position 587,025 of record NZ_JAVDTB010000002.1, on the reverse strand, counting down.
ATTGTGGGTATTTTGTTTATCATGTTTGAATTTGTAGCAGGTGCTTATTTCCCAGTGGACCAGTTTCCGGCAGTCGTTCGTTGGATCGCATATCTCCTGCCTTATACCTGGGGGTATGATATGGTGCGTTATTACAGTTTCAAAACAGAGTGGGTACCCCTTGCACCGATCTGGATGGAATGGTGCATCCTCATCTTTTTTGCCATTTCGTATACAATCATCTCAATCGTTATGCTGCGCAAGGTAGAAAAGATGGCAAAGAAAAAAGGTCTCAACCTAATCTGATTATTCTTGATCCCAAAGAGAAGGGGAGGCGTGCTAATTGTCAGCAGAGCCAGGTGCATTCATGCAAAATTTGCTATTATCGAGCCGAAAGTTCGAAGAGGAGAAGCAATATTGGCTAAACCATCTCTCGGGGGACCTTCAATTCAGCATGTTTCCTAGTGAACAAACGAGGGCAACATGGGGTGAGCAAGTGTTTGAGGAGATGCAATTTGCATTTCCTCAACCTGTTTCAGAACAAATCTTTCGCATTTCCGGGAACACCGAAGCAGGGGCATTTATTCTTCTTCTGGCAGGTGTCACATACGTGTTACACCGTTATCTGGACAATGACGATATAACTGTAGGTATTCCCGCTTCATCTGGTGCAACAAATTCAAGTCAACTACGTGCTATTCGCATCAATTTTGGTGAAGAGTGTTCTTTTAAGGAAGTTGTTCTTCAGCTCAGGACCCTTGTGGGTGCAGCCAAAAAGTTTAACCATCTTTCGCTGGAGAAAATTCTTGAATTGCTTGGTCATGAAGGGACAGACTTGCCAAGGGTGGCCACTGTGGTTCGTATGGACAATATGCAGGAGAATCTACAGGAAACAGGCCCCCTAGCCGATATGGTGTTTTCACTTCAAATGTCTAAAGTGGGGCTGGCGCTACGCATGAATTACAATGCCGCAATATATTCTCCAGCAACTATTGAACAGATTGTAGACCACGTGATGCGTGTGCTCTCTATTTGTACAGCACATCCAGATGAGGGATTACATCATATAAAGATGCTCTCGCTCAAGGAAGACCAAGTTATTCAATATCTGAATGATACGGAGATACGTTTTCCTGAAGTTCGTTCAATCATCCAGATGATCCAGTCTTGGTCTGCGCAACAGCCGGATATTCCCGCAGTGATCTGCGGAGATAATATTCTTACCTATCGAAGCTTGGATTGCAAATCAGATCAAATTGCGAAATACCTGTTAGCTCAGGGAGTAAGATCAGGTGCTATTGTAGGAATTCTGTTAACCCGATCGGAAGACATGCTCTTGGCTATGCTGGGTGTACTTAAGGCGGGGGCTGCTTACATGCCGATGGACCCTGCATATGCAAATAATCGTTTGCAGTTCATGCTGGAGGATAGCCGGGCTGCGATTGTGCTAACGAAGCCCGATCTGATCGGCTCACTCATATACACAGGCCAAATAATCGATATTTCTCGCATGGAAGAATGGGATGACCAACATATCTCACTGCCAGTTGTTTCGTCGGAGCAGTTGGCTTATTTGATATATACTTCCGGATCTACAGGCAGGCCGAAAGGGGTCATGATTGAACATCGGGCACTAAGAAACTTTGTGGAAGGTGTATCCCGCAGTATTTCTTTTGAAGCTGGCAAACGAATTCTCACCCTCACAACATTTTCCTTTGATATCTTTGTACTGGAAACGCTCGGGGCACTCGCTAACGGGTTAACACTGATCATGGCAGTAGAGGAGGATCAGTTAAGTCCAAGCCGTATTGCGCATCTAATTGTTACTCACAACATTGAATTAATTCAAATAACTCCTTCTCGACTGCGGATGCTTCAGATTGGGCTTACAGTCGATTCACCGGTATGGAGCATGATTCAAATATTGATGATTGGAGGGGAAGCTCTACCGTATGCCTTGTATGAGGAGGTCGCGGGGATGACCTCTGCCCGCATCTACAATATGTATGGGCCCACAGAAACAACAATATGGTCGAGCATTAAGGAACTTTCCCCTACGGCGACAATTTCGATTGGTCATCCGATTGCCAATACCCGTATTTATATACTGGATAAGCGGTATCGGCATATGCCAATCGGAGCAACGGGAGAGTTATGCATCGCAGGAGATGGAGTAGCCAGAGGTTATTGGAACAGACCTGAGCTTACGGCCGAGAGGTTTGTAAAGGATCCTTTTCATGAAGGTGCTTATATGTATAAAACGGGAGATCTCGCACGTCTCAATGCTAATGGAGATCTGGAGTATCTGGGTCGTTCCGATTTTCAAGTGAAAATACGTGGTTATCGGATCGAACTCGGGGAGATCGAGAACAGGTTGCTCCAGTACCCGGCTATCTCGGCTGCTGCGGTCACAGTTCGGTCAGATCAGGATGGGCAGTCCCTGTTATGTGCCTATTACACAGTAACGGAGAGCCAAAGTCTCAATCAGGAGCAATTGCGATCTTTTTTGCTGACAGAGTTGCCTGAATATATGCTGCCCTCCAGATACACCATGTTGGATCATATGCCATATACGGCCAATGGGAAATTGGACCGAAAAGCTCTTCCAGATCCCTTGCTCTTACAGGGAGAAGGGGCAGATATTACACTTCCACGTAATGCATTAGAGCAGGTGCTCGCCGAATTGTGGTCGGATCTATTGCAATTGAAAGAGATTGACGTTCATGCCCGCTTCTTCGAAATTGGAGGACATTCACTGAATGTCATCAAACTTGAGGCGAATATGGAGAGGCAGAGTATTCCGCTTACTGCTGATGAAGTGATGCGGCATGAGACTATTGCATCACTGGCTGAAGTGCTTCGAAACAAGGGATATGCAGCGGATAAGTATAACTCTGAAAAAGAGATACTTCTTGAAGAGCAGGATATGCCAGAGACAGATGGTGCAATGAAGCAATGTACCGAGGAAGTCGGGGCAACGGCGGAAGCGGATCATCTTATATTACATCATTCCCATAGGCCAATAGTTATCATCGCAGGAATAGAGCCGTTTAATGATGTTTTCTACAAAAACTGCTTCTATAATTCACTCTTTCCCGTATTGAACTTCTATTCTATTGGTGTACTGCCTGTGATGATTAACGACCGAATGCACTATAGATTCGATGAACATCAGGGCATACTCCGATTAGAGTATCAAGCTGTATTATCAGATGACCAGCTAATTGAGCGTATGGGGATAACTTATGAATTGAAAACCTACAGCGGGGATGTACGAAAAGAGATTATAGAAGCGGTTAACTTGAACCGCCCAGTAATTATCCGAGTGGACTGTTATTACGAGTCCTTGCGCAAAGACATGTATTTACGTACCCACTGGCCTCATTCCTTATTAATCTATGGGTATGATCTCCAGCGGCAAGTGTTCCATGTAATAGAACATGATCACCGGGACAATCTCACGTATCAACCGATGGAGATGCCTATGAAAGATATTGTACAAGCTTACGAAGGATTCGTACGGCATTTCATGGAGGAAGAAGAAGTACCCACGTTCTACGCATTTTCAGCTTGTGAAACTGACTCACACAAAAGAAACAGCATCATGCTGGGAGAACTGCGTGATATGTTTATTGATCATGTGCGCGTTACACCAGGAGAGATTAATCAGGAACTGAGTCATCTTCTGTCCTTCATACAGAAGATGTATCAGTTCAATGAAGAAGATTCACCTGATATGGTCTATGCTGAACTTGTTCTACAATCCATTGTAGACATTGTGAATGCCAAAAAGGTCGAAACCTATCGTATGCAACGGTTATATGAACATCATACCGATCTTGTTTCTGCTGCTCAGGCAATACAGGATCATTGGGGTGAGTTACGTAATGTGCTGGCGAAGGCGGTATATCGGGAGAATATGACACATAATCAGTGGAGAAAATTCACAGGCAAGCTGGAAGCCATTCATGAACTGGAGAAGCATAACTTAATAAATTGCTCAGGATTGGAGATCAGTCATGATTAAAAAATTGCAAGTGAACGAGCCTTTAATGACTACCTACCCACATCACGCGAGTCTCTTTTCCATGCTGGACTTGGACAAGCGTTCACGTAGCTGGATTTATCATAATTATCTATTGGTCATCCTGCATCACAATGATGAAGGGGGCTATGGATTAGACGTCTGTTCACAGTATTATCCTTGGCACAAATTCAAAATGTCGACATGCCCCATGTTGATTACAAGGGTGTACGATAGAGATATGATTTTAAAACAGTGGGAACTGCAAGATTTTATAGTGGAACTAATTCAAAAGAATAATTATATTTATTTCCTGAGAAATATTCCTGGCGGTGGTAAACATGAGGTATTCATCTCTGGATTCGATTCGGATCGTAAAGAGTTTCTGTGCCATGATTTTTGGGATGGATTCTACGGTGAAAAATGGCTTCCCTATGATGAGATCACTGTTATTCAAGATTCGAATTTCGATGCTGAATGGTCTACGGATTACCTAAACGGAATATGGGCCATTGAAAAGACAGATGAGTACAAGGAACCAAGTGAATATTATTATGAAACGGTTCTCCAGTTCTCCAAAGAGGATCTAATGAATATTTTGAAAGAATACGTAGGAGAGACTAATCAAGTTCGCAGTATTCTGAGAAAGGATCACCGTTATCTTGGAAGTGAAATATACGATAAGATGATTGATATGCTGGGGATGCAGAAGAAAGGGATGCAAAATCAGCCGTTTGCTATACATCCTTTTCACCTGCTTTACGAACATAAACAACTGCTTGCTCAAGCCATACTTGACATTCTCCCCGATCCTTCGATAAAAATAAGGTTGGAAGAGCTGGTTAGCGAAGCTTTAAAACTCCGTAATCTGGTCATGTATATGAATCAATTCATCATGGAGCAGGGTGTATACAAAAAGTATGATGTCATGCTGGATAAAATCATTGAATTGAAAAATATGGAATTGGATATTATGAAACATGTATTCGAATACGAGTATCAATCACAGTTAGGACAATAACTAATACGATGTATAGCCGATAAGATAGACCCATTCATTTAATTCTTGAATGGGTCTATTGAACTTTTCTATTATACTTTCCGATGACGTTACCCTAATATGGATAATAACCTACTTTTTATATAGGAATTATATAGTATGGAGAATGCCCAGATGCCACAATGGAAGAGAAATCTGTATATTGTGTGGTTCGGCCTGTTTTTCAATCATATGGCGTACTCACTGTCCGTTCCGTTTTTTCCTATATTTCTGCAAAATGATCTTGGTATCCAGAGCGGTCTGGAAGTTTGGTCTGGTATCTCTATCTCCATCAGCTTTCTGATCAGCGGATTATGCGCACCCTTCTGGGGATCACTGGCTGATAAATATGGCAGCAAACTGATGCTGGTCCGTTCCGGAGTGGGGCTAGGCATTGCACATCTGGCTAACTTCTTTGTGTATGATCCGTATACGTTTATCGCCGTAAGGGTCTTTCAGGGACTCATGGCTGGTTTTCATCCCGCCTCGATTACACTGATCGGTACCAATACTCCGGATAAACAGGTGGGTTATGCACTTGGCGTGATCTCCACGGCCAGTGCTGCGGGCGGGATTCTTGGTCCTCTTGCCGGTGGTGTGTTGAGTCACTGGATCGGACTGCGAGGATGCTTCATTGCATCGGCTGTGATTACATTGCTCGCGGCTTTAATGGTCCTCGGTGTTAAGGAGTCACGACAAGCTCGTACGATAGTTCCAACGAGGATCATAGGGGATTTGAAAAGAGCAGCTTCCACGCAAGGTTTGATGCGAATCTACGGTTTGATTCTCCTAGTCTCGACCTCCGTGCTCATCATCGAACCGGTGCTAACGCTCTATGTCGTCCAGATTGGGGGTGATGTTGGCAGTGCAACACTTAGTGCGGGCATTGTCTTCTCGGCGATTGGTGTGGCTACCGTCATTATGGGACCGCGATGGGGGAAGATTGGTGGCAGGATCGGATACGAGAAAACCCTGTTTATCGGTCTGATTGGCGGCGGAATTGGCAGTCTGCTGCAAATGACAGCAACGAATCTGATTTATTTTGGCAGCCTGCGATTTGTCTATGGTCTGTTCTTTGCCGCGGTTTATCCGGCGCTTAATGCGCTGATCATCAAGTATGCTGATCACGACTTTCGTGGGAGGGCTGTCAGTCTGAGTCAGACGGCGAGCCAGTTCGGTATTGTACTTGGACCGTTAATCGGTGGTTTTCTGGGTGGATGGATCGGCATTCCGTTTATTTTTCTCTTCACAGGGATTGTGTTGCTGGGAGCGGCTTGGGCAGTCAGAGTTAGTAATGTGAAACAGGCGGACTCGAACTGAATGGTCATCACCACAACTTAGGGAGGGATATATATGTCACAACGGCAATTGAAGTTGGGAGCTAATCTGAACGGAGTGGGTAACAGCATTTCCTTTTGGCGTCACCCGGATATTCCCATTAACGCGAGCGTTAGTCTGGAGTTCTACAAGAAGCAGGTGCGTATCGCGGAAAAAGGGAAGTTCGATCTGCTCTTTATTGCAGATGGCCTCTTCATTAACGAGAAGTCCAATCCTCATTTTCTCAATCGCTTCGAACCTCTCACGCTTCTGTCCGCACTCGCCGGGGCAACTTCCCACATCGGGCTGGTTGCTACATTGTCTACTTCCTATAGTGAACCCTTCACGGTTGCGAGGCAATTTGCCTCGTTGGATCAATTAAGCGGTGGGAGAGCCGGATGGAATGTGGTTACTTCACCTCTGGAAGGTTCGGCCCTTAACTTTGGCAAAGGCGAACATCCCAACCATGCGCTGCGCTACGAAATTGCGGAAGAACATCTGAATGTGGTCAAAGGCCTTTGGGATTCCTGGGAGGGGGATGCCTTTATCGGAGACAAGGAACAGGGCGTATTTTTCGATCCTGCCAAGTTACATACGCTGAATCACAAAGGAGCGCACTTCTCGGTACAGGGTCCACTTAATGTGGGGCGTTCGAAGCAGGGCCATCCGGTGGTTTTCCAGGCGGGCTCATCTGAATCTGGTAAAGATCTGGCCGCCCGATCGGCGGATGCCGTCTACACAGGACATGAGACGCTGGAGGAAGCAAGGGATTTCTACCGGGATGTGAAGGCAAGAGCGGTGGCTTATGGACGCAAGGCAAAGGATATTCTGATCTTCCCGGGCATCGGCCCGATTGTGGGCAGATCGGAGGAAGAGGCGGAGCAGAAGTATCAGGAAATTGCCGAACTGGTGAGTATTGATCAGGCGTTGAACTATCTGGGGCGGTACTTCGATCATTATGACTTCTCCCAGTACGCACTGGACGAACCTTTTCCCGAGATTGGGGAGATTGGCAGCAACAGCTTCCGCAGTACAACAGACAAGATCAAGCAGCAGGCACGAGAACAAGGGCTGACCTTGCGTCAAGTGGCATTGCTGGCATCCACTCCACGTACATCGTTCATTGGTACACCGGATCAGATCGCAGATCGGATACAGGAATGGTTTGAAGGTGAAGCGGCAGACGGATTCAATGTTCGTACCGTGGTACCCAATGGATTGGAAGATTTCGTGGAGCTAGTTGTCCCGGTTCTGCAAGAACGAGGGCTGTTCCGCACGGAATATGAACATGGGACACTCCGAGAGAATCTGGGTCTTGAGATTCCGCGTAACCGGTATACGTTAGAGAGCGTGAGATAGAGAAGTTAGAGCGGTAATGACGTTAATATAACGTTGTTGCGGCTCTTTTTTTATGGTTTCTTTTTTGGAGAGTACTGCTATTATAAAATGATAAAGAAAATGATACACAAGCTGCAATTCCAGACGAGTCACAGGAGGAGATTGGGATGATTAGAGGGTTAACGAATGCGGGACTGGGCAACATCGAGTCTAATGAACAATATATCATAGATGCGGCCAAGCACGGATTCGGATCTGTAGATTTGAATCCGCTCTCATTGATTGAAACGTATGGCAAAGAACGGGCGCAACATCTGCTGGAAAGCAATCAGGTGATCATCGGTTCATCGGGCCTGACGGTAGAGTGGCGGACGACAGATGAGCAGTTTCGTGAGGGATTGCAATCGTTAGTCGCTATGGCTGAAGCCTCTGCTTCGCTGGACTGTTTCAGCTGTTGCACGTATATTTTACCCTCAACGGATCAACCGGCAGCGCAATTTATGGCTGCGGCTACGAAACGTTTGAGACTCTGCGCAGATATCTTGGACGCTTACGGCATTCGATTAGGGCTGGAGTTTGTTGGCTGCCATCATTTGCGGACGCAATGGAAGAATCCGTTTATCTGGTGTGTGGAAGATACGCTGGACTGGATCGAGACGATCCATGCGCCTAACGTAGGTTTGCTCGTAGATTCCTATCACTGGTATACGAATGGTCTACCGATGGAAGATCTGTTGAAGTTGAAGAAAGAGCAGATTGTTCATGTTCATATTAATGATGCTTATGATTTGCCGATCGAGGAATTACTGGATTATGAGCGTTTGTATCCCGGCGAAGGGGTCATTGATCTGGGCGGATTTCTGAGAAATCTGCAGGCGATTGGCTACAATGGTGTGGTGGCTCAGGAAGTACTGGCCCCGGCATCGAATCTTGGTTCAAGTGAGTTGTTCGCCAAGTCAAAAGCTGGATTCGATAAGGTGTTTGCGACAATATAAGCTACTGAAAAAAGGAGGACTGTTCCAGCCATGTTAAGGGCTATGGAACAGCCCTTTTCTGCTTTCTATTAATCCAACAAACCACGTTCTTTCAGTAATTGTGTCGTAACCACCCACAGTCTGTTTTGCATGGCCTCATCTCCGCCAGGATGTATAGGAACAATAGATGCTCCAGTTCCCACATTGAAATATCCTCCTGATACCTCGCCATACTTCGAATCCACAGCCAACCGAGTTATGATATCCGCACCCCGGCGCGGGTCGCCAATGTGCAAAAAGGTTAAAATGCGTTCAAGCACACTTGCAAACCATAGCTCTCGTCCAAGACCCGTAACATTAAAGCCAGGATTCAAGGCATTTACGCGAATTCCGTTTCCACGCCATTGTCTGGCTAGTTCACCAGTAAACATAATATTGAGCAGTTTGGTTTTGCCATAGATTGGAGAGGAACCACGTGCAGTAAAAGGAGTGATATCCGTTAAGTCATCTGGCAACACCAGGGTGCCGTGATTCCGCGAAGCTTCAGATCCAACATTGACGACACGGGCATGGCCCGACTGAATGAGGGAAGATTGCAATGTGTGCGTTAACAGCCAAGGTGCCAAATAATTCACGGCAATCATCTCGGCAAATCCTTCGGACGTGACTCTCTGTTCAAAAGCATGAAGTCCGGCATTGTTCAGAAGTACGTCTATACGTGGATAAGCGGCTGCAATCTCAAGCCCAACACGTTTTACATCACTCAGTAAGGACAAGTCTCCATAGAAAAATTCAATTTTGGCAGAAGGCATGATTTCCTTGATTTTGTACCTGGTAGCCTCGGCACGTTCCTTGCTTCGGGCGGTGAGTATAAGATGTGCCCCGCGTTTGGCGAGTTCCATGGCTGCAAGCTGCCCTAAACCGCTTGTTGCTCCGGTAATTACAATAATGGGATGTTTAGTTTTCATGAGAAGATCTCCTTTTGACACGAATAGATTCGGAATTATATAATGGACATAAATCAACTATAAATATTAATTGATATTTGTCAACTATATTTCGAGAAGTCTACTTTCATGTATCCGGGAGAGGGAGTTAACAATAATGAGTGAAAATCCAGTCAAAACCAAAGATAGAGCAGCCCTGGAGCTAGCGCTGGGTGAGCAGATTCATGCACTAATCAGTGCTTCGCATGCGCTTAACGTTCGGTCTGCCGAGCGTTTTGATGCGAACCTGCAACCTGCCGCTTTTCAACTGGTACGGTGGCTCTACTCCTACGGCCCAACAAGCGCGGCGGCTTTGGCAGAAGCGAATGCAATGGACCGCAGCTCGGTCAGCCGATTAATCAAACAACTCGAAAAGTCGGGATATGTTAGCAAAGAGCAAGATCCCAAGGATCGGCGCGGGGTGTTCCTGTCTCTTACGGAACTTGGTCAACAATCGACGGTTGATGCGCTCAAGGAGAAGGAGTCAGCTTTTTATGACCGTATATCAAGATGGGATGATAAGGAACTGGAGCGTTTCACCACCATGCTTCGGCAGTTTAACGGATTGGATGGTTAGTGAGAGGTTCTATGGTGGATTGTATTCGATACGCGAACTAAGTGGACATGTCACTATTGAGCGAGAAAGGCTATAAAATCATAGCAAAAGCGGACATCTAGTGATGTCCGCTCGCGATGTAGTACAATGATTTATAGTTTCCAAGGGAGCCGAGGCACCTTATAACGGAAACCCTCATTCTTTTCTTTTCTCACATATATCCAAGGTGGTGGGACAGGGGTGCCTAGTGCTTTATACAAGACATTCCCTTCATCGCTTACGGAATATTCTTCGATACTATTTTGCATATCCTCCCAATGAACCTTACCTTGGTAAGACAGTGTCTGGCCTTGAACGATAACATGAGGTGCACCTGAAATAACTCTCTGCGTTATGTTGAGAACCCCAACCTTTCCTGAGAACAACATCATCAATTCGCTCATGAAAAGGATGATAATCAAAATGACGATGCTCATAATCCATCGCTTTTTTCTCATTTTGTGACCTCCACTACCTAGGGGATCATTCCCTCATAGTTAATGTCTTTTAATGACATAATCTCGTCAGAGATGGTATTGATTTTGACTGAATAGGGCTTAATAGCTTGCAGGAATTCATTAATGGTTTTCTTGCGATCATTATCAAAGACGGCAGATGTTATGTGATTCTCCTTTAATACGTTATCGTTCATTATGACTTGTTTAGAATAACTATCTGAATTACTATAATCGATTAGATGCGTAACCCCCGTGAATTTGCCATTAGTTAATATACCTTTGGAGAATTCGGATGGTTTAATCCCAATATATTTTTCAGAAGAACCGTGTTTCTTGTTATAATTGATAATCGTGTCAAAAAAGTCCTTATCTCCGGTTAACTTTTCGTTGAAATAATCATTTTTGAGAGCAATCGTAGTCGTATGATCAGTATATCCTAGTGAGACAGTATCTGAAGAGTGGATTGCGTAATATCCCTGAGACATCTTGCCCTGATTGAATGTTCCATCGTTAATGGTGTTGTTGTAACGGTCATGTACAGGGTAAACCTTGCCATCAGAAGTAAGATACTGTACTTCTAACCATTGCGTAATTTCTTTTCCTTTACCATGATATGTATCATTAATCCATGATCCGGTGTAGGTTTTTGTAGTGAATTCACCTGTTCCATGGCCCATATTAGATTCATTGTAATCCTCAAAGGGGACACCTCCACCTTCAACTAATGTATATGTATACTTGCCTTTTCCTTGCCGCGTACCACTCACCCAATCTCCAGAGTAAACTTCGTTTTCTCCCCATCTTGCAGTTCCTTTACCATGAGGTTTCCCATTTAATACTTCACCATAGTACGTCCCTCCATCTGACAATTTTAAGTTTACTTTCTTCGATGCTGCTTCTGTTGGAGTAGAGTTTGATAATAGTCCAATGATAATGGTGATCGTTAATCCAAAACCTAGATAGAATCTTTTCAAAAGTGTGCAACTCCTTCAATGAATAATGATCTTTGCGTTGTTAGCCATCTTCAACATTATCGGTTTATGTATCGTATTTTTCCAGTTTAAATATAAAGTGGAGATCGGTCGGATTTCACAAACAACTCGCCCCCAGTTCACAAAAGCAAAGATGTAAAGGCTGAAAGAAAATCCCGCTTAACCCCAAGTACCTGCGGCTTCAGAGCATATTATGCCTATGGTTCGTGGGTACTTTTTCTATACTCAGCGTATACGTCATTCTGATTTTTTTACAAAACCCACTATTTTCTCCTTATCATCATTCCTCCTACGCCAGTTCTCCTCCTAATGATCCACAGCAGTGGTGGAACTTTCCTGAATCGTGAACAAACTCTGAATTTTGTATCACCTCCTAATCGCTTCGTTATCCCTAGATTGACTCTTCAAATATGGAGCAGTAAAGAGTATGACTTCGTCAGGATAAGTTAGAAAAACCTTTAACGGAATATGAAAGAATGCAGGTATATGTAAAATTTTAAATATATACTTCCAGGCCGTTGACCCTGTCCCAAAAGTCTCTTATATTTACTCCCGACACAACAACTCAGAACGGGTGGTGGGACGATTTTGTTCACTAATAAACGCAAGAAGATACTCGCTATGCTTACACTTATACCCTTGGCTACAGGGATGGTCATGGGAGCTTTCCCTGCTGCGATAACGTATGCAGATGCGGGGGATAACACATCGATCAACAGCTCGGCACCAGGTTCATGGCAAACGGGAGATTTGCATGTACATACGTTTGAGTCCGATGATGCACAGGTTTCACTGGAGAACGTGCTCGATGCGGGTTTAACCAAATATGGGCTGGACTGGATCGCGCTTACGGATCATTTGCGGTTATCCAAGCGAGATCACAACGGGAACGATATTTCGGGTGGACCAATACCGATGTCCCAAGGAATGAATGAATATCAGGTACCACAGATCAAGGCAATTCAGGATGCAGGCAAATACGCAGGGAAAACGATCTTTTCCGGTTTCGAATGGGACATGCCGACACACGAACACGTTGGGGTGGGGATTCTTACGGATGAGCCGAACTCAACCGAAGCGCTGAACGCTGCCAAGGAATTCGAATACCGTTTCACGAATCGCGCAGCGAACCTGTTTAATGCAGCGGACGTAACAAAATGGGATGAGAACGGAGGGCGTGCCTACACGACTCATCAGGATGCCTTAACCGCCATCAATTGGCTCGCAACGAACTATCCAATGACAAGTTATGCGATGATCAACCATCCTTCACGCGGCAAAAACAAATATACCATCGCGGACTTCCGTGAGTTCAACGATCTGGCTCCACAAGTGGTATTTGGTATCGAGGGCATGCTGGGTAACCAGATGGAACCGGATCGTGGAGGGTACAACACAAGCTACAATGTAGCTAATCCGACTGCTGATGATGGATACAAATACCGTACATACGGCGGTGTAGACTATATGGTCGCCAAGGTTGGTGGGCTATGGGATGCATTGCTTGGAGAAGGACGTCACTTCTGGAACTATGGTAATTCGGATTACCACTTCAAGACGATTGGCACAAATTCCAGTGGTTATTATCCGGGCGAATATGCCAAGACGTATTCCTGGGTTGAGGGTACAGGTATGCAGGCTGTTCTGGATGGACTGCGTTCGGGAAAATCATTTTCCGTATTTGGCGACCTGATCAACGCACTGGATTTCACGGCTTCCGGAGCGGGTGCTCAGGTTGAGATGGGTGGAGATCTGGGCGTGACCCAAGGCGATGAAGTTGAGCTGAAGATCCGCTTCAAGAGTCCAACGACAAGCAACAACTATGAAAATCCAATCAACAGCGGCACGTCCGCTGGACAAGTACCCGTGGTGGATCATGTCGATCTCATCGCTGGGGATGTGACAGCCAAGGCACAGAAGGGCACAGCCGCATATAACAAAGACACCAACGACTCTACCAAAGTACTGGCTACCTTCACATCCAACGATTGGACGACAGATGCCGAAGGCTATAATGTCATCACGTACAAGATCAAAGCCACAGATCAGGACAAGTATTTCCGCCTGCGCGGTACAAATCTGGGCATGAACGTGACCGGTGAGACTGTCAATGGTGAACCGCAGCTTGATCCGAAAAATACAACAGCTGATGCAACGACCCGTTTTAATCAAATTAATGATAGCAACTACCGCGACCTGTGGTTCTACTCCAACCCAATCTTCATGAGTGCCACACCTTACAGTGACGCACAGGCGGTAACCGATACGCTTCAAGCAATCGATCTGGGCGATCTGAACGCGGTCCATTCCGATCTTACCCTTCCTGTTGAAGGGAAGCATGGAGCAACGATTAGCTGGTCCAGTTCTAACCCGGAACTAATGAATAACGAGGGCAAGCTACTAGCCCAACCGGACAATAATGAGCGATTGGAACTGACGGCAATCGTGCAACGTGGCACGGAATCTCAACTCAAAACGTTCACTGTCATTGTGGAAGGCACGAATAATCAGGCGCTAGTGTTGAAAAGTAACATGACTACCGCTGACGGCCAGCCGTATCACACGGATACATGGACGAACCAGTCCGTAATCGTTAGTGTAACCGGAGCAGTATACGCACCTGCTACTTCTGCGATCATCGAGTTGTCCCGTGATGGAGGGCAGACGTATGAACCATATACAGAGAATACGACTTTGGAGGTAATGGAGCCGGGAGAGCATAACCTTTTATTCCGAGCAACCGATGATCTGGAACAAACGTATACTTTACCTCTGGTCATTAAAATTGACCGTGAGATTCCCGTCATCACCATGCAAGGTAGCAGCCAGATGACGCTGAACGTGGGAGATACATACAACGAGCCTGGAGCACAGGCTTCTGATAATGTCGGCATCCGTGGTTCCGTGCAGGTGGATGGCACGGTGAACACACAAGCAGCAGGAATCTACACCCTTCGGTATAACGTGAAGGATATCGCTGGTAATGAAGCACAGGAAGTTATCCGTACCGTGACTGTACAAGCCCGCTCAGGCAATGGTGGCGGGGGTTCAGGTGGAGGTAATGGAGGCAACTCTGGTGGGAATTCTGGAGGAAGTACACCAAGTGTGCCAACAACGCCTACCGTTCCAACCACACCAACCAACCCGGATACGGGGTCAGATTCATCCACTGAAGTGAAGGTTGAGGTGGAAGCGAATCAGCCGGTCCAAACGGGTTTGAAAGACATCGTGCAATTCAATGTTCCATTGGGAGCCATTGGTTCCAAGGATACGCTGCAATTGTCTGTGGTTGCCAAGGACAAGTTGCAGAATACAGCTTCCCTGAATGTACTTGGACAAGCTGTACAGATTAGCCGCAGTGGCGGAAGAACGTTGAATGATCAGGCGGCATTGAGCCTGAATGTGGACTCGGCAGTGCTGCCTAATGGCACCCAACCTGCAATCTACTATTATAATGAAGCTCGTCAGAGCTGGGTATTTATCGGTGGCAAGATGAATGCAGCAGGAAGTATAACAGCTAATGTAAATCATTTGGGTACTTTCGTTGTGTCAAGCTATGTACCAGTAAATCTGTCTGACCTGAATGGACACTGGGCTTCCGACTATGCAGATCGTTTGTTAGGCATGAATGTGATTCAAGGTTACACAGATGGTACATTCCAACCATCGAAGAAGATCACACGGGCAGAGTTTGTTACGTTGCTCAGTAAGGCGCTGGCATTGAAGTCCGTGGAGTCAGATCTGACATTTGCAGATCAAGAGAATCTGCCAGACTGGGCAAAAGGTGATATTGCCGCAGCCGTGCAAGCCGGAATTGTGAAAGGCTACGGTGATAATACATTTAAGCCCGATCGGACGATTACTCGTGCCGAGATGGCTGTCATGATGGCGAATGCGCTGAAAGTAAGTTCAGATGCACAAGCCGGAATGTCTGGTAATACATCCGTTAAACCAAGTTTCACCGATGCATCGCAGACCCCATCTTGGGCACAAGAAGCATTGGATGCAGCGGTGCAGGCCAAGATTGTGAGCGGATATACGGACCATACCGTTCGTGCAGGAAGTGAAACGACCCGAGCGGAAGCTGCGACGATGATCTATAACTTGTTGCTCGCCCTGTACGTGTAAGAAGTAACAAAGAGAATTAACCGTATATAAAACAGCAGATATAAAGTAGATAAAAAACTGATATCCTTTTGGGTATCAGTTTTTTGAGATTAAGACTTGCTCATCTTCGGGGGTGGTATGTAAGACGTTCCATTGCTGTAATTCGCGAAACGAAAGGGCAAGTTACTATGATAGAATAAGTTAGGTCTGGATGATGAAACAGTGGGGGCTTGGAACATGAACAAAACGGAGCGGCAGCTTGCGATTACGCTTGAATTGCAGCGAAGAAAGATGTTAAGAGCAGAAGATTTAGCTGCTCAATTCGAGACAAGTGTACGTACGATATATCGAGATATCCAGGCATTAAGTGAAGCTGGCGTTCCGATAATGGGAGCCCCGGGTCATGGGTATTCCCTGATGGAAGGATATTTTCTCCCCCCGGTAAGCTTCACCGCAGAAGAAGCCGTATCCCTGCTCATGGGAGCTGATTTTATCGAACAGAGATTGGATACAGAATACGCAATGGAGGCTAAGTCGGCTCAACGAAAAATTGAAGCGATTTTACCTGAATCCATTCGTAATGAATCCACACGTGTACGGGAAACGATGCGATTGCTTCATACGGTTGAACCTTTAACCCGAGCACGGGTGAAAACATACCTTAATCAGATACGTAATGCCATTCTGGATCAACGTAAAATCAGTTTTATGTATCTGAAAAAAATGCCAGGAACGGATGGAAATCGGTATAACATGCGTGAGGTTTCACCCTATGGCCTCTCACTGGTTCAGGAGAATTGGATGTTAATTGCACGTTGTGATCTGCGACAAGACATTCGTCATTTTCGTTTGTCACGGATGACTGAACTTTCCGTACTGGAGGATCAATTCCTTTTGCCACCGGATTTTGATCTAAACAGTTATCGACCTCCTGACGACCGTAACGAACAAGTATTAATCAGAGCAAAACCTGAAATTGCTGACAAAGTTATGGAGGCCCTTCATTTCTATATGGATGCATTTGAGGAGCGAGAGGATGGTGTGATTTTTCATTTTCGTGTCCGCTATCCGGAGGAAATATTGCATTATTTGCTTGGCTGGGGTGGAGATATCGAGGTCTTGAAGCCGGAGTCTTTACGCTTCCGAATGCAGGAAGTAGCCAAAAACATCTTAAAACACTACTGACATACACCTGTCAGTAGTGTTTTTTTATACTTTGGTATATCACAGATCAAGAGGAGTGGGTTGAAGGATGAGAAGTACAACGGAAGTATTGGAATCATTGGAAACGAGTGTAGAGAGATATTTGGCAGAACTAAGAAAATTGGATATGGATAGCTTACATAGAAAACAGAGTGAGGAGGAATGGTCCATTGGACAGATGTATGTACATTTGATTCAATCAGCGCTTTTCATGCATCTGTATAATATTGAGCAGTGTTTGAGCAGCAAGGATTTGACATTAAACTCGGATGAGGAAAAAACAGAATTAGGTAGGCAAGTGTTTGAATTAGGACAATTCCCTCCTATTCCCGTAAAGGTTCCTGCTTCTCCTCAATACACCCCGCAACCACCCGAGAGCAAGGATTCGTTGATAGATGGTCTTCACATGGTCGTGGAACGGATGAGGAGTACAGAACCTCTTGTATACCAAGCATCAGTAAACAACAAAATACGTCATCCAAGGCTTGGCGCTCTAAACGCTAAGGAGTGGTTTTTGTTGATAGAGATGCACTACAGACATCATTTTTTACAATTGGATCGATTGATATCGATTCTGTAAATGTAAACGAGAGAAGGGGATGGGATGTATTTATGAAACCAAATCAGGACAGTAGATATTGGATTGGTGTTGTATCAGCTTCTCATGTGAATGTAGCCGTAGAGGGAGGGTTTGCGCAGCTGTGCCATGGTAAGTCAGCGATGTTGAGACAGATGTCCCCGGGTGACTGGATGATATACTATTCTCCTCGCACAGACATTTCAACAGGCAAGCTGCTTCAGGCTTTTACCGCTATTGGTCAGATTATCGACGACAGGGTTTACCAATATCAGATGTCGGAATCATTTGTACCCTTTCGCCGAGATCTCAGTTATCTTCCATGTCGAGAAGTAAAGATCGCAACGTTGTTAGACCAACTCAGTTTTACACGGGGGAATCGCAATTGGGGGTTTCCATTTCGTAAAGGTCACTTTGAAATTGGGGCTGAAGACTTCATGATGATAGCTTCCGCGATGTTGGAAGATGAGACACAATCACTACTGGATGCTAGCTTAAACCAGACATGTTAACCGAAAAGGCCCATAGATTGTCTATGGGCCTTTTCGCTTTATGGATAATCATATCCTCCACCGTTGATATTACATTTGCGAAGACGATGGATGCCCAAGGAAAGACCTTTAATCGCCCCGTATTTCTCAATAGCTTGAATCATATACACAGAACAGCTTGGTTCAAAACGACATTTGTTCCTCACCTCAATGGGGGCAAAACGTTGATAAATTCTAATACTCCATATGAGGATTGCTCCAGCACGTTGTAGAACGATGAAAAACATACTTGCTATGAAAACAACCTGGGCACTTAGCAAAGCATATACTGGGGTGAATAGATTCAAGAGATAGAAACATATGATAGAGATGATTAGCCCTGTGAATAATGCAAGTGTAACGTTAAGCAAAGACTTCAACCAATCGATTTCTGGAATAACATGAGTTCTTATATAGAAACTGCTTCGAGGATCGTTTTCTTCATGATGTGTATGTAAGAGTCTAATAAGTTCTTCTTCGGATGGCATGTTATTATATATCAGTTCCTCAGATTCTGAGTTTCTCATGATTGTTGTGCGATTAATGCATCTCTCTGTAGAAAATCAGCATATAATGATGCGTTGTAACGGGTTGCTGGAGACAACCGGGCTTCTCGGTAACGGCTAGCGACTCCATGGATTGATAGATCCATCCGGATTGTGCTTTGTGATTGATGATATCAGCAAATAAATTAACAGCAGCCTGAGTATCACCTCGGTTTACTTGAACATTTTTCGGACCTGGAACGACTGTGTACTCTCTCATTTAAATTATCCTTTCGTATGTTGGAATTATGCCAGTAGACATTCCATTATTTTACTATGGGGACAGTAAACTGTCGATTGAAACTTATTAGATGAAATTGAATTAAATTATAGGCCATCGAACAGGATAGTC
Organism: Paenibacillus sp. 2003; assembly: GCF_031455635.1. Taxonomy (NCBI): domain Bacteria; kingdom Bacillati; phylum Bacillota; class Bacilli; order Caryophanales; family Paenibacillaceae; genus Paenibacillus; species Paenibacillus sp. 2003. The sequence continues at coordinate 568,009 of NZ_JAVDTB010000002.1, read as the reverse complement.
TTTGTTGTTATTAAGGTTTAAATTCAAGTGGAAAGGTCAATAAAAACTCTGTAAGCAACGCTGTACAATCCACTGAAAACCAGTACAATTGAACCTATAAGAACATGAGATAAAGAGAGGTACTTCTCCATGACAGAAACAAGTGGAAATCGCAAAGTTGACGGCTATATAAAGAAACTTAAATCGTGGAAGGAAGAGTCCGCGAAGCTGAGAGAGATTATTCGAGATTTTGACCTGACAGAGGATATGAAGTGGATGCACCCTTGTTACATGCTTGATGGGAAAAACATCGTTTTAATCCATGGATTCAAAGAGTACGTAGCCATTCTGTTTTTCAAAGGTGCTCTGCTGAAGGATACACATGGCATTTTGGTCCAGCAAACGGAGAATGTACAGGCAGAGCGCCAGCTTCGCTTCACCAGTCTGGAGCAGATTGTGGAGCAGGAGGCCATGATCAAAGCCTATATCCAGCAAGCGATTGAAGTGGAACAAGCCGGACTGCAAGTGGAGATGAAAAAGACTGCCGAATATAGCGTTCCTGAGGAACTTCAGCAGCAGTTCGAAGAGAATCCTGCTTTCCGAGATGCATTTGAAGCACTGACACCCGGACGTCAGCGGGCATATCTCTATTATTTCTCACAACCAAAGCAATCCAAAACAAAAGTGTCACGAATTGAGAAGTACATGCAGCCGATCTTGGAGGGTAAAGGGTTGAATGATTAATCTTATAACAATATATTTGAGGGAAATGAAGAGTTAAACGAATTGAAAGCCTTTCAGATATAATTCGAAAGGCTTTTTGCTGTTTTTGCTAAAGGTTTAGATAACAGGAGAGTGTCCCATATGATTCGAACTTACCAATACTACGCAATTTTTAATTTTGCTGAGGATGGAATTAATGTTACATTTCCTGATTTGCCTGGATGTATCACCTGTGGCGATTCAGTTGAAGAAGCATTATTGATGGCGAAAGAAGCACTTGAATTATTTTTGGATGGAGAACCTGTTGAAGATATTCCGCCACCTCAAAGCATAGTGCCTAAATTATTCAACTCTAAAGATAAAGCGTATTTAATTGAAGCAAATATTACGTATTACTGATGAATTCTATGTTTACATATCTGAATTCACCAAACTGAATTTAGAACATCGTCGACTTCTTTGATTCTTGTGACAGATGGTGTTTGAATTAGATTTCCTTTGACCATGATCATAGAGATGTCGGACAAGGCTTCGATATGTTCCAGCGGATTTTGCTCCATAATAATCAGATCGGCATGTTTTCCGATATCCACCGTCCCTGTAACATCCTCAACACCCAGGATCTTCGCATTGGTTCGGGTCACCATGTCGATGACCTGTTTGTTGTTCAGGTTGGCCTGTCTCATGTAGTGGTCCATCTCTCTCCATATATCATAGTGAGTCACGTAAGGCATAGCGGCATCAGTGCCTATACCAACGGTGATGTCGTTTTCGATCGCTTGTTTCACGCCTTTGAGCATGGAATCGTAGACGAGTCTGGAATTCTCTTTTACTGTTGCACTTACCTTCGTTACGCTGGTATCCAGTAAAGCGGATGGATAGGCGGCTTGCAGGGTGGGGATGAGTGCGGTGTAGCCATTCAGGGCATTGGGATTATTTTTGTACAAACGAATGATTTCGTCATCCATCTCCGAACCGTGCTCGATCGTATCGACGCCACCTTGTAACGCGACCCGTACGCCTTCCGTGCTCTCAACATGCGCTGCCACCCGCAAACCAATCTTATGCGCTTCATCACAGATCGCTGCAACTTCGTCAACCGTCATCTGTAAACGTCCAGCTTCGCCCACCATGTTCGCATCTGTCACGCCACCCGTCACACAGATTTTGATCAGATCTACACCGTGTTTCACATTCAGCCGTACATTTTTCCGTGCTTCCCACGGGGAATCGCCCACCAGAGCGAGGAATGGAGCGCCATGTCCGCCCGTTACACTTAGGAAAAACCCGGAGACAAGCAGATTAGGACCGACAAAGTCACCGTTGTTAATCTCATCCCGCAGCTGAACGTCGGTGTAAAAGAATTCCCCCACACTGCGCATCGTGGTCACACCCGCATGGAGTGCAGTCAGCGCATTGCGTTTCATGCGTTTTTTCAAAACGTTTCTGCCGAACTTCGTGTTCAATATCCGATCATAGGCAAACTGCAACAAACCCTCACTGACAGAGAGAGTGAACGGTTTACCATCTGCAAAGAGGTGCACGTGGGCGTTGGTCAGGCCTGGCATTACGTATTTCCCTGAGAGGTCGATTGTTGTGTAGTGACTCGGGATGATTAACTCATGATCTCGGCCGATATCCTGAATAATTCCTTGTTCATTGACGAGAATCGTCATGTTTTTTTGCAGATTGCGGCTTGAGTCGCCGTGGATCAGATTGACGTTTTTCAAAGCATAAGCGGTGTTCATATTGTGTTCCTCCTTAGAATGGTGAGTGAAGCTATGTAAGTTGAATGATGGGGATGTACACTTATCACTCCGATGACAGAACAACCTTCGGATCGCTGTTATCCCCAGATTTTTTTATACCCTCTTATTAGGGGAAATCCGGTGATAAATGCGAACGCTTCGCTTCCTCTAGTTATTTCTGTCCTCTCCGTTATCATGTAAATGTAGGTTCAACTTAAATAGTTTGGTAAATGGTAAATATTCAACTTAAAAATGAATAATTAATTCATTTTTGGATCAAAAAAATAGAGCGACTTAATGTTAGATATTTTTTTGTGTGCAAACCAAGTGAAAATGACCTGATATGCACGCTTTGTCTACCCGGTAAAAGTGATGAGAAGAAGCGTTATTCGTTGAGGCTCTTCATGCCGTATAGTCTGTATACATATAACGCTTCGAATATTTGCTTCCGGCTGTCCTCACTCATATCCCGCTTCAATAGATCCAGATTCATGTCGATCACGTTGTGTGCGAGGATGTTCAGTAGGATCAAGTTCTCCTCGGTGCCAATCTCATACCGTTTATATTGATTCTTGAGATAGGCCTTCTTGGTTTCGATCATCAGCTCGACAAGTTCATTTTTGGCGTTGGTGTAGATGGTTCCTTTATTCTTTTCAAAGATGATGACGATCTGATTCCGGTATTTCCGTAATACGTCTATCTGTTCTTGCAACAGCGCCGATTTTCGCTCACTTTCCGTTTCCTCGAACAAGGTCTGATTATCAAAGTGAATCGTCTCCACCAGCACATTTTTCAGATAATCCACCAGATCCGGCGGCACGACAGCGTAAAATAGTTCTTTCTTATTCTTAAAATAAGTATAGATATTGCCCACGGAAATATTGATCTCATCCGCGATATCGCTCATCTTGGCATCCACATAGCCCTTTTCAAAAAAGACTTTGAGCGCCGCATATTCAATCTCTTTCCTGACTTCGTCTTTCTTGGCTTGCACCATCGGGAACGACTCCTTAATAATGAATGGTTGGTTCGTTATTAGAATAGGCTTTTTTGGAGGGGGTGTCAAATTGAAACTGGAGACATTATTTTAAGTATATTTCAGTATTAAATCTATGAATATAAGATTACTAGATTTTTATATTTTGAAATGTGGAGGTCCTTCAGGCTCTTTCAAATTATTTTTGAACTTTGTAGAATGGTGATAACACCTTATTATTAAAGAATTAGTTTTGTATTAGTGCTATGTGAAAAGGGGTATGAAATAAATCCGTAAGTAGTTAATTAAAAGTTTTAAAGCAACATTAAGGTATGTTTAATAGATAATTAATATATATGTTTAGCTTAGTAAGGGATTAATATCATTTCAAACAAAATAAAGTTTTCAAGGAAGGAAAAATAAAAATGAATAGTTTAAAACATGAAAATTTTACAATAAAAGATTTATATGAATTACAAAAATACAATAAATTAACAATAAATAGAGATTACCAACGGAAACTGTTTTGGGATTCAAATGCGAAGGTAGCTTTAATAGATTCTATTATCAAGCGATATCCTATTTCAAATATAACTTTAAGTAAAAATGGAACAAATAAATTTGAAATTGTTGATGGTATGCAACGATTGGATGCGATATTTGATTTTATTGAGAATGAGTTTCCATACGACGAAAATGGAATAAAAATTTATTTTGATAATTTCAATGATACGGAATCAATGAACTTTCAGAATTACCTTATTATAGCATCGATTATTGAAAATAGTGGTATTGAGGAATCAAATGATGTCTTTCTTAGAATTAATTCATTCGGCAAATCTCTGAATCCTCAGGAAATAAGACAAGCTGCAAATAAATCTCATTTTTCAAGGATAGTTAAGGAACTAGCAACTTCCTTTAGGAAAGAAAAGACAATATCGTTAGAAACGAAAATAGATTTCGACAAAAAAAGGAATCTGCTTAAGTATGGGAACGAATTTCAACCTGATATATCTTTTTGGTCTTGTCAAGGTGTTTTTTCAACTAAAGAAATATTGCGTTTAGATGATGAGGAGTTTATTGCAGAGCTAATCTTAGCAATTATTCTTGGAAAACCGTATATTTCATCAAAGGAGCAACTGGACAATTGTTATGGTAAAGGAAGTGAAAACAAATTAAATGAAGTAGAGTATGCAATAGATGTTTATGGAGCTGAAAATATAGAAAAGCAAGTACGGCAGGTGTTTAAAGAGATTGAACAGATCTTCAGTGTATCTGATCAGAATTTTTATGAAGTTGTAAGTTATGAAAATTCGAATAATAGAGATAGCAGAGAGGCATTTTTTTCTCTATTCATGGCAATCTATGAATTAATGTTTAGTAAGGGCAAAGAATTGTTTAACAAAAAAGGAATCAATGATTCTCTAGAAAAGTTCACAAAAAGATTGAGCTATAACTTGGACAACCCTTCTAAAGCTAGAGACGAGAACTGCAAAGTATGTAAAGGTCTTATAGAAGAATTTTATAAAGGCTCTACAGATGCAGAAACTATTTCTAGAGTGACAGTATCACAGTTTATTAGTCATTTAGAAGTTTCAAAACTAGAGCCTCCAATGTTTGATTTTAAACAGGGGTTTTACAAGTTAGATGATTCAAGACAATTTGATTCAGAAATGCCTGATAAAATTAATCGAACCATTGCAGCCTTGGCCAACTTAGGGAAAAATAAAACCGGGTTTATATATATTGGAATTGCAGACAAAGAGGCAGATATAAAGCGCATTGAAGATCTGGATAAAATAAGTATTCCATCTGAACATGACTTTGGAATCGTTGGACTTGAGAGAGAGGCGAAACTAAAGGGTGTCTCATTGGATCAATATATTTCTTTTATAGTTGGTAAAATTAAAAATTCTTTGTTACCTGATTGGCTAAAAGTACAAATTTGTTCATCAATACTTCCCATAACTTATAGGAACAATACTGTTCTCAGAATACAAGTTAGGTGTGGTGATAATCCTGTTTGGTACAATAATAAAGTTTACTATAGAAGTGGAAGTTCAAACTTATATTTTGAATCAGATGAAGTAGATAGTATTTATCGATTATTTAAATGAGAAACTATATCACAGATAAGATTAATTAATATTACTTTAATTCCCGAATCTCAATAATCTCCCTTATGTCGTCAATATCCAGTGCTTCTGCAATCCGTTCAATATGAGCAAAGTTGATATTCTCCCGTTTACCAGACTGCAACTCACTTAATGCAGCGTGACGGATATCGGACAATCGGGCCAGTTCGCGCAGCGAGATATTATGTTTTTCTGTGAGTTTATGAATATTGACGACGACTTTCTTAGCCATGAGTATCACTCCTAAATTTTCCATATGGTCTTGACGTTACGCATGAGCGTACCATATACTTTTTGTATATCTGGTACTCTTATGCGTACCAATTTTAGGAGTGGTTACATGACAAGTACCAACAGCGAAGACCTCGCTTCGCAGTACGCACAACTCATCCAACAAGAAGACGATTACGTCGACCAACTGGTTACATGCAACAAACTCATCCTGGATGCCATGAACATCATCGCGAAGCAGGCGGGTGTGCTAGAGATGGATACCGTAAAACAAGCAGCATTTCACCTTCATTCCATGGAACAGGATCTAAACCGAAAGTTATTTAAAGTCCGATTGGAGAAGAGCATCTTGGCAAATCAAATGAGCCAGTCTACATAAAACCCCCTTAACTAAAGGACAGTGCAGGATCACACAAGATGATCTTGAACTGTCTTTTGTCTTTCCATCCAAACGTTTTCCACTTCCAATTAAGCATTGACTTTCCTGCCAAATCCCCCTACACTTCAATTATTAAAATACTTTTAAAAACATTCATCGAATGGTTCAAAATGAACGAAAGGAGGCATACAACTAACTATGCTACCCACATCACACAACACCCAGCAGGTGAAGCGCATCAACGTTGAATTGGTGAAGAACACACTCCGATCAATGGGCGTCGGCACGAAGGCTTCCATTGCGAACCTGACCAAACTCAGCGTAGCCACATGCGGCACGATCCTGAACGAATTACTCCAAACGGGTGAGATTATCGACCTGGGTCAAGATGAATCGAGCGGTGGAAGACCGGCGAGTCGTTATCAGTTTAATGCAGACTACGCTAGCGTACTGTGCCTGATTATTCGAACAGAGGGCGGCATTCACTCGATCACACATACATATGCCAATCTGAATGGAGAGATGGCGGATGAACACACACTCTTTTTGGATGAGATCAATGTAACGGTGGTAGAGGAGCTGATTGCAAACCTGATCGAACAGCACCACAATGTGCAGGCGATTGGTATTGGCATACCTGGTGTGGCGCACAACGGCGTTATTCGAATTTGCGATGTACCGGAGCTGATGTATCAGCCGCTCGGGCCAAGGCTCAAGGAGCAATATGAAGACGTGGAAGTGGTCATTGGCAACGACATGAACCTGACGGTCTACGGACTATACAACCAGCAGCAATTTGAGGAAGAGAAGAACTTCGCGGTGGTGACTTTTCCGGAGAACCATTTTCCGGGTGCAGGCTTTATCATTGATGGTCGTCCGCTGACGGGGAACACACAATTTGGGGGCGAGGTGTCCTTTTTACCTTTTGGCGTGTCACGGGAAGAGCAGCTGCGTATGTTGAAAACGACGGAAGGGTTGCAGGAACTCGTCACAAAGACGCTGATCTCCATCATTGCGATTATTAACCCGGCAGCGATTGTCGTTACGGGCGATACAATGGACCCGGCTATGCGGGATGACCTGTTACAAGGCTGTCTGGATCACCTGATCCCACAGGAGCATATGCCAGAGTTGATCATCCAAAGAGATACTCGGCGCGAATATGTTACGGGGTTGGTCGCGGTAACGCTGGAAAGCCTGACCTACCGCATTCAGGTGGTTGAAAAGCAGTGGTAGGAACTACTTATTATGAATTGAAGTTAAGCAAAATTTTTTACACGAGAATGGAGAGTGCGGAACCAATCTGAAGAACGCCTTTATCACTGTATTTCCACCTTTAGGAACGTTTCAAAAAAATACAGGGATAACAGCGGTCGGAAGATGGTACTGCAATCGTAGTTATAACAAGCAATCATTTTTCTGAACACACTGGAGGAACTTATTTTGAATCAGCAAGCAGGTACACAAGGGAACAAACGAAAGTTCAACAAGCTGTACGCCATGCAACTGGCAACGATCTTTCTGGGATTTATCGTATTTGGCATATCGGAAAATATTAAGGGGCCGGCTATTCCGCGCATTCAATTCGACTTCAATCTGGATGAGAAACAGCTCGGGACGTTATTGTCCCTGAATGCACTGGGTTACTTGATCGCCTGCTCGTTCACGGCTATTCTGGTACGCAAATGGGGCATCAAGGCCGTCAGCATTATTTCATTTGCATCGATGATTCTATCTGGTGTGTTCATTTACATGTCTCATAACTATCCGCTCTTTGCTTCTTCATACTTCTTCATGTACATCGGAAACGGCATGCTGGAGATTGCTTTGGCGATTCTGGGTGCACGGATCTTTGTGAAGAACACAGGTACGATGATGAACCTGTCCCATTTCTTCTATGGGTTAAGTTCAACAGTGGCGCCTTTGCTGGCGACAGGGGTGATGTCGTTGAGCGTGTTCGGACATGTACTGGACTGGCGCGGCATGTATCTCGTGATGTTGTCACTCTGTCTGCTGCCGATCATTGCGGCGCTGCGCAGTAAATTTCCGGGGGATGATCTTCCTCATGAAGATCGGACCTCGCTCAAGACGTTAACACGTGATCCAGCCATCTGGCTGATGGTGCTCATTCTTTCTTTTGGCGTGGTATCGGAACTGGCGGTTGGGGGTTGGCTCGTTAACTTTCTGGAGAAAGCCTATACGTGGGACACGGTGAAAGCTTCGGGGTTACTGTCAGCATTCTTCCTTACGTTCTCGCTTGGACGTTTGCTGCTGGGTCCTCTAACGGACCGGATCGGATTTGTACTGTCGCTTATAATCTTCTCTGCGTTCTCGGCCATTTGTACGTTCATTGCGCTTGCGGGAGGAGAGGGGCTCGCCATCTTCTTTGCCATCTCGGGTGCAGGTATAGCGATGATCTATCCAACAGTAATGGCGTTTATCGCACGCAGATATCCGAACGGCAGTGACACCGCGATTACGTTCACGGTTACCTTGATGGGGGTTGGTAGTGTCATCGGTAACTATGTGATTGGCTGGGTCATTGAAGGCGTGAAGCATATGTATGGGGCAACCACTCAGTTAGGACTGCTGCGCGGACTTCAGGCGGGATATGGATTCATCGGTTTATGTGCAGTGATCTGTGCGGCATCTGGAGTAGTATTGTATGTATATTTGAAAAGAAGGCAGGAACTGATTTAGTTGTTACGTAACACCAAGCTTTATAAAGAACTCTTTCTCACTCGAACTACTGAGTGGAAGGAGTTTTTTTTATACTGCGAGAGAGACTTTTCATACATATAGATCAGGATCAACTGACCAATTGGTACGATATAGACCTTCAGTCCGACCAGCTGGACAAAATGTTACAAAATAGCATCACGATTAAAAACACAGATGGAAAAGGCTCCCCAAGCTCCCGTTCGTTCGGCGGACATGGCAGTTATTCGGGTCCGGGAGTTGTCTCATTGATCACCGAGCAATTATCCATAGAAACGGGTAACACGATCGATCCGTTAAAGGGAGAAGCAGTCATGCATATTTTTGGAGTGTATCCTTCTCCGTTAAAACAAGAGTTGGAATTGGTTGAAAAAATATGATTAATCGATTGGATATTAGTCATCGTCCCCTGGATCGATTCGTCTGCATTCGTTGGTTGATTGGTCGGCGTTCCGGAGCACTTCCGCGGAGAGAATGGCCAAGCAACCATGAGCTTCGGTTATATCTTAAAAGTCTAGTGATCGTATCAATCGATGTAGGAAGTAGAGACCTCTTACCTGAAGATTAATCGTTTTGTTCAGGTAAGTTCGGATTTGTTCTGCAAGCTTGATCACCTGCTCGATGTTTTGGAATTCTAACAGTGCAATTGATTGCTTTAAGTGTACAGTATCCTCGGAATAAACAGAGCTTTGCAATATCTGGATCATCTTAATTTTAAGCAGGTGTGCTTCATTATATAGACGGTATTTGTTATCACAGTTACGTTCAGTAGTGAACAGGCCACTTTTCTCCCAGTATCGAATCGCTGATTTAGGGACCCCCGTCCGTCTAGAGACCTCGTGGATGCGGAAGCGCTGGTTCAAGTCGAAAACTTGACCTCCGTCGGCATACGAATTCAACTCCTCTACGAGTTGTTCCAAACTTGCTTTTTCCTGATGCAGTTTGACCTCGCTCTCCCTTACGACCCACAATGCGTCATCCAACTCATTTCTTTGGAGACCATGTAGTACCTCGGTCGTCACCTCCATCCCGAATGCAGGGGCCATGGCTTGAATACATGCCAGATAGGCTTCATGCCTTTCCGTATACATGCGATAACCATTGTCAGAACGCTCAGCAGGAGGGATTAACCCCTTCGCTTCGTAGTTTCGCAACGTGCTAGCGCTTATCATAAATTTATTCGCCAGTTTTTTTGGTCGCATTCCCATGTTATTCCGCCTTTCTAAAAATAATAACATTGGAACTATTATAACCTTTGCTCTATCCTTATGTTGATTTTACTTGTACTTTCCTAAAAAACCTTCCAATTGGCTTACATGTTGTATGATGAAGGTAATACAAATCAAGGAGGAATAAAATGACCTTTAATCCAGTATTCCATTACGAGATGACAATCGAGAAGATTAGCCAGGTAGGCAATCGGTATATTGAAACGGCATGGAAGCCCTTGTATGATTCTATGCACGATCAACTAATGGTCGCTTTTCATGAGATAGAAGATGCTGCCTATGGGTTGTATTTAGACAAGCTGATGCCTCTACTTTTTGATGGCCTTGAGGACGCCGGCTTTGAAGCAATGGAATCACTCGATGATCATGATTTCGTTATCGGCAAATGTTTACTATTTCGAAATTCGCTAGAAAAGTGGGGAACAGAGGAAAATAGGTCCAGGTTATTTTGGAATGTTGTACGTAGTAAAAAAAGCCAACAACCTATTGGAACTTTATTGACGGAAATTCCTCATTCCCATCTGAAATTTGAGATTCCTACAGCACCTGTACTCTATTCGTTGAGGGAAATTGAGAGAGAACAGATCGTGCAAGGAATCCGACGCATTAAGGGATGGATCGAGATTGACAAGCGCAGTGCCAGCATAAAATGATTCATTGGAAGGTGGGGTTGATTGGAACGATGTATGGAAAACTGGAGCTAGTGAACGGAAAATGGAAGTTAAGCGAAGTTCACCCGCATGTTGTAATTCGCTTGAAGCAGCTGTTTCCACGCGTTGCAATGAAACAAGCGGGCACATTTTTGTTTTCGAACAGATCGAATATATGTACGGATCTGGTCTGGTTTACTCAGCGGTTTCCGATGGAGATAACTTCTGAAGACAGGGTTAAGCTATTGCGTGGCCACGATAAGTTCTTTGAGAAGAAAGCGTACATGGAACAGATACTCACTCCTGATTATGACCCCATCTTACGCCCAGGCCTCAAACCTGGACAAAAGATTCGCCACTATCAATTACAGGCTATCGATCTGTGCTTGGAACGCCGTTCTCTGCTCCTCGGTGATGATCTTGGCCTCGGAAAGACGTACACAGCGGCTGGCATGTTGTTAGAACCGGATACACATCCCGCTGCCGTTGTCGTTCAGGCTCATCTCCAAGACCAATGGAAAGAGAAGATTGAATCCTTCACAGAGCTTATTGTTCATAAAATTGAAAGAACACGACCATATTCGCTTCCCGTTGCAGATGTTTATTTGTTCAAGTATAGCCAGCTTGCCGGTTGGAAGAACTTCTTTGCAGACGGCCACTTCCAATGTGTCATTTATGACGAAATCCAAGAACTTCGAACCGGTCTTACAAGTAATAAAGGAGAAGCCGCGAAAATTTTGTCCGATGCAGCAGAATTCCGGTTAGGTCTTTCGGCAACACCGATTTACAACTACGGTACTGAGATTTGGAATGTCTTACAATTCCTCGACCCCGACCTATTGGGAACCTATTCAGAGTTTATTCGGGAATGGTGCAGCAATGATCGGAAAGTTCATGACCCGGTTGTACTAGGTAGCTTCCTTCGGGAGCATAATGTCATGCTCCGGCGGACGAAAAGAGAAGTTGGCCAACAGTTGCCCCCCGTCAACCAGATCGTCGAGGTGGTCGAGCCCGATTTATCAAAGTTAAAATCGGTGAAAGCACAAGCAAAACAACTTGCCTTAAAAGCTTCCCAAGGGACATACCTGGAACGTGGTCCAGCAGCTCGTGAGCTGGACCTTTTGATGAGACAGGCAACGGGTGTGGCTAAGGCTGCAGGTGTTGCGCAGTATGCGAAACAGTTGTTGAAAGCAGGCATCCCCCTGCTTCTTGTTGGATGGCATCGCGATGTTTATGAGATATGGCTTAAGGAATTAGCAGATTATCGCCCAGCTATGTATACAGGCAGTGAGTCGGATATGCAGAAGATCGAATCCGTTAGGCGGTTTGTCCAAGGGGAGACAAATGTATTCATATTATCGTTACGTAGCGGTGCAGGATTGGACGGTTTGCAGTATCGCTGCTCGACTATATTGTTCGGGGAGTTGGATTGGTCGCCTAAGGTCCATGAGCAAATCATTGGTCGATTAAACCGTGAAGGCCAAGAGGAGAAAATCACAGTAGTATACTTAAATGCAGAGGAAGGTTCCGATCGGGTCATGCTAGACGTATTAGGCGTGAAGCATGCCCAATCGGAAGAAATAATCGACCCTCACGACCTAACGAACACTAAACCAATTCAGAAGCTAAACAGGACCCAAGCGCTTGTCAATCAGGTCCTATAAAGGAATTGAATTGTACGAACAGGTCGATGGAATGGAATTTGAAATTACAGGAGTTGATGACGGACTTAATTTCGTGAGCTATGGTTTGCAGATCAGGACAATAATTTAGGTGTGATTGTTTAAAAATATCTTCTTTGATTATATTCAAATCAAATAGAGCAGTTTGCAAGTTGTCAACTGCTCTATTTTTCGTTTAGCCGTTAATGAACTGGATCAGCATAGCATGACGTATGAGCAACATAAGTCTTCCAAAAATGTTGGGAAGCATCATCCAATCTACAAGTGCTTTTTCAGTTTTTCATATGTGCTGAGTTCGGTACTATGAAGGATACCGTAGTTCCCCCACCAGGTGTACTTTGTTTTTTTTTTCAGGGCTCGTATCATTAAAAGTACCGGGAACCTTTGTTGGATTTGCAATACTAAGCCTGTCACTAAAGGATACACGGGGAGAAAGAAAGATATCTGGGTGAAAGTTCCACTCCCGTTCAGTGTGATCGTCTGTCTATCATCAAATTGCCAACTGGATAAATCAAGTTCCCCTTGTACTGCATGAGGTTGACTTGGAGGAGAGTACTCCGTATACCACAACAGCCTCATTCCGATTAAAGCTGCTAAGTAAATTAGGACCCCTAAACCATTGTTGAATATCACTCCCGGGGGCATATCGTACTCCTCTTCTAGTACTGCTACGAGTTTTTGATAACACTCAAAGGCCTTTATTGGTTCGCCCATCTTGTCATAGAGCTTCATTAAAGAAAATGAAGAATTTTCCTCGGCCGGATTGAGACGGTTTATTTGTAAGTATGTTGTCAAAGCTTCGCTAAATTTCTGTTGATCTTCATACCACTGTCCTACACATAGAGCTGTATTAAGCCATAATTGTTTGAGTCTTTGTCGCTCTCCCTCTGCCCACCAGTAATCGTATTCTTGCAGATAATCACCTGTATAGCTGTTAATTTTCTTAAGGTAGGTTTCCAGATTGTCTTCCGAAATATCTTTAACGTCCGGAGAGGAATTCCACTCTGCTACATCCAGGATGACATTCTCTAGCTTCAATTACATTAGTCCATAGCGAGTCTACGATAAATGATTTTCGAACTAGCTGCCCTCTGTGCTGAAGTAGATACAGAAAAAGTTCCTGCGCTCTGGTGGTTCTCCATTGAATTAACGAGAAGTGGCCAGCTGTTTGCAGCTCTTCAATCATGACTTGTTTGAACAACGTCATCTTAAGTGGTTTTAGAGAATCAGCGTGATTAAAGCTCACGGTGTTACTATTGATTATTCGATTCATCGTTTTGGACAATCGATCGAAACGGACCGGTTTTAAAATATAATCAATGGCGTTCACTTCGAAGGCTTTTACAGCGTATTCTTGGTAGGCCGTGACAAATACAACGATCAAACCAGGTTCATGCTCCAGCAATCTTTCGGCTAACTCAATACCATTCATCTCTGGTAATTCAATATCAATAAAAGCAATATCCACCCTTGTATGTTTTGTTATATCTATGGCGTCATAGGGGTTTGTATATTTACCGATAATTTCAAGACTGAAGTTAGCCATCTTCATTAAATGATGCTCTAAATAAGACAAAGCTAAAAGTTCATCTTCAATAATAATAGCCTTCATCTTGGAATACTCCTTATTTAACTTGTGAGTTTATTTTAACTATATTGACTTTATCACGAATGTTGAAGAATGGAATTAAAACTCGAATTATGTAGTCACCTATACATATTCTTATACAAAGAGATGATGAAATAGAGATGATTTTGATAAAAGGACGGTTTTTTTTAGGTGTTACTCATCTGAAGATCTCATGTCAAATAAACCTTATATTTATAAGTAATGTTTCTGAAGGAATGGAGGTATACATTCCAAAATGGAATTTCTGAATGAATCACTTAACATTTTAACGTAGCTACCATGTACTTTGGTAACTGGTTTGAAATTTCATAAACTGATAAAGCCCCGCTAATCCTTAGGATCGGCGGGGCTTTGCATATGAATATACGAGTAGATTAGTACGGGTATATCATCTATACTAGTATCTTAACAAATCATAACCACAGGCCATGTAGAGTAAGGATTTTTTTAATCATATACCAGCTACTCTACTATACAGTCCGCATTCCTCAGGCAAGCCTATGACTTGTTCAAAGCCGCTCTTCTTTTCCAACGTTTCAAAAGCACGTACAATCCAAATGCGCCCAAGAAAACGACCGCTGCCGGAACGATATAAGGTTTAACAATCTCATCCACATGCTCCCATTGAGAGCCTAATTTGAAGCCTAAGTAAATGTACAATGAGGTGATCGGAAGCATGGCCAAGAAGGTAAAGATACTGAATTTAAATACATTCATCTTCGCCATACCGCAAGGGATGGAGATCACGGTCCGAATGCCGGGAACAAAACGGCCATAGAAAGCGACCCCGCTGCCATATTTCTCGAAGAATGTATCGGAAGCGTCCAGATGGTGGGGGCGAATCAAGAAATACTTGCCGAATTTTTCGACCATCGGTCTGCCGCCGTATCGTCCCAGGGCATATAACGTCAGAGGGCCAAACGTTCCACCTACGGTACCCGCTAGTATAGCCAGCCACAGCTTCATATCTCCAAGATAAACCCAATATCCTGCCATGGGTAGTACAAGTTCAGCAGGTACGAATTCAAACGACAAGGCAATAACGAGACCTGCGTACGACAAATCTTTGAAAAAAAGTATAAATTGCGTGATCCACTCCGTCATGCTTTCCCTCCACGAATCTATCTATTTTTTATAGTTAAGAAACACTCCTCTACAAAGAGTAACAATAGCGAATAGAGCTTGTCAAAACTCACATGTATATCCGATTTAGCCCGTCACGATGGGATATGTTAGACCATACATAAGATAACTGATCGCTCCTAACAATCTGACACCAATATAACACTCTGAAAATGTTTCCAATTATAGTATGATAAGACTATCACTAGCTTCTTCACCATCCTATACATACAGAGAAGGAGATCAGAACATGACCGTAACTTCGATTATCGATCAAATTCACATTATTGAATACGATCCCTCTTACGCTGCCGCACTCGCGGATATGTGGAACCGCAGTAATGAGAGCTGGGGAGGTGGCACCAACCTTAGAACAGAGGAAACGGTTCGCCGCGAGATGGAGAGTTCGTCCAATCTTCACGCATTTCTAGCCGTTCATGAGAAAGAGGTCGTTGGCTTCTGCAGTTTTGCTCATTACCGCTATGATGAGAGAGCCCTATATGTACCGCTGCTTAATGTACGCCCCGACTATCACGGGTACAAGGTCGGACGCAACCTGATCCTGAATGCTGTGCGCAAGACCGTAGAGGCTGGATGGCCCCGCCTGGATCTGTTCACATGGGCAGGCAATACGAAGGCTGTACCGATGTACAAGAAATGCGGATTCTTCTGGGAGAAAAAAGATGAGAATGTGCATCTAATGAATTTCATCCCCACCATCTTGCAGACCGAAGCACTTGCTCCTTATTTCGAGGAGCTGGATTGGTATGCAGACAGCACGCGTGAACTCGTCGTCGAGCCGGATGGCCGACGGGAGCGTGGGTTTGATTTCTTTGACTATACGTGGAAAAAGGGAGAGGTCTCCCTGCGGGCTGAGTTTGAAAAGTCGGGTCGCGGGCTGACTGCCCTCGAAACACCGGATTACGAAATCTCCACAGAGGTCGATGATCATGATCTGGTTTTCGGTTCCAGCTATAAGGTTCGCTATCGCATTAAGAATACATCTCCGTCTGATCTGGCGATTGAGATCAAGGGTGAGGACAACAAAAACATTCGATTTGCGCTCGACGTTGCACGAGCTGTGGCTTCGGGAGAAACCATCATCGTGGAAGGTGAATTTCACCTTGATCCGATTACAGAGGAACAGAATAACAACAAGACGCATCCCGTTGTCGCCAGCACATGGCTGATCGGTGGTAAGAAAGCGGAGTTCAGGTTGGGTATTGCCCCGAAATTCCCGGCCAAGATCAAGACCGTTTTGCCCGTGAAGGAGCTCTATCCAGGTATCCCCGCGGAGTTAATTCTGAATGTGGAAAATAATGTGGATGCAGAAACGGAGTTCAGCCTGAACCTGCCTGAGGATGAATTCCTTGAATGGGTGGATCGTTCGATACGCTTTACGGTGCCTGCCAAAGGCAAAGTGTCTGTGCCTGTACCCTTCACCTTGCGTTCATATGGTCTATATTTCCAAGAAGTGGAAGTGATGGCTGTCCCCGTGGGGAACAATGCGATATCTTTTACAAGCAAAATTTCTGTCCTGATGAAGGGAATTGAAGGCAAATATGGCGGGCAGATTGAGGATCAATGGGTGGCCGTCAATGGGGCATTCTCGCTCCATATGAACAAGCATGATAATGTCATGTGGATTGAATATCCCGGTTCCCGTCATTCATTCTGGTGGACTTATCCGAAGCTGGGTAAGCCGTTTGTCGAAGAGTTATCCAAGAAACAAGCAAAAGAAGTGAATATTTATCCCGAAGGGGAACGTCAGGTTCTTGAAGCACTGTATGACTCGGAGGATTTCCCTGGCTTGCAGATCAAGTCCGTGGTCAAGCTGTCTGCGAATGGAATCGCCGAATTCCACCACGAGGTGGAAAATACACGAGATACCGCCTGGGAAGAGGACTTGTATCTAATGAATAACTTCGGGTTCTATGGTAACAGGTTGATCCTTCCTTATCAGGGGCGCTTTGTGGACATGGGCGATGATTATGCGGGTGATCCGAACCATTGGAATAGCTCACAGATTACGGAGAACTGGCTGTTCTGCAAAGAAGAGTATGGCGCGTGCGGCATCTATTGGGACCCTTCCCTGAAGCTGCTTCGTCCGGAATACACGCTGGGGTTGCAGCATGAGCTGGGACGTTTGGAGGCAGGGGCTGTGGCGCGAACCAAGGAAACGGTGTTTGCTCTGAATACGTTTGCCAAATGGCATGATTTCCGTGCGTTTGCACGGAAACAGCGTAACCCGGTCATTCCATTGCTGGACAGTCATCTGGATCTGACACTCAGTGAGGGGAATCCATTTGCTCCGGATGTGCTGCAAGCAACGTTGACTGAACATAAACTGGTTCCGCTTGCGGGCAAGCTGGAGCTGTATGTGCAGCAGGGTAGCGAACCGGAGGTTATGGCAAAAGCGAAGGAATTCAATCCGGAGCAGAATCTAAACTCCGCCAAGCTGACATTTTCACCAGACGAAGTGGACCGCCACCAGCATGTGAGTGGTTGGAAAGTTCGTGGGCTATACCGGGGCGAAGATCGGATTCAGGAGCGAACGGCTCTTTGGTTCCCGCAGAGCCGAACAGAGGTGAAGCAGAAGATTGAAGAAGGTTCATCTGGACCTGTGTACACCGTAGACAATGAAGTATTGTCAATCTCCGTTGCTCCTGAATTCGGGAGTGTAGTACACTCTCTAAAGGTTGCAGGAGAAGAATGGCTGGACAGCTCGTACCCTGAACCGGCTCCACGCTCGTGGTGGAATCCGTGGTACGGCGGGTTGGGAGTGGGAGTTCCGGGCATGAATGGTTTCAGCCGCCAGTTGGAACAGATAGTCGCTTCCTGGACAGAGCAGAAGGATCAATACGGCAACGTCTGGAAGGGTATTAAGCTGACTACTCGAATTGAGAAGCATGAAGCGAATCGGGGAATCACAATCCACCAGCATTATCTGATGCTGCCGGGTGTTCCTGTGCTCTGCACGCTGCTTGCGGTGACAAACGAAAGCGGCCTGACGCTGACGGATTACTCGCTTGCGGAGGAACGTTTCCTCCAGCCTTCATCTGTATTTGCAGAAGGTTGGATAGAGCAAACAGGCAAAGATCGATTCCCGCTGGGCAAGGTGGATGTGGGTCTGCCACTTGAAGACCTTTTGCGAGTAGGATCGGTTTCGCGCGAGAACATGCTGCATGCGGTCCATCGTTACCCGAATCAGAGTGCATGGGCTTTTGCCAATAATCAGGTGACGGGTCTGAACGTAAATCATCATCTGACAATTCGTCAGGGGGAAACGGTCTGGACGGAGCCGACATATCTGGTTCTGGGACCAATCCGGCTGAGTTCAGCGGATGTGCATGACCTTCTCAAACTGAATTTTGCAACTTCTACCGAGGAAAAGGAGGCTTCACATGCCGATCATTGATATTCACATTCATCTGTCGGACATCGACAGCTTTCACCGAACAGCGATCGATCTATCGAAAGTGGATTACTCTGCCGCTGGTCTTAAAGCAGAGTTTGATAAGAATGACGTCATTCTGGGCATTGGAATGGGGGTTACGGAGCAGACGAAGGGAGCGTTCCCGGATTCCAGTTCCCCCAACCCGATGGGGCTTGATTTGGAAGAGAAGGTTCCGTCATTCCTCATGGAATGCGTGGGCATCAATCCCAATGCGCTAGACGGTAAACAAGCTCAGGAAGAGCTGGACCGGATTGAAGCTAGACTGCAATCCCCTGAGGTAGCCGGAATCAAACTCTATGCCGGATACTATCATCACTATGTGTATGACAAAATCTATACTCCGGTCTATGAACTCGCAGCCAAGTACAACTTGCCTGTTGTGATTCATACGGGTGACACTTACTCCATGAACGGGTTGCTCAAGTATTCGCATCCACTGACCGTGGATGAATTGGCCTTTCAGCAGCGCGGCGTGAACTTCATGATCTGTCATCTGGGTGATCCCTGGGTGATGGATGCAGCTGAAGTGGTGGCGAAGAATCCTAATGTGTATGCGGACTTATCTGGTCTTGTGGTGGGGGATCGGCCTCATTTTGAACGGTTCATGAACGAACCTTTATTCATGGATCATTTCCGCCGGGCTTTGGTCTATTCGGATCATTACGAGAAAATGTTGTTTGGCACTGACTGGCCGCTTGCACCCATCGATCTGTACGCCGAATTTGTCCGCCGGCTTGTACCGGAGCAGCATCATGATAAAGTCTTCTACGAGAATGCCTTTGGGCTGTTTCCACGTATTGGACAGCGGATTGCCGAGTTGGGTTAAAAGGGAAGTAATGAAACTTTAATATTTGAGGGAATATCATCCGTGTATGTCATTCAAGAAAGCATGCGATGTTCACGCTGAATTCCTGCCGTATAAGCTCCTGCCACTTTGCTGGCAGGAGCTTTTTGGGTTCAGGAAAACTGAATTTATCTTACGTCCAATCTGAAATGAAGGGATCAGGAGAACAAAGGTTCAGTCACCATTTTCATATACTTTTTTAAGTCGTCTTTGGCTTGGGGGGAGTGTTGCCAAACTCCAAGGTTCCAACTCATATAACGAATTCCGAGATATCGGGATGCCGAGGAGAAGTACTTTTCAAATTGATTTTGTGGAATATCGTATCCTTGAGAACTAAGAGCCTCACGATAGATCTCAACTTGTCTCATATGTGCACAGCGCAGAGGGATATCGAAGAACAGGGAGCCATACCTTGATTCCTCCCAATCGATAAAATAAACGTCCTCATTGTTGTGTACCAATACATTGCCGGGATTCAGATCATTATGAATCAGCGTATGCGTATGTTCGTCCTCGATAAGAGTTTCAAGATCATTTACGATGCTATTTGCTACAGCTTCAATCTCCCCAATGAGCGTTGAGTCAAATTCCTCAATGAATGATGGACTTTCTATGGCGTTTTTCCAAGAAGGTCTCCAACGAGTTTCTATCATATCAACGATATGAGATCGATCCACATTAGATATCCAGGGCATTTCTTTTTTTGCCCCCATATTCGTTCCGTGTATGTAAGCCAATGCTCGTAATTCTTTATTCTGAAGCAGATTTATATCCAAATGACTATAATCGGTTTGGTAGTCCACATCCTGGATAGAGATCAGGCTGCGATCCTTGTTATGAGGTTCATTTGTTAAACTATAAGGTACATTTGCTCCTTGTAAAAATAATCTGGACAAGGCAGAGCGTTCAATAAACGTGGCCTTCTTGGTCACGAGAGAAATATCCCTGTTCACTCCATTTATAAGGAATTCAATATAATGTCGAAGCAATTCAACGGCTTGAGATCCTGTACCGACAGGGTTACTTTTGATACTTCGAATGTGAACATCCGAGGATACATATTGATGAATGGTTTGTTTTATTAGTTGTTGTAATGTGATAGACTCCATGCTCATCTGTTATCTCCTTCTTGCCTGTATTTGTTTTTACGAATAAAGAGAACTATAATGGTGGATGCACAAAATTTCAGACTTCTTTGGAGGAACATACGTTATGAGATCTTTTCAGTTTTATAATCCGACCCGGCTGATTTTTGGCAAAGGGCAACTTCAAGCACTACAAACCGAAGTTCCAAAATACGGAAAGCGTATTTTGCTTGTATATGGTGGTGGAAGCATCAAGCGTAGCGGCCTGTACGATCAGGTGATCAGCCAGTTGAATGAGATTGGAGCAGAGGTGACGGAACTGGCTGGTGTAGAACCGAACCCGCGTCTGTCTACGGTTCATAAAGGTGTAGAGTTATGCAGAACACATCACATTGATCTCGTTCTTGCGGTTGGCGGCGGCAGTGTGCTTGACTGTGGTAAAGCCATCGCAGTAGGGGCCAAATACGATGGTGACATGTGGGATGTTGTTGTGCGCGAAGCAACTCCGCAAGGCGGACTTCCACTGGGTACAATTCTGACGATGGCAGCAACAGGTTCCGAGATGAATAACGGTTCAGTGATTACGAATCAGGATACACAGGAGAAATGGGCATGGTTCAGCGAATATTCTTTCCCAGCGTTCTCGATTCTTGATCCGGTGAACACATTTACGGTACCTCTGGATCAGACTGTATACGGCATGGTGGACATGATGTCGCATGTGTTTGAACATTATTTCCATCTGGATACCAATACACCGGTTCAGCTTGGATTCTGTGAGACGATTCTTCGTACCGTCATTGATACAGCCCCTCGCCTGATCAAAGATCCGGAAAACTATGAACTGCGCGAAACCATTCTCTACTGCGGAACAATGGCGCTTAATGATGTTCTGAATATGGGGCTTGCTGGAGACTGGGCATCTCACAATATTGAACATGCTGTGTCGGCCGTGTATGACATTCCTCATGGGGGTGGCCTTGCCATTCTGTTCCCGCACTGGATGAAGCATAATCTGGATGTGGATGTAGATCGATTCAAACGTTTGGCTGTTAATGTATTTGATATCAATCCTAATGGAAAGTCAGACAAACAAGTGGCTGAAGAAGGCATCGAAGCACTGCGTAATTTCTGGACTTCGATCGGTGCCCCTAGCCGTCTGGCTGACTATGACATCGACGACAGTCAGATTGACGCGATGGCTGATAAAGCGATGCGATTCGGCCCGTTCGGATTCTTCCAAAAATTGCAGCGTGAAGATGTCGTGCAAATCTATCAAGCGGCACTGTAATTGGAATTTCACTTATATAGTGAATGTAATAAACAAGGACCTTCCTGTACTTCTGAGGAAAGTCCTTGTTTTTATTTTAACATCATCTATTGTACGTTCAACGGTATATTCCAGATCATATCTTGCGAGCACTTTAAGATTGTTCAACGGCTGCCTCATTGCCACCAGTATACATCCGTTTCAGATACAACTTGCTTGGACGGTGCAAGAGCACGATGAGCAGGGCGAAGAGATGAATCAGGATAAACAGGTTACTTTCATTGGGAATAGCAACAAGTAGCGCCAAACTTAGAAATGTGACGGTGAGCTTGAACTTTCTCTTGGTAATGAATATAACGGCGAGCAGGCTTGGTCCAATCATAAACAACATCCTGCCTACGATTACGCCAGAGGCGTAAGCCAGATCATCTCCTTTGCGTGAGAAAGCAAGATAGGCCTCCATATTCTGGTTAAAATCGATGAGGAACACAATAAAGGACACCATCACGTAGATCAATTTTACACTCAATAAAATGCGCACGACATTTAAAAGTGTGGGTAAAGCTGTTTTTACCATACCACTACTCCTCTTCTACTTCGAACCTATAACCTCAGATTCTCCTGGTTGTCATCTCGCGAAGGAGCTTCCTGCTTCAGATACACCTTGCTGGGCTTGTGGAGCAACAGACAGAGCAACATGAAGATGTGAAACTAGACATGGAAATTCTGAAAGAACACAATGTCAAACAATAGAGCCTGGCTCATGAACGTAATGGTTAGCTTATAGCTTCGTCTTGTGATCCATACGATGGTCAGAACCGGGGGACGATATGTATTACAGACATTAATCGATGTTGATGTCATATTTTGTATTAACCCAAAGTCTACATTTTCCAATCGTCAACACCGATCTTGGACCTACAGATATCCGCTTCCAAAGCAGCTTCAATACCATGGCAGCAGGCAATAAACAACTGATCTCCAGCATGAACCATTCCATCGGCATCCTGAATATAAGTACATCCGAGCTGGAAAAGTCCACTCAGCAAACCTCGACCACTATTGCCGAAACAACGACAACAGCATTTGAGATTTCACGAGCTATGGAGTCCCAGGCGAACGATACCGAAGCCATTGTTGATAAATTCATGAATGTCGGCAACAAGATTGAGAACGTGAATGAGATGTCGCAGTCCGTTATGCTCAAGGCAGATGAAATTACGGATGCATTCAAAAATAATCATGAAGTTATTGATGCGCTCATTGCGGTGAACGGGCAGAACGAGATTGAAGTTGGCAACATCTCCAAAATTACAGTGCAACTCGCTGAAAGCTCCTCGGGCATTCACCAGATTACAGGTACCATTGCCGAGATTGCGAATCAGACGAAATTACTTGCGTTGAATGCTTCCATTGAGGCTGCAAGAGCGGGTGAGCAAGGGCGCGGCTTCGCCGTGGTTGCTTCCGAGATTCGCAAGCTGGCAGAGCAGACGACAGCGCAATCGGAGGATATCAACCGAATTGTCATGCAGACAATTAATCACGTGGAGCAGAATAACCGAAGTGTTCAGGCTATTGAGGAGATTGCGGAACAGCATAAGAGCAGTGTGAGCCAGACCAAGGAGACTTTCAATTTTGTCACAGAGAATATGAATGAGATGATGAGCCAGGTTCAGGCCATTGCCACTGAGATCCAATCCATTGAACGTGATAAGGATGACGTCATTGGAGCTGCACAGAATCTGTCCGCTTCCGGTGAAGAAGTATCCGCGTCTGTGGAAGAAGTCACAGCGACGATGCAGGAGCAGTCCGGTATGACAGAACATTTGGCGGATATGGTGCAGAGAATTGATGGACTGACCAAAGAACTTGCCGAGGAATCATCCCGATTCAAAATAAAGTAGCATAGCGGCCTCCTGCGTAGTGAGAAGCAGTATAGCTATTCTGTGAGACACAGCGTAGAATTTCTTCAGTTTGCACAGTTAAATGAATACGAATGAAACCCGTTTCTCAAAAGAGAACCGGGCTTTTCAAAAATGTGAGCACCTGTAGCCATTTATGGCTACAGGTGCTCTTCTGTGATATGCTACTCTCCTCGAATGGAAGGCGCATACGCCAGCACTTCCATTTCAATTAAATAAGGGCCTAACCCGCTGAATACGGTAATGCGGGCGGGATAGGGCTGCTTAATCATTCGCGCATACACTTCGTTGTATGCGGGCTGATCCTCCACTCGTGCCAGATGAGTCGTTGCCTTCACGATATGATCCAGTGTAAGTCCGGCTTCTTGCAGGATAACCTCGATATTGCGAATGCACTGCTCAGTCTGCTCCTTAATGCCGCCGATAGGCTCAAGGGTCTGTGGATCAACGCCTACCTGACCTGCGACGTAGACCAGATCTCCTGCACGGACAGCGTGGGAGAAAGGAAGTGGGAACTTGGGTGCTGTACTGGCATGTATGATGGTAGACATAGAAGTTATCATTCCTTTCCTAGTGAGGGTGTATATTGGGTGTTAACTGATGCCAGTTCGTAACCTGCTGATAATGATGAGCGATGGACAACAGGCGGTCTTCTCGGATGAGTGGACCGGCAAGTTGCATGCCGATAGGTAATGGCTTCCCTGAGGTGGTATCAAACCCGATGGGGACGGTAATGGAAGGTAGCCCTGTATTGGTAAAAGGTCCGTTGAAAATGGGACTACCGGTCTTATAGCCATAGGGGGCCACATACGGCGTGGATGGGGTCAATAACACATCCACTTCATCGAAAAGCATCATCATCTCGCTGCGGAATATCGTTCGAATGCGCTGTGCCTGCAAATAATCAACAGCACTCGTTTGAAAGCCGAGTTCAAGCTGCTCCCGCATCGTGTGACCGTAGCGATCGGAGGCTTCCGCAAAGCGTTCCTGATGGAAGGCGGCAGCTTCTGCCCGCATAACCGTACGATGAGCAGCAATGGTCTCTTCCATATAAGAAGGCAGATCTACTTTTTTCCATTGCATGCCCAGCTTCTCAAGTACAGCGAGTGCCGACTCTACCGCTAACAAGATTGCCGGTTCATCGGTCTGGAAGAAGTTGCTTGGCAGCCCGATCACCATTCCTGAAACAGGATGCTCAAGAGCGCTTGTTAAGTCTGGCTTGCCGTGAGGCAGTGTGAAGGAGTCCGGCTCATCCTGCCCGGCCATCACTTCCAGAACGATTGCGTTATCTTGTGCGGATCGAGTGAAGGCGCCAATATGATCCAGACTCCAACTGGCTGTGATGACACCGTTACGGCTAACCCTGCCGTAAGTTGGCTTCATACAGGTTAATCCGTTGTAAGCTGCGGGTCTGAGCAGAGATCCAAAGGTCTGAGTTCCGAGAGTGAAGGAGGCCATACCAGCCGCTACAGCAGCGGCGGAGCCTGAACTGGAACCGCCTGGGGTATGTTCTAGATTCCACGGGTTGCGGGTTGGCGGCTCTCCTCCCTGGAACGCATACTCCGTTGTTGTTGTCTTACCTAGGAGGATAGCGCCGGCAGCCTGCAACTTATCAATGACAGTAGCATTTGCCTTGGGTACGAAGTCAGGATAGGTGCTTGATCCAGCCGAGGTCCGTATGCCAGCGGTATGGATAATGTCTTTCGCTCCGTAGGGAATGCCATGCAGAGGGCCGAGATAGTTGCCATTCATTAGCTTACGCTCAGACTCTTTTGCGGCCTGAAAGGCTTGTTCCGCAGTGACTGTAACGAAGGCTTGCACAGCAGGCTCTACATTCTCAATTCGTTTCAAATAGGACTCTGTAAGCTCAACAGGAGATATCGTCTTGTTTTTAATCAATGTTGCGGCTTCCGCAATCGTCAGCTCGTTCAGTGGTTTCGTAATCATCGCAGAGGCACCCTCCTATGCGGAGCATTGGGGCCGACTTCTTCTGGCAGCTTGAAGCTTCGAATCAACTTCAAGTCGGCTGTATATAGGGCAAGCTCCTCGCTGGTAATAACTCCGTTCGCGTATTTCGCACTTTCCGTACGGCGGTGTGTGAGATAGTCGTCCTGTTTCAGAGTAATCAACCTTTCTCTCTCTATTTGGTGAAGCTTGAATCGATAATCTCCTCGTAAGCGACGTCTTCCTTCAGATTGCCAATGAAGCGCTGCATATCGATTGCTGTGTTAAAAGCTGATTCATTGATGAGTCCCTCCGCAGGATATACCTTGCTGTCGATCATGCGTTGTACCGCTTGCTCCACGACGGTTTTGTCCAGATTCGGGAATTCCTTCACGGCAAGTGCTTTTGCGCCTTCAGGATTCGATTGAATGTAGTCCAGGGCTTGCTCGATGGAGGTGACAAAGCGCTGGGTGAGATCAGGATTCTCCTCAATGAAGCTTGCGGTTGTATTCATCGTTGCAAAGGCGAAGTCAGGATAATCCTTCGTGAAATCATGGACGATATGCAGCCCTTCTGCAATGCCTTGATCCAACTGAGGCTCGTAGACGATAGCAATATCGGCTTTGCCGGCTAATACAGCACCAAGCTCGGAGCCATTCTGAACCTCGGTGATCGTCACGTCTTTGACGATATCAATGTTGTTGTCAGCGAAAAGCTTCCGCAGTAAGCTGTTGGAGCTTGTAGGTGCCAAACCTACAACAATGGTTTTACCTTTGAAATCCTCTGTTGAGTCCACCGTTACTCCTTCTCGTGCAACCGCCCAAACAGGAGCACTGCCGGACAGAAGGACCAGTGAGCGAGCATCGCCGCCCCTTGCATTCGCGAATGCGACATGCTCAGGACCGTGGAAGGAGAATGCAGACTCGCCTGAGATGACCGAAGACAATGCTGTTGGTCCACTTCCTGCAGCGCGGATAGAGGATAGCTCAATACGATTCTCCTCTAAGAATCCTTGGTTATTCGCTACATAGAGCGGAAGGTAGAGCAAATTGTGATACACCTCGGACACCATGATTTTATCCACCTTCGCAGTATCTTGCCCCTCATTACTGGATGTACCTCCGCCACTTGCAGGTGTTGCGGCATTGCTTCCGCATGCGCTGAGTAGTGTGGTCAATATCATCGTCATCGTTGCCAGAATAGCTATCTTTTTGAATGTACGCATTAGTCACCAGGCCCCTTTAATGGTTGTAGTTAAGTTAGTCGTTGCGGGTCAGTTTAGACAGATGTGGTTTTGCTGTTGGTCTTGTTGTCGTTCCATGGAAGAAGACGGGATTCAATATAACCGACACAGGTATAGAGGAGCATTGCGACAAGCATTAGCATGAACACGCCGACCCATACGGCCGGAAGGTTAAATAGGTTGCCTTCGACGAATACCATGTGTCCGAGTCCTTTGTCAGAAGAGATGAATTCTCCGCCTACAACAGATACCAGTGCCAGACCGATATTGATCCGGAAAGCTGAGATAATCCATGGCAGAGAGGAAGGAACGATAATTTTGCGGAAAATTTGTGATTTTTTTGCACCGAAGGATTTCATCAGATTAATCTGGGATTCGTCTATCTGATGAGTCGCTTGGTAGGCGGATAATAGCGCTACGATAAACGTTGCGACAGAGGCGAGAGCAATCTTGGAGAAGATGCCTGAACCGAACCAGATAATAATCATGGGGGCAAGGGCAATTTTCGGGATACCGTTCATGGCTACAATGAAGGGATCGAGTACACGGGCAACAGATTTGGAATACCACATGAGCAATCCTGCCAACGAGCCGATTAAGCTTCCTGCTACGAAGCCGATAACAGTGGCATTCACCGTTGCAAAAGCGTCTGTAAGCAGTTGCCCTGAGCTGGCCATCGTGATGGCGGCATCAAGAATGGCGCTTGGTGATCCCATGAGGAATCCGTTAACCAGTTTCAGACGAACGGCGGATTCCCAGATCACCAGGATGACCGCTACAATAATGAACCGCCACAGCATCGTTATGAGCCATTCTTTGGAGAAGGTGGACTGTCTGCGTTTGCTCTTCACAACTCCAGCAGGCTTTCCGGCAAGGGTAATTTCAGGTGATGTGCTCTTCATTAGCTGATCCTCCCCATTTGGATATCAAGCTCTGACCAGATCGATTCAAAATACTGCTTGAACTTCTGGTCGGAGCGGGCTTTCAGTGCTGAGCCATACTGAGAAGCGAGACCAATATCGTAGACCTGTTTCACGGTTGTTGGTCTTTTACTCATAACGGCAATACGGTCGGAGATGGCGATGGCTTCCTCAATGTCATGCGTGATAAGCACGCCTGTCTTGCCCTCGGATTTCAGGATGGACAAGATTTCATCTTCCAGAATGAGTCTGGTCTGATAATCAAGTGCGGAGAAGGGTTCGTCCAGTAATATAATATCGGGCTGGGTAACGAGGGTACGTATTAGGGCTACACGTTGGCGCATACCGCCTGATAGTGTGGAGGGATAGGCTTCTGCGAATGAAGCCAGGCCATAACGATCCAGATAATCCATGGCAATATCGCTGCGATCCTTTTTGGACATGCCCTTCACTTCCAAGCCTAACGTGACATTGTCCAGGATGCTTCTCCAAGGAAGTAACAGGTCCTTCTGCATCATATAACCGACATGCCCGGTGGTCTGATCGATCTCTTCGCCACAGACGATTACCTTGCCATTTGTTGGCTTGAGCAGACCTGCGATAATATTGAAAATCGTACTCTTGCCACAGCCGCTCGGTCCCACGATACTGAAGAACTCCTGTTTCTTGATTTGCATCGAAACCTCAGCCAGGACCTGGATATCTTCTCCGGTTGCACTGACAAATGATTTGGATACGCCTTGTATCTGTATAGCCATGATAGGTAGCCCCTTTCCTTCAGCCTGATGATGGTTTATTTCTTGATGTGAAATGATGTTAATTAATATAACATTGATAAATATATTCCTAATCATATAGACTGATTGACGAATTGTCATTAGTTACTCTGAACATAAAAATAGAATTAAATCAGTTAAAATGCACAATTCAGGTTGGGTTGGGAAAAGAAAAACAAAAGAGCGTGTCATTATACATGACACGCTCTCCGTTCAAGACGTATGATCAGCTTCGCTAAGGGCTGAATTAACATTCAGCAGCGACTCCAGTGCAAAGGCCAGACGGAAGCGCAGACTCTCCATCGGGTTCTTAATGTTCCGGCCGGTCAGTTTCTCGCATTTTTCCAATCTGTAGATGACTGTATTGCGATGTACAAACAATTCTTTCGCTGTATCGACGATCTGGCAGTGATTCTCATAGAAGGAGGACAGAGTTTTCATCAACTCGTTGCGTTCGTTTGGATCTCGGCCTTCGAAGGGTTTAAAGGTTTCCTGGTGGAATTGCAGCATCTCATCGTTGGGAATCATGCGCAACAGACGGCTTATATCCATGGTTTGATAGGAGTGAGCGAAGCGGGTTTTTCGTATCTGATAGCCGGATTGGAGCGCCTTGACTGCTTCTTTATAGGAGAGTCCAATATCCAGTACATTCGTGTAGGGATTGCCTATTCCGAAAGAAAGACTAAGCTGCGACGCCATATACAGATTGCCCGCAATCCACTCAAGCTGCTGAATAACAGTGTGTTCATCCCAAGACGATTCGGCCAAAAAGACGAGTATGCCGAACTGGTCATTCTTCGTGAACATGACAAAAGAAAGATCCAGTTTGGTGAACTCCTGCTTAATCAGCTCGTAATTAGCATCTCGTTCCGAGATGAACCGCTCTTCTCCTGAGGGAGTGAGAATGTGATTAGGTTTGTTCGTTAAAGGTTCATCCATCTTGGCGATGATGAGAACGGAACTTCCTTTTGCCTGCAGCCCGTATTTCTTGCCGCGATGCAGCGCTTCTTGTTCCGAACGAATGAAGCCTTGAATGAGATCGGAGAAATATTCATTTTTGTAACGACGGGAACGCTCTTTGACCGCTTGCTTCTTGGTTAACTCCAGACCGATTACATTGACGGCTTGTTCCAGTGCCAGAGTGGAGAGCTTAGAGCTTGCGGAACTGTCGTATAGTGCGATCAAATAGCCCTCGTGCCGATCCGTGAAGATGGGATGAAACTCGGCATGTCGATATTTCTCAGCGGTAAGCAGACAGATGGAGATTGTGGTATGGAAGGAAGGGTGCTCATCTATAAATGTCAGTAAGGGTGCGGCGAGAGATTGGTCATCCATCTGTTCTGCATAATGGGAGCTGGCTGTAATCTGCTTCTTGGAGCCAAGCAGCAGTACGGGTGAGGATAACAACTGAGACAACGTATCTACGATAGAGGGGATACCTTTTCCTTGCATCACCATCGTGGAAAATTGCTTATGAATAGACAAGGCATAGTGGAGCTCATGGGTTTTGTTCTGTAGGATGGCACTGATCGAATGTTGAAATATTTCACCGAGTGTATTGTCTATCTCAGACAGCTCAATGATCGGGAAGCCCAGCCTGTCCGCTGTCTCGAGCAGTTGCGGAGATAATTCAAGAGAGAAGCGCTGTGTCTTGACAGCAAGCGCCGCACAACCAATCGCATGCATGTCAGTAATGAATCCAAGATGAGCTTCGGGTCGGTCTTTCAGGATATAACCGTTGGTCAGCAGCATATCTCCGGGTTTCAGGAATTGTACAATATCTGGCGCGTCCATAATATTAATCGATTGCACCAAGCGATCGAGGCCACGATGTCCGGCAATAACCTTTGCTTTGGAGAGAATGGGGATAGTCAATAACTGTTGCAGATCCATCTTCAACCCACCGCTTTCGTCATAATATGTTATAAAATCTAACATTAAGTTAGGTGGGCGTAAAGAAGAGTTTGGATAAAGAGGCTAAAGGATAACGAATTTTTAAGCATATTGTACAAAGTGCTGAGGTGGACATGTGTCTTTGCGTAAACTATGACTCTTGTACATAAGCTAAGATTCACAACTGGTTAACTTTGTGAGAAAATGGAAATTAAAAGGCGGTGTAAAAATGCCAGCGACCTGGACATACAGTGCAAACAAAAAGAGACATTCTCCCTTATAAGAAAATAATCTTATACTAGGAGCTGTTCATACTATGAAAATTTCAGACCGACTATTAAGACAGTATTTAGATCATGTTTATTGGATATGTGGAGGCCCTTGCGGCGGAAAAAGCACGATGACAAAGTTACTTTCTTCAAAATGGAATATGAATTATTATTCTTCAGATGACCACACGTTCGATTATCAAAAAAAGGCTAATCCGCAGGATCATCCCGCAATATTACGACATTTTATTGATTGGGAATGGTTCTTTTTAGGACGAGGGAATGATAGAAATCACTGGTTAAATTCCGTGTTTGACGAAAGTGTGGAGTTTATCATCTTGGATTTGTTACAGATGGGGAAAGAGAAGCCAATCGTAGTAGATACTTTTATGGAACCTGCTTATCTAAGGGAGATTGCTGACCCCAACCGAGTTATTTATATGTTTACAGAAGATGACCTCATTCGAGAAGATTATCTGGGTCGAGATCATCTGAGAGGCATGGAGGGTTTGTTTCCTAGTTTATCAGATCCACAACGTGCACGGGACGAAACGTTAAACACGGTGGTTAGAGCATCGAATCATTACCTGCAACAAGCGGAGCAGTATCAATTAAAATGGTTTATGAGAACATCTCAATCCAATAAAGATCAGATGTTAATGGAAGTTGAGAAGCACTTCGGTTTTTCGAGAGACTGAAGGGTTAAATTATATCAGTCGTCGTTACACTTAAGGAATACGGTAAGTCAATAAACCACAGAAAGCAGCCGATTAACCTAATCGGCTGCTTTTGTTTCAGGTAAGAGGCAGGTTAACTCAATGTCATCTTGCGAATTACAAGTGTAACTTTTGACTAATTAATAGCGTTGTTAATAACGAGGAATTTCTTATGAGCTTTAATAATAACTAATAAAAGAATATGAGGGATGAAGTATTGAAGAAAAAGAGACTATTTTATATTGTTGTAACATTAGCCTTAACAACAGTGACCCTAACTGCCTGTGATTCAACAAGTCCAACTCAAGAGAATTTAGATACTCCAAAATCTAGTGTGTTATCAAGCGAGTCCCAAAGTGCAACCCTTTCTAATTCTTTAAGCGAACAAGAGAGCAAACCCTCCCACTTTATTGCTTCTGAAAGCGCGACAGTACAGCAATCCTTTTCGGTAAATCCGGAATTTGTACACATAAAATTGCTTATGAAGAACAATAGTAGCCATGAAGTCAATGTTAGTTTGACGCACTTAGATACTAGTAAAGTGTATTTCGCTAGAACGATTGCTCCCGGGGAATCTTTAGAGTGGATAAATATTAAAGAAGGTTTCACACAGCGAATGAGTACTGGAGGCTACTTGCTTCAATGGAATGGTGGCGGTTATCTCGTTGATGGGGAAGTATGGGGATCATTCGAACGAAGTTGAAAGGTAATACATAAATCAATTAACAATTGCTTGGACACTAATTGACTAAACCATTTCTTATCTGATGAACTAGTAAAAATGCTACAGAAAGTGGGAACAACATCTATGATTCCATTAGTATATGACCAGATTAACCATTGGGGAAAAGACGACGAGTTTTTCCTTGCCTTACTAAATAAATTAAAAGTTGAGTCTATCGTTGACTTAGGCTGCGGAACAGGAAGATGGACGACTCATCTTGTTCAGTACGGTTATAAAATTACAGCTATTGATCCCCATGAAGAAGCAATTGAAGTAGCGAGAATTAAAGATAATGCAGGCAAAGTGAATTGGATTGTAGGAGATAGCTCAAATTTACAAACCAATACCTATGACGCGGTTATTATGACTGCCAATGTGGCACAGGTATTTCTTACTGATGATAGTTGGAAGAAAGTAATCTCAGACGTATTCCGATCCCTAAAAGTTGGCGGTCACTTTATTTTTGATAGTAGAAACCCTCTGGCAAAAGTGTGGGAAGAGTGGGAGAAGGACAGGACTCCGGAATTAGCTAAAGATATGCGAAGTGGAGAACCTCTTGAAATCTCTACAGAATATGAAGGGTTTGAGGGGGATATCTATACTTTTTATGAAACTGTGAAAAATACAAAAACAGACGAAGTCCTAGTTCATGAAAAAATGCAGATCAGATTTCGAAATCAAGAAGAATTGGATGAGTCGCTGAAACAAACAGGGTTTTCGAAAATTGAAACATATGGCGATTGGGATTTTAAACAGGCAAATTCTAAAAGTCGATCCTTTATTATTCATTGTGTAAAATAGAGACATTAAAATGCAATATAATAGCGCTCCTTAAATGTCAGAAAGCAGCTGATCCATGTGATCGGCTGCTTTTTTTCAATTAAAGGGCAGGTTAATTCATATAGAATGCAAAGTTAACTTGACACAAAATGCAAAGTGAACTATGCTAAAAATGCAAAGTAAACATTGCAAGGACGTGATTACATGAAGACAAGAATTGCAGAACTGCGTAAGCAGCATAAACTGTCACAGGAAGAATTGGGACAAATTGTTGGCGTTACCCGGCAAACCATCACTTCTCTAGAAAGGGGAAAGTATACGGCTTCCCTTATTCTTGCTTACAAAATTTCTAATTTTTTTGGACTCGCTATTGAAGATGTTTTTGATTTCAGCGAAGTGGAGGAGATATAAGTGGACAAGTACAAGATTAAAGTAGAAACTCGCAAAAACGCACTGTCACTGGTAGCTGCTGCTACGATATTGATCTATGTAGCACTTATAGTTTACCGAGGTGGACTACCCGATCTGCCTAGTTTTATAAAGGGATTTCATACAGGAGCTTTTATCGGGGTTGAAGTGGTCGTCACTTATTTTCTTGTCAGGTATATAAAGGCCAGCAAAAGTGAAGCCGAGCTGAAAAAGCAGTTTATTGAGGAGAATGACGAGCGGAGTGTTACAATACTCCAGAGTGCAGGCACACTCAGCGTAGCAATTATTCTCATTAGTCTGGGCATAGCCTCCATGATCGCCGGTTTCTTCAATCCCATGATATTCTACACCTTACTAACTTGTTTATTATTTGTTTTAATCGTATTTTTGGCACTATGGATGTATTACGGGAGAAAAATCTAAGGGCAGGTTCATGATAAAATAGAGTATCTTACTAAATTTGGGGGTGGTGACGAGATGGCTGAAATTCTTGACAAAGGTCCTTTTTATCATGGGACACGAGCAGATTTGCAGATTGGAGACTTGCTCACAGCTGGCTTTCGCTCAAATTACAATCCGGATGTTGTGATGAATCACATTTATTTTACAGCTTTGCGTGATGGGGCCGGGTTAGCTGCGGAGTTGGCAAAAGGCGGTGGTGAACCGCGCGTGTATCTCGTTGAGCCGACAGGCGAATGGGAAAATGACCCAAATGTGACGGATAAGAAATTTCCAGGTAATCCGACGCGATCATATCGCAGCAAAGCCCCACTAAAAATTGTTGGCGAAGTGAAAGATTGGGTGCGACAAACGCCTGAACAACTCGCAGTTTGGCATAAACGCTTGGCGAAAATAGATAAAGGCGAGATTCTAAATTAGTCTAACTATTAAATGATCAGTAGACTTCATTGAACTAACGGGAAACGATAGCTAAATAATACAAAAAAAGTAGCTGATCCATGTGATCGGCTACTTTTATTTAACTAACGGGCAGTTCTAGGCACTCTTTTTATTCGTATGGAAGAGACTTGGGATGAAGATTGCCGTTAGAGCAATAGCGGATAATAAAAACGCGGAATGATACCCCTTTAAATTATTTACAATAGTTGGAGGCAATCCGTGTAGGGTAGCTGCGACGACGGTTGCGATAACAGCTGAACCAAAGCTTGAGCACAAGTTCTCTATAATATTAATCCCAACCCCTTGAGGAATTAACGCAAGGGCAGCTTCGGTCGCCGTGAAATGACGGAAGTTCTGAAAGTACAATGGAAGAATTAACATAGGTCCCATGATAGCGGCATTTGTCAAGAATAACCCGATACTGGAGGCTGTGAAGCTTTTATGTGCGAATAAGTTCAATGGCAGCACGGTTTGATTTTTTCTTACGAGATTATATACGAAATAGATGAAGGCTAAAACGAGGCCAATCCCAGCCAAAATAATAGTTTCGCTATTGTTAGATGAAGCATGTTCCACGGCTTTTGTAATTCCATAGATCATTACCGCACTCATTAGTGACAGATCGATAATCCCAAATAAATCGAGTCTACTATCTTTGTTGAAGGGTTCAAAATTGGGCATCTTTTTCATCATTGGCGGGGCAGCAATTAAACCGATGAATACGTTTATAAAGAAAATCCACCGCCAGGATGCCCCTTGAATAATGAATCCCCCAAGAATAGGTCCTAAGATGGGACCAAAGATCATTGGGGTACTGACAATAGCCTTGAACGTTTGATTGAAACAGAAGACATGATGCATTAATTAAAGAAGATGCAATTCAACCAACGGAAGTTTACATTACTGGTAAATGAGCAAAATTATAGCTTGACTCTAAAGGATAATGGTAGGTATTATTTCCATATATTGATGATTAGGAGAATGGCCTAACGCTATTCGCGCTTCCCATCCTGTGTTATGAATGCGCAGGACTTAGGTCTAGCGCGTTTTTTTATTTTTGTTACAAAAGAAATGGAGGAATGTAAATGGCAATCATGACAGATTCAAGAGGTAACATTTTTCTAGAATTTATTCGGATCGAGTACAATAAGGTCATTACAAGCACACTGGATGCTCCACTAACACATGCTCTAATTGTGGTGAAGTGCCAAGGAAAGTATCTATTCATGCATAATAAGTGGAGAAAAAACTGGGAACTTCCAGGGGGGATTATTGAAGCTGGAGAGCAATGTGTAATTAGAGAATTGTATGAGGAAACCAATCAAATTCTGGATACAGCTGAATTCAAAGGGCTAATGAAGTTTAGACTCCAGCCAAGTTTTCATGGACCGGAACGGATAGAGTATGGAGCTCTGTTCATGGGTGAACTGTGCCAACTTGATGATTTTGCTGAAAACGATGAAGCTTCTTCAATAATTCTTTGGGATGGCACATCCGAGATTGGTGATATCGCAGAAATAGATAAGAAGTTAATTGAATTTGTGTGATACAGGATTGCACTAACAGTAAGAGATAGTTCAGGGAAATCAAGGAACGAATTGAGCAACCCTTTCTATACATCATTCGTTAGAGTATGAGAGAGGTGATATGAAGTTAATAAAATGAGTAGTAGCGTCATAATGTTGGTGTTAGCGTTATCCATGATCTTTGCGGGATGTTCACCAAAAGAAAAAAATGAAGATACAATTACTGAACGTATAGTAACATCTGATTTCGTTCTTGAAGTAACAACACCAACTGTTTTAGGTACTGGTGAGAGAATGAAAGTAAAAGGAACTCTGAAATATAGAGGTATGAAACCCGTTGAAGTTTCCCATGGAAAACCTATAATTCGTTTCTCCTTCTCCGGTAGTAACGAGGAGCGTAATTATACGGATGTGGGATATGTAACTGAATTTAAATCAGGTCAAGTGGTTGAGGTTGAAGATGAATTTATGGTAACCAAAAAAGGGAAACAAAATCTCATTGTGGATATGACCGCGGATATCTCTTTAACCACGAATCCAATTGAAATTCTTGTGAAGTAATTTTAGTTACATTGATTTGTCGGGTAGATAATTACGATTAATGGATTTGTTTGTGAATAAACCAAAGCAAAAGAGAGCCAGACGTTTAAGTCAGGCTCTTCTTGGCGATATATTGTGTCTCTGTGTCATTTGAATCCTGGCGCTTTAAGAATATCTTACTTGGTCGATGTAAGAGCACAACTAACAAGGCGAATAGTTGAATAAGTCCAGTTAATAGTCCTTCATTCAGTAGTCCGATAAATAAAGCGATACTCAGGAACGTAACAGTCGATCTGAATTGTCGTTTGGTGATGCAAATGATAGCAAGCAAACTAGGAATGATCAAAAATATGATTCTCCCAGTAATTTCATTAGAGAAATTAATCAAATCATTGCCGTTCACTTGATAACCGGCAAAGGCTTCAGGATTTTGACTGAAAATATAGAGAAATACACTGAAAGAAACAATAAGGTATATAACCTTAATACTCAACAAGATGCGGACTACGTTCAGGATTGTGGGTAACTTCATAAGTTTCAATTTTCCTCCTCGACACTTCTAAACGGATACATTGTCTAACCGTGTTTTTGGTATAACTAGACTTATATCTTTAATTAGGTATTCCATTTTGTGTATCTCCCAAATTCATATGTGGTTATCTAAGTATACGGTTTGCTTGTAATTATTTGTATTAAACTAAAGTCCATATTAATTAATCAAATTTCCACCTCTTTTGTCCTGAAAAATGGTTGGAAATAGATTGGCAGAGGTACAGAGGCACTGCACGAATATGAAATCTTTACGAAAATAATGCCTAATGAACTCATTAAAATTGGATAAAAAACCTCCCGTCCCACGGAGCATCAGGGATTGGGAGGTTTAATTATAATGCTGATTCAACGTTTATCTTACAAACCATCCGGTAGGCTGAGGGGCTACGTCTGCGGTATCTCGTAAATCATGGACTTTGACATTACTCCCATAGATCATGGAATCACTACTCAGTCGGAATGAAGGGAAACTGTGCTCGGATTGCAGACGCAGAGAGGGTTCAAAGTAAATCTGCTGCTGTTTGTTGATTACAAAGGGAAGCGACCCCGCTTCTACGGTAACATCATCGCTATCCGGTTCGTTTAAGATCAGAAGTACCGCAATTCCGTCACAACCGCATCCATCGGTATCATAAAACAATTTGAAATAGCCTGGTCGATCTCCCAGCTTTTCAGTAAGTCTTGCTTCTGCCAGCGGACTGACTTGAATGATCATGACGTTGTTCACACTCCTCTAATCTCCAATGAATTCGCTTACAATTTAATATATGGACCATAAACGCAGATTAGAAGGTGAAATAAAGAAAAGCAAACATGTCCTGTAAAAATATTGACGCTAATGCGCAATGCAACGAACAATTCACGTATGATTGTCATACCAGGAACTTCTATGGGTTCAGTGTGAAATCATTCGCCCGTCAATGAAACCCATTTCATCGGCATTCCTTATCTGGTATGATAAGCAGGGAAAATAGGGAAAATTAGAGAAAAAGGAAGGTTCCGCTATGACACCGATCACCATATACGACATCGCCAAGGAAGCAAATGTATCTGTAGCGACGGTCTCCCGGGTACTGAATGATACGGCACCTGTGCGTGCAAGCACCCGAGAGAAGATTATGTCCATCATCGAAAAACACCAGTTTCAGCCCAATGCGCAGGCGCGCAGTCTGATCAAGAAAGAGACGGGTACCATCGCCATCATCCTGCCGGACATTACAAACCCGTTTTTCCCGGAAGTGTTCTGGGGCGCGGAGAATGAGGCTCGCGGATTGGGGTATACCTTCTTTCTGTGCAATACCGCAGGCGACTACAACAGGGAATCTGAATATTTGTCCATCCTGCGAGAGAAGCGGGTAGACGGGATTATTTTTCTCGGCGGTCGAATCAACATGCAGGTCTGTCCGGATGACATGGCTCAGGAATTGATTGATATGGGCAAACGTATGCCAATCGTGCTGGTCAATGGCAATATTGCCAAAGGCGGGTTCCACCGGGTGTACACGGATGAAGGTGCAGGGGCAGCCCTTGCAGCTGAGCATTTGCTTGAACTGGGGCATCGCGATATCGCCTTTGTTGGCGGCCTGAAAGAGTTGTCCACCACCATGGTCAAGGTCAGAGCTGTGCAGAAGAAACTTCGGGAGCATGGACTCGAAATACCAAAAGAACGGCAACTGCTCGGCAGCTTCTCCATCGACGACGGCAAACGGGAGATGTCCAAATTGCTGGATCGTGACAATCCGCCAACCGCAGTCATCTGCGTCAATGACAATACAGCGATTGGTGCCATCAAGTCGACGATTGAGCATGGGCTCTCGATTCCACAGGATATATCCATTGTGGGTTATGATGATACACCGCTCGCCAGTGCCGTTATACCGGAACTGACAACCGTATCCCAGAACACGTATCAGCTTGGCAAACAGGCTGTGGATGTACTGCATGAGTTGATTAACCAAGGCAAACCGAAGAAGCAGATCATTCTGCAACCGGAGCTGATTGTGCGTCAAAGTACAGGACCTGCTGCAAGATAAAGGGCCTGTAATTAGAAAAGAAAGCGTTGACATTTCCTCGAAGGGTGAAATATAATGAGTGCGTGAATGAAACCCCTTTCATAAAGTGGAACGGGTTTTATGTTTCAGCTTAATGAAACCCATTTCATGAAACGGGTTTCATTGTAGTCATCCATTCATTATATCAAGGGGGCGTAACGTATGAGAAGAAGTCTAAAGGTCATTTCGTTATTGATGCTGGTCATGGTAATGGGTCTGACAGCCTGTAGCAGCGGGAGTAAAAACGGTTCTTCCGGCGAGTCCGGTGGCAAGGTTGATTTGAGCATGACGATCTGGGGCTCGGAGGATGAGAAGAAAATTTATCAGGAGCGACTCGACATCGTGAAGCAGACGTATCCCGATATTAATGTGAAACTCAACGTGGTTGCAGGAGATTATGACCAGAAGGTACAGACCATGATCGCCGGAGGAACAGCACCGGACATCATGATGATTGCCGAGAACTATCAGGCCTACGCCTCCAAGAATCAGATTATACCGCTGGATGACATGATTAAGGCGAACAATGTGAACATGTCTGAGCGTTATTCCGATGATATTGCAAACCTGATGAAGTATGATGGCAAGCAATTTGGTTTGCCGGATCGGGCAGGCGCAATGGTCCTCTTTTATAACAAAGATCTGTTTGATAAAGCCGGGGTGGAATACCCAACCAAAGATTGGACGCAGGACGATCTGATGGCGGCTGCTCAGAAGCTGACGGTGAAGGAGAACGGCAAAACGACTCAATGGGGCTACTACCCAGGCAGCTGGTGGCCGCAATGGATGCAACTGATCTACCAGAACGGTGGCTCATTGTTCGATGAGAGTGGCAAACCAACTTTCGATACGGAGCCTGTGCGTAAAGCATTACAATTCATGAATGATCTGACCTTCACCCACGGTGCAGGACCAACGCCAACTGAGATTGCCGACATGGGGAATATCGGAGCCGATCCGCTGTTTGCACAAGGCAAGATCGCCATGGAAACAACCGGTTTCTGGAACATTGGTTCGCTTGCTAAGGTCGAAGGCATCAACTGGGATATTTCTCCGGTATGGGGCGAAACAAACGCATTCTTCAACGGGTTAACGATTACCAACGCATCCAAACACAAGGAAGAGGCATTCAAAGTGATTGAAGCCATGACGACACCAGAAGCACAGATGCCAATGGTCAAAGCCGGTCAGGATGCTCCTGCAACCAAAGCGGGTCTGTCCAGTGATGAATTCCTCAATGCTGAATATGGTGGCAAAAAAATTAACATGGCTGCGTTCAGTGAATCGACGATCTATGCAGAACCATTCAACCCGCAATGGAACGAAATGATGAAGCTCATTAACGATAAGCTGGGTGTGTACTTCAATAACAAAGCATCGCTTGATGATACCGTAACCGAAATTCAGAGTGGACTGGAAAGACTCTACAAATAGAGGATTTTCTGAACATGCACAAATAGCAGCGACAGCAGGACAGGTGGAATCGGCGTGAATGCGGATTCCATCTGCTCTCTGCGTCATGGGAGGGCTTAACGTGAGAAAAAAGGACGGGAAATGGTTCTACATCTTCATCTCGCCTTGGCTGATCGGGTTTCTGGGGCTGACTCTGGGTCCGATCCTGTTTTCCATCTATATGAGTTTCACGAATTGGGATCTGTTCCAGTCCCCTGAGTTCATCGGTATCGACAATTACAAAACGTTACTGACCGATGATCCGATCTTCTGGAAATCCGTCGGCAATACATTCTTCTATGCGCTGATATCCATTCCGCTGGGCATGTCGATCTCGCTCTGGATTGCATATTACCTGAACAAGAAGATCAAAGGTATCACCTTCTTCCGTATTCTGTTCTATCTGCCGTCGGTTGTTCCGGTGGTTGCGAGTTCATTGCTCTTCATCCACTTGCTTGCACCGACTGAAGGATTGATCAATCAGGCACTTGCGATCTTCGGTATTCAGGGTCCTGCCTGGCTTCTTGATCCCAACTGGGTTAAGCCTGCATTGATTCTCATGTCCTTATGGGGTGTGGGTGGTGGCGTGGTATTGCTGCTTGCAGGGATGAAAGGCATTCCACAGGAGCTGTACGAGGCCGCTGCCATCGATGGGGCGAAAAGTACACAATCGTTCTTCCATATTACATTCCCAATGCTGACTCCCGTCATTTTCTTCAATCTCGTGACTGGCATGATTGGAGCGCTCCAGACCTTCGCGCAGGTATTCATTGTTACTGCCGGGGGACCTGACAATTCAAGTCAGATGGTTGTTCCCTACTTATTCCAGAATGCGTTCCAATTCTACAAAATGGGATATGCATCGGCGATTGCCTGGGTACTATTCATCATCATCATGGCGTTGACACTCGTTGTATTCCGTTCATCGGCGCTATGGGTGCACTACGAGGAGGGAAAAGCCAATGAGTAATCCATCGACTGTGGAGAAGACGATATCCTATATTTTTCTGATTCTGGTCGGGGTGCTGCTTGCTTCGCCTTTCCTGTACATGATCTCCATTGCACTGGCAAGTGACGCAACAACCGTCAAATCAGCTTTTACCTTCGTTCCAATGGAGTTCCAATGGTCGAACTTTTATACGATTTTTACGAATAACAATCTTGGCACGTATCTCAAAAACTCGGTCATCATTACCGTCTTTACGATTGTCGGATCGGTATTATCAGCTTCGATCGTATCCTACGGCTTTGCCCGAATCAAGGCAAAAGGCAGCCGTTTCCTGTTTATCGTGTTGCTCAGTACGATGATGATTCCGGGTGAGGTGACGATGGTACCGCAGTTCATCATCTTCCGTCACCTGGACTGGATTAATACATTTTACCCGCTGATTGTACCGAGTTTCTTCGCCGGAGCGTTCAACGTGTTTCTGATTCGCCAGTTCGTCATGAGTATTCCAAAATCACTGGATGAAGCCGCCATGATCGATGGTATGGGGCACCCGGGAATCTACTGGAAGATCATCATGCCACTGACTTATCCGATACTCGCGGCCATTGCGATCTTCTCATTCTCCTATAACTGGGGGAACTTCATGGGGCCGCTCATCTATATCAATGATCCGGAGAAAATGCCGCTGGCACTTGGGGTGCAGCTGTTGACTACGGTAGGTGGCGGGCAAATGCCGCCATGGAACCTTGTTATGATTGCTTCCCTGTTCCTCACCATTCCGATGGTGCTGGTATATCTGTTCGGACAGCGTTATGTCTATGAAGCCAACATTAGCGGTGGAAGCAGCGGAATCAAGTAACTGAGGTGTCTGTAGTAGTTGTATGTACTGCACCTGATGTTCAGGGTCAACGGAATAATCAACGTACATGGAGAAGGGATTGTATAGCCCATGGCGCATGAAGAACAACGCAGCAGGAGCAAACGGAACTATATCCTCATGGGTGTAGCCCTGATTGTCCTGCTGGCAGGAGGAGGAATTGTTATCAATCATTATGCCAATGAATCATCCAAATCACTTGAGTTCCAAGGGGAGCCGGTACGTCTGAAGCTGGACCAGTCCTATGATCATTTTGAAGGCTGGGGCACGTCACTTGCCTGGTGGGCCAACAATCTTGGCGGTTGGAAGGATCAGGAAAAGGTTAGTGAAGTGATGGATCTGGTCTTTGACCCGGAGAAAGGGTTAGGTCTGAACATCGTTCGTTACAATATCGGCGGTGAGGAAAATCCGGAGATGAAAGCTCTTCGCCCTGGCGGTGATGTACCTGGCTTCCAACCTGAGCCTGGAGAGTGGGACTGGGAGGCTGATGCAGGTCAGCGGGCTGTATTACAAGGCTCGATGGAGCGTGGCGTGAACATTGCCGAAGCATTCTCCAATTCACCACCTTACTGGATGACAATCAGTGGATCCGTTACCGGAGCCGTGGATGGCAGCAATAACCTGCGTGACGACCAGTATGATGCGTTTGCCGATTATCTGACCGAAGTTGTGAAGCATTATCGGGATGAGTGGGGGATCAC
Organism: Paenibacillus sp. 2003; assembly: GCF_031455635.1. Lineage (NCBI taxonomy): Bacteria > Bacillati > Bacillota > Bacilli > Caryophanales > Paenibacillaceae > Paenibacillus > Paenibacillus sp. 2003. The sequence goes on along the minus strand of NZ_JAVDTB010000002.1, from coordinate 524,987 downwards.
CTTCCGCACACTGAATCCGCTCAATGAACCTTCCTCCGACTGGTGGAAGAAGGGCAATATGCAGGAAGGCAGTCATTTTACGAATGAGAAACAGGCCGAGATTATCAAGAAAGTTGCTGCTTCGTTGAAGAGCAAAGGACTGGATGGAACCGTCATTAGTGCCGCGGACGATAACAGCATTGATGAGACGGTGTTTAATTTCAACCTCTATGATCAGGACACGCTGGACGTAATCCAGCAGATCAATACCCACTCCTATAATGGTAGCAAAATGGAAGAGCTGCGCACGCTGGCAGAGCGCCATGGCAAGAAGCTGTGGATGTCCGAGTACGGAACCGGCGGCAGCGAGCCGCACAGTCATGAGGATATGACCTCGGTGCAGGAGCTGGCAGAGCGGATCATGTTTGATCTGAAAATCATGCAGCCATCCGCATGGGTATACTGGCAGGCCGTTGAAGATGAAGGTGCCAATAATAACTGGGGCTTCATTCACGCCAATTTTAACGGAGAAGAGCAGTATGAGATGACCAAACAGTATTATGGCATGGCTCAGTTCACAAAGTTCATTCGTCCAGGCGCGACGATTATTCCAACGGATGGTGGACGCACGCTGGCTGCCTATGACGCGGAACATCAGAGATTGGTGCTGGTGATTCGTAACGAATTGTCAGCGGGTACAACAGCGTTTGAACTGGAAGGGTATACGTATGGAAAATCATCCGCCGCGCAGGTGTATCAAACTTCACCGGATCGGAACATGGAACAACTTGAAGACATACCGGTGTACGCTAACGGACTGGAAGTGCCTACGGCCGACAATTCCATCACAACCGTTGTACTGGACGGCGTAACGTTGCAGTCAAAGTGATAACAGTGATCTGAAAGTTGTTCTGTTATTGTAGTCTCGGTGTAAATTGTCATCTAGTTCAACGGATTTGGTTCGCCTTATATTTTAAAAGAGTATAGGACATATGAAACTATATAAATTAAACTAAACATTTACACCAAACGGAGAGGACAGAAAGGACCTGAAGAAGCGGAACGGTCGCCTACAAGCTTCCTACAAGAAAGCTACATCGGAAGCATACGCTATCCCCGGATTTTACCCTTTGAGAAGAGGGAATCAAAAAAATCTGGGGATAACAGCGATTGGAAGGTTGTTCTGTCATCGAAGTGTGCAGTGTAAATAATCTCTAGTTCAATTTATATCAATAAAGAGAAGGAGGGGATATCTTTGACAGAGAAAGCATCCCTTTTGCTGCAGGAACAGGATAAGAACACCGCCAGGGCTGAGAACAGTGTTCAATCTGAATTAACATACGATGCACGCAGTTTTTTCCTGAACGGAGAGCGTGTATTTCTGAACAGTGCAACAATCCATTATTTCCGTATGCCAAAGGAGGAATGGCGTGAGGTTCTGCTGAAGGCGAAGCTGGCAGGTATGAACTGCATCGACACCTACTTTGCGTGGAACGTGCATGAACCGGAAGAAGGACAGTGGTCCTTTGAAGGGGACAACGATTGCGGAGCATTTCTGGATTTGTGCGCAGAACTGGGCATGTGGGTCATCGCACGTCCGGGTCCGTTTATCTGTGCAGAATGGGATTTTGGCGGTTTTCCATACTGGCTTGGTACGAAGGACGGCGTGAAATTCCGGGAAAACAATGAGATGTATCTGCACTATGTGAATTTGTATTTTGACCGGCTTGTGCCAATTATTCGGGAGCGACAGTTATCAGCTGGGGGTACGGTCATTCTTGTGCAGGTGGAGAATGAATACGGGTATCTGATGGATGACGCTGCTGCAAGTGACCATATGAATACGCTGAGAGATGGATTGTTGCAACGTGGCATTGACGCTACGCTGATCACTTGCGTTGGCGGGACGGAAGGCACCATTGAAGGGGCTAATTTCTGGTCGGGTGCTGACGGGCATTATGAGAAACTTCGAGTCAAACAGCCGGACACCCCGAAGATGGTCACTGAATTCTGGACCGGATGGTTCGAGAACTGGGGAGGGCCTTCGGCCATTCAGAAGACAGCGCCTTTACTGGAGAGACGTATCATGGAGATTCTGCGTGCCGGGTATACCGGAATCAGTCACTACATGTTCTATGGTGGCACGAACTTCGGTGGATATGGCGGCAGAACGATGGGTAGCAGTGATATCTTCATGATTACGTCCTATGACTATGATGCACCGCTAAACGAATATGGACGGGTGACACCGAAATATGCGGTAACCAAGAATCTGTCTTACTTTGTCCATGCTTTCGGGGCCTTTCTGATGGAAACAGAGGAAATTCCAGAAGAACAGATCGTTGTACGTCATCCTGAAGGCATATCTGTACGAGGCAGACAGGCTGACAACCAGAAGATTTGGTTCCTGGAGAGTCACAAGGATGAACGGGAGACCATGCACATTACGCTGGAGGAAGGCCGGACTCTTCCCGTATCGCTGAATCCAGGACAGATTGTTCCGTTGCTGGATCGAGTACAGATTGCTGAACACGTATACCTGACTGCAGGAACGATGATTACGGGCAATGAAATGATAAACGGAGAATTGACCCTGTTCATCGTAGCTGCTGCCGGGCAGCGTTCTGTTATTGAACTGGAAGCTGGCGCATTGAACGTCACGGGCAGCACGGTACAAGTGCTCGTTGAACACGATTCGGCTAGGAACGTATACCGCTTCGATCTGTTCCATTTCCAAGAGACGGGAATGATGCAATTGGAAGCAAACGGCACACCGATCCGTTTCGTCATTCTGGATCAAGAGATGATGAATCGAACATGGCGATTGGAAGCAACAGATCAGAAGGGACTACGTTATGTGATCGGTTTCGATGACGTGGACGTGATGCCATCTGGTCAGGTCAAGGGCATGATCACGGATCCGGATCGCACGATTATGCTGCTTGGTGACTGGACAGATGGAGAACGGACGTTAACAGGTCACGAGTTCTTTGACGGTGAGGAGTCTATTACAGGTATACAGCAGCAGCGCCCATGGACATCACCTAGTGCGCCGACGTTATCTGCTTCTCCTGAGCTGTCTCGTATTACGTTAACTGCGAAGCAACGCTCGGCGAGTGGACAACCGGAAGACTTTTCCCGGTATGGACAAGATTTTGGTTATCTATTGTACGAATGCGATTTCGAGAGTGCAACCGAAGGAATCACCAGTCTCATTTTGCCAGATATTCAGGATACCGCCAGGATTATTGTCAATGGAGTACAACAGGTACTGGTTCGTCAGGTAGGTGCCGCAGGAGTTCAGTTACAAGTAGCCCAAGGGAAGAACACACTTCAGATTCTGGTGCAGCATATGGGCAGATTGAACTTCTCTCCGTATTTGGGTGAGAGCAAAGGTCTGGCTGGTGCTGTGTATCTGGATGGCAAGGTTCAGGATATTCGTCGGGATTGGCATACGGAAAGTGGACTTGTGCATCTGGATGAGGTGAACTCTCTCCAAGAATCTCCACTGCTGAGCAGAAGCTTTACGCTGGATGGCATGGATCGTGCGATTCTCGTGGGTGCACTGAGCAAAGGCCTTCGTATCAATGGCATCGAAGTTCCGATGGAAGGATATCAGGATTGGTTTGCCTTCCAGACGTTAAACATATCCTTGTATATCAAGCCCGGAGAGACAAATACACTGGAAATGCCGTATAGCCGCTCTTCGCTGGATCGACTGGAACTAATCACATATCCGAGTGAGGGAGAACTGAAGGATTGGCGTATGGCAGGGACGGATGCATTGCTTCCGCAACAATGGGTGAGCTACGAGGTAGGACAGGAATCGATCCATCATGGAGCACAGGGGTCAATCCAGCGTGCAGGACAGCCTGGTATCGCTGCAGGTGGCAATTGTACTGCCAATCTGGTGCCCCACACCACGAATGAATCGGTTAATCGTGCTACATTGAGTGAGAAGTCTCACCCTGTATCCAATCATACTCCAATCCGAGGATCGTATGGTCAGCCGGTCTGGTACCGCTGGCGTTTCGCGAAACCTACGGTTTCGGAGCATCATAAAGTGAATCTGATGCTTCGCCTGACCGGGATGAGCAAAGGAACCATTCACCTGAACGGACATCATCTGGGCCGTTACTGGCAGGTTGGTCCGCAAGAGGATTACAAGATTCCAGTAGCATGGCTACAGGAAGAGAATGAATTACTTTTGTTCGATGAAGAAGGCAGAACACCAGAACGGGTACGATTCCTGTTGGACGCATTATCCCGTTATCCGTGGGTCGCGGTGGAGTAGAAGCATGGCAGAGATAAATTAACTAGAAATGGAATGGGCTTGAAAATAGCAGCATACAACGCAACATTTCACCTTTTAACACAGTCACACTACCTCATTTTCTTAGTCAAATAATCCTAGCTTGTGAATCTTTGGATTCAGTCTTGTGAGTGAATTAGCTAAGGGAATGGGGGAACTGTGGTGATCAGGTTGGTACAACCCTAAGGTAACACTTGTAGTTTAATGAATTGTAACCGTTTACATATATAAAAAGTGTTCATCCATGATCTGTGGAGGGAGTGATGCTTCATGTAATTGGAATTTGAACAGGTAGTCGTGAGGTGTTGCTCATCAGCGGCAGTCCCAGGTACGCTTTGTCTTTGGTAATACAGTAAGGTAATCCTCTGTTCATCACTCATGGATAAGGAGATGACCCAATGTTGACGAAGAAGGAAGAGGGAATAGGAATAGGAGTAGGAGCAGGAGTAGGAAAGTCCAAAGGTTTCAAGGCCGGAATGATCCTGCTGTTCGGAACATTACTTCTATTAACAATGTTATTTCCCAATACAGCGAGAGCGGCGACAAGTGTATATACGATATCAGCCTTTACGAACACAAGTGAGTCCAATATGTATATCTACGAATCTTATAATGCGACCCACTATGGATTGCTGAAAGGGCCAGCCTATACACCTCCGGCCGATCTGATCCGCGATCCCAGCATCATGAAGCACACCGATGTTTTATATTACGTCATCTACACCACGAACTGGTCGGGTAACACCATTGGCATCGCCTCCAGCCCGGATAAGGTAAACTGGACATTTGTCCGTAACATTACATTATCCACACCTGCCACAATTGCACACACCTGGGCACCAGAATGGTTTAAAGACAGCAACGGCAGTCTGAACATTATCGTGTCCCTCTCACCAGGCAACTATGAGAATTTCAAACCTCATGTCCTCACAGCTTCAGGTAGCAATCTAGCGTCTACCTCATGGTCTGCACCTACTGAACTGGCAGGCATTGCTCCCAATTATATCGACACTTTTATCGTGAAGACAGGCTCAACCTATCATGCGTTTACCAAGAATGAGACCACTAAATACATTGAATATGCGACATCCACTTCGCTAAAGGGTCCTTATACCTTCAAAGGTACAGGAGATTGGGCAGGTTGGGGCTCTTGGGTGGAAGGTCCGGCGCTTGTTCAACTGGATAATGGTTCATGGCGAATCTACTTTGACGGCTATGCGACACAAAAATATTATTACAGCGACTCTGCTGATAACTTCCAGACCTGGGGTGCCAAACAAGAGATTGCGGGTCTTACCGGACTGGTCCGGCATATGACCGTATTGAAAGAGTCCGGACAGCCGGGTGATATCCGCAAGTTGGAGTCATTCAATGTGCCGGGCAGCTTCATTCGTCACTACAACTATCAGGCACGGATCGATGCCAATGTCAGTCCGGCGGAGGATGCACAATTCCGTATCGTTCCCGGGCTGTCGAATGCAACAGGCATTTCGTTTGAGTCCATGAATTATCCGGGTTATTTCCTGCGCAATAATAATGGCAACATCACACTCGTGAAAAATGACGGCAACACTACCTTCCGAAATGACGCCACGTTCAAACGGGTAAATGGACTTGCTAACACTAGTTGGACATCATATGCCTCGTTTAGTAACCCAAACCTGTATCTTAGACATTACAACAATGTGCTGAAATTGGAAGCTGTCGTTACCGCACTTGATAAGTCAGACGCGACCTTCCGAGAGGTTGCACAATAATGGGTGTTCGTTTTCTAAAATACAAATAAGTTAAACTATACATTTACACGATAACGGAGAGGTCAGAAATAACTTGAAGAAGCGAAGCGTGCGCTTAAAAGCTTTCTGAAAGAAAGCTGCATCGTAAGCATACGCTATCCCCGGATTTTCCCCTTTTAAAGAATAATTAAAAATCTGGGGATAACAGCGATCGGAAAGTTGTTCTGACATCGGAGTGCAAGTGTAAATAATAAGGAGTGAAGTGGATGAAGTGGTTAAAACGAATGAGCTCGCTGCTGCTGGCAGGAAGTCTGCTAACAAGCAGTTTAGGTCTGGGCACAGAGGTATCTGCTGCAGGAGCCTACACGGCTGTTGCCGATCCATCGAAGCAATATCAGACGATGGAAGGATGGGGAACATCCCTCGCGTGGTGGGGCAAAGTGGTTGGAGAATATTCCAATCGGGATGAGTATGTGGAGAAAATGTTCAACGCAAATACCGGACTGGGGCTGAATATCCTGCGGTACAACATTGGAGGCGGGGATAATCCATCATCCAATGTCCTTGAATATCGCAAAGCCGTTCCTGGTTACCAGCCTTCTCCGGGCGTGTATGATTGGAATGCAGATGCAAACCAACGATATATGCTGCAAGCTGCCAAAGCTCAAGGCGTGAATGTCATCGAAGCTTTTGCGAATTCCGCACCTTACTGGATGACCATCAGTGGTAATGTGTCCGGTTCGGCCAATGGAGGTAACAACCTCAAGCCCGATTACTACGATGATTTTGCCGATTACTTAACCGAGGTTGTGAAGCATTTTCGGGATAACTGGGGGATCACATTTGATAGTGTAACTCCGCTGAATGAACCGATCTCGACATGGTGGAAGCAGGGCAATGACCAGGAGGGCATGCACTTTGACCGGGCGGATCAGGACACAATTCTGAGTCAGGTACAAGCTTCATTGAATGCGAAGGGCTTGTCCACAAAGCTGAGCGCACCGGAAGAATACAGTATCGATGACACCAATGTGTCGTTCAACAGCTACAGCAATGCAGTTAAATCAGCGATCACTCAGATCAACACCCATACGTATGGCGGAAACAATCGTACTGCTTTGCGCAACACAGCGACGTCTGCGGGCAAACATCTGTGGACCTCGGAATACGGAGACGGGGATGCAAGCGGACTTACGATGTCACGGACCATCCTCAAGGATATTCGCAATATGGGTGCAAGTGGTTGGGTGTATTGGCAAGCCGTGGATAGTGCAGAAGGATGGGGATTCTTCAAGAACGTGTTGAACAATACACAAACGACCAGCTACACCGTGAACCAAAAATATTATGTCATGGGCAATTACAGCAAATTTATTCGTCCTGGATACAAGATTATCGGCATGAGTGATGCCAATACCCTTGCAGCCTATGATGCAGCTTCCGGCAAAGTTGTGCTGGTCACAACCAATTCGGATTCGACGGATACAACGGTAACCTATGATCTAAGTCGTTTTACTGACACAGGCACGTCTGCTCAAGTATATCGGACCTCTTCAACAGAGAAGTTGCAGCAACTGACCAATATTTCGGTGCAAAACAAAACCTTTACCGCTACGGCCAAGGCCAATTCGGTCACAACCTACGTCATTTCCGGTGCAAATTACAATGGTAGCACAGGATATGAAGCCGGGGCCATCTACAAATTAATCAACCGCAACAGTGGACTTGCACTCGATGTTAACGGTGCTTCTTCTACGGGTGGGGCAACAATCATTCAGTGGAATGATAATGGAGCAGCTAACCAGCAATGGAAGCTGGAGTCGGCAGGTAACGGATATTACAACATCCGCAATGTGGGCAGTGGGCTTTTGTTGGATGTGAATTCGAGTTCTACACAAGGCGGAGCCGCTCTGATTCAGTGGCAGGATAACGGGGGCAACAATCAGCAATGGCTGCCAATTGATGTGGGAGGATATGTGGTACTTGCGAATCGAAACAGTGGCCTGACGGTTGACATCAATCAAGGTTCTCTGACCGCGGGTGCCTCAACCATTCAGTGGGCCGACAATGGCGGAGCCAATCAGCAATGGAGCCTAGTCAAAGTTAATTAGTGTGAGTACGCATAAATTAACGCTCTTACGTGTCTTTCTTTCTTGGAGGTGCAGTGTTCTAAGCAACACCGCACCCTCTAAGAAAGTAGCTATTTAGACATACATATATTCTTATATTCATCCATCCGACTGGTACTTAACGAAAACGGGATAGGGCGAACCTGCTAATATCCTGATCCGTGTGCCCCGTTTGCACCAAGTCGGATAGAATCTGCCCAATGGCACTTGCAAACTTGAATCCGTGACCGGAGAAACCGCCTGCGAGCCACACACGTTCATGGGCAGGGTGTCGGTCGATAATAAAATCTTCATCCGAAGTGAATTCATACTTGCACACACTACCACGCTTCAATGCTCCTGCTGCCTGGGGCATATGAAGTTCGAGCAGCCTGCGCAGATCCCCCTCGTCCGTTTCTTCCGTACCAAATGGAGCCATTGTACTTCCTGGTGTCCACACCTGACCCGTATCATGACGACCCATCTTCAGACCTGATCCGTCAATGCTTGGAAATCCATAATATGTACCTTCTTTTCCTGCCAGTGTAAAACCGGGGAAGTGTGCCTCGCCGTATAAGGCTTCTGGTGCATCAAACCATCCAACCGTTTTACGCACTGCCTGAATGGGGAGATCCACGAAAGGTTTCAATGTCTGAAACCAGGCGCCAGCGCTCAGGATGATTTGATTCGCGTGGTATGTCTCACCACCTGAAGTCTGAACTGCAACGGAATGTGGTCCGTATTCGATATGCTCCACAAGCGTGTGCGTTAACAAGGTGGCACCGTGAGTCTCGGCTGCTTTGCGGAAGGCACGAATACAGGGTTCACTATACAGATAACCCGCATCAGGCTCATACATGCCCTCGTAATGTTCAGGTATTGTAATACCTGGCCAGCGTTTCATCACCTCGGCTGCGTGCAACGTTTCATAACGAATGCCTGCATCATCTGCATGGCTCAATCGGTTGTGGAAGGAATGAATCTCCGGATCAACCACATTTATTACACCGGAAGGAACAAACAGTTGGTCTCCGGTCGTTTCCTCCAGCTCGTGCCATAACTTCTGTGCAAGTAATGCCATGGCAATATAGTCAGGCCCACCACTGTACACATGGCGCATCAGTCTGGTATCCCCATGATGGCTTCCTTCCGTATGTGGAGGATCAAAGGCATCAATTAATAAAGTTTTGCATCCACTGCGAGATAGATAATATCCTGCACTCATACCCATGGAGCCGGCTCCAACGATAATAACGTCATATGATTGTGTGATAATAGCACGCCCTCTCCTATGTATCCTTTTCTACAGTAATGCCTTAATAGAACATATTAATAGTAAAAGCTTGATGAAGGCAAGTGTAGTAAAATGGACTTCTACAATGAATGTTGCAAAGGAGACCTCGCATGAGTGAGCAATTTAGGTTTGATCTATTTCCATTAATTCAGACAGAACGATTCATCCTCCGGTCAGCCGAGGCTGGGGACAGCCATGATCTGCTCGCATTATATTCCGATGAATCTGTGGTTCAATATATGCCATTCACTCCCTTTGAATCCGTGGAGGATACACAGGGTGAGATGAATTGGTATACGAAGATTTTCAAGGAACACACGGGTTTACGCTGGATGATTGAAGACCGTGAAGCTCGTAAAGTGATCGGAACCTGTGGGTTCCTGAACTATGAAGATGTACATAACCGTGCAGAGATTGGATACGACTTGCGTTCCTCTTTCTGGGGCCGCGGTGTTATGACGGAAGTGGCCCGTGCTGTGTTGCAGTTTGGATTCACAAGCATGCAGCTCAACAAGATCGAAGCAAAGGTTGAACCGGAGAACGAGGCGTCAATTCGCCTGTTACACAAGCTTGGTTTTCAACAGGAAGGTGTACTGCGGCAGCATGAGTTTGAGAAAGGCAGATATATTGACCTTGCGGTGTTCTCTAAGTTACGAAGCGAAATATAGGCAAGCTAGCCCCATAAGGATTCCAATGACTCCAACTCATCCCAAATTCGTAAGGCTTGTCCCTCTTAATGAGCCCGTGCTATATTGGAGAGATGTGAGGAGATGAGGATATGAAGCTGGTGTCCTGGAATGTGAATGGCTTAAGGGCATGTGTGACCAAAGGATTCATGGATTATTATCAAGAGAGTCAGGCGGATATTTTCTGCCTTCAGGAGACCAAATTACAAGCCGGACAGATTGAGATGGACCTGGGGGAAGACGTTTATCAATATTGGAATTATGCGATCAAAAAAGGATATTCCGGTACGGCTGTATTTAGCCGAATCAAGCCTATATCCGTTCGTTACGGGATGGAGGAGGACAGCGAACCGGAAGGCCGGATGATTACACTGGAGTATGATGAGTTTTATCTGGTGAACGTTTATACCCCTAACGCGAAGCGGGATCTGACCCGACTGCCTTACCGTCTGGAATGGGAGGATCGATTCCGGGGGTATATTCTGCAACTGGAGCAGACCAAGCCGGTTATCGTCTGTGGTGACCTGAATGTGGCTCATCAGGAGATCGATCTGAAGAATCCGAAGCCCAATCTGGGCAATTCCGGCTTTACCCTTGAAGAGCGTGGCAAGATGACCGAGTTGCTTGCTTCCGGGTATGTGGACAGCTTCCGCCATCTGTATCCGGATCGTACGGATGTGTACAGTTGGTGGTCCTATATGCCGAAAGTCAGAGAACGGAACGTGGGCTGGCGCATTGATTATTTTCTCGTATCCAATCAATTGGCACCCAAGGTGGTGGATGCACATATCGACTGCCATGTGATGGGCAGTGATCATTGCCCGGTGGGTCTTACATTGCAACTATAGGTAAGGATCGGCGTGAGATGAATTAGGTATGAATTTTAGAATACAAGTAGATGAGCTGCAAGTTTCCTGAATGGGAGATTTGCAGTTTTTTTGCGTCACAGGTAGGGGAATGAGACTGGACTTTGGTTGGGGAAAGGACTGGACTCGGGATTGTTTCAATCCCGCTATTTCTTGGGTACGATTGTAAGCATACATATATAGATGAACCTTGGGGATAAGGGGTAGAGAAGATGAAGAAGGGATTACGGAGAGGGTTAAAGGTGCTGGGAGGCATGATGTTTGCCACAGGACTTTTGCTGCTGGCAGGTACAGCGTATGAAGCGTATCAATCCACGCAGGATATGAAGTCCTATCCCCCGCCGGGCAAGTATTATGAAGTGAGTGGTCGCAACATGCATCTCTACACCGCTGGAAAAGGAGAAGTTACGGTGGTTTTTGCCTCAGGCTGGGGTACACCCAATCCGTATGTGGATTTCAGTCCGCTGTATGACAAGTTGAAATCAAAGGTGAAAATTGCGGTATACGATCGGTTTGGGTACGGATACAGCGACTATACGAATGAACCCCGTGATGTCGATACCATCTCGGAAGAGATCCACCAATTGCTGCGAACATCCGGGCAACGTCCACCATACATCATGGTAGGTCACTCTTTGGGTTCGTTGGAGACACTCCGGTTTGCGCAAAGGTATCCTGATGAGGTGGCTGGCATGGTCATGATCGATGGAGGCAGTCCTGAATATTACAGTACGGTGGAGATGGATACGCCCGAATGGTATTTTGCTTCAGCTCGATTCCTGGTGAAAACAGGTGTAGCGCGTACACTGCTTCATTCGGATCGGATGATGGCAACTCTGGTCATTGACCCGAAGTTGGTTTCTACGTCAATGAAAAAAGCCGCCACCATTTCTACACTGAAGCATGCTTACAATGATAACGTAATGGATGAGATGCGTCACTCCAAGATCAATGCATCACGTGTGCTGGAGAACAAAGAGCAGTTTTCTTTTCCTCTGACAATCCTGACGGCCGGATCAGATCAACCAAGTGAGGGGAGTCGGGCATGGCAAGCAGATCAAGCAAAATTTGCTTCATGGTCGAAACAAGGAAACCAGCAACTTGTTCCTGACGCCGAGCATTATATTCATAACAGTCAGCCGGATATTGTCGCTGCCGAAATCATGAAATTAGTGCCAACATCGAGTGACCTATGAGTGAGATGATCCCACAAACACATGATGAACAGGATAAGGAGGAGGGAAGGATGAAAAAGTTTAGAGTGATCACCCGATTCCTGTCCATACTGGTAGCCAGCTGTCTATTGTCTTTAAGTGTATTATCTGTATCTGTGATATGGGTCAAGAATAACGTTCATGCGGTGCCTGTAATCCAGTCGTTTGAGCGTGATTAGCACATAAAACGAACAATAAGGGGTGGTAACGGATGGTGAAGAGAAGGAGTTATGTATTGGCCTGTGCGGCACTGGCGATGATGGTGGCCTTGAGTGCTTGCAGCAGCGCAGCAGAAGAACCGACAGGTGAAACGGAGAAGGTAGACACCGAAGTTTCCTCCGGAACTGGTGAACAAGCGACTAATGAAGGTGCAAGCGAAGCAACAACAAGTGCAGTGACCGAGACGGAGGGTACGACTGCGCCAGCCGGCTCGGATTCAGATAGTGGTGAGGAAGCCACTGCTGGAACCAATGAGTTGCCGGAGAACTTGCCAAGTGATTTCCCATTGCCGGAAGATGCAACCATTCGTTTAGCCAATTCCGGTGAGAATGAAGGCAAGCAATCGGCCATGGTGATTTTCACCACGGAACAAGATATGCAAACCGTATCTGAGCTGTATAAAGATTACTTCGATGCCAAAAAGTTGACGAATGCGGGTCAGACGATTGACGACAAAAATATTATTATTCAGGGAACTGACCCGGAAACGCAGGATGTCTGGTCCTTAATTGGAGGGGCATTGGCGTCACAGGAAGGCGTCATTGAACTGACGTTGAGCTGGACAGAATCATAAGTACAAAATAAGGGCTATTTTTCTTTCCTGCTTTCTTTCTTCCTAAAATAACGAATGAACGCCATAATACCTTGCATACGGAGCCGCATTATTGCTGCACCGCTGCAAGGTATTTTTATTTCGAACTGGAAACCTGACAGGTTACATGGTATGTTATATCATTATAATAGAGTAATAGACAACTATAGAAGAAGACAGGAGAGGATTGAACATGATTAGAGTGGGTATTGTTGGTTACGGTAACTTGGGTAAAGGTGTAGAGAAAGCCATTTCCCAGAACGAGGATCTGGAATTGATTGCTGTGTTTACACGTCGTAATCCGGAGCAGATGGTCGCTGAAAGCACAGAAGTACGTTTTGAGCATATCTCTGCAGCGGAGCAATACATAGGCAAGATCGATGTTATGATCCTCTGTGGTGGCTCGGCAACGGACCTTCCGGAGCAGACACCAGCCATCGCCAAGTTGTTCAATACGGTAGACAGCTTCGATACGCATGCCAAGATTCCTGAATTCTACAAGGAAGTGAATGCTGCGGCAGAACAAGGTGGTCATGTAAGTGTCATTTCCACAGGTTGGGACCCAGGCTTATTCTCCATGAACCGTCTGCTTGCACAGTCCATCCTGCCAGAAGGTAAAGAGTACACGTTCTGGGGCAAAGGTGTAAGCCAAGGTCACTCGGATGCTATTCGTCGTGTTCCAGGCGTTAAGGCGGGTGTACAGTATACTGTACCTGTGGAAGAGGTTATCAACCGTATTCGTGCAGGGGAGACACCAGAGTTGTCTACACGTGAGAAACATCTGCGTCAATGTTATGTGGTAGCTGAAGATGGCGCCAATCAGGATGAGATTCGTGAGACAATTGTATCGATGCCTAACTACTTTGCTGATTACGATACGACAGTAACATTTATCAGTGAAGAAGAATTGAAATCCGAGCATGAAGGTATGCCGCATGGTGGATTTGTTATTCGCAGTGGGGTTACGGGTACTGGTCAAAAGCAAATTATTGAATTTGGTCTGAAACTCGACAGCAATCCTGAATTTACAGCAAGCGTACTTGTGGCGTATGCAAGAGCCGCACAACGCTTGAGCGTGGAAGGACATAAGGGAGCGAAAACGGTATTTGATATTCCGCTCGGTCACTTGTCTCCGAAATCGGCTGAAGATCTTCGCCGTGACTTGTTATAATTCTGATTCGTTCCAGTGATTTGTATAACAAACAGCTCGTCCTTGGATGTATAGGACGAGCTGTTTTTGTTGTTTTTTGCTACACCCAGTGTGAGGGATGGTTAAGATGATCCGGCAACTTGGTATTCACATTACCTTTGGCAGCATTAATCTGGGATTGCGTCAGGAAGATGCCACCTCTCAGGTCTGCATCGCTCAGATCCGTATCCCGCAAGTCCGCGCCAATCCAATCCGCATTTCGTGTGTCTGCATTTCGCAGATCGGCTGCGATCATTAAAGCCCCTCGGAAGCTTGCGCCCCGCAGGTCTGCCCCTTTTAAATTGGCACCAAAAAAGTCACTTCCGGTACGTTTTTTACTCTTCTTCGACTTCCCTTGTCCATGAGCGGTGGGTGGCACATTCGCGCGTACCATCTCACTTGCCTGGACCAAGAGTTGATTCACACTGGACCGATAATTGGCGATGTCCAGACGGAGAAGGGCCGCAGGCTCCAGATTGCTCAAGCGCTCAACCTCCTCATATAACTCACCAAATGCCGAGTGAAGGGATGACGTCTCCGGTCTCATCATCATTTCCTTCATATAACTGAGCAACTCGTGAAGTTGTCGCAAGGCAGGCAGACAATCGAACATCTCGTTTGCAGACTCTGGATGATCACGCCAATCTTTGCCCGCGTAGGTCACTTGGGACAGCTTCTGTCCAGCTCCGAAACAGTCGTATACCGTGCAACCTTTGAACCCTTTCTGCCGAAGCTGGGTATGGATACCGCAGCGATTGTCCGTGCGCAGATTTGGACAGGGTGTGCCACTGGCTTTATCAAAAGCAAAGTCAGATGACTTGCCATAGGGCAAGGCAACACAGCACAGGCCAAAACATTGCTCACAGTCTGCGCTAAGATGAGGACTCGCAGTGCTGGCAAATGGTTGGTTAGACAATGTAAACACTTCCTTATAATAGTACAAATAGATGGAATTACGTCACTACCACTTTACCATTGCCCTGCGATTAGAGCAATTGAAGACAAGGAAAAAAGGGCAGTTACCCAAATTGATGGGAACGCCCTTTGATCGTGGAGAATCACGTATTTAAATTAAACTACACCTTGAGCAATCATGGAATCGGCTACTTTGAGGAAACCGGCGATATTCGCTCCGGCAACGAGGTTGCCTTCACAACCATACTCTTCAGCAGCTTCTACACAGCTGGTGTAGATGTTCTTCATGATGTCATGCAACTTCGCGTCTACTTCTTCAAATGACCAGGACAACCGCATGCTGTTCTGTGACATTTCAAGAGCAGACACGGCTACACCGCCGGCATTAGCCGCTTTGGCTGGACCAAACAGGACGCCTGCGCCGTGGAAGACGTCAATGGCAGCCAGGGTGGAAGGCATATTCGCGCCTTCGCCAATGGCCTTCACGCCACCTTTAACCAGCAGGGCTGCAGCTTCTTCATCGATCTCGTTTTGCGTTGCACATGGAAGAGCAATATCACAAGGGATAGACCAGATGCCTTCACAGCCTTCGGTATATGTAGCATGCGGGTGTTCTTTGATGTATTCGCTGATGCGAAGACGATCAACCTCTTTCAGACGTTTCACGGTATCCAGGTTGATGCCTTGTGGATCGTGTATGTAGCCACCTGAGTCACTACACGCCACGACTGTAGCTCCAAGCTCCTGTGCCTTCTGAATGGCATAGATGGACACATTACCAGAGCCAGAGACAACGACTGTGCTGTCTTGGAAGCTGAGCCCCTTGGATTGCAGCATCTCCTTCACAAAGTACACACAGCCGAAGCCAGTCGCTTCCTTACGTGCCAAGCTTCCTCCGTACAGCAGTCCTTTACCTGTCAACACGCCTGCCTCATGCCCGCCATGAATACGTTTGTATTGACCGAACATGTAACCGATTTCCCTTGCGCCTACACCAATGTCACCAGCCGGTACATCCGTATCGGAACCGATATATTTGTACAGCTCTGTCATGAAGCTTTGCGTGAAACGCATGACTTCCAGATCCGATTTTCCTTTGGGATCGAAGTCAGAACCGCCTTTACCACCGCCAATGGGCAGACCAGTCAAAGCATTTTTGAAGATCTGTTCGAAGCCAAGGAACTTGATGATGCCCGAGTATACAGAAGGATGGAAGCGAAGTCCGCCTTTGTATGGGCCAATGGCACTGTTGAATTGCACCCGGAATCCACGGTTAACCTGAACTTTGCCCTGATCATCTACCCATGGGACACGGAATGTGATTACACGTTCGGGTTCAACAAGCTGTTCCAGCAGACTATGGTTCCTGTATTTAGGGTGTGCTTCAATAACAGGAATAAGGGAATCCAGAATTTCTTTGACAGCCTGATGGAACTCATCTTCGTGCGGATTTCTGGCGACAACCGACTCATAAACGGAATGAACATATTCTGCGGCAGTAACTTGAACGGACTCTGTAGTTTCTTTTGTTATCGTGGACACTTTTTCGATGCACTCCTTTATTGTGTTAAAGTCTGTAGAGGCTTATTTGCATAAATTGAATAAAAGTTTGTAGTTAAATATACAGGAAAGCAAATAAAAATACGAGATAAAAAACCATAAAATGTTTTTTATGCAGTAATTAAAATGTTCTATGGATCTACCATATGATGTGAAGAATTAAGTTATTAAATGGAAGATATGACCACAAATGATAATAAAAAAGCAAGTTAGACGAATATACTGGATTAAAATATTAGTTTTGGTAAGATGGTAAGAAGGTCTCGTATCCCGGGGTCTTTTTATAATAAAAAGGAGGAAAACAAGATGATGAAGAGAAACATGCCGATTAACATGGAGAACAAGGCTTGTATAGGGGGTGAAATCTACTATGAACCATAGGACTTCCCGCCATAATTGCAGAGAGAAGCTGGTGAGCCAGCTATTTACATTCGGTGAAGAGAAAAGAACATTTCTCGACGCCTATTTCGACGTGCGCGATCCAGAGCGGATACAATTGGAAAAACAACTGTCGGCATATACGGAGTATGTGGAAAAACTGCTCCTGGGCCCTGATGAAGATCTGGACTCGGCTGTATTGATCGGCAGTCATATTGATTTTGAATATCTCGATTTTCATACGTCAGATTCGTTCATGATTGTTATGCCAGAAGATACCGATCCTGATGAGGGGCGTATTTCCTTCCTCTCTCCAGTAGGAAGTCAATTACTGCTTGGCAGTAAAGGGGAAGTTAGATCTGTTCATACACCATCAGGTTCCATGAGAATCCGCATTACGGGGATTGAGCTGAGGAGCGAAACCTTGAACGAGTCGGCTCTAGGGGGTGCAGATCATGCACTTTAAAGAGACAGACTTACCAGGGATTGGGCGTAAATACTGGCTGCATACCCGTAGCGGTGAGCATTTGGTCATTGTGATCCATAACGACGAAAGGCGTGACCTGTTCCATATGGAGTCAGGGGATACGCCTGAAGAGGTGGGTGATATGGTATCTCTTGTCACCTTGGACGATGATGAAGCCCGGGCGGTTGCCGCTATCGTTGGTGGTATGACCTATAAACCGAAGTTTCAGGATGAGCGTGAAGTGATGCTTGAAGGGTTGTTAATCGAATGGCTACGAATTGAGCCTCACGCAGCAAGCGTAGGCATGACGATTGGTGAACTGGATATCCGTCAGGCTACGGGCGCTGTTATTCTCGCTGTTGTGACCAAGGATAAGGAGAAGCATTTTAATCCGGGTCCGGATTATGCTTTTACCGCTGGAGCTACGATTGTGGTTGCCGGTGAACGGAATCAGATCAAGCAACTCAAACAATTGTTGACTGATGGACGGACTTAGCCTATGGATATGCTCATATTTGAAGTGGGAATTGCCGTTGCGCTGATTACACTTACTGGGCTGATATCTTCACGATTACGATTTTCGGTCATTCCTTTCTATATCCTGATTGGTATGGCTGTTGGACCACATGCACCACAGATCGGCATAGTGGATTTACGTTTTATCGAAAGTTCGACCTTTATTGAATTTATGGGCAGGCTTGGCATTTTGTTTTTGCTATTTTATCTGGGTTTGGAGTTCTCGGTCTCCCGGTTATTAAAGTCTGGTAAAGCCATTCTGACCGGGGGCATGTTCTATGTTGGTCTGAATTTTGTCTCTGGATTGCTGTTGGGGTGGTTCATGGATCTGCCCCTTCAGGAGACACTCGTTGTCTGCGGGATCATGACCAGCTCTTCTACAGCGATTGTAGCTAAAGTGCTCGTTGATCTGAAACGAACGGCAAACCCTGAAACAGAGATTATCATGGGCATGATCATGTTCGATGACTTGTTCATCGCAATTCATATCTCCATCCTGACTGGGCTTGTGCTCAGCGGGGCAACTTCATTCTTAAGTGTTCTGCTGGTATCGCTGTCTGCCCTGCTGTTTATTGTGCTGTTCCTGATTATTGGCAGGAAAAGCATCAAATATATTGATAAGGCACTGAATATCAAGTCATCAGAGTTGTTTCTGCTTACCGTCATGACACTGCTCTTCCTGGTGGCCGGTTTCTCGGAGACGCTGCACGTAGCGGAAGCTATTGGAGCGTTGATGATGGGGCTTGTGTTGGGCGAATCAAGACATGTGAGTCGGATTGAACATCAGATCATGCCTTTCAAAGATTTTTTTGGTGCAATTTTCTTCTTCAGTTTTGGCCTGACCATCGAGCCGGCTTCACTTGGCGGAGCTGTTGGGATGACGATTATTGCCGTTATTCTGACGATTGCCAGTAACTATGGTGCAGGTATGATCGCTGGCAGACTGGCTGGAATGAGCCCTAAGGCCTCATTGAATGTGGGCTTTACCCTGGTCTCGCGGGGCGAATTCTCCATTATCATGGCGAACATCGGCAAGGCCGGAGGGCTGATGGCATCCATCCAATCGTTTGCCGTGTTGTATGTGTTAATTCTGGCTGTGCTGGGGCCTATCCTGACAAAAGAATCTCCGCGGATTTACGCATCGTATGAGCGACTAAGAAAGCGGATGAAACGAAGGGAAACGGGTTGAGCCGGTGCGGCTGTCGCTGGGCAGCCAGGGTATTCTGACCGTAGTGTTTAATAAGCGCCACACCATTTGGAGAGCGAAATTACTCCGGGGTGTGGCGTTTTTTTTATTACATGGAACCCATCCAATACATTCTTGTTATTATACTTCTTCTTCCACCAAATTATGGTATGTATCCATATCCTGTGCGTGGTCGTGAATGTTCAAGTCCAGAGGCAGGACTATAGATGTGATTTGGTAGATAGGGATTGATAATAAACAGTCATTATGTAAAATAATGTTATATTCAATTCTAGCAGTTGAATACATTATGTACACGAGAACGGACGAGGAGGAATAGCTCATGAACAAGAAAAGTAGATTTCAAAGGTTAAAATGGGCCGGTACAGCGATGTTGCTCAGTCTCGTATTATTTGCTCTACCTGCATCTGCTGCATGGAATGATACATATCAGGGTTATGCGACGTATACGGGCTCAGGCTACTCGGGAGGTGCAGTGTTGCTTGATCCCATCCCGGCGGACATGAAGATTACTGCACTTAATCCGTTCCAACTCAATTATAACGGTGTCAAAGCCGCTTTAGCGGGAGCATATCTCGAGGTGCAGGGTCCTAAAGGCAAAACAACCGTCTATGTAACAGACCTCTATCCAGAGGGTGCCAGCGGAGCGCTGGATCTCTCGCCGAATGCCTTTAACCTGATCGGTGACCCAAAGGTAGGCAAAATCAATATCAGCTGGAAAGTGGTCAAAGCTCCAATTCAAGGCAACGTCTCCTATCGGATCAAGGAAGGCAGCAGTCAGTGGTGGGCAGCCATTCAGGTTCGTAATCACAAATATCCGGTGCTGAAGTTCGAAGTGAAACAGAAGGATGGTACGTGGCTCAATCTTGAAAAGCAAGACTATAATCATTTCCTCGGAACCGGACTGGGCAAAGTAAAACTAAACGTTCGTATTACTGATATTCGCGGTCAGGTATTAAATGACACGATCCCGGCTCTGCCTAATGATGGATCGGGTGGTGCATATATCGTACCGGGCAATGTACAGTTTCCCGATTGACAGATATACGAAGGTGTTATAAAAAGAAGTATGGTCATAGACGTATTCTTAACGAAAAGTCGTACACTGTACGGCTTTTTTTGTATACGAAAAGAGGAGAATGTACCGTATGAAAAAAAGTTTGCCTTCATATCAGACAACACATCCCTATTGGAAACAGTATCAGTGCTTTTTCCCGGAAGAAGTGAGGTTAGGGGAGCATACAGTTCCTGAGGAAGAATGGTGGGAGTCAAATGGGGTTAATATGCATATCGATCGCTTACCTGCGCCGGAGTCTTCACTCAAAATTCTGTTCATTCATGGTGCGGGGGGCAACGGCAGGTTGCTCGCTCCATATGCCCGCATGTTGCAGCGACATGGATACGAGGTGGTATCGCCAGATCTTCCGCCGTATGGGTTAAGTTACGCAATGTCTGGTACACGTATTAACTACGAACTTTGGATAGAGCTGCTTGTGTCACTCATCGAACGGGAACACAAAAAAGATGGCAAGCCAATCGTTGTATTGGGAAGTAGCATCGGAGGTATGCTTGCCTATCACACCAGTGCACGCAGCAAGCATGTTAAGGGTTTGATCGCAACTACATTTGTTGACACGAGTAATCAGGAAATGCGAGATCAGCTTGCACCGAATCGTCTGGTGAGCCGGGCGGGAAAACGTATGATGGATATGTTCCCTGGTCTGCTGGATCATGTACGTATTTCGGTCAAACAGGTATCCCGTATGCAACTGATTACTAATAACAAGGACTTAACCCGGCTTATTATGGATGATCCACAAGCGGCAGCTACTCGTATTCCGTTGGAATTATTAAGAACATTTCTTAATAAAAAACCGGAGGTAAGCCCGGAACGGTTCAACCAGTGTCCGGTTCTGTTGGTTCACCCTGAACTGGACCCCATGACACCGATCAGGTTCAGCCAATCTTTTTTTGATCATCTGGTGGTGGACAAGGAATGTGTGATCTTGGAAGGGGCAGGCCATTTTCCTATAGAGCAGCCAGGACTGAACCAGTTGGAGGTAGCGGTACTACGATTTTTAGAGCAAATTCAATGATGACCACAGGCCAGGCTACTACACTGCTTCGCATAAGATAGTTTACATATCCTCAGTACGTAAAACACCTCCCACTAAGGGAGGTGTATTTTGATGTTTTCGATATGAACTGCGCTACCGCCAACCTGAATCTGTGTGATTTCATTAGAGCTATCCAGCGTTAATCGGGCTCGGATTTCGGAGGGGCGGTTCATGGTATACCCTTGTCTGATCGTGTACGTGTGATGATGAGGATCTGTGAGTTGGTTGTACTGGGATAAATAACAGAGCATGGCACCATTGGATGTGCCCGTTGCGCTCTCTTCCGGTATATCATAAAGTGGTGCAAAATTACGGCATTCTGCCAGAACGTCCATAACATCTGATTCGAGTGTAAACACGTGATAACCTATAGCGTGATGAGCCTTGCTTATTTCAGTGATACGCTGGAAGTCAGGATCGATTTTGGTCAGAACATCAACATCTTTAACGGCTATCATGATATCGGGTAGCCCGGTAGACACAATCTGTACAGGTAGCTCGGAATGCAAATCCTCCATAGAAATACGTAACGAATCGGCAATCTGCTGTCGATCCACGATCTCCCCAAACTCCGGCAACGTCTGAGACAGATAGACTTCTCCATTGACTTCGATATCAACTTTAAGAATTCCGGCCAGTGTCTCCAGTGTATATGTACCAACATTAACGAGCTTCTGTGTCTTCATTAGATAAAATAAAGCAATTGTGGCATGTCCACATAGATCGACTTCATCACTTGGGGTGAAATAACGAACGTTGAAATCAGCCTGATCCGAGGGCATAACAAATGCAGTCTCTGAAAAACCGACTTGTCTGGCAATCTCCTGCATCTGGGTTTCAGACAAATGCGCTGCTTGTAAAACAACACCTGCGGGGTTTCCGCCATAGGCCTTGTCCGAAAATGCATGTAATGTACTAACTTCCACTTCCATCGTGTTACCTCGCTTGTTCAAGTATTGGATTAAGGTTTAACATAATCGATAATCGACATTATATCACGATTGTTGAACTGGATAGTGAAACCCAGATTGCTGCGATTTTTTGAATGAATAGGTCAAGTGACCGCAGGGAAAGGGTAATGAAGGGAGAGAGCGTAACGATAATCCATTGGAAAGGCTGGGATCTCTAATGAAAGCAATTGTGATTGAAGAATTTGGTGGAGCGGAACAATTGAAGGAAAAGGAAGTAGCCAAGCCAGCATGTGGAGTGAATCAGGTGTTAATTCGAACACATGCCACGTCGGTGAACCCGGTGGACTTCAAAATCAGACAAGGTGATATGAAAGAAGCAGCGGAGAGTTTTCCGTTGATTCTGGGCGGCGATGTTGCGGGTATTGTGGCTGAAGCAGGTTCAAATGTCACGCGGTTCAGAGAAGGTGATCGGGTATTTGCGCGTCCGCGTCAATTCGGAACTTATGCAGAATATGTTGCTGTCGATGCAGACATTATTGCCCGTATACCGGAGAACTTGAGCTTCGAGGAAGCGGCAGCGATCCCGCTGGCTGCGATGACGGCTTGGCAAGCCCTTGTGGATCATGGACGTTTAGGCAAAGGGCAGAAGGTACTCATTCATGCTGGTGCAGGTGGTGTGGGAACGTATGCAATACAGATTGCCAAGTCCCTCGGCGCTGAAGTGGCTTCCACGGCAAGTGAATCAAACGAAGCGTTGCTTCGCTCGTTGGGTGTAGATCATTTTATCAACTATAAAAAAGAAGATTTCTCGGAGATTCTCTCCGGTTATGATGTTGTGCTGGACACCATGGGCGGTGATATTCAGCGCGATAGCTTCAAGGTGTTAAAGTCTGGCGGACATCTGGTATCCTTGGTGGAACAACCGGATGAGAAGCTTGCCAAGGAAGCCGGAGTAACGGCCAACGTTTTCATGATGGAGCCCAAAGGGGATCAACTGGATCAGCTGGCTGAACTGGCTGCGGAAGGCAAACTCAAATCGGTTATTGATGGAACCTACCCGCTAACTCAACAGGGAGTACGGGAAGCACATGAGAAGAGTGAGACCCATCATACCCGCGGGAAACTGGTTATTCAGGTGCAATAGAATTCATTAACTGGTAGAAGTATTTGGACTCATGAGTCTGATACAGATTGAACCAGGCCTGTAATGTTTCTGGTGCAAAGACATTCAACAGCTTCAACACATGCATCGTAAATTCTAACGGAGCTATTCCAGATGCAGTAACTACATTTCCATCGGTTACTGCTGGCTCCGTTACATAATAGGCCTCTCCAGTATAATCTGGGCATATCATCTTCAGGTATTCTAAATCATTGCTTGTATGCTGTCTGGAATCCAGTATCCCTATTTTTGCAAGTGCAACTGTGGCACCGCAAATCGCCGCAATAACCGTACCTTCTTCTATGGAGGCAGCAACTTTTTTTAATAGAGGATCATGGATGGTGTCCATCCAGGTGTTTCCTCCTGGAAGAATGATGACGTCGTTACCTTTCAACGTACATTCATCAATAGAAATATGTGGAAGGATATTTAATCCGCCCATGGTAGTTACCGGATGTTTATCTACACCTACCGTTACGACCTGCAAAGGTTCGATCTCTTTCCTGAAATACCTTCCCGAGTTCAATTCAGCAGTTAGATATCCTATCTCCCAGTCTGACATCGTATCAAATACATATAGATATACGTTCTTCGTTTGCATCATACATGCTCCTTTTGTTTTCATGATTGAATGGATTACTCTTGTATTATAAATAAACTTCACTGACATCTATGGTCAGTGAAGTTTTTAAATTTGAAAATTAGCAGCCCTAAAAACTTTAGGGATTGCTCCCCAATTGTATTGTAATAAGATATAATAGGAGAAATTTATTCCATTTTGTGCATGAGGTGATTAGGATGTCCAACGAACTCATTCAAGCCATTCAATTGTTAAAAGAAAAGAAATGGGTGGATCTGACCCATACGTTTGGACCGGACTCTCCACATTTTTCAGCTTTTGAGGCAGCACAATTCGATACACTGTTTGATCACGATCAAGGTTTCTTTGCCCAGAGCTTCAAGTTCCCAGGTCAATACGGGACACATCTTGATGCGCCGATCCACTTCGTTCGGGATACCCGGTATCTGGATGAGTTGGGCTTGAAGGAGCTTGTATTGCCACTTGTGGTCATTGACCAGTCCGCTGAAGTGCAGAACAATCCGGATTTCACACTGGATGTGGAGCATATTCTTGAATTTGAAAGAGAGCATGGCGTGATTGAAGCTGGAAGCTTTGTAGCCTTACGTACCGATTGGAGCAAACGCTGGCCTAGCCATGAAACATTTGATAACAAGGATGCGGAGGGCAACAGTCATGCGCCTGGATGGTCGGTTCGTGCGCTCATGTTTTTATTTGAGGAAAGAAAGGTACAAGCCATTGGGCATGAAACCTTTGACACGGATTCAGCGGTGGATTATCAGAAGAATGGAGCACTTCTGGCAGAATATTATGTACTCGCCCAGGATACATATCAAGTTGAGCTGTTAACAAACCTGGATCAGGTGCCGGCTAAAGGTGCGGTGATCTTCAACATCGTACCGAAGGCGGAGAAAGCATCTGGTTTTCCAGTTCGATCCTTTGCCATTTTGCCGTAAAACGGGGTAGATCAAAAGCTGAAATAGATAAATCAGGCACAGAATTCAGAATACTCAAGTAGACAGCCAGCTAAATAGTCGGCTGTCTTTCAGTTAAGCTAACGGGCAGGTTAGTTCAATGAAAAGGGAATAATATACCTCATATAGAATACTTTATCTTTAAAAAGGGAGGGGGGAACACATTGCATAGTATGATGAACAAGAAACAATTTATTGAGATGACAGTTAAAGAACAACATTCTGTAGTATTTAAAGTTAATAATCGAGATGAATTTTTCCGTGGTGTTGCTAAAGAATTAAAGGAAGGCCGCCTATTTGTTGAAACAGAAGAAGGTAAAAACTTTAAAGTTAAAATGGATGATATCATTGAGATTTATGCTATCAAGTCTTCATCTCCAAAGCATAGTGCTATCCAATCCCATAGTTTGATTAAAGGTAGCAAGGATGACCTTGAAAACCTTGTACTCCAGTTTGAAAGTTTAAATGACGATGTAAAGAAACAAATTACCTCTTCTTTATCAAAAGTGCTTAGTAAGCAAGTGATCATTTCGAAAATGGATATAACTTCATACAATGTATCTGAAATTGAAATGATTACTAATACGATAAATGGATATCTACTCACTATTAAAACACTGGATATTCGTTCCGAATTTTTCGAATGATACAACCAAAAGACCTTTTTTTGGGAAAGGGCTAGATCACAATTGAGAATAGCTTAAGGGAGGGGAAATTATAAACGCTAAAATAGCAGGTCCGGAACTGTCAAAAATCCTGGGAGGTGAGTATGTGAAAGAAGGTTTTAAAAATGTTCTGATAGGTTCTGTAGTTTTTGTTGTTGGCTTTTCCATTATTCTTCTTCTTACAAGCTCCGATATTGAAGCTGAACTTACATATTATGCTGCCATAGCATATGCTCTTTTATACTTAGCCAGTGTTATATCTGTCTGCACCGCGGTACTCCTTAAAAAGATGACTCAATTAAAAAAGTGAAATTATTCTTAAGCTAGCGGGGAACGTTAGCTCAATAAAACAAAGAAAGCAGCCGATCATTGTGATTGGATGCTTTGTTTAACAAGGTACTTAGATTGGTCGAACTGGGCGGTTTTGTACAGGCGAAGAAGTGATCAGCTAGTGGAGTTGGCAATGAGCTCAAGCTCGGTTACAACTTCATCAAGCGGCTTCCTGGTGTCGATCTCAACTGTAGCTCCAGCACGTAAGAGAGGCTCAACACTAGCGACGTTTTGTATAATTTCTTCACGTTGTTCGACAGTTTTTCCATAATCGTTCGTCTTACGGGAAGCTATACGTTCAAGGATTACTTCGAGGGGGGCACTTAACAACACTACTGCATCAAACATCGGGTAAAACTTCCCCTGATTTGATACACAACCCGAAATGAATAAAGTACCTTCTCTATGTTCAGTGAGCAGCTCATCCATTCGATTCTCGTTCCATAACCACCCAGAACCATCCACATTCTCACTCCAACCATCATAATCGGTATCGATAATTCTATGCCCCCTATGAGCAAGTTCGCCCAGAACTGTTGATTTACCTGTACCCGACATCCCTGTAACCAGAATCATCGTTTTCTTTTTTGATATTGAGCCCGAAGTATTTGTCATAATTTCGCTCCCTTTTTAAGAAAGTCCCTTGGACTACATTAACACATAAAGGTTATTTCACTCATGTAGTCGGGTTATTTTAACGCACAGTTTTCGTCAACTTCTCGTTATTTCTTATTGTGCTAACGGGAAACGTTAGTTCATATGGGTTAAGTCACAACTAACGAAGTCTAAATGATTCAAAAAATATGTAAATAGCAAGGGAGGCGTAATACGCCTCCTTTTTATGTTGTTACTTTTGATCCGAGTGAGGATCTTGATTAAATCTTTGAGAGATTTTTTTCTCTGTTTTCTTACGTCGTATCCAGCGCTTCAGCAAGCCCTCTCCTTTACGTTCTTGCAGTGTTTCCTTCAATCCTTGAATCATAAATTCCGATCTTCGTCTGTCATCCCGACTAATCTCGCGTAATTCCTTAATAAATTTGTCGTCCATATCTGCCTCTCGCTTATTCAGGATAATCCCATTATACCGAACGTACGTTCTTTTATCAAGTTTTTCCATTACAAATGATTTTCGAGATCAATATAGTGAAAAGAAGCACAGGAACAATACGCGGCATGTGTGAGAATGGTACTAGAGGGTTTGATAATAATCCGCCTAAGAATGACTGTATGAGGTTGAGAAACGAGAGGACGGAAGGAGCAATTCATGATGAAGCAGCGTATAGGCAGATCGTGGTTACTCATTTTGATGCATGGAATGCTGGGAATTGGGGCGATCGTTGGAGGCGTCATTTTAATCATAGACCCATCCGGAAGTATGGTGAATTTGCCCGCATCTTTGTTGGAGAATTCTCCGTTTGCCAGTTTTTTGTTCCCGGGGATCATCCTATTGCTGGTTCTTGGCGTGATGCCTACAACGATTGCTGTTTCGCTCATCCGCTACGTTCATTGGGGGCCGGCTGAGAGACTGAATCTCTATCCTGACCGCTATTGGGCTTGGACTTTATCCTTGTATACGGGGTTTGCTCTCATCATCTGGATTATGGTGCAGGTGTACTGGATTCAGGATGTCTCTATTATTCACTTGGTCTATTTTGCATGGGGAGTGGGTATTCAAGTTGTGACCTTATTGCCCGGGGTACAGCGAATCTATTCGAAATAAACTGCTCGCTTGTTGAACAAATAGCTGGCGACAGAATCGTTGAATGATTCTGTCGGCAGCTATTTATTATGGGCATCGAGATGATACGTGTTGTTGTAGTAATGCTTTCTACTTGTTTCTTGGACGGAAAGGGAATCGGATAAATTATATTGACAAAGAACTATTGTCCTCGCATACTTACGTAATACACTTTATAAAGTATATTTATTAACTGAAGGAATAGTCACATGTGGTAAGTATCGCAAAATTATAATCCGCATGAAACAGGGAGGTAAGTATGGATGGTCTACGTTATTATGGCAGTTATAATCTGGGCAGGTACCTATGCCAGTATGGTCTTGTCCAAGCAACCAATTGAAGTGAAGCCTGTGAAGTCTATGGATGATTTGTTTGAGTGAACCAAGTAGCTCTGCCGATTTCGATCCATCGCCAGCACGATGGAACTCATGTGTTCGAGTAAGGCATTATGTTATGATATGGTGTGAATGACATCCATACCATTGCTTTGGCTCCATTGAACCAGAGTAGAAACGAGAGGGTTATGAAAAAAGCCAACGCTACAATGATGAAATACATCAATTTGAATAATGTGCGTGAAGTCATGCAGCAGATTGAGACGGCGACCAAACCGCAATTAGCTTTACTAACCAATCTTAGTGTGGTTACCATTAATGCCCTGATTCAGGAATTATGTGATGGCGGAGAGTTGTTCCAGGATAAAGTGGTTCCCTCTAACGGCGGTCGTCCTGCTCAGGCATATCGATATAATTATAATTTCAAGCTTGCTTTGGTTCTTTACATCAAAGAGATGAAAGGCCAGGAGTTGATTTCGGCAACGGTCATGAATCTGGAGAATAAGGTTGTGTTGAAGGAAGAGAGCATCCTGCCTGCTTTTGATAAACAGCATGTGCTGCAACTTATCGCGCGTTTCGTTGCGGAGTACCCCTCCATTGATATGATTGGCATCGGTATTCCGGGACAAGCTGTGGACGGGGACATCACGGTGAGCAGTCATGAAGAGCTTATCCATTCACATCTGATACGGGAGATCGAGAGCGAGTTCCAACTGAAAGTTCTCGTGGAGAATGATGTGAATGCAGCGATTAGCGGATACTGTACACAGCATGCTGATATGAAGGAACAGAGTGTAGCAGGCGTTTATTTTCCGAACCGATATCCGCCGGGTATGGGCATGATGTTGAATGGACAGATGATCCGCGGGAAAAACGGGATGTTTGGTGAGATCAAGTATCTTCCTTATTCACCAGATTGGAAACGTGACATGAGCAAAGACGACTTAGTAGTGCAGGTATGTCATATTCTGCAAACGATCAATGCCGTCGTTGCCCCGCACCAGATTGTCATTTATCAGGAACGTGTGGAGAGAGAAGAACTGGACTTGGCGTGGAAACAGTACATGGAGCAGCATCCCATGCCGTCATTGCCCGAGATCGTACATCTGGACTCGTTTCAACATGATTTTGATGCTGGGTTAAGGGGAATGGTTCTTCAGGCGTTGAAATCAAGCATTCTATCAGAAGCTTTATAACCTCACAGGCCATGTCTGTGGCTTTTTTTTGATAAGCTAACTTGTGTTGAGGAGGATTCATCATGCGTGAAGAAGAGAGAATCATGAAGGGCATATTGTTTAGTCCAAGTGATCCGGAATTAAAGACCATCAAAAGGCGGGCCCATAATCTCAGTCAGCGTTACAGTCAGACCTTTGAGGAACAGACGGAGGAAAGGGATCAGATATTGCAACAGCTGCTGGGGCAGATCGGTAAAGGGGGATTCCTGCAAGGTCCCATCTTCTTTCATTATGGTGTGCATACCCGGATAGGCGATCACTTCTTCGGTAATTACAATCTGACGATACAAGACGATGCGCAAGTGACGATTGGGGACTATACCAGTTTTGGACCGAACGTTACGATTGTCACTCCTGTTCACCCCATGATTGCCCGTGAGCGGAGACGGATGATGGATCAGAACGGTGATGTGAAGTCGCTATGTTATGCCAAACCGGTCACGATTGGAAACGATGTATGGATTTCGGCAAACGTCACAGTGTGCGGGGGCGCAACGATTGGAGACGGCTGTGTGATCGGAGCAGGTAGCGTGGTGACCCGTGATATTCCACCGCATTCTTTTGCAGCAGGCGTACCGTGCAAAGTTATTCGCAAAATCACAGAAGCGGACAGCATGCGAAATTACCCCGATGTTCTGGCAGATTGCCGTGTGCTGGAAGAATAAAAAGGCTGTCACTAGGATCGGTAGATGATCCAGTGACAGCCTTTTTTGGTATACGTTTATTTGGAGGCGTTATAGTTGCTCAAGAATTCTTTTACTTTTGCAGGATCAGCTTTCAATTCATTCCCGGTCGGAACGAGCGGGCTTACTGTGGAGTATGCTTTGAGTTTGTTATTCTTGTAGAAACTCAAAATTTCATCCTGATTAATGGAGTACAGTACGGCTTTTCTCAAATCACTACTCTTGGCCACATCACGGTTGGCCGTGTTGAACAAGAGATAAGAAACGGCGTTGCTTGGAATGCTTTGCAGATGCAATTTGCTGTCATTTTTGATAATGTCATACTTGGTTTCAGGCACACCGTAGTATAAATGAATTTCACTGCTGCGAAGAGCAGAGAGGGCGCTGTCTGCATCCGCGATGAACCGGACATTGACCTGAGCAATTTTTGGTGCATATTCAGTGCCTTTGCGGTATCCCGGATTTTGCAAGAATACAGCTTCATAGTCATTTTTATAAGATAAAATATAAGGTCCGCTAGTATAAAGGGTGTTATTGTATGCTGCGCCTTCAGTCACCGTGTTCTGATCACCGTAAGGAATATCTTTGTTGACGTCAAAGGAAGCTACATCATATGTGTTGATGCTCTCCACCTGTTTTTTGGACACGATACCCGCAGATTGGTGAGCCAGGTAGTTCAGTACTTGCGGGAAAGGTTCAGTTGTTGTCAGTTTAACGACCTGATATTTACCTGCGCTATTATCTGCTTTGGTTTTGTCCGTTACGAGTTCTGTAATTTTGCTGCCCAATCCTTGTTCCAATGCTTCGAGGATCGTGCCGTTACCACTGGATTGTTTGATGGATTGTAATGCACTCAGATCCGTTACAACCTCAGCTTCTTTGATGTGTTCATGCAGACTGTACGTCCGGTGATCCGGAACGGAATCTTTATTTTTAGCACGATCCAGGGAGAAGATCACATCATCTGCACCGACACGTTCTC
Source organism: Paenibacillus sp. 2003 (assembly GCF_031455635.1). Classification (NCBI taxonomy): domain Bacteria; kingdom Bacillati; phylum Bacillota; class Bacilli; order Caryophanales; family Paenibacillaceae; genus Paenibacillus; species Paenibacillus sp. 2003. The sequence continues at coordinate 494,038 of NZ_JAVDTB010000002.1, read as the reverse complement.
CTGTATCTACAGCTTTTTTGTTATCAATCTTCGCAAAGTTGATATCGTCTCTGAGAATGAAGTAGTAGTCCGAATTACCTTCAGCAATACTGAAATTATGGGACAGTGATCCTTCTGCTGTCAGCTGATCATCATCCGTCAAGTTAACGAGACGTACATACATATTGGTATTCAACTGGTTGATGGAGCCGTCGTTTCCTTTGATCGGATCAAGGGAAGTCAGTACGGATGCACTTTGCGTCAGAATCAACGGATCTTTGGCATTTTTGGAGCTGTCCTTGAACTCAATCGGTTCCCAAGCCATGGCGCGGGATTTGGAGAGACGAACCGTGTCAACATTCAGAATGTCTTTGTTCACAGCCTGACTTTTCAGGGAAATGTACAAAGGAGCGATATACGCCTGGTCAGTTACCAAGCGATCTTCCAATTGTTTGTACGTGTCTTTGTACTCATCTGGAGTTTGAGTAGCTGCCTGATCGATGAGCTTATCAAGTTCCCCATCTGCAAGGATACTGTAATCTCCACCTGTTTTGAAAAGGGAACGTACCGCATAATCGGGATTTCCCGTTACCGTTGTCCAGCTGGACAAGGCGATGTCATAATTCCCTGCATCCTGCTGGGATTTGAAGCTACCGTAATCAGGCTGCAGGTTCAGCTTCACATTGAAGCCGTTTTTAGTCAGCTGGTCGCGTACAATGTTTACATCATTTTCGGAAGAGCTCATGGCGAGCAGTTCAATGTCTACCGGTTTTTGTGCAGTTTCTGTTGTATCCGCTGGTGCCGTCTCCGCCTGGGACTCGGTTTTAGTTTTTACACTGCAGCCGGAAATCACAATGACGAGAATTAATAACAATGAGATTAGTGTACGTTTTTTCATGGGATTACCCTCCATATCTTGAATGTGTGATGTGTGATTTCTTTTTTCTATATCATTCATTTCAACAAATCATTTAGGCCTTTTCTAGCTTGGGATCAAGCGCATCACGAAGACCGTCACCGAGAAAGTTAAACGAAAGAACCAGCAGAATAATAGCCAAGCCTGGATAAATCGCCAGATAAGAGTGGGTTTCCAGGTATGTACTGCCGAGCTTCAGAATGTTACCCCATTCCGGAATATGCGGCTCCACGCCGAGTCCCAGATAACTCAAACTGCTGGTAGCAATAACGGCTCCACCAATCGTGAGTGTGGATTTGATAATCATGGGCGCAAGGGAGTTGGGAATAATGTGTTTGAAAATAATCGTACGATTGTTGTACCCCAGTGCACGTGCAGCTTCCACAAATTCAAAAGTAGAAACATAGAGCACACTGGCTCTCATGGTACGGGCGTAAGTTGGAATCGAACCCAGACTCAGCGCCAGAATGAGATTGACCGTATTGGCTCCAAACGCCGCAATAATCGCAATGGCGAGCAGAATTCCCGGAATGGCATAGAGAATATCGAGCAGCCGCATGATGATGTTATCCGTATGCCTTCCGTAGAAGCCGGAGAATGCTCCGAGGACTCCACCAATTAACACAGGAATGATGGTCGACATGCAACCTACGATTAAGGAGATTCGGGCACCAAATACAATCCGGGAAAATAAACATCGTCCGAAGTCATCCGTTCCCAAGGGATACGCGAGGGATGGGGATTGAAGCAGAGCCGAATAGTTATTTTCCACAGCCATGCTGTAGTCAAAGGTAAAAAAGCTGCAGATCGATATCGAGAACAGAAAAATGATAAAAAACAAACCGGACATGGCAGTCATATTTGGAGCAAGGCGCTCCCATAGATCGTTCCAAAAGTTTGATTTTTGTTTCCCCTGTCTGCGAATTCGTCCGATAATGGAAATGCCGAGCAATAGTGCAAATACATTGCCTGTAATCGAGGACAGAATCAGTACTACACTGACACCGATCATCCAGAGAGGGAGGATAGAGGCCGCGTTATATCGGGATACGATAATCAGTACGACCAGGTCAATGACGAGAATAAATATGAGCACTGCCATGGCTGGCAGAAAGTTATCAGCCACATAGGGTTTGAAAACATTTAACGCAGATACACCGATAACGAACAGCTGGGTTAACAGCATATACACCGCAAAGGTATACTCCACATTCCTGGCTTTTCGAATCAGATGAAAGGCTGCCGTTACGATAAATATATTGCCAGAAATGATAGCAAGTAGCTGAACCCAGGCGATCCTGCGAGTCAGAGCAGTGACCGTACCAGTTCGGATCAAGTCTTTTCGAATCCGAAGGGTGATGATACTTTGAACCAGTGTGAAGAATACATAGATCCCAAGTATCGTTAGCAGAAATGGTTTGAACGCCTGCCCGCTCCAGTCATAACTGTTGAACAGCAACAAGGCAGTCAAGAGAAGGGACGTGATCCAGGCGAAGCTGGCCTGACTGTATTCTCGAGAAGACTTAAGCCGGAAACGCATTTCTTGTGTTAAGGACGAGTTTGTCATAATACACCTGCTTTAAGAGGTAGTTCAACACACTTTAATATTGTTTCATCTTGGAGCGCACTCTTGGATCAATAAAAGCGTACAGCAGATCAACCGCTACATTGATAATGGAGATCGTAATTGCTGTGTAGATTACTCCGCCCATGATACTCGGAATATCGGGGATAAATTGTTTATCCACAATATAACTGCCGAGACCGCTGATATTAAATACTTTCTCCGTCACTGCTGCCCCGCCCAGCATGGCTCCGAATTGGAGTCCAACCACCGTTACAATTGGAATCAATGCATTACGTACAGCGTGTTTCAGCATGACCTGACGTTCGCTTAACCCCTTGGCGCGGGCAGTCATCACATAATCCTCATGAATGACTTCCAGTGTGGAAGATCGAGTCATCCGTGCCACCGCAGCCGTAAGTCCCGTGCCCAGCACAATGGTTGGCATAATGATCGAAAGCCAATTTTGCGGGTTGAAGGTAGCGGGAAGCCACTGCAATTTGATGGAAAAGTTCAGAATGAAAATAAGTCCTTGCCAGAAATTCGGGATCGATAATCCAATCAGAGCGATAAACATAAACGTATAATCGAACCATGAATTAGGCTTAATCGCTGAGATAATACCGATGGGTAATGCAATGACAAGTGCTAACAGCAGGGAGATGACCGCGAGAGTCAATGTAATCGGAAACTTTCTTGCAATCGTTGCTGTTACGTCTTCATTTCCTGCAAAAGACTTGCCAAGATCGAAGAGAGCAACTCCCTTAATATTGTTCCAGAGCTGTGTAAGATAAGGCTGATCCAAGCCATACACCTGATTGAATGCTGCAATCTGTTCCTGTGTTGCTGTCTCTCCGAGAATGTTAGCTGCCGGGTTGAACGGAGACAGATACAAAATCGTAAATACGAGTGTGGCTACGCCCAGAATGACAAATACCGTCATCAGTATTCTTTCAAATATGTACTTTAGATAAGGATTTCCATACAAAAAGAGGATGCCATACATGAGACAGCCGGGAATAATGGATATCGAGAAAAACCACGGTTTGTCGATAAGGGTGTGGAATATATCGGCCATCGTAAGACGTTGACTTCCCTGTTCCTGAAGTATGCGAGAAGTCCGCTCCTTCAACTCTTTCTGAACCGTTTCTTCCAACCATTCCTCGGTCTGACGTCTGAATTCTTCCTCACTGACCTGTTGCTGGAAAAAACGATGTTTGCGCCGCAGCTGTTCTTCCACTTCCAACTTCAGCTTGTTCCGATAGGAAGAAGCGAGCAGTTCTTGCTCAGCCGTCTGCCTGGCAGCTACCCAGCCGTCATTTTTTCGATTCGAACGCCATATTAGAAACACGACCAGATTGATCGGTAATCCAAGAATTAACAGAACATATCGGTAGGAAGGATGAAGCAGCATTTTGCCATAAATAAAACTTAAATTGTGCACCAACCGCGAGAGTCTGCTGCCTTCTGCAAGATTCAAACCAAGCGTGCCTCCTTTCATTCAGGTTTAAATTGCATTATTCCGATTGATATAGTATATATTATTTAGGGTCTAAACAATTGTCAAGGAATTAAATGGTATACATATGAGATGAGTGAATGTGAAAAAACGGATGAGAGCTGGTGATGACATGGAACCTTTACTGAAAGTTAATGATCTATCGGTCTCTTTTCACTCAGGAGAGAGTGAGTTTCAGGCAGTGCGAGAAGTGAGTTTTGAAGTGCGCAAAGGCGAGACGCTGGGCATTGTAGGAGAATCAGGCAGCGGAAAAAGTGTAACCGCACGTTCCATTATGAGGCTGCTTGCATCGCCGCCTTCACAGATGAAAAATGGAGAGATTCTGTTTAAAGGGGTCGACCTGGCCAATAAAACGCAGAAAGAGATGGAAAGCATCCGTGGGCGTGATATTGGTATGATCTTTCAGGACCCGATGAGTTCCCTTAATCCGACCATTAAAGTAGGGAAACAGATATCCGAAAGTCTGATCAAACACCAGAAGGTGTCCAAAAGGGAAGCCAAGAAACAGGCGATTGCCATGATGGAGCGGGTAGGGATAACTCGCAGCGAAATACGTTACAACCAGTATCCGCATGAATTCTCCGGAGGCATGCGCCAGCGGGTCATGATCGGTATTGCACTTGCTTGTCGCCCTGAATTGCTCATTGCCGATGAGCCTACAACCGCACTGGACGTTACAATTCAGGCACAGATTCTTAATTTGATGAAAGATATGCAGGACCAACTGGGCACATCGATTATCCTGATCACGCATGATCTGGGCGTAGTGGCAGGCATGTGTGATCGGGTTGTTGTTATGAAAGAAGGACAGATTGTGGAAACCGGGACTACAACAGAGATTTTTGCTAATCCCAAACACCCGTATACGATCAGACTTCTGAATGCATTACCACGTCTGGATCAGAAGAAAAAGCCCAAACCGGTATCATTGGTCCAGAGAGATCTGGAGGATGATCAGCCGTTACTTGAGGTGAAATCACTCAGACAACATTTTAATCTGGGGAAAGGCAATACCTTAAAGGCCGTGAATGATATCAGTTTCCATATTCGTCAAGGAGAGACACTCGGCGTTGTGGGAGAATCCGGCAGTGGTAAATCGACCACGGGGCGTGCCATTCTTCGATTGCATGAGCCAACAGGTGGGGATGTCCTGTTTAAGGGAGTTCCGCTTAATCGTCTGTCCGCTTCGGAGATGAAAACGATGCGCAGACATATGCAGATTATTTTCCAGGACCCTTATGCATCGCTGAATCCCAAAATGAGGATTATGGATATCATTGGAGAAGCCCTTGATATTCATCAACTTGCAGGTACAGCATCTCAGCGGGAGAAGCGGGTGGAGGAACTACTGGAGATGGTGGGTCTTGATCCTACCCATGCGCAGCGTTATCCACATGAATTCTCAGGTGGACAGAGACAGCGGATCGGTATAGCTCGAGCTCTGGCTGTGGAGCCGGAATTCATCGTATGTGACGAACCATTGTCTGCACTGGATGTGTCGATACAGGCTCAGATCGTTCAATTGCTTGAAGAGTTACAGCAGCGACTCGGATTGACGTATCTCTTCATCGCGCATGACTTGTCCATGGTCAAACATATCAGTGACCGAGTAGCTGTCATGTATAACGGGAAAATTGTGGAGCTGGCTGAGAGTGAAGAACTCTATTCCAACCCGCAACATGCCTATACCAAGGCATTGCTGTCCGCTATTCCTGTGCCTGATCCGGCGATCGAAGCGAAGAAAAAGAGGCATGTTGTCAAAGAAGCAGCCAGAGAAAATGTGGAAGTAGAGGACCGTTATAATCTGGAGCATTCCAGATGGGTAGAAGTCACGGAAGGACATTGGGTTGCCATATCTGGCTAGATAGTGAAATATATAGTCTTTTTCAACGACAAAAGAACCCCGACGATGATCTCCATAGATCGTTATCGGGGTTGAGTTATATGTTCTTCATATAATGGCAGTAATCAAAAGCGATTATTTGAATTGAACCGATTTCTTGATGGTATCAACCTCGGTTTTGGTCTTATCATCCATGTAAGTGAAGATGAAGTTGAAAGCATATCCTTCAATAATTGTACTATAGTAATCTTGAGTAATGGTTGAACCGTCACCTGGATCCATCGTGATTTGCATCAGATCCATCTCTTTACCACCGATGGTTTCCGTTGTCATTTCCTTATAATCATAAGGGAACTGGCTATCCACCATGAATTTTTTGGTTGCTTCCAGGTAGTCTTTACCTGTACGAATGCCTTGCAACAAGCTTACTTTCTCAGCAATGGCCATAGCGGAAGGGCCAACTTGACCTCCGTCCAATGGGTACTTTGAAGCCATAAGCAGATTCAATGTTTTGGTCTGAGACAGTTCAATTTGTTTTTTCTTTGTTTCATCATCACCAGCAATCGCTTCGGATGAAGCACTTGTCAGCTCATTCATGCCAGCAGCATCCTGGAACTCCCAAGCTTCCGGGAATTTCAGAGATACGCCGAAATAGTCATTGGTGTAAGAACCTTTTTCTGTAGTCCCCAGCTCAACGTCTTGTGAATTATTGGTTTCCTTGGACTCTTCGCTTGCTGGTTCTGTGTTCTCTGTTTCTTCTGTATTCGCTGTATCAGAATCAGTCCCCGTCGTTTTTTCTGTCGGGGCAGGCTCTTTTGTTGCGGCTGTGTTATCTGCTTTGTCACCGCAAGCGGCTGCAACCAGCATAATCATAATGAGCATGGCGAATAAAGAAGCTTTTTTTGGAATTGTCATATTACCCTCCTGAAATGTGTGTGTGTTTGTTTCTATCTCTCTACATGTTGCCTGCTTCCTAAATTGTAGCACAAACGTTCTCATATACTACCTATAGGAATCTATAGGGGTCTTCTATACATAAGACATTCGGCTGGCAATTGAAACAGCTTCTGTGCTGGATTGCACACCTAATTTGTTGAAAATTACTTTTTTGTGATGATTCACGGTGCATTCCTTGATCTTTAATTTCAAAGCAATGGCTTTTACCGTGAGGCCACCGGCTATCATCTCGAGAATGGTTAACTGACGCTCAGTGAACTCCACCGCCGGTTTGTGGCAAGGTTCAGCAGCCTGCTGATTCTGGTAACTGTTCTGCATATATGCAGGAATCAGCTTGGCAATAGCAATTAGCTCGCCCTGCATATCCGCGTTAATGGTGGATACATCCAGATAACCGAAATGCTGCGATCCCATGGACAGAGGGGCAGCGTAGCAATGCCAACTTTGAAAATAAGGACTTTCATGCTGCTCGGGTAGCAGGAGTGCAGGCTCGCTGCTGTCCATCGTTTCTGATATGGCGTTTACTCCACAGCTCTGTGCGGTGAAGATCATGCCCGGACGAATGGGTGAACCTTCTACGACAGTTTCCAGATCTGGACTATAATCCATGGAGAGAAGCACACCGTCCATATCTGTGAGTAGAAAAAGATAAGTGCCCGTTAAATTCTCTTTAATATCCGAGAGGCTGTTCTGGAATGCATGAATCAGGAAATGATTGATTTTGCGAAGCCTATCCAGACTGGATTTCGGTAAATAGTCGAACGGAGCCGTTCCTGCTGCATGCGAGCAAGTCGGGGGCTCTTCGTGTCGTGATGCAAATGTAATGGCAGGCATGTTGTTTCCTCCTTGCTGCACAGTTCTCACCCAATCGTTTGAATGACATGTCCTTCCTGGTCCTTGATTTCTGTTCTAACAATCTGAACGAGAATATGATCCAATGAAGTTATCTCGAATGTTCCTTCAACCGGGCGAAGGTTCTCTGCCAGCTCCTCAACAATTTGTTTGTTCACCGTCAGGGTAACTTGTCTGTCCGATTCCAATACGGCTGGTTGTTCTCCTGCTTCGAACAAAATATTAGTATCAGGTCCGATCAAGGATAGAGAGGCACCTTTCGAAATTCTGCTACGAAGGATGGTGCCAACTAATAAGGCTTGTTTGGCTCCAAGCTGGAGTTTGGCCGGAACCGATTTTTGCAGCAATTTTTTGCGAGGAGACTCCCAGGCCAGTTGTTGTATGAATAAAAAGGCTGTGCTGGACCCGTCCTGTTCCATTCCATCCTCAACCGCTTGTATAACCGAAGGAATATCTGCGTACGAATTTCTCATCAGATCGGTCACATATTTGGGCATGAACATGGAGGAGGCAGACAGGAAGCCACGAGCATTCCAGCTTTGAATCATTTCCAGTTCCCGACCTGTAATGCCAACCATCTGAATAAATTGCACTGAACCATTAGGCGTAGAGATCGCGGGTAGATCCGGGTCTTCAATAAACGAGAGAGCAGTCAGCAGTGTATCCGACTCTAGGCAGATCGGACCGTTGGCGTCCATGTAATCTCCTGGCTGAAAGATATTTCCGCTGTTGAACACGTAACGTCCTACATTCTGTAACAGATTCAGCGCCCAGGCTGGCGGTTCAGTTACTTCTTCAGTGCGCGTAAGACGAAAGGTGAGTTCGAATCCATACCCGCTCTTGGATGCATCCTGCATCTCTTTTTCATATAATTCAGAGAAACCGTAGGTGACAAAATGCCAGTGAGGCATAGGTGTGTTCACCTCATAAACGCTAATGCCATCGAGTGGATCGGGACCTCCGAGCATATACGGAAGGGCAGTGCCGTAGTGTTTTGGCTCTTGTTCCCCATACAATTCACGCATGGATTGATCAATCGCATCCCAACCGGATGTGTTTTCTTCCTGAGTCATTATTGAATCCTCCTTGACTGTTCTTTCCCCCGAAAAACATTTAAAATTAAGTCTACCTGTTACAGAAACGGATTCAAGCGGCTTAAGGATGAATTGTGTCAGATAGGACTTCGGTGTTATTAATTGCAATCCAGGGAGTGAAATTACATGAGTATGAAAGGTATCTATTTAAAGGAGTTTAATCAGGCAAGCTGGGACTCATTTTCCGAACTGTTTGAAGAACTTGGACAAAAGATGGACCCCGCGTGGGTAAAACGTGCGCGATTACAAGGGATTCCGGCAGATATAAGTCGGGTGCTTTTGTGTGAAATGGGGGAGTACGCTTTTGAATGGATGGCGAAAGATATCCCGGCTTTAGGGGACCAAAGTCCCGCTGTTTACCTGGAAACGGAGGAAGGAGCGCGGGCATTAAGGGCGGCGATTATGCGTATGCCGCGTTAATTTTTTCGATGGTGAGAGTGTGCGAACGATCCTATGATCCAGTGAAGTTGATTTTGCAAAATAGATATGTTACGCTTACATTACAAGAGCAAACACAACAGAATACGCAATAACATCTTTTGATGGATTGTAACTGTGAAGACAGGCAAAACCTAAACTGATGGTGAAATGAAGGCCCCTTTTTTTGGTGCTATTTTACCTTGAGTTTAGGTTTTTCTTGTTTTCTGCTCTAAATCACACCATTTTCACCTGGAAAAACCAAAATAAATTTCGAAAAGAGGTTGTTGTTTATGACCACGGCAAAAAAGGGATTCCCCGAAAACTTCCTGTGGGGTGGCGCTACAGCTGCCAATCAATTGGAGGGTGCATTCGATAAGGACGGCAAAGGTCTTTCCACAGCGGACATGATTGCTCATGTTCCGAAAGAGAAGCGTACAGGCGGACATGCCATGGAAATTTCCTCTTCCCGAATTGAAGAGATTCTCTCTGGCAAAATTGAAGAACGTTTCCCAAAACGTTTTGGTATTGATTTCTACCATCACTTTAAAGAAGATATTGCATTGTTCGCTGAGATGGGCTTCAAAGTATTCCGCTTGTCCATTCACTGGGCACGTATTTTCCCGAACGGTTATGATCAAGAGCCAAATGAAGCAGGTCTGAAATTCTACGATGAAGTATTCGACGAATTGTTGAAATACGGTATTGAGCCACTCGTTACATTGTCTCACTACGAGACTCCGCTTGGCTTGACGCAAAAATACAATGGCTGGGCTGGCCGTGAAGTAATTCAGCACTATGTTAGATATGCAGAAACGGTGTTTAACCGTTATAAAAATAAAGTGAAATACTGGCTGACGTTCAATGAGATTAACGTAATGCTGTTCAGCCCATACACTGGCGGCGGCATTCTGATCGATAAAGTGGACAACAAGCTGCAGACGACGTATCAAGCGCTTCATCATCAATTTGTAGCAAGTGCCATGGTTACGAAGCTTGCACACGAAATTATCCCTGGTTCCCAAGTCGGCTGTATGCTTGCTCGTATGGAAACTTATGCAGCAACATGTAATCCGGTAGATGTTCGTCTGGCTCAGCACGAGAATCAGATCAACCTCTTCTTCACGGACATGCATGCTCGTGGTAAATACCCGAACTACATGGCTCGTTATTTTGAAGAAAACGACATCGTGATCCAAAAAGAAGCAGGCGATGACGAGATCTTGCTGAACAATACCGTTGATTTCATCTCCTTCAGTTACTACATGTCCGTGACCAAATCCGCTTCTGCCAACGAAGCAGAGACATCCGGCAACCTGACTGGCGGTGTGAAAAACCCTTATCTGGAAGCGTCCGACTGGGGCTGGGAGATCGATCCGATCGGTCTGCGCGTAACCCTGAACAACTTCTGGGATCGTTACCAGAAACCATTGTTCATCGTGGAAAATGGTTTGGGTGCCTATGATAAAGTTGAAGAAGATGGTTCGATCCATGACTCCTATCGTGTGGATTACCTGAAAAAACACATCGAACAAATGAAAGAAGCCATCAAAGATGGCGTCGATCTGATTGGATTTACAGCATGGGGCCCGATTGACCTTGTGAGCATGTCCACTTCCGAAATGTCCAAACGTTATGGTTTCATCTACGTGGATCTGGATGACGAGGGTAACGGAACTCTCAAACGTTCCAAAAAGGATTCATTCGACTGGTACAAAAATGTAATCTCCAGCAATGGTGAGCAGCTGTAGTTCTCTCGTTTCCAGGATTGTTACCGCATAAAAAGAGCGGGCAAAACCTAACGCGAAAGTTGGCATTCAAGGAACCTGATGTTCCTGACTGCCCTTTTAGTTGGAGATTGTCCGCTTTTTCCTGTCGGCAAAGGATAGAGTAATGCGTTTAGACAAAGAATGAAAATATCGTTAATTAGAGAGGAATGATTGATATGACTACACCATTTCCGAAAGACTTCCTATGGGGCGGCGCTGTAGCAGCCAACCAACTTGAAGGAGCTTATAATACAGATGGCAAAGGCCTGTCTGTCCAGGACGTCATGCCACACGGGATTACAACACCTAGAACAGAAGCACCTACAGAAGATAACTTGAAACTGATCGGGATTGATTTCTATAACCGCTACAAAGAGGATGTTAAATTGTTTGCTGAAATGGGCTTCAAAGTATTCCGTACATCCATCGCTTGGTCCCGGATCTTCCCTAAAGGTGATGAACTGGAGCCAAATGAGAAAGGTCTGCAATTCTATGATGACCTGTTCGATGAGTGTCACAAATACGGGATTGAACCACTCGTAACGATCTCTCACTATGAGACACCGCTGCATTTGTCCAAAACATATGATGGCTGGGTTAACCGTAAAATGATCGATTTCTACGAGCGTTATGTAACAGTTCTTTTCAACCGTTTCAAAGGCAAAGTGAAATACTGGCTGACGTTCAATGAAATCAACTCCATTCTGGAAGAGCCATTCATGAGCGGCGGAATCTATACGCCAAAAGCAGAACTGTCCAAACAAGATCTGTATCAAGCAATCCATCATGAATTGGTAGCCAGTGCGTTAGCAGTGAAACTGGGACATGAAATTATGCCTGAAGCCAAAATTGGCTGTATGGTACTGAGCATGCCTACGTATCCGCTGACTCCGAATCCAGATGATGTGGTTGCAGCGATGCATGCTGAACAGCGCAATGATATTTTTGCTGATATCCATGCACGTGGTTATTATCCAAAATACATTAATCGTTATTTCAAAGCGAATAATATCAATATTAAGTTTGAAGATGGCGATGCTGAAATTCTGAAGCATACCGTAGACTTTATCTCGTTCAGTTATTATGTAAGTATCTGTGAGACTGGTGATCCCGAGAAACGTATCGAAGGAAAAGGAAACCTGTTCGCAGGTGTGCAAAACCCTTATCTGAAAGCGAGTGAGTGGGGCTGGCAGATCGATCCGCAAGGACTGCGCGTAACCTTGAACAAATACTGGGACCGTTATCAAAAACCATTGTTTATTGTCGAAAATGGCCTGGGTGCAGTCGATGAGCTGATCACGGACGAAGATGGCAATAAAACCGTGAACGATGATTACCGTATTCAATACTTGAATGACCATCTGGTACAGGTTGGCGAAGCTCTTGAGGATGGCGTAGAAGTGATGGGTTATACGTCATGGGGCTGTATTGACCTGGTAAGTGCTTCAACAGCAGAGATGAAGAAACGTTATGGTTTCATCTATGTAGACCGCAACAATGATGGTTCAGGAACATTGGATCGTTACAAGAAAAAATCATTCCATTGGTACAAGGAAGTTATTAGTACAAATGGCGCAAGTCTTAAGAACAGTAACGAGTAAATGCTAGTTCTATAAGCATAGTTGTACTAGCACCTTTTTATGTCACATTAACGCACATTAACCGCTTTCACAAAAACATTGTCATATGGATAATTATATGGTAAGATGGGCCTAAGGCTAATGAATACTGGATTGTTACTGTTCAATCAGGCAAAACCAGAAGCGGGGCATATTTCGTGACCTGCTTTGGTTTTGCCTTTTACTACTTTGACGGTGCAAGGTGATGTGAAGAAATGAAAATTGAGAAGGTGCTGAACAACAACGTAGTTACCGTAATTGATCCGGGAGGAAACGAACTGGTCGTTATGGGACGTGGAATTGCCTTCAAAAAGCATACTGGTGAATCGATTGACGAAAGTCTCGTCGAAAAAATATTCTCGCTTGAAAGTAAGGAAGTATCACAGAAACTTAAAACACTCCTGTCTGATATCCCGGTTGAATATGTCGAGTGCTCGGATGAGATTATCCGTTATGCCGAGACGGTGTTAGGTGAGAAGCTGCATGAGAGCATCTACATTTCACTGACGGATCATATTCATTTTGCCATCGATCGACATCGTCAAGGATTGCAGATCCGTAACGCATTGTTCTGGGAGATCAAGCGCATGTACCGGAAGGAATATGCCATTGGACTCAAGGCGCTACAGATTATTGAGGAAACGTTAGGTGTCCTGTTACCCGAAGACGAATGCGCATTCATTGCAATGCATCTGGTTAATGCCCAGATGAACGGTGAGATGAGGGAAACGATCAGTATTACAAACATTGTTAAGGACATACTTAACATCGTAAGACGTAGCTTTGTGATTGAACTTGATGAAGATTCATTGAGTTATTATCGGTTTTTAACTCATCTGAAGTTCTTTGCCCAACGTGTGTTGCAAGGAACGGCGATTGAAGATAAAGAAGAAGATAACCCGCTTCATGACTTGGTGAGCAAGCAGTATCCGGAAGCACATGCATGTGCAGTAAGGATCAGTGACTATACGCGTAAGATCTATAATCGGGTGTTGTCCAAGGAAGAAATACTGTATCTGACCATTCATATTGAACGAGTTGTCAGAAATGAACAAACAATTGAATAAAATTGGGATTGTTACTGCTAAAAAGGCAAAACCTAAACGTTGAATAATGATAAGCTTTTCTGCTTTGTCATTATTCAGTGTTTAGGTTTTTTTTTAACCTTCATTACACATAAAAGGAGCAAAACACAATGGATAAACAACAATTGTCCAAGGATATTTTGAAGCTTGTTGGTGGCGAAGAGAATATCGATCAAGTCACACACTGTATGACAAGACTCAGATTTAACCTGAATGACAACCAAAAAGCGGACAAAGCGACGCTAAAAAATACACCAGGCGTGATGGGCGTGATGGAAAACGGTGGACAGTTCCAGGTTATCATCGGTAACGATGTACCTATCGTGTATAACGCACTCGTTGGCAACATGTCCAAATCACCAACCGCAGATAATGCAACCTCAAGCGCTTCAACTGGGGAGAAGAAAAAGAGAAATCCAATAAGTGCGCTGTTCGACTTCATCTCAGGTATGTTTACACCAATCCTGCCTGCAATTACGGGTGCGGGTATGATCAAAGGGATCGTGGCCATCTTTGTCGCACTTGGATGGTTGTCCGACACCAGCTCGACCTATATCATTTTGTCGGCGATTGGTGACGGTGCATTCTACTTCCTGCCGATCATTCTGGCAATCAGTGCTGCCCGTAAACTGGGTAGCAATATGTATATTGCCGCAGCGCTCGCAGCAGGGATTATGCATCCGACCATTACAGCATTGTTGGCCGATGGTCACAACTCATCCTTTATGGGGATTACAGTCATAGCGGCAACGTATTCTTCTACAGTTATTCCGATTGTTCTAGCAGTTTGGATTGCTTCATATGTAGAGAAAGCCGTTGATCGTGTAACACATGCTTCACTTAAACTCTTGGTTGTTCCAACGGTTACCTTGTTGATTATGGTTCCACTGACATTGATGACAGTAGGTCCATTGGGTACGGTTCTTGGTAATGGTTTGTCCGGTGGTATTTCATGGTTGTTTGATAACATGTCTATCTTCGCAAGTATCTTGATTGGTGGTACGATGTCACTGCTGATCATTACAGGTATGCACTATGCATTGCTGCCAATCGTTGTTGGTTCAATGACAACACTGGGTTACGACTTTATCATTCCACTGATGTTTGCAGCTAACTTGGCACAAGGTGGCGCAGCATTTGGTGTAGGTCTCAGATCGAGAAATAGCAAAACCAAATCCCTTGCATATTCCACAGGTCTTACGGCTATCATGGGGATTACGGAACCAGCGATGTATGGTATCAACATGAAGTTCAAAAAACCGTTTATTGCAGCCCTTATCGGGGGAGCGATTGCCGGTGGATTCATGGGTATCTTCAATGTTAAATCGTACGTTATTACAGGGTTAGCAGGTCTGCCGAGTGTGGCAGCATTTATCAGTCCAGCAATTAGCACACTGCTCTATGCTCTGGCTGGTGGTTTGATTGCCATCGTAGCTGCAGCAGTACTGACGTACATTCTTGGATTCCAAGAAGAAAATGCATCGGAGCCAGCAGCACCAGCAGCTGAGCCTGCAAAATCAGCAACAACGACTTCTGTTGTAGCTGAAGAAGCAAAAGCACAAGATGAGCAAGTATTCAGCCCAATCACAGGTGAAGTTAAACCGCTGAGCGAAGTGCCAGACCCTGCATTCTCTGAAGAGATTATGGGTAAAGGATTTGCAATTCAACCATCTGAAGGCCGCGTTGTTTCTCCGATCAACGGAACTGTGTTCTCTTTATCGAAGAGTGGACATGCTATTGGTCTGGTAAGTGATACAGGCGCAGAGATGTTGATTCATATCGGGATTGATACCGTGAAGTTGAAAGGTCAATTCTTCTCGCCTAAAGTTCAAGCAGGTGTGAAGGTTGCCGTAGGTGATGTACTGATGGAGTTCGACCGGGAACAGATCGAAAAAGCCGGTTACACGACGATTACACCAGTCATTATTACAAACATGCATCAGTATGAGTCCATTGAGTCTGCTGGTCGCACTACGATCAAAGAAAAAGACTTGTTGTTCACAGCTAAAGCTTAACCATAGAAATGAAACAGCAGCTTCACCGGAATGTAATCCGGTAAAGCTGCTGTTTTTTTGCATATAGCCTTTTACATGGGAAGCATAGTCTGGACCAGTTGCACAAAGTGTTGTGCAGGCTTGGACAGATAACGGTTCTGCAGCCAGACCAGCGCCGAGCCAACCGTGGAATGCTGATCATGGATGCGATATACGTGGAATGGGTGTTCGTGATATAGCTGTAGTACCGTGTGAGGCACGATGGAACTGGCGAAGCCGAGTCGGACCAGTTCCAGCAACATATTAATGTCTGAGCACTCACCCATGATGGAGGGGGTAACCTGATGCTCCCGGAACTTGTCCAAAATTAGCTCGAACATACCGAGTCCTTCTGTGCTTGGCAGCAGTAGAGGGATACCTGTAAGCTGCTCAAAATAAGTCCCCATCTCCGCTCCTGGTCCCATCTCTGTCGGACTATCCAGCGGTGTTGAAGAAATATAGAAGAGTCGCTCCTGTGGCAGGTGCAGCACCTCATAACGTTCGGTCTGGACGGGCATGCGTACACAGGCGAGTTCAACTTTGCCATCTTCCAGCAGACGGCATAATTGTGCAGACTCATTTTGCTGAATTTTATAGGTAACCTGTGGATGGGTGGTGCGAAACTGTTGCAGTGCTTGCGGGATCAGGCGATCCGATATGGTATTGATGCCGATGGTGAGTTTGCCCCGTATGCCGTGACGGAAACTTTGCATCTCCATTACAGCTTCCTCCATATATTTGGTCAAGGTAACCGCATAATCATAGAAGCTGCGACCCGCCTGCGTTAGCTCCATCATGCGTCCTTTGCGTTCAAATAGAATCACACCAAGCTCTTCTTCCATTAACTTAAGCTGCTGGCTTAAGGGTGGCTGAGCCATGTGAAGTCTTCGGGCAGCGGCTGTAATCTGTTTTTCCTCAGCAATGGCAATGAAATAGCGACATTGTTTGATATCCAAGTGGTTGTTCTCCTTCGCTTGCAATGTATATGTAATTCGTATGGAAAGCCAACAAAACATGTATTTTTAATATACTACGATCTTATGTTACCATACATTAGATTTGCATACCTGACTAACAGAGTTTGGTTTCTATATGAATATTACTGCATGAGAAAGACCTTGAATTGGAGGATAAAACAACGTGGTTAGAACAATACATGATGCTGCGCAAGCGGGCCATACCGATGAGGTCATTCGATTTATCACACAACAGGGTAGCCGGTTGAATGAACGGGATGCATTGGGGCGAACACCTCTGCTGGCTGCGGTGCACGGTAACAAGATAGACACGGCAAGGATGTTAGTGGATGCCGGAGCCGACATTAATCTTCGGGATGCACGATTGGACAACCTGCTGTTATATGCGAGTGCTGAGGGTATGTATGACATGGTCGAATTGGCGATTACAGCAGGTGCAGATACGAGGTTAACGAATCGTTTTGGCGGTACAGCTCTTATCCCAGCAGCTGATCGGGGCTATGTGGACATTGTGGAGCTTCTGCTGAAACGCAGTGATGTGGATGTGAACCATATCAACAACCTGGGGTGGACAGCCTTGCTGGAAGCGGTCATTTTGGGAGATGGCGGGCCGCGTCACCAGCAGATCGTTGCCTTGCTTTTGCAATATGGTGCAGATCCAAAGATTGCGGATCGGGACGGGATTACACCGCTTGCACATGCGAGCCGGCATCGGTATGCCGAGATGGAACGACTATTAACCCAAGTCTGAAGAGACTTATACATTTATAATACAGAACAGTGAAAGGATATTCCGAACGAATGAACAGACATCAAGAGCATTTTTTACAAAAGAATATGAAGGACGTATCTTCACTGATTTTGGCAGGTATACAGTGGTTTTTCTTCCTGTTTACCAATACCGTTGTTGTTCCGCTATCCATTGGACATAATTTTCATCTGTCTCCGGATGCCATCGCTGCCTCCATGCAGCACGCATTTATCCTTACCGGAGCAGTGTGTATTCTTCAAGCCGTATTTGGTCATCGATATGCGATTATGGATGGTCCGTCAGGGTTATGGTGGGGATTGACGCTAAGTTTGACGGTATCTGCTTCATCGGCCGGTATGAGTCTGGAGCGTATTGGCGGTGGACTGGCTGCAGGTTTTCTGTTAGCGGGACTAACGATGGTGATTCTGGGTTGGCTGGGAGCAGCGCAAGTGCTGCAAAAGCTGTTCACACCTATGGTGAAGAGTGCCATGTTGTTTCTAATGACGATTCAATTAACCATGAATTTTTTCAAAGGTATGATTGGATATACGGAGTTTGGTCGTTTCGATCTGCCCGTTGCCGCATTGTCCGTTGTCATTGCATTTCTGGTGGCATGGATTCAATTAAAAGGTAGGGGGAAACTGGGGAACTACGCGATCCTGATTGGGATTGTGGCAGGCTGGATCGCTTATAGTCTATTGTTTCCTGGACAGCATAGCGGACTGCCTAATCAGGCCCCGGCAGGTCTCGAACTGTTTCCGTGGGGAGCACCCAGATGGGAACCGGGTATTGTCATTACTGCATTTTTCGTGGGGTTGGTGAACATGACGAATTCGATCACCACATTAAGCACAGTTGAGAAACTATACCGGACAGAAACAACAAGCCGTCAGTATAGGCATTCCTATGCGCTAACGGGTCTGTTCACGATGTTGTCAGCCTGTGTAGGTGTGCTGCCCTTTGGTTTATTTGCATCATCGATCGGATTCCTGGAGAGTACTCGCATTCTGCGTCGTGCTGCCTGGATAATTGGAGCGGGGATGTTATGTATGATAGGTCTTACACCTTCAGTGACAGCATTTTTTGCACAAATACCACCAAGCGTTGGCAGTGCGGTTTTGTTCGTGGCTTATCTTCAGATGTTCGGCACGGCACTAAGAACGCTTGAAGGTACAACGTTTAATTCTAAAACGATCTATCGTGTAGCGCTGCCGGTCCTCACGGGAGTTGCAGTCATGAATATTCCTGCTGAGGCCTTTCAAACCTTGCCCATGTACCTCATTCCGATCATAAGTAATGGTCTCGTCATTGGGGTATTGGTCTCACTGGTTCTTGAAAAAACCGTGAACTGGTCCAAAATGGAACAACCAGCGACAGTAAGTAAAGCGGCATAAAGAGTTTCATCTTGCGACAGTCCAATTTGATTGGGCTGTTTTTTTGTTTTTTTGCTATCAGGCTAGGCTATATGGCATCTAACTATTTCACAATAATTTTGCCTTGTCCTGCAAGCATTCGCATCTCTCTAGAGAGACGGTCCTGGTTCCCATCCTGCATTTCGAGTTGAACACCATAATGCCATGAGGTATTTTTTTCTTGACCCCAGCGGAGAGTGCCTTCCATATATAGAGGGTCTTCAAAGAGCAGCATATTCATTCCAATCCGAATATCGTTATTCTCTACAGGAAGGGACAGCGGAAATGACAGCTGACAGCCGGATCGACTGATATCACAGAGTTCGGCCTGAATGGGTTTGGCTGGTGCGTTAACCCCGTTGATGCTGAGAATATAGATCTCAAAGTGGATTGGTTCCTTCAATGTGTAGCGAAAGGGTTCTTTTCTATTGTTAATTGACATGGCTTGGCTTCCTCCATCAGGTTCAAAAAAAGTCAGTTATGCTTATATCGACCATTTGGAGCAAGAAATGAAGAGTTGCGCAAGCAGAGATGGTCCATGGGTTCCTTTTACACGTGTATCAGGCTTGATATAATGATGGAATATATTTCTGAGGTCAGACCTGGATCAGACAGAAGGGACGGGTGAATATGAGAGGAACATTTCAGATGGTTACAGATACGGCAACATTGTGCCTTTATGATCTAGCAGCGTTAAAACATCGTGCCGAGGATACTTCGGACTGGTGGTCCATTCCAGTGGATGAGCTGGCTGAGGTGAATGCAGGTCATTGTCTGTTCCTGAATCTGGGTGCGGATGGAGTGTATGAGGTGGAATGGAGCCTGGAGGATGTAGAGGAGGATTCAGATCCAGATCACGGAGCGGAACGGGAAAAGGTGTATCATCTGCAAGTTCCGTCTGGGCACGTCTATCTGGGGGCGGCGGATGATGTCACTGGCGGTGAATTAGAGCCGGATGAGACGTGTGAAGGGGTTCTGTTTCAGTTAAAGCCTGGAAATTATGCATGTATCGTCTCCAGAGAAGCCAGTCGGATCACCATTGTCATGACACCAAGTATTCAGGGAAATAACACGCTGGATGAATTAATCCGGATATAGTGTACATATACAAACAGGAGGGATTCATATGCAGGAATGGAACGAGATAACGATGATGAATGCAGATGCCCTGCGTAAACAAATGAGAATACTCGCTGCTTTGGATATTATCTTTTCGGAGGAAGAATGGCTACGCGTTCATCATTATGAAGCTGAACTTCAGCCAGGTGTGGCATGGGGAAGCATCAATAACGGTGCAGGTGATCATCTGCATGTCTTGTTTACGAACTCAGGCACGTTGATCAAAGGATTTGATCATGAGTCACCCTTGAGCCCACATGCTCGTGAGGACGGAGAAATCTATCGGGGCATGTACGATGAAGTGCCGGAGACGTTGATGGCTGTTCTGCGAGATGAGGAGGAAACATTGGATCTGGAGGATGTGACCTTTTGCCTATTGCAGGAAGGGAACGACTTGCCATGGAAGGTTGGTAACTGGATTCAGATGGCGATGGCTGAGGAAGACAAAGCGGACGCCAGAGGTGGCGCAGAATTTTTGCTGGGATATTTGGAAAAGAACCCGGAAGAATACGCTGATTGGGCCAAAGGGTACTATGACTTGCCGGATCTGCCGTTGGAAGCCGTAGCTGAAGTATATGAAGAAAAACCGATGACCGCCAGCCTGATTAAGCAGTTGTGTCCTGAGCGAGATGTGGCAGTAGTACTGGATGAGTTACAGCAACGCGGGTACGCCGTGGAACAAACGTAATACAGTAGCAAAGGTGGGAAAGTAAGCCATGTACAATGTACAACTTGAGCGTATGCGTGAAAAGTTGATCACTCTTCGAAGCCTGGACCCGGATCTGGACCTGTTTGGCGCAGAGAACCATGAATATGAAATGGCGTCTGTGTGGACGCAGAAGGATATTGCGCAATTTGAACAGAAATGGCGAATTGAGTTGCCGGAGGACTATAAGATATGGCTTCTTCATATGGGAACAGGTGGTGCAGGACCTTATTATGGTCTGGAAAATCCGGATGATGGCGTATACGCTGTGCTTGGTTATGACGATGAGCTGAACGCGGTCTCGGACCCTTTCCAATTCACGGAAGCATGGAACTGGAACTATGACTGGTTCGATGACAGCAAGGAAGAAGAGGAATGGGAAGCGCTGGAACATGAATATTTTGATCCAAAGTGGTCAGCAGGCATGTTGCGCATCAGTGATTTTGGCTGTGGCATATCCATGAATCTGATTGTTAAGGGAGCCTCCTACGGAGAGGTCTGGGTTGATGACCGGGCTAACCGTAATGGAATTTATCCTGATCAGTATTGGGGCAATTCGAATCGACTACATTTTCTCGACTGGTATGAGTTGTGGTTGGATCGTTCGATCCATCAAATGCATGAACAAAAGCAACAATCTGGAGCGAACGAAGTCTAAAGGAGGTTGTACATTGGGCTGGGAATATGGGATTAGAGCAACGGAGCCTGCGATTTTACCTGAAGTTGTGAAGCGTCTGGCAAGTGCATTAACGTTTACCAACATGTACAGCTTAGAACACCAAGCCAACGGTTTTGTACTGAAACGTGAAGATTCTTCCTGGCCGAGAGCCCTTGAAGTGTGGATAGAAGAGGCTTCCGGGTTAGAAGAGATTAAGGATGGGGAGTCGTATATCTACTGTTTATTTCATATCTGGGGTGAAGAGGCGCGGAGCTGGATGCAACAGATGGAGCGAGAAACCAGCCAGGTTGATGGTGATTTAATCTGGTTTGAACTCTGATTAGTAGCGAAATTGCTTGAACAGGAGTGATCCTATGGCTAAACAATCAAAGAGAACGATCCCTACGCTCATATATCAGTATCAAGGTCCACAGCGGAATGTGGGTTTTGTTTTATCCCCTTTATACATAGAAGAATCGGTTGAAGTAGAGATAGAAGACATGCTGTTCATATATAATGAAGACTTTGACTATATTCGTCCTGCATTGGATCGCGCATTTCCCTTAACTGATCCTCGAACTGGAGAAGAGATGAAGGCTCTTGATCCCTGCTGGGAGAATCCGATTACGAAGGAAGTGTGGGTGGGGATTTTATCAGAGCTGGATCAACAGCTGGTTACAGATCCTGAATTACGGATTTTTCTGAATCGGTTTACCGTGTGGGTGGGAAACCATCTGCAATTGGCTGACGGGATCGAAGTTATCGGTAATTTGTAAGTTAGTTGATCTTGTTTGGATTGTTCATGTGTGTCATCATTCGGTATTTTGGCGATGAAAGTCTTATGTAAAAAGCTCCCTCAGGTGTTGGCGGAGCTTTTTTTGATGAGCCAATAATAAAACCGTTTGCTTCACTCACCCGTCTTATACCACAGAAAGAGAGAGAAGGAGGGATGCGGGGTGGAAACAAAAGCAGAGACGAACCAGAGGATCTATGTACAGATCGAAGATGAGACGGTATTTGTGCAATCCATAATGGAGCATCAAGATACGCTTATTTCCATTGCCTACAGTTACCTGCGTAATCGGCAAGATGCGCTGGAAGCGGTACAAGAGATGACGTGCCGGGCTTGGATCAAGCGTCGAACGCTGAACAATGAGAAAGCGTTCAAGTCGTGGATCATTCGGATTCTGATCTATGTTTGCATCGATGAACAGAGGCGCCGCAAGCGGGCGACACCTCTGGCGAAGGAAGATCTGGAGGACAGCATTCCCGCGTCTTGGATGATCAGCGTTGATGATAATCGAATCGCTATGGAATCTCTTTTGCAAAAGGTGAAACCGAAATATCGCCATGTATTATTGCTGAAATATTATAACGACATGACACTGACGGATATCGCCTCCATCCTCGGCAAACCGGAAGGTACGATCAAGACCTGGCAGCACAAAGGACTCCAGCAGTTGCGCAAGTTGATGAAGAACAGGAGGGATTGGCATGACCACTAACCCGGAGGAGAAAGCACTTCTTGCAGACGCATTTCAGGTGAAAAGAGAGAAACAGCACTGGAATCCGGCGGACACGACTGCGGCAATTCAACTTGGTCTCGCAAAGGCCAGAACAAAACGATCAGGTAGGACCGTTCGTTTCAAATGGATCACGGCAGTGCTGGTCACAGTCCTGGCTACAGGTTGGTTCCTTGTGGGCCCGCTTGGGAGCTATGGGCAGGAACAGGCAACATATACTGAACCTGTAGCCAATTGGGGGGTACTTGAACCCTTTCGTGAGCTGGCAACCGATATGGAAAAGACCACGATAACATCCGCAATTAATAATGGGTACGTGCAATTTGTAGATCAGACGGTTACGTCGGGCATATATGCGTTTACTGTGAATGCAGTTATGGCAGATGAGAATAGAATAACGGTATTGTATACTGCCAAAACGGATGCTTCGCAGGAGATGTATTCGACTGTCAATATGAAGATGACGGATGCATCGACAGGCGATTTGCTTGACAACGGTAGCTCAGGCGGTGTGTATTTTTCGAAGGATAAGCATATCGTTTATGGTCGAAGTACAATTGATCGAAATCGAGACAAACCATTGCCTGAGCAAGTGAATCTACAATTTCAGCTATCTTCAGTTGTGCCAGATGTGGTGGGTTATAAAGACAACGGGGAGAAGGAACGAAAATATCAATTTTCCAAAAAAATGAACGTTTCTTTCCCTCTTGATCCCAAGTTTTCTATCCCTAAAACGGAAGTCATTAACGTTAATCGGACTTTTACTCTTGGAGGCTATGAGGTCTTGTTGTCGGAGGTGGAGGTGTCTCCGCTAGTAACTCGGGTCAAATTTGTCCATGCACCTAATCAAGAGATTGATTACAAAACGAAGTTGTCGCTCAACGAGATCGTTCGGCCTATCGAGATCATTTCGATCTCCAGGAATGGAAAGCAGACCAAGTTATCCTTGGCAGGCGGGAGCGGAACGGAAGATGGAATGATGTATTCTTTCAGCAGCAATCAGTTGGACCATCCGGAGTCAATGGTATTAAAACTTCGTGGCACACCAGATAAGGTCTATGATGATTTACAAGAAGCCAAGAAGGATGAACTGAAAATCAAAATCAAATAAGACAAACTAACTGGCAAAACTCTTATTCGAATTG
The DNA here is from genome assembly GCF_031455635.1 of Paenibacillus sp. 2003. Taxonomy (NCBI): domain Bacteria; kingdom Bacillati; phylum Bacillota; class Bacilli; order Caryophanales; family Paenibacillaceae; genus Paenibacillus; species Paenibacillus sp. 2003. The sequence goes on along the minus strand of NZ_JAVDTB010000002.1, from coordinate 470,100 downwards.
GTGGACGTTAGTGAAATAAGAGAAGGGATGTCTCTCAAGGTCGTAAGCCTTGTGATACATCCCTTTTTAAATGTGAAAAACTGCTGATCTTATACAGTTAGAATATCTACTCCCAGAGCTGGAAGAGTCAACTTTTGATCCAATCTCTCGCTAGTCAACAAACTGCGATAAGGAACGTCCAGTGTAACCTCTCGTTGCTCATTCGTCAAATTGATCAGAAACAGGAAGTTTTGCTCCCCCTTCGTTCGAATCGACAGCTCGACACCTTCCGGCAACTGGATTTTGGGCGCCAATTCCTTTTCCTTCAATACGCCTTCAAACAACTGATAGAAATACGATGGCTCCGGCCAAGTGCCGACATAATACACTTCACCTTCACCAAACTTATTGACAGTAACCGCTGGTACACCCTCGTAAAAGTCGTTGTCATACCAGGCGATCGGCTCTGCACCTCGCAGTTCCAGTAGATCACACCATTGCTTCGCAGCGAATGTCTTGCCCTCCGCGTTCCGTATCCGATGCTCACTGTTGCCGATGGCATCATATTCACTTACGACAACACCCGCTGCTTCTGCCAGTAGCCCCGGTAGAGGAATCATCTCACATACATTCCTCATGTTCTTCACGCCAGTCCGATTGGTGAGGACAACCGTCCCTCCTTTAGCTGCGAATCGCTCCAGTCGCTGTGCTACTTCTTCACTTAACAGGAAGAGGGAAGGGACAATGACTAGCTTGTACCCGTCGAGCTCCTCGGTCCAGTTGATAACGTCTGTACCAACACCCATTTTCAGAAATGCATTATGCATAGAGGACAAGTTGTCTATATAGTGCATTCCTCCTTCCGCCTGCGGCTGAAGGGAAAGTGCCGTATGCTGATCATGCGAATGCAGAATCGCAACCTGGGTAACAATGGTTGAGTCGGCCAGCAGTTCTCCTAACTGGTTCACCTCGCGAGTAAGCTCGGCAAACTCTCTGAACCTGCGTCCAGGAACATTGCTGTGGTCGATCAGCCCATGCCAGAATTGTTCGGCTCCGACGGTTGCACTCCGCCAGCGGAAATGGACGACCATATCCGCACCGCGGGCGATTGTCTGCCAGGAGCGAGCTCGGATCAGTCCAGGATACGGGGTGCGCTGGATCGGCATCCAGGCTCCCTGTGCTCCGCTGAGCTGTTCCATTACCCAGAAATTCCGGCGTTTGATGCCGCGAACCAAGTCCAGCGTAAGCGCTCCGTTCCTCGGAAACCGATCGCCATAATCGCGATACAGCTCATTCGGATAATAATCAACAGAGACGAAGTCCAATTCGTTGTGCATATCATAATAGTCCAGGCTATTCGGATACTGCCACATGTTATGTGTCACGAATTGGTCTGGACAGTTACGACGTAAAATCTCAAGCTGCCATCCCAGCAGATAGCCTACGCTGTCAGAACAAAATCGCTTGTACTCCAGAAGATAGGAAGGATTCATCGGTTTGCTGGCACCGAGTGGTGTTGTTACCTCAGCCCAGCTGCTGTACTCACCACTCCAGACGACCGTACCCCACTCCCGGTTCAACTCCTCCAGATTGGAATAACGCTTTTGCAGCCAAGCAACAAATGCGCGATTACATGTATCACAATGGCATTCCTGGTAGTGCATCTCGTTATCGATTTGCCAGCCAATAACGGCGGGATGCTTACCATAGCGCTGTGATATCGCTTCCACAAATTTGGAGCCCAGCATTCTCAAGGAAGGGCTGTTGTTGCAGCGATGTCCACGGACACCTGGCCGAATGATGTGGCGTTGTTCATCCATGGGCAGCACATCCGGATAACGGGTAGTCATCCAGTTTGGCGGGGTATTGGTGGGGGTGCATAACACAATTTCCATACCACGCGAAGCGAATACTTCTATAGCTGCATCCAGCCATTCAAACTGATAATTACCCTCAGTCGGTTCCATTCGGCTCCAGGCGAACTCTGCCATTCGCACAACAGCAACCCCCGTCTGTTGCATAAGTATGGCATCTTTCTCCCATAACTCCGGGGTCCATTGCTCTGGATAATAATCAATTCCGATCTTAATTGTCATCCTGTGATCTCCTTTATTTATCAATATATTGCGATTATATGTTATATTAATTTGAGTGAATATCTTAAATAATTAATATGGTATAACAATATTAAGATCAGGAGAGTTAGACGTATGCCTCATCCCAATCGTAATTTTCCGGTGTTATCTGCCCGAGACAAGCTGCTCCCTTTTTATTTACTTGGCATTGGCCTGCATCATGAACAGGAGCATATCCGCCGAGACCAAGGCATTGAGGATTATCAGTGGATACAATGCCGCAGCGGTGTGGGTAAGCTCAAGCTCAGTGAAACGGAACATATCGTCAAGCCAGGTATGGGCATGCTGTTATTCCCTGGACAGAAGCACGAATACTATGCGCTATCCGACAGTTGGGAAGTCGACTGGATCATTTTCGATGGCAACGGGTCAGCAAACTTATTTGAAACCGTGGGCATTGTCGACACATGCGTATACACGCTTGCACAACCTGAATACCTTCTATCCCGAATGCGGGAGCTGCTGCAAGCTGCTTTAACACCACAAGAGCAGACATTAAGCAATTACGCCTGTTCCGCCATTCTCTATACCTTATTGACAGAGATTATTCAACGCGTATCTGTTGAGGGCAGCGATACGGTCGGGCAGCAGTATGAGCGATTAAAACCGGTTCTGGACTATATTGAACAACATTATGCTGAAGAGATTACTTTGCCAACGCTCGCTGGATTGATCTGTGTCACACCAGAATATTTCTGTCATTTGTTTAAGAAAACGACAGGTATTCGTCCCATCAGCTATGTTAATCAGGTAAGAGTCAACAAGAGCAAGGAACTGCTGCTTGATAATGTGCAGCGCGGTATGGAGGATATTGCTCGTCAAGTTGGTTTTGAATCGACCAGCTATTATGGAGCCATCTTCAAGAAGCTGGAACGAATTACACCTGGCTCCTTCCGCCGCAGCTATCAGAAGTCGTGACATATTATTATCCGCAAGCGAATGGTTTTTCGTCAAAGGCCTTAGGAACTGATCCGAGGGCAGATCAGTTCCAAGTTGGATCACATAGTACTCGTTAATAGAGCCGCTAATTAGCGGCTCTATTTTGTGTGAACGAATGGCCTGGTTTTACGTTTTTTCACTATATCTGATCTGCTGTTGCATAAAAATGATAATTGTTGTCTTTTTGCAATTTTTGTATTGTCACAGCCAAAGTTACACGATATAATCGAGTTGTCTTTGAGGATAATATTATAAAGGATGGTGAAATTTTGAAGAAATTTTCGATGCTTTTACTTGCTGTAACTCTATTGTTGTTAACTGTCTCCACAGCCCCGTCTACATATGGTGCGGCCAGTTATCCAAACACAGGTACGAACGGGCTGACTGGTTTTGCAGGCAGTGCCAAGAATGAGAATGGTGTATCCAAGTCAGCTACGACAGGTGGCAAGAACGGTCAGGTGGTTTACGTTAGTAATCTCAATGATTTGAGAACACACATGGCGGGCTCTACGGCCAAAATTGTCGTCGTTGAACAGAATATTTCCTCCTCTACGTTGCAAAAAGTTGAATTCGGAGCGAACAAGACACTGGTAGGTTCCTTTGGCAAACATACATTAACGAACATTCATTTCAGATCCACAAGCAGTTCAAGCAATGTGATTTTTCAGAATCTGACTTTTGAACACGCTTCCAATATTAATGCCAATGATGATATCCAGATGTATATCACTTCAGGCTCCAATTACTGGATCGACCATGTGACATTTGCTGGCCATAGCTACAGCTCTGGCGGTAGTGATTTGGACAAACTGCTGTATATTGGCGATCGCGCAGACTACATTACGATTAGCAATTCCAAATTTGCAAACCATAAGTATGGTGTTATCCTCGGTCATCCGAATGATGGTAATAGCAGTTACAATGGCGTCCCTCATGTGACGATGTCCAACAATTACTTTGAAAATTTATATGTGCGAGGACCTGGACTTTTAAGATATGGTTACTTCCATCTCAAAAACAACTATGCAAACAACTTTAATCAGGCCATTACCATTGGTGAAAAAGCACGGATTTATTCCGAAAACAACTACTTTGGTGCAGGTGCTGAAAAGGGCGGCATCCTGGATGACAAAGGAAAAGGTGAGTTTACGGATACGGGAAGTACACCAGCGCTTAATAGTCCGACTTCTCCTAAAACGAACTGGAGACCAAGCTCCAATTACAGTTATCAGGTAGAGAGTGCCAGCTACGCGCGTGAGTTCGTCACCAAGTATGCAGGCTCCTCCAATACAACACTTGTATTCGGAAAGTAAAAGTTGCTGGACATCCATTCACGACCAAAAAGGCCTGTCTTGTACGCCATAACGTATAAGACAGACCTTTTTTGTTTATAAAATGATATGCTTACATATCATTTTATATTTCATATTCATTTTAAATGTTGAATACCGATATACATAAAGTAGCGCTGATTTCATACTTGTGAAGTTAATATGTACTATGTTAAGGCGCTGCGTATTTGCGATTTGCACATAAGCAGGACCATAGACTACTAGATGTAGTACAGAAAGGCCCTACAACTCACATTTAACCTACTTAAAAGGACGGGGTATGCATGGATCGTATGGACGAAATTATTTGGAAAAGGAACAAATTAATCGGTATCATTTTGTGGATTATTATTGCCATTGGTATGGGTCTGGCCTTTACGATGCCGAAGTTACTTGTGTCCAATGGAGTAGCTCTGATCTTTGTAGTTTGGATTACATACGCTAATGCGAAAAAGAAACATATTCATCTCATTCCATGGCTGATTACCGTATTACTGACAATATGTGGAGTCTATGTCGGTTGGGGAACGGTCAATTTTGCGTTAAGTTTGGTCATAACCGCAGTTCTACTGTTATTTCCTAACAAGAAATTTTTTGTGGTTGGATTTTCGGTATTACTAGTCAACAGTGTTCTTCAGTTATTTGTTATGAATACCGTTGACTCTGTTGAGCTAATAGGTAATATCGTTAATGTGGGACTATTCGCTCTCACGGGAGCCATTCTGATGCTGGTCTCCCAGCTGAATCAAAGGCTCTTCCATGAAAGTGAAGTACGCCAGAATGAGGTGGAGCATTCTAAGCAAAGAGTGGAAACCATGCTGGAGCGTGTGAAGGAATCGGTCGAAGGTTTATCACGTTATACGGATCAATTGAAGGAAAAAGTGAATGCGACCGGCTCTATCACCAATGAGGTGACACTTGGGTTCAGTGAGGTTGCAAAAGGTGTTGAGTTTCAGGCGACCAGTGTAGCCGAGATCTCGGAATCCTTATCTGTGTCGGATCAGCATATCAAGGACGTTGCTTCGTATTCCCAACAGATGAAAGAGTTGTCCGCAAGTATGGCAACGAGCACGCAAACAGGAAGCACACAGATGGACCAGCTGAACATCCAAATGCAAGATCTATATGAAACGATTAATACAACTGCAAATGACATGCGAAAGTTCAACGAGGAAAGTGAATCCATGACACTTATGCTGAACAGCATAGCGGATATTGCGAGTCAGACCAACCTGCTCGCACTCAATGCAGCCATTGAAGCCGCTCGTGCGGGTGAGCATGGACGCGGGTTTGCTGTTGTATCAGAGGAAGTTCGCAAGTTGGCAGAGAACTCGGGTCAGTCCGCAAGTGATATCGGAACCATCCTGTCTCGATTAAAAGGGCAGACGCAGGCACTGACGGATCGATTCGAACGCATTCGTCAATCGTTACAACAAGGAAGAGATAGCGTCTATACGGCAGAGGAAGTATTCCGTACGATCAACAGCAACTCTCAGCATGTGTTAACTCAAGCGACAGATATCGAGACTAGTTCGGCGACCATGAAGGAATCATCCACCAGAGTTGTGAATGAGGTTTCCGAGATTTCGAGTGTGACTGAGCAATCCAGTGCAGCGACAGAAGAGATTCTGGCAAGCATGGAAGAACAACGCAACCTGACACAGAAGATGGTAGAGAGCTTTGGAGAACTGGAGCAACTGATTGTAGACCTGAATGAATTGGTCTCGGATCATCAAGCTTCTTCCGTTGTGAACAAACTTTAATATTAATAGTTGAGAGCCTGTCGGTGCGTATTTAGCGTACTGGACGGGCTTTTTTTCATGTGCCAAACAGCTTGATGCCGACATTTTTTTCCTATACAGTGTGATGTGTAGAGTATGAAGAGAGTAGAACTAACAATGTAAATGATAGTTAAAAGAAGATGTTACCTCATGGGGGAGTAAAAGGTTGAAGAATAAAGGAATGAAAGACAGCTCGGCCTACGATGACCGTACATATGAAGTTAGGAATGATAATCACGCTGAACGCGTGCGTCTTTATGATCAACATTCGTTCGAAGGCATGGACTGGCCCGATACGGAGGACGGCAGATATGCCAGAGCTTATCTGGAACCTATGATGCTGGACGGGACCCAAAGCTTTATGTCCAACGTGGAAACGACATTGTTGCTCGCCCGGATTGATGATCTCGTTATTCCGCTGACGGTGAATGATACAGAGTATGATAATGCTTACGTTTGTTCGCCATATACGCATTATGTGAGTTACGCCAAGGAGGAACTGACCATGTTGCAGAAGCCTGTGTTGGAAAAAGGTCTTTCTGTGCTGCTCAGTCTAATAGGTTGGGGAATGAAGCAATCGCAGATCAACAAAGTTGTGCATGTGAACAACTGGTTGTTGTCCACCAATCTGTATCCAGCCATGTCCGGTGAACAGGTAGAATGTTTGCTTACAGTGGTACAAGAGCGATACCCTGAGCATGTCATTGTGTTTCGCTCCTTGTGTCCGGGACTTCATCCCGATCTGACGGCGAGGCTAACGGAAGCGGGCTGCCGATTAATCCCGAGCCGACAAATCTATTTGTATCAAGCGCATGATCCGAATTTTGGCAACTCGAAATCGCGCTGGCTGTTGAAGCGGGATTACGAATTATTGGCCAAGCACGACTACGAATTCGTTTCCGAGTCAGATATGACGGATGCAGATATTCCGCGAATTGTGGAGCTGTACAAGCTGTTATACCTTGAAAAATACTCCTATCACAATCCGCAATTCACCGAGCGGTTCATTGCTGCTGCGATGGCATCAGGAACACTCAGGCTCTATGGACTGCGGAAGGAAGGGTGCCTGGATGCGGTGATGGGTTATTTCTGCCGAAATGGAATCATGACAACGCCGCTGTTTGGTTACGACACAGCGGTCCCCCAATCCGTCGGACTATACCGCATGTTATCGGCATGCCTGATCGGACAGGCTCGCGAGAACGGCCATCTGTTACATGAGAGCGCCGGGGCTGCACAGTTCAAGCGCAATCGCGGTGCTGTGGCGGATTTTGAATATTCCGCTGTGTATGAGCGCCAGCTTCCATGGGGCAGACGCTGGTGCTGGCTGCTGCTTGATCGGTTTCTGAATCGCATAGGTGTTCCGCTGATGCGCCGCATGAAGCTGTGAACAAACATAATAACGTTTTTGCGCTGCTTGATGTAGGTGTGAGCTTGCATCTGGTTTGACTGCACACTTGCACACCCAACTGGTCATCGTGATACGCACACTCATTTCGCACTCGCCTAGTTAGACATGCTCTGCGAGTTGTACCTCGAAGCCATCGGGATCTGTAATGTAAATAAACCGCAGATGCGGATTGGGCTGGATGGGGCCGCGCACAATCGGAATATTCAATTCTGCCAGTCGTTCCATGGCTTCATCCAGCGAGTTCACCTCATAGCCGATCGACACGCCGGCCTCTGGTTTAAGAATGGATTCACTGCCCTCAATCAGTTCCAACTTGGCTTCATTTTCCATGCCGAGCATTGCAATCTGCCGTCCACGGCTTTCGAATCTGCGCTGAATGGGAAGTCCGAGCATGTCGTGGTAGAACCCAAGCGAAGCTTCCAGATTACTGACCCTCAGCGTGATCCAGTTTAATTTGATCAACATGGGTGAATCTCTCCTTTTTCTTGCATGATATGTATTTTGGTTACGTTCATTATACGATAGGTTCTAACAGGAACCTACTCCTTATCAGCAAACAACAAAATAGCTGCCGAAATATCGGCAGCCAAATGGTGTAATCTCCGGTAGTTCTAACGAATTATTGAATCAGATCAACGGCCGTCTGTGGTACAAATGCCTCTACACCGTTATAAACAATGACACCCTCCAAAGTTGTCTTTTTGCCGTTTACCAGTGCAATATTTTTGTAGATTTGCAGTTCCAGCTTGGTGTTGCCTTTTGTAACGAGGATCTTCGGATTTTTGGCATCCGTCAGGTCCAGTTTGTACGTCGCGCCTTTGGTCGTAAATGCCTGTTTGGCAGGTACAAACAATTGTTTGCTCACGCTGTCGAGATCCAGATCCAGTACTCGTGCCATATATTTGGCGACATCCGTGTTATCAATTACACCGAATGGACGGTCATTGTTCGGAGCATACGTGTACAACACGACATCTCCACCTGTATGACCACCGGTTGTCCAGCCAATCCCTGCACGTTTGCTGATCATTGGACCGATTGCATAGTTAAGACTGCCTGGCTCGGCCGCTTTGATTGTGGCAATCTCTTTGGAAGTCAGATCGGTAATACCATAGTACTGTTTCATCACTGCTTTGATGTTTGTGCGCTTCGCATTCAGCTTCGCTTCAACGCCCTCGCCTGTCAGCTTGGCCTTTTTCAAAGGTCCGATAAATGTGGACAACGGCTCTTTATCGTATGTGCCGCTAGTTGCGTTGTTACCAATGGTGAGTCCACCATTACCATGGTCCGTAACAGCGACAACGGCAGTCTCTCCATCGGCTTTGGCAAAATCCATGGCTACTTTTACGGCATCGTCAAAAGCCAGCACGTCACTGATAATACCAATCGGATCGTTGGCGTGAGCTGCCCAGTCTACTTTACTGCCTTCGACCATCAGGAAGAAGCCGTCTTCATCTTTGGACAGAACTTCGATGGCTTTGGATGTCATCTCGGCAATGCTTGGCTGCTTCGCAGGGTCACGGTCCATATTGTAAGCCATGCTCGTGGGAGCGAACATACCCCAGAGTTTATTTGAGTCGGATGCTTTCATTGCAGCCGGTGTAGTGACGTAATCGTAACCCAGTGCCTTAATGGAGGAAACCAGATTCTCCCCGTCTTTGCGCCCCGCTGGCTCAAGGTACTTGCTACCCCCACCCAATACAACATCCATGCCATTGTAGACTTGCTGTTTGCTGAGCGCATCGTAATTTTTGCGATCCGGGTAGTGAGCAGAGAAGTCTGCTGGCGTAGCGTGCATAATCTCGGATGTAGCGATAATGCCAGTTGCTTTACCCGCCAGTTTGGAAGCTTCCAGCACGGATGCAACAGGTTTTCTTGCGTCTCCAGGCGCAATCGCCTTCTGTCCAGGCATGGTAGCCTTGTCCGGCAGTACACCGACAAATCCGGTATGCGATTTATAACCTGTTGCAAAAGCTGTTCCGGCAGGGGCCGAGTCCGCAATAGGCGCATCTGCAGAGTGTGTGCGAACCATACCACTTGCCATGGAGTCCAGCGTCAGGGAAGAGCCTTTGTACCAACGAGCCAGGGCAGTCGCATCGTTAGCCATGCCGTCAGGAATGAGAATGATGACATTTTTAATCGGTGATGCAGATGTCGTTGAGGTCGTGTCTTCCACAGCCCACGCTGCACTGCTTCCTCCGAGTGTAGCCGTAACAATCGTCGTCACCGCGAGCATCATTTTGGCTGCACGGATATTGAACCGGTTTAACATGAATGCATCCTCCTAGAATATATGTATAGTTTGGTATCTCAAACCAAGTGTATACAACAATTGCTAAACTAACGTATGAAATGGGTTAACTATATGTAAAATTTACGATTAATGAAGGATGATAGAGTTTAGGTAAACTGGACAAAATGAGGACCATTCTTGTATGTTAAGGGGAAAATCGGACCAGGGAATGACCCTCGTCTAATGATCGGCTTTGAGGTGGTTTGTAATGAAAGAATGGTTAGAAGCCATTCAGTGGTGGAATAAAAATCAGGTAAAGCTCATGGACATTCGTCATCTGGTCTTGAAGCCGGGACAGACGATTAGGCCGTATGTTCTGCCAGCCCATGCTTTTTTGCTGATGGTCAGAGGAGAAGCCATTGTTCATATGGGCAAAGAAAAGCTCAGGTCCACCCAGACGCAGGTTCTACATGGTGTCAAAGGAACAACTATACATATCCATAGTCTGGATCTCCCCTTGGAATATTATCTGATTTTATATAAACCCCAGCCAAGCTCCACTGGTACCGACCCGTCGAGAGTGGAAAACGTACAACAGGAGTATGAATTTTCCCCGCAGCAGTATTATTTTGCATCAACATATCCGCTGTCGCTAATTCCTATAATGGAGAGAATGCATGAATGCTGGGTAAGCGGCGAAGAATTGGACAGGTTGCAGGTTACAGGACTGTTGTATCAGTTTGTATACGAACAGTTTCGTCAATGGAGGCAGGCGAGTGATCAGGTGGCTGATCCTCCGGAATTAGCCGAGCAGATTGCAGCATACATTCAGGAGCACTACGCACATCCCGTGTCCATGGAGGATATGGCGGCCCAATTTCATTACAGCAGTCATTATCTGGCACGGGTATTCAAGCGCAAATTCGGATGCAGTCCGATGGATTACGTCATCCAAACCCGGATGAATCGAGCCAAAGTATTGCTTACAGAGACAGAGGCTCAGATTCGTGATGTGGCTGAGAGCGTTGGATATAAAGATTTGTACTACTTTAGCCGAATCTTCAAACGAATGATGGGAGAAACTCCCGCTCAATATAAAATGCACAGTCATCTGCTTAAAGGTTCAAATCGTACCAATAAGAAGTCGGAATCGTTCATTGCTGGAGAACTCACACAACGCTATATTGATAATAACGATAATCATTATCAATACAACACTTGGAGCGTGAATGACTTGAATGTTCGTTTTAAGCCTACTTTGGCGGTCAGTTTATTATTTAGTTTATCCCTGCTATTAGCAGCTTGCGGGGGAGGAGCTGATCCACAGTCAACAGCAAATGAAGATGCTTCACTGCCTGCAACCAAAATGTATACCGACGCATCGGGGAGAACGGTTGAGATTCCAGCCCAATCTGCCAAACCGGTTGTGATCACATATGGTGGGTATTTGCTGCCACTCGGAATGAAGCCGGCGGGTGCCAACAAGGAAACACTAGATCTGTACCCGGAAGAGATGGCTAATGTGCCGGATATCGGATCAGGAACGGGGAACGTAGAAATGGTCTCGGATCTGGAGCCAGATCTGATCATCGTACCTGATTATACAAGCACGGAAGTGATCGGCACCTATGAGAAAATTGCGCCCACGATTACGGTAGCCTGGGGCGGTGACCCGGATGTCATCAACACCCTGAGAACGATGGGTGAGATTATGGATCGGAAAGAGGAAGCAGAGCGATGGATTGCTACTTTTGAAGATAAATTGAATGGGATCCGAGATGAACTGAACATCAATATTGAACCGGGAACCACGGCCATGTCCTTCGTCATCTATAACAAGGAGGTATTACTTGGGGGAGAAGGTGGCACATTGGGCAAGCTGATATACCAGGATTTCGGATTTGATATGCCTGAACAGTACAAAGCCTATGCAGATGGTGGAACCGTGCTCTCATTGGAGAAGCTGGCGGATAAACCTGCAGACTACTTCTTCACCCAGATGGAAGATGAAGAGATGGAGCAGATGATGGAACTATTCAACGAGCCGGTGTATCAGAGTATTCCTGCGATCAAAAATCATCGGATCATTAATGTTTCTCGCAACTATTGGAATTATGGACCTTATCTGGTCGACAAGGGGCTGGATAGCCTGATTGAGCAAGTGAGCAAGCTGCAGGAATAGAGATCACTTCATTCAATAAGTGTGGCCCCCGAACACACGTTATATCAGAGTAGGTCATAGGTGAATTCACCTATGGCCTGTTTTGTTATATCGTCGGTTCTGTATATAATTAAAGCTTATAACCCACGGAACATTCGGAGCGATATGATATATGTTAAATTGTGGAGTGGAAGAAGGGGGTCTGTGAATGTATCGTATCGGAATTGTAGGACCGAAGCCGTCCATTGAGCGAACCATGAGTGCGTTGCTGGGTTACAATCTGGGGGCGAGCTACGAGCTATATGCCTATGAACATGCAAGAGAAACAGGAGACATTATTAGACGAAATCGGGAGAATGTACACGGGTGGGTATTTACGGGGCCGATTCCTTATCTGAGTGCCCAAGCTGTACTTCTTGAAAAAGAACATGCGATATACTGCCCTCCTACAGGGGCAAGCTTGTATAAGGCGATGCTTCAAGCCGTCTACACCTTGGACAGTCCGGTGAAAGATATCTCCATTGATATGACAGATAACGAGAGCTGGGGGCTGATGGACAGCCTGGAAGAGCTGAATTTCTCGCAGGAACAATTACGTAAATACGTGTTTTCTATCGATTATGATGTGGAGGCCATGATTGAGTTTCACGTCCAGCATTGGCAGGAGGGGCTTACCAAAGCAGCGATTACATGTCTGTATGCGGTGTATGAAGGCCTGTTGGAACGTGGGGTACCTGTCTTCAAAATTGATTCAACCAAGCAGGAAACGGTGCAAGCCGTACGCATGCTGATTGAACAAATTCGCAGTTCCGCGTTCAAGGACAGTCAGATTGGTGTACTTATGATTGAGATCGATCGATTGCATGAAGCTGGCGAACAATCGACAGAGCGTTACCAGTTGCAGCATATGGAGCTGAAGATCAAGGGAGTACTGCTGCGACACTGTGAACAAATCGATGGATCACTTCATCAAGACGGCACTGGGAGATATCTGATGTATGGTTCAAGAGGTGTAATGGCTCGTAATATGGAATCACTGCATTCGACCATGCATCAGTTGGAGCTGGATACAGACTTGCCCTCCTTTGCCGGAATTGGATTCGGGGAGACGGCGTTCGATGCCGAACGTCATGCACGCAAAGCCATCCAATATGCCAAGGATGATGAAGCAGGACGAATCATTATCTATGAGACGGATGGAACCATTGTGGAGGCGGCAGGAGAGGACCAAGAATTATCCTACGAAACGTATTCAAGTGACATCGAACTGCTGGAACAATTGAACAAAGCAGGCGTCAGTATCCGTACATTCCAGAAAATAAAGGCATACATACGTCGAATGGGCAAAGAAGAATTTACAGCCGGTGAACTGGCTTCCGGACTGTCGATGACCATCAGGCACGTACAACGAATTATGGGTAGCCTTACCGCATTTGCACTGGCAGAAATTGCTGGCAATGAGCTGAACACAAGGCGGGGAAGGCCTAGTAACCGTTATCGTCTTCTGCGTTAGGTTAACGAACATAGAACGAAACAATAAAACCGATGATGCAACCTTATGTCTCATGTCCGTGTGGAAAGGACAAGAACACAAGCGTGGCTCAGCGGTTTTTTTATTACAAGTGTTAAAATACATAACACAGGTATTGAACTTTATGTGGAGTTAATTATATAATGTCCTAAAATTACGACATTTTCGTTAAATGTACGTTAATGATCTGCTAACGGGGACAAGACCTCATCAGACTTGTTCAGTCAATCCAGAGGCAGTTCCATCACAGTCAGGGGGGAGTTTGCATGGTGAATGCGGACAGACAGGAGAACACAGGACTTTTTGGTTGGGTAGAGAAAGTAGGGAATAAGCTTCCCAATCCGTTTTTATTGTTTATCTATCTCATTGTCGCCCTGATGGTTGCCACATTGGTGTTATCACTCTTTAATGCGACGGCACATAACCCGATTGATGGGGAGCAGGTACACGTCAAGAACTTGCTGAGCAGAGAGGGGATTCAGTGGCTGTTGCCGAATGTGGTCAAGAACTTTGCCGATTTCAAACCACTGGCTTCCATCCTGGCTCTGGTGCTGGGCATTGGTCTGGCGGAGAAGGTGGGGCTTCTTGAAGCGGTTATGCGTAAAATGGCTGTTCGAGTACCTGTGCGTTACGCCAGTTATCTCGTTATTTTCATCGCGTTCTTCAGCCATGTATCCTCGGACGCAGCGCTTGTGATCATGCCTCCGCTTGGAGCGCTGATTTTTCTTGCGGTAGGCAGACATCCGGTTGCCGGATTGATCGCCGCGATTGCTGGTGTGGGTGCAGGTTTTAGAGCCAATATGCTCATTGTGACCACGGATGTATTGTTGTCAGGTATCAGTACCGAGATTGCGGCCTCTGTAGATCCCAATGTGGGTGTTACGGTTCTGGATAACTGGTACTTTATGTCTGCTTCGGTTATTGTGCTGACCCTCGTTGCGGGGTTCATGACTGACAAATTCTTGGAACCACGCCTGGGCCGTTACGAAGGGGAGCGGGTGTACAAGCTCGAAGCGCCGACACCTGAAGAGAACCGGGCACTACGTGCAGCGGGAATCGCAGCATTGCTTTTTATCGCCGTGATTGCATTCATGGTCGTGCCTTCCAATGGGGTGCTTCGTAACCCGGAAACGGGAAGTGTCATGGGTTCGCCTTTCCTGGCCGGGATTGTTCCTGTCATTTTACTGTTCTTCTTTACCGTAGCACTGACTTACGGCATTAAACTGAAAGTGATTCAAAACCAGAACGATCTGCCGAAACTGCTCATTGAACCGATCAAAACGATGGCTGGATTTATCGTGATGGTATTCCCGCTGTCTCAATTCGTGGCGATGTTCAACTGGAGCAACATGGGCAAATTCCTGGCATTGACCATTACGGATTTACTGGAAAAGACGGGCATTAACGGCATTCCAGTGGTGATCGGACTGATCTTCCTGTCGGCATTGCTGACAATGTTTATTGCAAGCGGATCAGCGATCTGGTCGATTCTTGCCCCGGTGTTTATTCCAATGATGATGCTGCTTGGATTCCATCCGGCATTCACTCAGGTTATTTTCCGGGTATCGGACTCGGTCGTTATTCCCTTGGCTCCAGTATCACCGTTTGTACCGCTGTTCGTAGGATTTCTGCAGGATTACCGAAAAGACGCGAAGCTGGGAACGTATTATTCACTAATTTTGCCGTATTCGATTGCGTTCTTCTCGGTGTGGGTGGTTATGGTCATTCTATGGTATGTCTTCAACCTGCCACTTGGTCCGGGAGTAAACGCAAGACTGTAGGAGATCAACAGGAGCAGGCTTAGTGACTCCTAACGTTGAATGAGTAGTGTAGAACTGTATATACGATGAAATAGATAGAGGTTGGAGAGAGGGGAATGACACATGATGGATATTATCGCGCTTCGCCGGGATCTGCATGAACATCCTGAACTGGGATTCACGGAATTTCGTACTGCGACCAAAGTGGTGCAGATGCTGACGGCACTTGGGTATAGCGTCACTTATGGAAAAGATGCGATCGACGACACATCACGGCGGGGTCTGCCCAAGCCGGAAGTGTTGGAAGATGCATATCAGCGTGCCCTCCGGGAAGGTGCAGATCCGGTGATTGTGGAGCAGATGCGAGGTGGATTCACTGCCGTTGTTGCTGAACTTCAAGGGGAGCAGGATGGACCAACGACGGCATTTCGCTTCGATATGGATGCACTGCCAATCCGTGAGAGCAAGTTGGAGCAACACGCACCGCAAGCGGGACAATTTCGTTCCAGTCATGAAGGCATTATGCACGCTTGTGCACACGATGGACATACAACGATTGGATTGGCGCTTGCAGAACGGTTGAGTAACCGTAAGTTTGCCGGCAAAATCCGGCTGTTGTTCCAGCCTGCCGAAGAAGGTGTACGCGGGGCATATGCCATGGTCGAAAAAGGAATGCTGGAACAGGTGGATCGCCTGTTCTGTATGCACTTGGGTACCGGTGTGCCATCCGGTCATATCAGAGGTGCGTCTGCCGGATTCCTGGCAACCACCAAGCTGGAAGCACACTTCACCGGTGTATCTTCCCATGCAGGGGCTTCGCCGGAGGAAGGACGGAACGCGCTGTTGGGTGCAGCGACCGCCATGCTTAACATTCATGCACTTCCCCGGTTCAGTTCGGCAGATACCCGGATTAACGTAGGCATTCTGGAAGGTGGAACAGGAGCCAATATTATTGCTGAGCATGCCCGTATGGTTATTGAGACGCGTTCGACGAGTGAAGAAACGAATCGGGAGCTGGAACGTCGCGTGCGGAATATCATTGAGCATAGTGCGGCCATGCACGAACTAACCGCTACCGTTGAGGTGGTTGGAAGTGCCATCCCGATTCGATGTGATATGGAACTTGCAGAGCTTGCGGTTCTGCAAGCGGAAGGCATCGCTGGTTTCACCCATGCAGAAGCCATATCGGATAGTGCTGCTCTCGGCAGCGAGGATGCCAGTTATATGATTCGGCGAGTACAGGAGCAAGGTGGCAGAGCTACGTATATGATTGTTGGCAGCGAGTTGCCTGCTCCGCATCATCATCCTGAATTTGATATTGATGAAGCGGTATTGACCCCTGCGGTGGAACTGCTGGAGAAGTTGGCACGCACGCTGTAGACAACCAGAGAAGTAGGCTAGCAGATATTGAGGGATTAAGAGATAGCTGTGCAAATCAGCATGATGTAAGTTAAGTTCGAACCCGCATGAGAATGCGGGTTTTTATTGTAACCCCTATTGGAGATCGTATGATGACGATAAAAAAAAAGATATTGCGAACGCTTACATTGTGTGCTAACATCACCATAACAACAGGATTGTAACCGTGTTTAGGGCAATACCTGTGTCAGTTCATTCGTTGGTTGTTTGTTCATCAAACGATTGATTGCGTTTACATTTTCATATGGAATGAACCTCATTCCTCAGGGTTGTTACTGATTGCAGGCAAAACCTGAATTGAGGGCAGTAGACCGCGCTAAAGCGATGTCTGTTTGCCTTCGGTTCAGGTTTTTTTATATAAAAAAATGCCTGATGGCATGATCGCAAGCGCGGTAGCAGATATTTCGAGCAGAAAGGAGCGAGCGAAACAGACCATTTTTCCTAAATAGAGATATAGACTCATCCAGACATTGGAATACTGATTCTTAGATACTGAACATTTCCAATGAACTTATCCCATCACACACTATTCGACAGCGAGGAGATTTATGACATGAAAACCATTAAACGTTCGATTGCTGTAGCAACCATTCTGGGGTTATGTGTATCCGCTCTACCAGCTTATGCAGCAGGCAATACAGGACCTACTTCTTCAGCAGCGATGGACAAGCTGATCCAATCCGAGCTTATTCGCGGCAGCGGTCAAGGTGTTAATGCAGCTTATCTGAACAAAAAGGCGACACGTATTCAGGCCGCAGTACTTTACTTGCGTTTGTCCGGATTGGAGAAAGAAGCACTCGCTTATCAGGGATCGGAAACGTATGACGATGCGGCTCAGGCAGGCAAAGTATTACAACCGGTCGTTGGTTACTTGAAGCAGCATCCGTATGTGGCTGAGATCGTAACAGGAACGGAGAAGTTTGAACCTAATGCACCCCTTACAGCGGAAGGTTATGCCGAAATGCTGCTGAAGGTGCTTGGATATGAAGCAGGTACGGATTATGAGCAGGGAGCGGCTTCCACCTACGCGGCTGGTAAAGGAATCAAGGCACTTCAAGGGAAGGGCGCGAGTCAACTTACCAATCGCCTGATGGCAGAGGCAACCGCACAGGCTTTGCAGATACAGCTCAAGAATGGCAGTGGAACTTTGGAGCAGAACTGGTTGAAACATAAAGAAGCTGGAGCGTTCAAACCTCAAACGGTGCAACAGACCAAGTATGGCGCGATTGATGGCAAAACCTATAAGCAATATGGCACGCTCGGCTGGCTTGGTGTTCCATACGCGGCACCTCCGGTAGGTGAACTGCGCTGGAAAGCTCCGCAAGAACCGGAAGCATGGACAGGAACGAGAGCGGCTAAGGAATTTGCAGCAAACAGCTTACAGATCTCCGGCAAGACTACAGCGGGAAGCGAAGATTCGTTGTATCTTAATATCTGGCGTCCCGACACAACCAGTTCGAAACTTCCGGTTATGGTGTTCCTGCACGGCGGCGGGAATATGACGGGATCAGGTAAAGATTTTCAAGGTGAACAGCTTGCACGGAGTACCAACAGCATTATCATTTCAGTGAATTACCGTTTGGGAGCCCTTGGATTCTTCGAGAATACAGCGCTGAAAACAGGCAATGCCCTGGATGACTCAGGTAACTATGGTCTGCTTGACGCATTCCGTGCATTGGAGTGGGTACAGGATAATATCGAAGGTTTTGGCGGAGATACAGGCAATGTTACATTAGCCGGACAATCTGCTGGTGCACGTGATGTGCTGGCAACTCTGATCTCTCCACTTAGCAAAGGGCTGTATCAAAAAGTTATTGCTTTCAGCGGAGGATTGACGACAGCATCACCGGAAGAAGGCGAGCAAAAATCCGAGGATGTACTTGTGAAGCTACTCGTGCAAGAGGGAAAAGCGGCTAATGCAGAAGAAGCAAAAGCATGGATTGGCAAGCAATCTCAGGCACAGCTGGAGAGTTACCTGCGTGCACTGCCTGCGGACAAGTTGGTCACTGCGTTTGGCGCAACGGCAATCCGTATGGACCCATTCCCGCATCTGTTCCGTGATGGCACAGTGATTCCAAAAGAAGGGTTTGACGCCATCAATAATGGCAATTATAAGAAAGTTCCTGTATTGCTCGGCAGCCTGGAAACGGAGTTCTCCGGTTTTGCCTTCGGTGATCCAAACTTCTCTCCATCCATTACGGACGAGACTCTGTTTACTGATAAAACCAAGGCGGAACAATATGCTGCTGCGTTGAAATACGGTAGCGAAGCTTATGCAGGCTTTAATGCAGAGCGTGTAGCGGAACAATTGACAAGTGAAGCAGGTCAGCCACCGGTATATGCGTATCGTTTTGCATGGGGTACACAACCTGGGGTCATCTCTGAGCGTTTGCTCACGTTACTGGGCGCACCACATGGTGCGGATATGGACTTCTATACAGGACACGCAGACGGAATTGCTGCCTATTTCCCTGATGGGTACTTTAGCGATACAAACAAACCAGGACGTGATCAGTTGTCCGCCGCGATGGCAGCATATCTGAAGCAGTTCCTGTACACAGGCAATCCAGGTACGGGTGGATCACCTGATCTAGCGGCATGGACACCTTGGACGAAAGATGCCCAAGCCCCAATCATGCGTCTGGATGCAAGTAATACAACCGCAGAGATTGGCATGTCCACACAATATAATCAAGGCAAAGAAGCCGTAATGGCGAAGATGAAAAAGGAATTGCCTGAAGAAACATACAAACTGTTGACGGAAAAAGTGTTCGCAGGCCGTTTCTTCTGGGAATAAGGATTACTGGGTAGGAAGGTATATATAGATAAAAGGTATATAGATAAATTGAAAGCCAAGGGAGCATGCTCTCTTGGCTTTTTTATACTGTTCGTTATGCTTAATTATGGTATTGTTGTAAATATAAATTAATAAGATATGGGAAAGGGGAAAACGTACATTATGGATGGAGCTAGTAATTTTGTTATTGCTGGGATTATAACTCTATTGATTTTCTTTATTATGATGGGCCTCGTATTATATCTGATCTTCTATCTTGTGATGAAGAGGTCTGGTGTCAAAGAGGAAGTATCCGCATTAAGGATGGAAGTACGAGTATTACAAGAGGAAGTAGAGCGGAACAAGCAGGAATTGGAAAATATAAAATCTCGTTAACTTTTCGAACCACTAGTTGTGGATACGCGGAATGGTGTGGATACAACAGTATGGGAGGATAGGGGCTCTTCGCCCCTTCCTACTCTATACAGCGTGAAACCATTCAATTCAGCCTTTGCATACCGAGGGCACTCGAACTATTTCTTGGCAAAAAAACTAAGTGTTCCCGTGCTTTCATCTGCACTCACAAACAGGCTTCGTCTGTTAACACGATGGATTCCCTCTGGTGATTCTCCGGCTGTAGGAATCAGACCCAGGTAGTCCGGATTGACCGGATCAGCAAGATCAAAGAACAAAATGGCATCTGCACGTTCGGAAGCTACCGTGGCATATGTTGTGCCGTCTACAGTAGCAACGGTCAGATTCTCCACTTCACTGCCTTTATTGGGACTGCGATCGTCCGGGTACAAACCAACCATGGCGGTTGCCTCGTCAATGAGGTTCTGGCTATCGTACATCCGCTGGCCTTGCAGATCCCAGACAGCAACATTGCGTCCGCCCGCTTTTACACCATCCTCAAATTCATTCTTGCCCAAGTCCCCTTCATTAGCTGTCAGCAGGTATTTACCATCTGCTGAGAAAGCAATTCCATCCGGTTCATAACGAGCTGTCAACGTCTCTTTAAACTGAACGATACCATCATCTTTCAGATCTGCTTGATGTGAAGTGGTACCCAGAGCGAAGATTGAGCTAATTTTTTTTGTCTCCAGATCTACAATGGCAACGACATTGTTTTCCTGTAACGTAATGGCTGCTGTTTTGTTATCTGGACTAATGGCAACATACTCCGGTTGTGGATCATGCGGATAGATGGCGCCTTCTACCTTGTCCAAAGAGACCGGCAAGTTGGTGATTTCACCCTCCAATACGTTCCCGCCAGCAAAAGATACTACCATAATACTACCCGGACGTTTGGTGTTGGCATAGTCAATTTCATCGGCAGCTTTATTCAGTTCTTCATCCTCTATCGCGATAACCGCATGCAGACCGTCAGGTGACAGTGCAATGGAGTCAGGACCAATGCCTAGTTCATATGTTTTGACGGTTTTGTAGGTTGTCAGATCCACAATGGCAAGCAATCCTTTGTTTGCTTCGCTATCTGTATCCCCTGTACGAATAATAGCAAGACCGTATTTACCATCTTTGGACACGGTTACGCTTGTGACTTCAGCTTTGGCGGAGAGGTCATGGAAGCTGACTGTCTTCAGGACGTTGATGTTTTTCAAGTCAGCAATATCCAGTATGGCAATGCTACCATTGTCTGCTTCGGTTACGAGCAGGCGCTGTCCATCTGGCGTAGAGGCTGATATTTCTGCTTTGCCACCAGGCATCTGAAACGATGCGGTCTGTTCAAAACCGGTTTTATTTTGTTTCAGGATCAGTTGATCCGTAATTAATTTTAGCGTTTGGGAAGATACATACGTTGTACCTTTGGTGATGTAACTTTTACTGTCCAAAGGAGTTTTCACACCGTTGATGGTGGCTGAAGACGTTCCTATTGGAAGTTGTACTTTAGTATCTGCGATCTGGATATCAACACTGCGACTGCTTCCGTTCCATGTGACCGTACCCTGCATATTTTGGATGGCTGTACGCAGTACGACATGATTATTGGTAGTTTTAGTTGCGTCAGCGGCATGAATCATTGATGTGTAGCTGGTTGCTCCTGCGGTAAGAATGGCAGTCATCGACAGAACGGCAAGCCATTGATTTCTCTTATTCAATGTTCCAGATCCCCTTTATCGTTTCGTGTGTAATGAGTTGTACAATTGTTTTAGTATAGGGAGCTAATGTTAAGGTGAGGTAAGAGAAGTCTGCGATTTGTGTAAAAGGTTATACGTGACCTTCATATATAGGACTGGTCTAAAAAAAGAAATTGCGGTAGAATTAATTGAGAATCATTATCAATTAATTCGGACTTTCTCTACTGATAAGTCTGATCAAGATATAGGCGAGGTGAATACCCATGCGCACGGATGATGCACTAGGCGTAGTATATCAGCATTACCTGACCCAGGAACCTTACAGTCAGCAAGATGAACACACGTATCTGCTCTCTCCCAAGGCGGGCAGTGGCAATATTAAAAGAGTAACGACATACAGTGGCATTGAGATTTTATATTCCCAGGTTGAATATCATCAGCCTTATCCTACGTATTTTGCTTCCGAGACACCCATTGTGGAATTGCAATTTGCCTTATCAGGAGAGCGACATGTGGATATATCCGGTCAGGATTATTCATTATCGCTAGGGCAAGGGGCCCTTATTTTTATGCATGATTTCGAAGCGTGGTTTCATCCTCCGGCAAGGGAACTGTATACGTCCTTTTCGCTGGGGATTCCGGTTTCTCTGTTCAATTATGCTGCGGCACAACTGGGCGGTTTCAAGTCGATTGCGTTTAATCAGGTGTTAGGACGAAAAGTGTTTAAGCCGATTGTATTTCATTTGGATAACCGGATACGAACGATGATCGACAGTTTGATTGTGGAATTAAACAACAGTTATCGATCATCCTTAATGATGGAAGCGACAGCCTTGGAGATCTTGAATCGATTTATGATCCAACTGTTTGATCTGGCGCCAATCCCCGCGGGATTCTCCAGAGAGGACATCCGGAAGTTACATACGGCACGGGAGATTATGGAGGCCTGTATGGTAGATCCTCCATCTTTGCTAGCATTGTCCAGACAAGTAGGTCTTAACGATTTTAAATTAAAAAAAGGATTCAAGGCACTTTTCGGAAGCACGGTGTTCGAATATTTGCGTCAGATTCGTCTCGACAACGCCATGAAGTTGCTGCGCAATCAGAATAACAACGTCACCGAGGCCGCGATTGCGGTCGGTTACAGCAATGTCAGTGCCTTTTCGCAGCAATTTTATCGCAAATTCGGCGTGAAGCCTTCCGAGATGAAAAAGATTTATTAATAAATCCGTCTTGCCGTGAATTGTTCCGTATGGAGGCAGTGGGGATTCTCTCAGCCTTGTATACTCCAGGTACAGTGGGTACTGTACTGAAATATAGAGGAGTGTATGAGCATGAACCGAATCAGAGGAAGTATTTTTTTTAGCGTATTTGCAGCCATGTTGGGTCTGATGCTGATTGCACCCATTATGCCGCCGCTTATTCGCGAGTTGGGCATGAAAGAAAGCCATTCCGGTCTTATTATCTCGCTTGGGTCCATTATGATGGCTGTTATGGCTCCGGTGTGGGGCAGATGGAGTGATATAAGAGGAAGAAAACTAGTCATATTGATTGGATTTATAGGTATGTCTGTGAGCTGTGCATTATTTGCACTGGCATTGTATGGGGGATTAAATGCATGGATCGGAGGGGGAGTATTGTTAACCCTTCTGATTGTAACGCGCAGTCTGATCGGCATGTTCATTCCGGCGGTGCTGTCTTCTGCCCAAGCCTATATGGGTGATGTGACAGAAGGGGAAGAGCGGGGAAGCGGGATGGCGATTATCAGTGCTGCGAATGGACTTGGCCTTGTATTTGGACCAGCGATTGCAGGAGCTTTTACCCTTATCGGTCTGCTCTGGCCGCTTTATTTTGGCATTTTTATAGCGATCGTTGCGTTTATTATTGCCTTGCTGTTAATCCCGTCAGCCAAACCGGTCATTCAGGCAAAACCGCCTAAAGTAAACCCGTTCCAACGTGGATTACGAATGTACCTTGCTGCCGGCTTAGTCACGATGATGGGCATCATGACACTACAGGTTGTCGGAGGATTTTATTTTCAGGATCAACTGGCTCTATCTCCAGCGGCGACTGCCCGAATGGTTTCGTTTGGACTCATGTTCTCTGGAGCAGCGATGTTGATCATGCAGATCATGCAGATGAAATGGTTGAAATGGCAGCCACGCCCAATGATTTTGCTTGGGTCCCTTTTCCTGATCGCAAGCATGATCCTTTTTTTGGTCTTCAATGTGTTATCCATGTATTATTTCTCGTTTTTCCTGTTTGGCATGGGTTCAGGTCTGATGATGCCCGGGTTCATGGCAGGTGCTTCGCTGGCAGTTAGCAAAGAACAGCAGGGAGGTGCAGCGGGATTGGTAGCAGCGATACAGGGGATATCCGCCGTCATTACGCCTTTACTTACAACGACACTCTATCAGGTGGACAAACATGTTCCATTTATGCTCGTAGCTTTTCTGGTTGTCTTGCTGGCAATCATGATGCTGGGAATGCGGAAGAATCAATCCAATACTGTAACGGACGCCATTCATTCGTTATAGTCAGACAAAGTCAGAAGATCAAATAAGGTCAAAACAAAAGAAAAAAGGATCTATTTTAAAATAGTGAATCATGATGAAAGAAAATCGGTTTTTTTCGTCTTTTACGGACTTTGAGCCTGATTTGCACGGGTATTATAATAATCAATGTAAGCAACACCAATAAACCAACCACACAAAAGGAGTTGATTTTCATGTTTGATCTGATTCCGTTTCGTAAACGAAATGAAGACCCGTTCGGACACATGTTGAAATCCTTCAATGACATGGTTGAGAACTCATTCTTCTCCCCTTTTGGAACTGGCTCCCAGCCATTCCGGACCGACATTCGTGAGGAAGAAGATAAATATTCGGTAGAAGCCGAGCTTCCGGGCATTGCCAAAGAGGATATAGACATTCAGGTTCAAGGTAATGAATTGATTATTCGTGCCAAACGCAATGATATAGTGGAGCAGAAGGATGACTCCAATCGAATCATACGGCAAGAACGCCGTTCCGGCGAATTTATCCGGCGATTCTATGTTGATCATATTGATGAGGAGCACATTAAGGCCAAATTGGAAGAAGGTGTGCTGAAGCTCGAGATTCCGAAACGTCCTGGTGATGATCAATCTCGCAGACGAATTCAAATTGACTAAATTGACTAATACACGGTGGGTAAAATAGTTTCCTTATATGGCAAAAAACATGCAGGAGACATCCATAAGGATGTTTTCTGCATGCTTTTTCATATGAATTGGACGATACATAACTGACTATCCATTGGGCTGGTTCCGAGTTATTTCTCTGCTGCTGCTTGCATCAGGGCATAAATCTTACGTGTGGTATTCACATTTCTAACCGTCATATAAGCATAGACTTTGGACCCCACAAGCTTGTTCATGCCACTTTTGGACGCATCTTCTCTGCTGACTGAATATAAAATCGCTCCGGGAACATAGATCAGTGTACCAATTTCCGGTTTGATGGGCAGTTGGTCCAGCACGGAGGGCTCATTAATCTCATCCCAGAGGAACATCACATCACTTTTGGCGGTGTCATCATTAACCCATTCTTCTGGCAGCGCCTGAATAACGCTATGGATTTCATCCATATTCCGCACCATCACCCTGATCTGTAAGCCAAAATCGGCGGCGATGGCCTGTTCTAACACATGGGATATCTCCCTATTTGCTTCGGCACGTTCCTGATGATCGGCAAAAATAATATTGCCAGAGTTGATGTAGGTAACAACATCCAGCATGCCTGCTTGTTCAAACGTTTCTTTCAGCAGCTTCATATTGATTTTATTGTTCCCGCCTACATTAATGCCTCGTAGCAAAGCCACATAGATCATATGGACGCCCCTCCAATTCCTTCAATTCACCGTTTTAACAAAATGACAGATATTCGAAAAGATGAGCAGTATACTCTTCTCCCAACAGATCTTGCAATAAAGGTTCCACTTGCTCCAGATACTCGGGCTTGGTTTCATAGGTTTCTTCATCTTTTACTTCTCCGGCATAGGTGCGCGCCGCTTCAATCAGGATGGCTAGTGCACTGAAAAAGTCTGACAGCGAATCAGCAACACGGTTTGGTTCTCCACCTGTAAAAGCGGCATATACGGGAGAGTTTGGTGCTTCCACATCTACAATTAACGGATCATCGTTAAAGTTTGCGATGACGACGTGATTTTTTGGCCAAGTGGAGGACTCCTCATAAGGTTCATTCATGCCAATCCAGCGAAACCCCAGTTGCTGACGAAGCAGATGTTCAGGTGCGACAAAGGAAATAAGTGCGGCATCACCGATTTCGATGGCGGCATTTTTCATTTTGAGTGTACCTTCCGCATCCGCATCCATCATGTCATAATGACTGTACAGATATTGAAGTTCTGGAGAAAGATGTATTCGTGTATCCACTTCCGGCTGGTGATGTTGTTCGCGGGGACGCAGATCATGATTTTTGAAAAGTCCATAAGCTTCATTATATAAATCCTGCTGTTCCACCAAACGGCTCAAGGCCGCATCCAGTTGTTGCATGATGTCTGAGTCCTCCTAATAACATTGATATAATAACAGGCCGATTCGTTTGATTCTTGGCTATAAGCATTATACTATATCAAAGATAAATTCAAAAAAACATTTGAATACGTTTACATTCATGAGTGGACATGATATACTTTCACTCAAATAAGGATTGTTACTGCTTCGGGCAGGCAAAACCTGAACATCACTATGCGTGGACTTTGTTCCATTCATATTGTTGTTCGGGTTTTTTTGCATTGATCCCAACCCAACTAACATCACGCTGTACAGAAGAAAGGGGAGCATTATGAACAAGAGAAAATGGTTAAACGGTTTTGCCGCAGGTTGTCTCAGTATCATCCTGGTGATCAGTGGATGCGCATCCAAAGCGCCACAAACCGCGAGTGACACACCGAATCAGCCGACAGAACAGACAGAGAATGAAACCCAGAAACCTGCAAACAACCAAGCTGCCAAAGGTAGAACAGTGATTACAACCGACGGTGAAGTGGATGATATGAACTCGGTCATTCGTTTCCTCTTATATTCGAATGAGATGGACCTTGCCGGAATTGTACTGACCAGCTCGGTGTATCATTATGCTGGAGACGAGGAAGCGGGGATCCAACCGTTCCGCTGGACAGGCACACAGTGGGTGTACGACATGATCGATGCCTATGGCGAGATCTACCCGAACTTGTCCAAACATGCGGAAGGTTATCCGGAGCCGGAACAGCTTCGAGCGATGACGAAGATCGGTAATATTTCCGATAAAGGGGAGATGGAGAAGGAAACCGAAGGTTCCGAGTTCCTCGAAACTCTTTTCCTCGACGATGACTCCCGAGACCTGATTGTTCAGACATGGGGTGGCACCAATACTACAGCCCGAGCGCTGAAATCGATTGAGGAACAGTACAAAGACACGGCTGAGTGGGAGACGATCCGCAAAAAAGTCAGCGACAAACTGGTCCTGTATATCATTCTGGATCAGGATGACAGTTACAACGAATACATTGCGAAGAATTGGCCGGATATCCGCATTCTCAACGACCAATCGAACTTCTGGCATTTTGCCTATGCATGGAAGATGCATGCCGAAGAAGTGAACAGCAAGCTTCATGGCGACTGGATGGTCAAGAATATTCTGAACGGACATGGCAAGCTGATGGATATGTATGCATCGATGGGTGACGGTAAAATGATCGAAGGCGAACTGGACGAAGAACAGCGGGGAAGTGCTGAATATCTCAAGAACAATCCACAATATGACAAGTACGATTTTATATCCGAGGGTGATTCTCCATCCTTCTTTTATCTGATCGATAATGGGCTGCGCAGTATGGAAGACCCTTCCTACGGCGGTTGGGGAGGACGCTTTGGCGTTGTGAACGACAAGCTGTATAGAAACAATGTGCTTGATTACGATCCATACACCAAACGATATGAAGCCGAATACTCTCTGATGAGATGGTTTGACGATGTGCAGGATGATTTTGCAGCACGTGCAGACTGGGCAGTTGCAGACACTTACGAAGGTGCCAACCATAATCCGTCTTTAACGATTAAGGAAGGGGTGGATCTAAGTGTTAGTCCTGGGGAGAAAGTTACTCTTCACGCGGAGGGTAAAGACCCGGATGGAGATCAACTGACGTATACGTGGTGGAGATATTTCGAAGCGGACACGTATGAGGATTCCAAAGTAACACTGAACAAAGTTCAGCCGGAAATGGCGGGAGACTTGTTACTTGGCTTGCATCGTGAACTTGCCAAGGATGAGCAGGTGGATACGATAAAATTGCAGGGCAGTGACACCGAAGCGGTGACATTTACCGTTCCTGACGATGCCAAATCGGGCGATACCATTCATATCGTTGCCGAAGTACAGGATGATGGAGAGCATCAGTTGAAGCATTATCAACGTGTGATCCTAACCGTGAATTAGAGAAATAGAGGGGTTGTCCCAAAAGTCATCAACATGACTGGTGGGACGCCCCTCTTACTTGTGTAATCTCATCGTAATCGATTCGTTAACGTTGGATGCCTGACCAGAAGACATTCCAGGTGATCGCCAAAGCTTGTTCATAGGATTGTCGTGTCTCATACACGAGCTGTACATCCAATCCATCCATCACGGTGACAAAAGCTACGGTGGCTTCTTCCGGACTCAGGCGTATATCGGAATGTCTGGTAAATACGGCTGCCAGCTCTTCCTTTAGTGTCCCGAGGTACGTTCGATATTGGGCCAGCACAAAATCATGCACCTCCAGCGGTGTGATAAAGGACAGGATATACATAAAAGCAACGTTTGGATGAGTCAGAAAGCGATTTTTGTGTTCATGCAAAAAGGCATATAGCTGCTGATCCAGAGTTTGGGTAACAGACTCACTGAAAAATTGGCGTACAAACTGTTGTTCCTCCTGCACAACTTCCTCATATAACTCCAGCAATAACGCTTTTTTGGATGAATAATGATAAGCCAGGGATTGCTTGCGAATGCCTGCCTCTTCGGCAATCTGCGCCATCTTGGTCCCCTCGTAACCCAGACGATTAAAATGTTGAATGGCAATTTCCTTGATTCGTTTTTTACTCAATGTCTACCTCCAGTTGGCGAGCTGTATACCTCTGCTGTTTTTGGGAGTATACCAAATATAACAAGATATATACCACAAAAATGCCTATAGAGACAGCATACACCACCGTATAGGAAAATGCAGAAGCCACCACGCCCAGAATCAACGAGCCACCACCAATCCCGAGGTCAAAAAAATTAAAGAAGGAAGCCATCGCATTTTCATGCTCATGTTCTTCTACAAGATTCACACACCAGGTCTGAATGGCCGGGAATATGGCACCAAAACCAAAGCCGTATAATGCGCCGGCGATCAGGAATTGCACATCAGTCTGGGCGATAATCAGAACCAGTAGTCCCGCGATTGCAAACACGGCAGCAGGTAACAACACGGAACCTGGTCCCCATCGATCAAACATTTTCCCCGAGAACAGTCGAACGGCGAAGCTGGCGATGGCGACGATGAAGAAAAACCAGGCTATATTCTCGAATCCTCTTTCGGCAGCAAATAAAGCCACAAAGGACATGATTGAACCAGCTGCAATACCAACAAGCATAATGAGAAGGGAAGGGAAGAGTACCTTCTTTTCAATCAGTTTCACCGAAGGTACATGAGTTTGCATGGACTCGCTACTACCTCCTGTTTTCGGCTTTCTGGATACAAACACTGTCATCAGGAGAGCTAACAGCAAAATGCACATACCTCCCATAAACAGGCTCTGGTAGTCGTACCTAAACAACAGGCTAGTTCCAATCAAAGGACCGATGGATATGGCGACCGTCTCCCCTACGCCGAAATACCCCATACCTTCTCCCCGGCGATCTCTTGGTATGTTTTCAGTGGCAATCGTTGCAAAATATGTTGTTGCCAAACCAAATCCGAATCCGTGGATCACTCGAAATATAAGAATCATCCAAATACCTGACGATAGGTAGTATGCGCCTGTCATTAATGCACAGATAGTGATGCCGATAATCAATAGATATTTTTTATCTATTCGAGCTGCCAAAACAGAAGTGAAGGGTCGAATCAAGATGGCAGAAAACATAAATACGCCGGTAACAAGCCCGATCTGGGAAGCATCTCCACCCAAGCTGGATACGAATAGGGGCAAGGTAGGTAGTAGCATTTCAAAGGCCATAAACAATAATGCGTTGGCTAACATGATGAAAATAAATGATCTTCCCCAGAGTTGCTGAGGTGTAGGACTGAATGTTGAAGTACTCATGGTTTTCCTCCGTAATGTTGATCTCTGTCGCGCGACATGTTGAACTGATTTTACCTGACGACAGTCAGATTGTAAAGCGCATATTCAGAACAGGGGTTCATGATTTTTTGGTGGTAGACATTGATCATTTCAAAAGCATTAATGATACGTACGGACATCCGATCGGAGATCTGGTGCTCGGCAATCTGGCAGGGCTGCTGCAATCGTTGTCGAGAAGTACGGATGTGGTTGCACGTTACGGCGGGGAGGAATTTGTTATCATTCTTCCAGATTGTGAAGAGGAGCAGGCGATTGGTATCGCAGAACGATATCGCTCACAGGTTGCTTCAGCCGACTGGGGTGAATATAACATTACGGTGAGTATCGGTGCGGCCACTGTAGTAGAGGAAGATACGGAAAAGTCCTTGTTCCAAAGAGCGGACAACGCCCTGTATGCCTCCAAAACTGGAGGACGAAACCGGGTGACACATGCAGCTCAGATGGTAAGAAGTTAAGAATGCTTTGCATCAAAAGAAAGCAAAAAGGAGCCTGCGCATGATGAGGGAGATGATCCCACATGCACAGGCTCCTTTTATTTGCGTGAAACAATTGACTAAGTTGAGATGGCAGACTCAGGGTTGATTTATCGCGGAGCAAGGTAACCATACGCCTTAGCCGGAGAATTCGCCTGAGGACGAAAATCCTCGTTGGGTTCATCCATAAATGCCGGGTTCACATATATGGAGTGTGCATCATTGCCAGATCCCTTGATGTAGGCGGCGATGCCGGAGTAGGATTTATTTTTCCAAACCCACAGGGCATCTTCCTGCTTACCTGGTGAATAATAGACATTATGGTCAAACACATTGCCGGTATTGCTAGTATATTCGTTGTATATTAGTACTTCCGAGCTGCCTGATACGAGAATGTTACGCATGAACGTATTGTTCTTTGTCCGTGACTGCATGAATAACTGTCCATTGCCTGCATTCAGGGTATCATTCCCCACAAGCGTGTTGTACATAATCTTGCTATCCTCGGTAGCTCCTCGTTCCTCGTCATAACCTCCCATGGCAATACCCGTCAATCTGTTGGAATAAATCAGGTTATCACGCACGGTAATGTTGCTGGTCGAACGTCCGGCATGTTCCGAGGCAATCTCAATCCCGATATCGCACCGATATACCCGGTTCTGGTCGATGATATGATCTTTCCCGCCATCTACATAGATGCCGCCCGCCGAGTTGGTATCATTGGGCAGGTCTGTACCGTAGGAGGGATTGTTATTGGACGTAATATCGTATACTTCGTTGCCTCGTACAATGCCGTTACGAGCCTGATCGTACGTGTCGTCCTCGGACGTACCCTCGTACCCGATCAGATCAATACCAATATTGTCGGAATCATGGATAATATTGTCCTGTATGGCAAAGGTATCGACATTACCGTTGACTGCAAGTGATTCGCTGGAACCAAGTGTAAGATCATACAATTCATTATCCTTGATGATGATATCGCGTAATGCTTGAGGGTGCTCTGTGCCATATATGGCAATACCGTGGGCATCCCTGTCCCGCAAATCGGGACCTTCAGGAGTTGCGTAACTAGCGATCGCGTGTATGGTGTTGCCTAACAGCTGAATATGCTCACCTGCTCCGTGGACATAGATCCCGGTTGGAACTTGGCCCCCAAGTGTGGTTGTAAAATTACGAATTTCGAGATTCTGAATCGTGATATAACTGGCATTTTCAATTTCAATTAACCCTTCAATGCCCCGAACAGATAAACCTTTACCATCAATGATAACCTGCTCCTGAGGATAACTTGAAAATAGGGTTGGATTAGCGGAAGAATTACCACTTCTGGTGATTTTGACTTTCTGATGATAGACACCTTCACGCAAATAGATCATGCTTCCTGGCGAAGCATGGTCTGCTGCGTGCTGCAACGTTTTCCAAGGAGATTGAATGGTTCCTTTATTCGAGTCGTTTCCTTGGGGTGATATGTAATGGATGACCTGGGGATCAGACTTTTGAACAGAAACGGGTTCCTTCATGGCAGATGTATGATTCTGACAACCGGATACGAGCACCATCAGAATCGGAATCATAAGTATAACTACGCGAATCAAATCGTTTCCCCCTTGAATTTAGCTTTGAAGATAGATTATAGCAGATTTGAACGGGTTAATAACCCATGATATGCTCTTATAAAATCAGCGAGGAGACTGCTCATGAATACATTAACGATAGCTGAATTAGTAGATCGGGAGAATCACGCATGGGAAGAACTTAAGGAACTCCTGGATAGTGGGCAAAATACATATGTGTATGTTCCAGCAAAACAAGAGGCTGGTGAGGATACCCTCTATCGTCTACAAATAAGCACCAAATCCTATTTGGGGGCTGTTGCTTATGAGACAGAAGGTATTGTACTGGACCATGGCTGGATCACGCTGCTTGGTGCGGGTGGTGACAGTACATCTGGGAGTCTCACCAGTTGGAATGGGGTGAGTGAGCAACCTTGGGTAGATGTGCTGGAGGGTATGATGGTCGTTGCATATGATGCGGCAGGCGGTTTCTTCGGACTGGATACAGGCAAGTATGGACGCACGGGACACATTTATTATTTTGCACCGGATACACTCGAATGGGAATCGACAGAACTGGCATATTCAGGTTTCATCAACTGGCTGGCGAATGGGGATCTGGGGCAGTTCTATCAGACCTTTCGCTGGAAAGGCTGGCAAGAGAATATGTCTCAGCTACAGACAGGGCAAGTATTCGCGTATTACCCACCACTTTGGACGCAGGAAGGTGGCGGCGAGAGCAGCAGTAAAGCCCCAATTAGCATAATGGAGGCCTGGAAGTTCGCACTGGACGGTAAATAGTTGGCATGCTGCTGTAGGATGAAATCAGGAAAGTAACCGGTAAGTTCAAGTTCATTGAGTGATCCACTTTTAAAAAAACGGCATTTCTGTTCCAAACTAAAAAAGGCTCGCGCTTGGCGCAAGCCTTTTTGTTCTGAACTTTAAACATCAATTGTCCAATGTAACAGATTTAATGCCTGAGCGTGAAGCTCTGCTATGCCAGACGGTCAGCCCGAGTGAAACAACACAGACGAACAACAGACAAGCATACACCACATGATAAGCTTCCTCGACCGAGACTCCCGGAATGCTGTGTAGCAGCAGCCCACACACAGCTACAGACACCGAACCACCGAAGAACTGAATCAATTGTAACATGCCCATACCGGAACCTATCTGGGCTTTGGGCAGCACTCGTGACGCTTCATTATTCAGTGAAGCCATGGAGGCTGAGAGTGCCGGTGAGAAAAAGAGATAACCACTGGTAATGATCAGGGCGGATTGATCCAGTTCGAGCATGAATAAAGCAAGTACCGCTGCGAGCAGGGTGTGTCCGATGATCATAAATCGCATATTGCCATAACGGTCGATCCAGCGTCCAACGAAACGGGTGCAGAATGCTGCAACGATTGCCCCAGGAGCAATCAGCAAACCAATGGCGAGCGAAGAGCGCCCATATAGATCAGCAAGCACAAGTGGCATCAAAAACAGATTGCCCAGATTCACCACCAGCACGCAGAATCCGATAAGGATCAACCGGGTGTATCCTGGCGTTCGGAATACTTGTGGATTCACAAACGGAAGACTCGCTTTCCGAATATACAGGAGATGTGCAACAAGTGAAATAGCGCCAATAGCAAACCATAACCAGGACTGCTGTGTGATCGCGACGAGAAGTGTAGTGGCATTAATGACGGTTAGTATGGCACCAATAACATCAAACGGCTGATCCGTTT
This sequence comes from Paenibacillus sp. 2003, assembly GCF_031455635.1. Classification (NCBI taxonomy): domain Bacteria; kingdom Bacillati; phylum Bacillota; class Bacilli; order Caryophanales; family Paenibacillaceae; genus Paenibacillus; species Paenibacillus sp. 2003. The sequence goes on along the minus strand of NZ_JAVDTB010000002.1, from coordinate 436,403 downwards.
TGACGGATTCACGGGGGAGAAAATAAAGCAATACAGGCAGGGCGAGCAGGACAAGCACGGTTATGGCAAAAAGTCTGTTCCAGCCCCAGTACTCGCTAATGAGTCCGCCGACAATGGGGCCAAGTCCAAAAGCCATGGCGCTACCTGATGAGATCAGTGCGATGGCAGCTCCGCGTCGTTCCACCGGGATGTAACGACTTGCAATGACGAGACCCAGCCCGGCCATCACCCCGGCACCCGCGGATTGTAGTATGCGTGTAAGTAACAGGATCGCGAAGTTATGCGCAAACAACCCCAGCAATGAAGATAACCCGAGGATCAGGAGCCCAACCGTTAACAGTTTGCGTACCGGGATACGGTCTGACAATCGACTGTAAATCACCGTCGACAGGGCGTAACCAATCGAATAACTTGAGATGACCCAAGACCCCAGGTCCGAGGTGATTTGAAGATCATGAATAATGACTGGCAAAGAAACATTGAACATGGTGGTGTTCATCACAACGATGAACAGGCAGCACGTCCAGAGTGGCATGACAATTTTATCTTTCACGGTACCATTCCTGTCTTGGGTATGAATATGAATTCGGTTAGAATCTTTAATAGATATTTGATGAAAAGCAATATATTATTCTACACTCTATTATGTCATATGGCAATAATATCATATTGATTCGTTCGAATGTGATGAGCATAGCAAGATATTATTAATAAACAATAGACGGATTTCCTGAATTTAACTAAAATGATCATTGAACATACATAAGCAGATGGATCAGCGGTTAGGTAACTAGATATGTAAGTAATTAGCATGTTGAAAATGAAGGAGATTATACCCATGACTCATGCATTATTAATGTCCCACAGCGTATTTCCGACTTTGGATATGAAGCGCACCGCGCAGTTTTATGAAGAAAAGATGGGCTTTCGAGTCGTCGAATATCTTGATGCTGAGGAACCTCATGTATGTCTTTATCGTGATCTTACCGAGATTATTTTAACCCAAAGCAATGGACAGAAAGTTATACCCAACAGAGAATTATATGGCTATGGATATGATGCATATTTCATTACCCAGAACCAGGAAGAGCTTCAACAGGAATTGATCAACGCAGATGTGAAAATCGTACGTGTCCTGAATCATACAGACTATAATAACAAGGAGTTTGTGATCGAGGATATCGATGGAAGATGGATCGCTTTTGGCATCAAACAGGGGTGATTTAGATACAGAAACAGGCGCTCCGATAACGGGCGCCTGTTTATGCATGCTTTAACTACAGATCTTATGCTGCAGTAACTTGTTTGCCGCGATTGCGAATCCACTTGATGACATCCATCAGAATGACGGCAGCAAGAGCAAGTCCGCCTGCAATCAGGAACTCATTCCAGCCGAATGTATCCGGGATAGCGAAGACGCCGCGAACACCTGGAATCAGTGTGATTGCATAGAGACAGAGACATACCAGAATGGAGCCAAGCACGAATTTATTGGTCATAAAGCCCACCTGGAAGATGGTTTGTGTGTTGGAACGTGCTGCAAATGTTTGCAGACTGCGTGCCAGAATCAAGGTGGTGAAGGCCATAGCTACGCTGATTTCCTCCGAGATGCCAAGCCCGATATATTGGGAGACGATTACAGCCGCACCGATCAGGACACCACGTGTAATCACAGCCTGCAGGGTTCCACCTGCGAAGATACCCTCGTTAATATCACGTGGTTTACGCCGCATGACATCTGGCTCTGGTTTCTCTGTACCCAAAGCAATGGCAGGCAGGGAGTCGTTCACCAGATTGATGAACAGCAGCTGAAGGGCCGTAAACGGATTAACCCAGCCGACGATCAAGGCAAACAAAATGGCGATAATGGCGCCGAGGTTACCGGCGAACAGGTAAGCGATAGCTTTTTTGATGTTATCAAATACCATCCGCCCAACACTGACCGCATTCACGATGGAGACAAAGTTATCATCCGTCAGAATCATGGCAGCCGCATCCTTGGCAACATCTGTTCCGCTACCCATCGCTACACCAATGTCGGCTTGTTTCAGCGCTGGTGCGTCATTAACTCCATCTCCGGTCATGGCTGCAACTTTGCCTTTACGCTGCCATGCACGAACAATCCGGATTTTGTTCTCAGGTGATACTCTGGCGTAGACCGAGATGTGTTCAAGTTGTTGATCCAGCTCTTCATCAGACATTTTGTCCAATTCAGCACCTGTAATGGCGAGATCATCCGGTTCGGCAAGGCCGATATCCACACCGATCGCCTGAGCCGTCGTTTTGTGATCTCCGGTGATCATGATGGTGCGAATGCCCGCTTTTTTGGACTCTTCAATAGAACCGTATACCGCTTCACGAGGTGGGTCAATCATCGCTGTCAGACCAACAAGTGTCAGATCATGCTCGTCATCAATGGTGACCTGGTTTTTATCATCGAATTTTTTATACGCATAGGCCAGCACACGGAAGGCACGTTTGGAGAAGGCCTCATTTTTTTCTTCAAACTGTGTGCGAATCTCGGGTGTGAGGGGCTGAACCTCACCGTTGATAAACACATGACTACAGCGACTGAACAGCACATCCGGTCCACCTTTGGTCAGCAAAGCCGTCTGTCCCTCGAAGGTATGCACCGTACTCATGAGCTTTCGATCCGAGTCAAAAGGAAGCTCGGCTTCACGCGGGAACTGGTCACGGATTTCATTGTAATCCTTGTTCACCCGGTTGCTGAAGGCAATCAGGGCCACTTCGGTGGGGTCACCCAGTTCCTTGCCTTCCTGGTTAATATTCGAATCATTGCAGAGCACTGCAATATGTAACAGACGTCGTTCCTCTTCCGACCACTGATCGGGATCATCGGGGAATTCGTCCTTGGTGCCATGGGGAATGTAATAATCAACGACAGTCATCTTATTCTGAGTTAGTGTTCCTGTTTTATCCGTACAGATGATACTTGCAGAACCGAGAGCTTCCACGGCAGGCAGTCTGCGAATGATCGCATGTTGTTTGGCCATCTTATTCGTTCCGAGTGACAATACGATCGTCACAATGGAGGATAACGCCTCAGGAATGGCAGCAACCGCAACAGCTACGGCAAACATCAGTGCATTTACGATGGAAGGCCCGATATTCTCCGTACCTTCGGTCAACCATACACGACCGGCTTCAATGCCAAAGATGAGAATCGATAAGCCCAAGATGAAAAAGCCCAGTTTTTTGCTGAATGATTCCAACTTGCGCTGTAATGGGGTGTTCTTGGCTTCGGCATTTTCAATCAGTTCGGCAATTTTGCCGATTTCGGTTTTGAGAGCCGTACCTGTAATGACAAGCATGCCTCGTCCATATACGACCAGTGAGCCACTGAAGGCCATATTGCGACGATCTCCGATTGGAGCTTCATCCGGGATGGCATCGGTGTGTTTCTCCGCAGCTTCGGATTCTCCGGTCAACATGCCTTCGTTGATTTTCAGACTTCCTGATTCCAGGATACGCCCGTCTGCGGGGACATAATCACCTGCATCCAGCATAACAATATCACCAGGAACGAGTTCCCTCGCTGGAATGGTTTTTTTCTGTCCGTCACGAATGACCTTGGCTTCGGGTGCAGACATTTGTTTCAGCGCGTCGAGCGAGCTTTCGGCTTTTTTGGTCTGCACTACACTGATCACCGCATTGAGCAAAATAACCAGGAATATGATCAACGATTCAATCAGATGTCCAAGTACAACCTGTACCGCGGCTGCAATCAGCAGCACGATGACCATCGGATCTTTGAAATTTTCGAGAAACAGTTTCCAGACTGGTGTTGCATCTTTACCTTTTAACTCGTTATAACCTTCCGTTTCAAGTCTCTTGGCAGCTTCGGAGGTTGTGAGCCCCTTGGAGGAACTCTGTACATCCTGAAGGGTTTCCTCCGCACTGTGTCTGTAATGTTGCAATTGACCAGCTCCTTGAATATTAGATTTCTCTGTGTATTACCCTTACGGGCAAAATCTAGAATCGTTTCATTTCCGTATTTTTTTAAGATTATGGATTTATACGTTTTTAGCTGTACACAGTATTTTTCATAATGATCCGAGATATGCCTTTTTTTGAATGTTATTATTTCCAGTTTGGATGATAGTCTGGAGAACCATATATAGATGTTAGATCAAAAACTGTGTGCACCATCACACTAGCTCATATCAGGGTCTGTTACTCTATTACATAACGAACTGCGTTTAATCTAAGTTTGGAGGGGAAACCATATGTTTTGTTATCAGTGCGAACAGACGCCGAGTGGCGGGTGTACTGTGGTAGGGGTATGCGGCAAAAACGAAACAATCGCAAGTTTGCAGGATACGATGATTTTTGCGTTAAAAGGCATCGCTGCCTATGCAACACATGCACGCCAGTTGGGATATCATGATCCTGAGGTGGATCGGATTACACATGAGGCATTATATATGACATTAACGAATTCGAATTTTAATGTACAGGAACATCTGGAGATGGCGATGAAGGTAGGTAATGCAGCAATCCGCATTATGGATGTGTTGGATCGTGCGCACACGGACCGCTTTGGTGTACCGCAACCGATTACGGTTAGTCAGAATCAGATCGAAGGACAGTGCATCGTGGTGACGGGACATAATCTGTATGCATTGGAGGAGTTGCTTCGTCAAACTGAAGGGAAAGGAATTAACATCTATACGCACTCGGAAATGTTGCCTGCGCACGGTTATCCGGCGCTGAAGAAATATGCCCATCTCAAGGGTAATATCGGTAAAGCATGGTACGATCAGCGCAGACTGTTTGAACAATTCCCGGGTGCTATTCTTGCAACAACCAACTGTGTCATGCCGATCAAAGGCACATATGCAGACCGCTTTTTCTCTTACGAAGTGGCGGGTCTGGAGGGGGTTGCCAAGATTATGGATGATGACTTCTCACCGCTGATTGAACGTGCATTGTCACTGCCTGCGGCTAATGTACAATCGGAGCAAGTCTTAACGACAGGATATCATCATGAGACCGTGATTGGGCTTGCGCCCGAGATTATTCAAGCTGTGAAAGACGGTCATATTCGTCGATTCTTCGTTATTGCCGGTTGTGATGCGCCAGGCAAAGGTGGCAACTACTATCGTGAACTCGCGACATCCTTACCGAATGATACTGTAATTCTGACGACATCCTGTGGTAAGTTCCGCTTCAATGATGTGGATTATGGTACGGTTGGAGACACGGGGATACCGCGTTATATCGATCTGGGTCAATGCAACAATTCCGGTTCAACGGTGAAAATTGCAATGGCTTTGGCGGATGCTTTTGGCTGTACTGTAAACGAGTTACCTGTCAGCATTGTGCTGTCTTGGTTTGAGCAAAAAGCAGTTGCGATCCTGCTTGGCCTGTTCAGCCTAGGCATTCAGGACATTCGCATTGGACCAAAACCGCCTGAGTTTATATCGGAAGGTGTCTTGGATGTACTCGTGGATATGTTTGGTCTGAAGTTAATTACAACAGCAGAAGAAGATATGAACGCGATGTTGGCACTGTCATAGGATGAGGATGTATATTTACATGTAGAGTATGACTCATAAGTAAAGATGGATAAGAGCCTACATAAGAGTAGGCTTTTTTGCTTTTTCGACCTTCATAGGTCCATATACCTTGTATAAATGAACATGCAATGTCAGGGAAATTAGTTTTTTTATCCTATTGAAGTTTTTTCATGGAAATGTGTATATAGATAGAGGCAGATTAGATCATAACACATCACAAAACACGGGTTTACCGTAACATGAGGAGATTGTACATAATGCATGACACACTGATTGAAGATTGGTTGAAACTCGCAGGTGGCAAGGAGAACATCAAGCTCGTAGAACATGATAAGGGCACAACGACACTGGTACTGAAGGACAGTACACAATTGAACATGTCGGTTCTTGCCTCCACATATGTTGTAGCAGATATTCAGGTAACAGGTGAGCAGTGTCATCTGACAATAAGAGATGAATCTTCCCTAATCTACAATGCGTTACTGGGTATGGACGCTTGGGATTCGACAGGGACAGCGTTGCAGGAAGCGGGACACGTGAAGAAGAACAGATTCTCGATCTTACATTTTGTATCCGATGTATTCAGGCCCTTGATGCCTGCAATTCTCGGAGCCGCTGTTATTAAAATTATAGTCGCCATTATAGCGTTAATGGATACGTACAGTTCTGCGGATTCTTCCGCATTGATGGACAGCCAGACCTTTACGATATTCAGGATCATTGGAGACAGTGTATTTTATGTACTGCCTGTATTGGTAGCAATCAGCACAGCGTATCGACTGAAGAGCAACATTTATGTTGCTGCATCTATTGGCGGACTCATGTTTTATCCGGAGATGACCATGCTGATGTCAGGGGAAAAAGAGGTTCATTTCCTGGGTTTGCCACTTGTGTCCCAGCCTGCTTTTTACTCTACGCCCATCTGGGTCATTCTCACAATCTGTGCAGCGGCCTACCTGGAAAGAGTCGTTGAACGATGGAGTCCAAAATTCTCCAAAGGGATGTTTGCTCCATTCCTGACGTTACTGATTCTTGTTCCGCTGGTATTGATGATACTTGGTCCAGTCGGCACCTGGATTGATGAATATCTGCCACAGGCATTGGATTCACTCGTAGCTAATGCTCCAGTGTTGTCGGTGATGTTACTGGGAGCGGTCTTCTCGCTAATGTTAATTATGGGATTACACTACTGGCTGATTGCCATCATCATTAATGAAATGGTTATGAATGGTGGTTCTATTGTGATTGCTGCCATGTTAGTGGCGATTGTAGGACAAGCAGGGGCTGCGCTCGCAAACGCTTTGCGTTCGAAAGAGCCAGCATCCAGAAGACTTGCTTTCTGGGCAACGGGAACAGCCCTTCTTGGAGTGGTAGAGCCTGCATTGTATGCGGTCAACATGAGAAAAAGATCCTCTTTCTACGCGGCATTGCTGGGTGGAGCTGCGGGTGGACTATATTTTGGATTGTTATCTGTCAAGGCATTTGCTATGGTGGGGAATCCAAGCTTGGTCAGCCTCCCGCTCTTCATCGGAGAGGGTAGCCAGAATCTGTTACACACATGCATTGGTGTGGTTATTGCTTTCGGTGTCTCAGGTGGACTGACGTATTGGATGGCGGGAAAAGGACAGAAACGGGGACAGGGGTCACCGAAGGCTAGCATTGAGTAATACGTAGAACGTAGCATTGAAAAGTAGCATTAAAGTTGTAAGAAAGAGCCTGTACCTGGTGGTACGGGCTTTTTTGTTGTGTTTTTTCTGATTAAATTAATTATGAGATGTATAATAGCTGTCCACCATTTTATTCAGGCTATAGCTTGTTGGTTATGGAGTTGTCATGTATTTTGATATAGTGAAACCTATAAATCTGGATTACTAATCCCTTTGAAAGGATAACCTATGTCTGACAACATGGAATGGATTGCTCAATGGAAGTCAACGAATGCACTAAGCAACGCATGGATAACGAAAGGTGAGCTGCATCACTTTCCCAGTCACACCTTGATATTTATCATTGATGGAAAAGCGATCTGGAATATAAATGGACACCGAGTTCACGTCTCCTATGGAGAATTAATTGCGCTTGAAGAGAACTCCGTAATGGAGGTCATTGAAGGTGGGAACCTGGATCTGGCAGGCTGGCATGTTCAGTTCGATACATATTCGGTGCTGCATGATAGACGGGAAGCTGAGAAGTTCGAATGGCGGTTACCGTCAGGAGAGGCGTATCAAAAAGTGCAACTGTCCGGTGGAGGTCTGGCAAGTATCATTCAGCATTGGAGTGAAGTGCATTCACAGGATCAGAGTGCAGAAAGGGTTGGCAATCAGCATTTGTTATATGAGTTGTTAAGCAATCTATATCGGAAACAGCCGGATAACGAGTTGAAGCCAGAACACGGTATACTTCGCTCTATTGACTACATGCAGCAGCATTATGATCAGGTCATTACACGTACACAGTTAGCTCAGATCGCCGGTATTAGTCCATGGCATTATTCCCGCAAATTTAGTGAGCGATATGGTAAGCCACCTCTGGATTATCTGGCCCACTACCGGATCTATCGCGCGCAGGAAGAACTGATATTAACCGCTGCAACCTCACAGGATATTGCCAAAAAATCTGGATTTGAAGATGCTCATTATTTTAGCCGACGCTTCAAACAGTTGACTGGCGTATCACCTAAGATATATAGGCAGACGATGACGCAGCGCAAGATCGTATCACTTTCTCCAATCTGTGCAGAAATTATGATTCATCTGGGTGTCATCCCCCATGCCGTAGTGGTCACCCCAATCCTGCTGTCCCCACATCACCATGAACAATTTATAGCGCATGGAGTGCAGATGCTGGAGGTTACACAGTATGAGGTGGAGATAGAACTTGTTCGACAAGTTCAACCGGAGATGTTGATAGGAAACGTATTGACGGAAGAGGTTAAAAGGGAGCTGCGCACAATTGCACCGATTCTTACCGGACTTCATCAAGATGTAGAACCAATGCTCGATCAATTGGCAGCCTGGGTTCTTAAAGAAGATGAGGCTTATAGACTGCATCAGCAGATGAAACACGAAGTCAGTGTAGCTAAGCGACAGTTGCAACCCATCATCCAATCCGAGGCCACAGTCATGTTGCTAAGGGTAGAAGCGTTTGGTTATCGATATCTGGGTGGGCATTCACACGGGGTATCACACTTGTTATATGAACAGCTTGGATTAACACTGCCGCAAGCACTTGATTCAGGTGCAGCTTGGTTTAATCCTTGTTCGCTGGACCTGCTCACACAAGCCAATCCCGATTATTTGTTTGTGGAGAAGCGGATCATGCAGCACTTCAGTGCTGAAGAAAATATGAGGAAACTATGGGAGAGTCCGCAATGGAATGACCTGAAGGCTGTGAAAAATAATCGGGTATTTTACGTAGATACTCACCTGTGGGTAGACGGTCACGGAATTACGGGACACACTCTGATTCTCAATCAGATCATTCGCCATCTTACGGAACCTCTTCATGAGAGAGCACAATAATCCAACGGAATACGCACGATATGCTATGGAAGCAACACTTCTTATTTGATACCATTTGATAATAATTATCATTATCAATATACATAAGGGGCGAAGTATATCATGTCACGAAGATTTAAAGGGTTGGGCATCATGCTGTTGGTGATCAGTATGATGCTGGCGGCATGTTCCGGTGGAACTACTGAAGAGAACGCTACAGCTGGAACAGCAGGTGCTCCAACTGAAGGAGCAGCGAGTACTGCAGAAGAAACAGCGACTGAAAGTGGGACTAAGGTGGTGAAGGATCAGTTTGGAGAAGTAACGATTCCAACTCATCCTCAAAATCTGGTTGTGTTTGATTCGATCTATGCGGAGTATCTGATTGAAATGGGTGTTACACCCCAAATCGTTTTGTTAACTCCGGAGGTTGAAGCGGAATACCGCCCTGATTATTTGAAAGAACATGGGGTCCAGATCATTGAAGTCGAGCAATATCAATATAATTATGAGCAGTTACTTGCGTTGTCACCGGATATGATCCTTGCAGCTGGCGAAGGCATGGAACAGGGCGTATATGATGAATTGTCCAAAATCGCTCCTACGGTGGCACTGGATGCCAACAGTGAAATGAAACGTGCTATGCCAAAGCTGGCTGCCATATTTGACAAGACCGAAGAATCTGACAAAGTACTGGCTGAATTCGATGAGAGAGCCTCACAAGCGAAAGAGAAAATCGCGGCAGCCCTGGGAGACAATAGCGTATTGGTTCTCCGGGTTGAGCACAATCGTTACCGTTTCATGGGTCCCAAAGGAGGAAGTAGCAGTGTTTTCTTCTATGATATCCTGGGTCTGAATAGTCCTGAAGCGATCAAAGACTCTACAGATTGGTTTAGTCAGTTCTCACTGGAATTCTTGCCTGAGATGAATCCGGATTATATTTTCCTGGAAGACAGAACCCTTGTAGGTTATGACACGAAGAAATCCATGGAAGATCTGAAATCAAGCCAAGTGTGGTCGAATCTGGAGGCTGTGAAGAATGATCATGTCTTCCCGTTGAAGACAAGCCAATTCGTATCGGGTGTGGGTCCGATTGGTTCTGTAAAATTGATGGACTACGTTGTTGAAAAGTTGGTGCCATAGATGAAGATGGAGACACAATTGGATATCTACGATATTACGATCATTGGTGGTGGGCCTGCTGGCATGTATGCCTCATTTTATAGTGGTATGAGAGCCATGCGTACCAAGATCATCGAAGCCAAGCAGGAACTGGGTGGATTCATGCGTACGTACCCGGAGAAGTTGATCTGGGATGTGGGCGGGATTGATCCGATTCGCTGTGAGAAGCTGATTGAATCGCTGGAGAGACAAGCGAGAACGTTCGATCCAACGATTGTATTTGGTCAGGAAATTGCCGAGCTTGAACGACGTGAGGATGGTGTACTTGTACTCATTTCCAAAACAGGCGAGCGTCATTACACACGTACCATCCTGTTATGTGCGGGCAGAGGTATGACTCAGGTGCAAAAGCTGGATATCGAAGGCGCCAATCGGTATGAGCTGACAAATCTGCACTATACGGTAACCGATCTGTCCCGTTTTGCCGGGAAGCGTGTTCTGATCTCGGGTGGTGGTGATTCCGCAGTCGATTGGGCGAATGAAATGGGCAAAATAGCAAGTGAAATTACGGTGGCACACAGACGTCATGAATTTACTGGACATGAGTCGCCTGTTGCCCAGATGAAAGCTCAATCCAACGTCATGACACCATATAGTATCTCTCGCTTATACGGTACAGGTGACAAAATCGATCGTGTTGAGTTGGCCCATGTAGAAACCGGTGAGACCACACATGTTGAGGTGGATGAAGTTGTCGTAAGCCATGGGTATGATCGTGATTTTGGCAACCTCGTGCAATGGGGACTGGCGCGTGAAGACTATGGTGTATCCGTTGATCAGCGTATGCGTACCAACATCCCAGGCATATTCGGAGCAGGTGATTTCATCACCTATGGAAGCAAAGTCAGGCTGATCGCTGGTGCTTTTAACGATGCGGTGCTCGCAGTCAACAGTGCCAAGACGTATCTGGAACCTGCTGCTTCCGATATGGCAGGTGTATCCTCTCACAACGCCCGGTTTTATGAGAAAAACAAAGCACTATTGTAAAATAAGAAGAACCTGTGTGAAAGGGATAAGCATCGCAAAAGCCAGTCAAACCTCGAGAGTATCTCGTGTTCGACTGGCTTTTTTATCTGCATTTTATATTGAAAATTGGTCTTTGCATTCACGTTATAGACTGGATTCATAGACCAATTTTCTCATTATGGGCACTAAAATTTTCTAATTTATAGTTAATAGTCTATGCCCCTCGTGATGGATACACATAGTATGTGGAGAAATATCACGGAGGTGAGTTCATTGTTAAATCGTCATGGAAAACGCATTTGTAGACGTAAATTTAAACAAAGCATGCATTGTCGTGTTAAGGTTAAGGTGGTAAAGGTTAGACCTAAGGTTGTTGTTAATGCACCGCAAGGCGCTCAAGGAATTTCTGGACCAGTAGGACCGATAGGTCCGAAAGGGGCAACTGGCGCTCAAGGGATACCGGGACCACAAGGACTGCAAGGGATTCCGGGTATACAAGGGCCAGTCGGGCCAGCAGGCGCGCTCGGAGCAGTGGGTCCAGTAGGTCTAGCAGGTCCAGCAGGTCCAGTAGGCCCAGTAGGCCCAGTAGGCCCAGCAGGAGCAACAGGTCCGGCCGGTCCAGTTGGGGCTGGAATATCCGATTTCCTAAGTGTTTTCCGAGCAGATCCTGGCACAGGCACAGACACAGTACCTGGCAACTCACCAATAACTTTAACCGGGGTTTTGGCTAATGTTGGAGGTGCATTCACTTTTGTGCCGCCGTCCTCCACGATAACAATCAATGAAACAGGAAGTTACTTGATCTCTTTTAGCATTCATAATCAGGGCGATGCGGATTTCAACCTCACGGTAAATGGAACGCCCATAACACCTGTGCCTTTCACAGGTAATGGAGGAGGACCTATATCTGCTGAAGTTATTATTACAGTTACAACGGTTCCGACGACGATCCAGCTGGTAAATGCGAATGCAACTCCTGCACAGTTGCATAACAATCTGAATACCACTGTGACCATTCTAAAACTGACTCCTTAATTCCGATTCTCAATATAGTCTATGTCTGCATAAAAATAAAAGTTTATGTCTTTTATCCAGTCAATAAGTCTATTTATCCAGCAAGATAGTCTGAACTAGTAGGCACTGGAGAGTGGCGGGACGATGAAGCGCATAGACTTCACCGCTGCTCTCTGCGTTTCCAGAGCCCAGCCCTACCATTCGAACCAATCAACTATGATGCGAAAAGATTCGTACCAATAATGTGATAATCTGGTGAATTGTTTGTTGTATAAGTCCATATTGCTTCGTTCTCCATTATACTTAATGAAAACGGACGAGGAGATGGACTCCAGATGAAAAAACAAATGTGGATCATTGCAAGTGTTGCAGTTGTGATTGTGATCGGAACATACCTATTTGCAAGCAATACAGGCAAGGAAGAGGCGGGTACAGCCAATGCGCCCAGCATCCGAAAATTGGTGGAAGATATCAGCACAGGAAAAGAGACACCGGAATCTGCCTCCATCAATGCTAAACAGTTAATCGTAACCGATCAAGATAAAAAGACCACTACATACGATTTGCCTGAAAATGAATTTTTCCTTTCCATTGCACCCTATGTGGACCAGACGCATCCCTGTGCAATTCACAGCTTGACCGGTTGTCAGGGGGAAATGAGCAATAAGGAATTCAGCGTTACCATTCATGATTCCCAAGGCAACACTTTTATGAAAGATGAAGTGATGAAGTCTGGTACAAACGGATTTATGGATTTTTGGGTGCCTAGAGACAGAACCTATCTGATTCGTATTGTTCAAGATGGAAAGGTTGCAGAAACGCAATTGTCTACATACGAAAATGATAATACATGCATCACTACGATGCAGTTGAGTTAGTGCAAACAGTAGAAGGGAAGGATGGCCTTTGAGCTCTCTCTTTCCTTTTTTATTTCATAAAAGAGTTGGAATAAGGTACTTTGCATTGACAAAAATCCATTCCTACGGCATAATCCAATAGTGATAATGATAATTGTTATCATATAAATACATACAAACAGGGGAGATCAAGATATGAAAAAAGGGTTAAATGCACTGTTGATCATGCTGGCATTTGTGCTGGTTTTGGCGGGTTGTGGTAAAACCACGACTACAACAGACACAAGTCAAGGTACTAATTCGGGCAGTGCTCCCGCTGAAGAGACAGCAGGTCCTGTTACCGTAAAGCATAAACGTGGAGAGCTTAAGCTGGACAAGCCAGCAGAACGTGTCGTTACGCTTGAATGGACATATACGGAAGATGTCGTTGCCCTGGGGGTTCAGCCAGTAGGTAATGCAGATAACGCTAACTATAAAGTGTGGGTAACATCCGAAGCAGCACTGGATGACAGTGTAACGGATATCGGAACACGCGGTGAGCCGAATCTGGAAGCTATTGCTGCATTGAAGCCGGATCTGATCATTGCTAACGCAGATAATAATAATGCGGTCTATGATCAGCTTAATGCTATTGCACCAACCATTGAATTCGATCCGTATGATGGCGATGGCTATAATTATGACAAAATGACAGAAATCTTTAATACCATTGCAACAGCTCTCGGTAAAGAAGACAAGGCTAAGCAAGTTCTTAGTGATCTCGATCAGCACTATGTAGAAGCCAAAGAAAAATTGGCTGCTGCGGGTAAAGAGAACTTCAACTTTGCACTGACACAAGCATTCACATATCAAAATGCAGTCAGCCTGCGTATGTTTACGGATAATTCGGTTGTTATCGGTACATTGGACAAAATTGGTCTGGTGAACGATTGGAAGCCGGATAAACTGGAAAACTACGGCTTCTCGACAGTAGGAATTGAGTCGTTGACCGCTGTTAAGGACAGTAACTTCATTTATATTACTCAACCAGACGATGACGTTTTTGGCACAGCCATGAAAGATAACTCGGTTTGGAACGGGCTGAACTTCGTGAAGGACAAACGCACCTATCAACTGGCTAGCACCACATGGACTTTTGGTGGACCGATCTCCTCCAAAGTATTGGTTGACGGTGTTGTTGAGGCGATTACCAAATGAGTTCGGTTCAAAGATCCAAGCCAACGATGAATTGGCGCACAATAAGCATATATGGGGGCGGTTTGACCGCTCTCATCGTGCTTTTTTTTGTAAGTCTAATTTATGGAGAGGCATCCATTCCTTTGCATGTCGTTTGGGATTCGCTCACAGGCAGACAGGATTCATTAGAGCATAATATGGTCTGGGATTTGCGGATGCCGCGTACGGTGATTGGTATTCTTGCAGGCGGTGCACTGGCTGTTGCAGGCGCTTTGCTTCAGACGATTACGCGTAATCCACTGGCTGCTTCGGATACGCTGGGCATTAATGCAGGAGCGTACTTTGTGGTGGTGTTGGGAGCTATCGCTTTTCCAGGTCTATTAAGTCAGTCGCCTTTTCTTTTCGCAGCACTGGGTGGTTTGCTGGCAGCATTTGCGGCTTATTTCATGGGCGGCGGACGAACATCAAGCCCGGTTCGACTTGCGTTGTCCGGTATGATTGTATCAATGGTGATTGGTTCATTTACAAGTGCATTACATATTTTTTTCTCCATGGAGACACAAGGGTTGTTCCTTTGGGGCTCCGGAACACTTGTCCAGAATGACTGGAGTGGTGTGTTTTATGCTTTGCCTTGGGTGGTTGGTATTACTCTTCTCACGTTAATCCTGTCCAGACAGTGGGATATGCTGGAGCTGGATGAATCAACGGCTTCTTCCTTGGGACAAAAGGTTGGATTGGCTCGTGCAGTGGGGTTAATTCTTGCTGTATTGCTGGCCGCCGTGATTGTCAGTGTAATCGGACCGATTGGGTTCGTGGGACTGGTTGCACCTCATCTGGTTCGATTGAGTGGTGTACGTTCTAATCGATTACTTTTACCCGGTGTGTTCATATGGGGCGCAGCGCTCCTGGTTGGAGCAGATGTCCTCGCCAAGATGGTGCATAACTCCAGCATGGAACTGCCAACGGGTGCCGTTATGGCGATTATTGGTGCACCGTGGCTCATCTGGCTTGTTCTTACACGCATGAAGGCTGCGAACGGATCAGGCATGTCTACTTCAATGAGCACAGGAGGAGCTGCGCGTCGCTTTGCATTTGGCCCTATGGCTGTATTATTCTCAGTCATAACGGTCGTGCTTATCTTGCTCAGTACAATGTTTGGCGGTATGCGAATCCCGCTGGCCGATTGGTTACCAAGTCTGTTCCAATCGGATGGACTGTTCTCCGCGCTGATTCAGCTTCGGATTCCGCGTACTCTTGTTGCCGCAGGTGCAGGAGCTGCACTGGCAATTAGCGGTGTGCTCATTCAGATGGCAGTACGTAACCCGCTGGCAGATGCTTCAATTGTTGGTGTGTCCTCAGGTGCAGGGCTTGGAGCGATGATGGTCATCATTTTATGGCCGGGTCTTCCGATATATTTGCTGCCAATTGCGGCAATCATCGGTGCAGCCATTGCTGCAGTGGTTGTGTTCTCCCTCGCTTGGAAGAAAGGACTGAACCCTTCGGCGGTTGTATTGCTGGGGATTGCGATGTCTGCGATTGCTGGAGCAGGTATTCAGATTCTGATTGTCCGAGGTGCGGTATACGGTAGCAGCGGATATATCTGGCTGACAGGAAGCACCTATGCTCGTACCTGGGAACAGGTGAAGGTTATCGGATTATTTTTAGTTATTCTGGTACCGGTGGCTTGGTGGCTGGCACGCAGATTCGAACTGCTGGTATTTGACGACAATAGTGCATCCGGGCTTGGTCTCGGAGTACGTCGTACACGTTTATTAGCCATGACAGTTGGTGTATTACTTGCAGCAGGGGCGGTTGCTTGTGTAGGAACCGTTGGTTTTATCGGCCTGATTGCACCACATATGGTACGGCTACTGACGGGGAATAAGTTAAGACGATCCATGTTCCTATCCGCATTAGCGGGTGCAGTCATGCTGGTGCTCGCCGATACAATCGGCAGAACCGTCATGGCACCGACAGAGATTCCATCAGGCATACTCATTGCGATTATTGGAACACCGTACTTCCTGTATCTGATGTATCGTTCTAACTGGCGCAAGTCTGTATAAATCGTTGAAACCAGAAGCCTGCTCCCCGAGCAGGCTTTTTGCTGTCACTTGGCACCATTCTGCCGTGAGCTTAAATCACCCAATGAATGTCTACTCCCGCACCAAATGACAAAATCCCCTCACGTCTACAAGAAGTAGAGATCACGTTATCAAACGTGATACTTTTACTCCCTGTGAACCTTGAGGGGATTTTTGCTTGAGCACATTCGAATCGTACTCCCGTTAGCTGGATTTCAGAATCCCGCTGTCATCGACGGATTGTACCGCTTGTTGCAATATTTCATTATCCTGAACGAGGGCGAAGCGCACATACCCTTCACCTGAAGGGCCAAAGGCACTCCCTGGCGTTGCGATGACTCCTGCATGTGTAACCAGATCCATGGCAAATTGTTCCGAGCTGTCGTAGTGCGCCGGAATCCGGCTCCAGACGAACATCGTTGCTTCAGGTTTGGCAATCGGCCAACCCAGACTGCTGAAGCCCTCACAGAGGATGTCTCTACGCTGTTCATAAATAGCTCTGACCCGTTCAACCTCCGATTGATCACCGGTGATGGCGGCAATTGCTGCTTTTTGGATCGGTAGGAACATCCCGTAATCCATATTGGATTTCAGCTTTTTCAGCATGGAGACCATGGTTGTATTGCCCACACAGAAGCCGATTCGAGCTCCTGCCAGTCCGTACGTTTTTGACAGGGAATTGAATTCCACACCGACGTCCATGGCGCCAGGAAACGCTAGGAAGCTTCCACATGACTTTCCGTCAAATACGAGTTCGCTGTACGCGTTATCGTGGAGCACGATAATATCATACTTCTTCGCAAAGGCAATCAGGTCAAGATAGAACTGATCCGGTGCCATCGCAGTTGTCGGATTGTTGGGATAGGAGACCAGCATGAATTTCGCTCGATGAGCGATATCTTCCGGTATATCCTGAAGCTGAATAACATACCCGTTTTCTTCTTTTTGCGGCATATAATACAGTTCTGCACCTGCCAGTAACGGTCCATCCGCGAAGACGGGATAGCAGGGGTCAGGGACCAGTACCAGATCACCTTCATCAACAATGGAGAGGGATATATGTGCCAGCCCTTCCTGTGAACCGAGCAAGGAACAGATCTGTGTTCTCGGGTCTAACTCGACCTGATAGCGCTGCTTGTACCAATCGCTTGTAGCTTGCAGCAACTCACTCTGATCATTCACTGCATATATATAATTAGCCGGATCAGCTGCGGCCTCACATAGTGCAGTTATAATATGCTGCGCAGGTGGGATATTCGGCGTACCCACACTGAGATCAATAACCGGCAGTCCGTTCTCCAGTCTGCGGCGTTTAATCTCCAGCAACCGGGTGAAAATTCCTTCGTTGAAATGATCCATTCGTTTGGCAAAGTTCATGATGATGATTCAGCCTCCAATCCTCTTCGTACGCATATTCATTAATAATAAATGGACAGAGACTAAAAGAGAAGAGCAGGGGAAAGCTTGCGGATTATGACTTTACTTTAAACTGGCTTAATTCGTCTTGCAGTTTGCCAGATAGCTGGTTCAACTGTTTTGACAGATCTGCTACCTGTTCGATACTATCCAGCTGCTCCTGCGTGCTGGCGCTTACTTCTTCCGTCGATGCCGAGTTCTCCTCTGTGGTAGAAGAGATAATCTCCAGTGCTTGGAATATCTCATCTTTGTGTTTGTGTACATTGGAGGTATTGTTGGTAATCTGCATCATACGCTGCTGAAGATCTTTCAGGTCTTTGTTAATACTAAAGAATACATGTTTGGTATCTTCTACGGATTTGGCATTCTCCTCCGCAATCTTCATACCGCGCATGGTATGTTCAACTGACAGGGTTGTTTTCTCTTCAATAACATTTACCTTTTTGTTGATTTCCTCTGTTGCCTGAGCCGTCTGTTCTGCAAGTTTGCGGACCTCTTCGGCAACGACGGCAAATCCTCTTCCATGTTCGCCAGCCCGTGCAGCCTCAATGGAGGCATTCAGGGCGAGCAGGTTCGTTTGAGAGGCAATTTGTTTGACCGTATCCACAAAACTGGATATTTCATTCCGACTCAGGTCAATCTCCTGGATAATAGAGGACATTGCTTGGGTGGACTGATGGTTTTCCTCGGACCATTTCGATAATTGTTCCACGACCGCAAGTCCTTGGCTGCTCTGATCAGCAGATGTCTGCACGACCGTTCCCATAGCCTGCGCATCGGTAGCAATTTCATCGATTTGGCTGGATAAAGAGCCTGTTTTTCGTAAAATATTTTCCGTTTCGATGGACTGATAATTCGTTGCATTGGCAATTTCGTTGATGGCTGTTGATGTGTCATTCATGGTCACAGCTGTTCGAGAGGAGATGGCTTGCAGATCATTCGACGACTGGTTCAGGATTTGCGCCGAGCTGCCGACCATTTGCAGCATGACCTGAATTTTCTGTACCATGGAATTCAAGCCTGTAGCGATCTGTCCAATTTCATTATTAGATTTGATATCCAGTTGGACAGTCAGATCACCTTGTTCAATCTGTTTAATCTTAGCCAGCAGCTGTGGTATGGAGCGTAACAGACGGCGAAGGGTAATGTAACAGATAATCACAAGTAGAAGGGTAGCTGCAGCAAAACCGCCAAGCGTAATCCACGTGAACGTTTTTAATTCCGCGAGAACTTCCTCTTCGGATATGGTCAGACCAACGGACCATCCCGTATCCTTGCTGGTAGCGTAGCCGATATAACGACGTTCCCCATTGTCGTTCATAAGCTGTACGCCGTTTTCACCGGCAAGCATTTTCTTGCCGATGTCCCCCATGTCCCCCGTACTGTCCAGGATGTTCTCCTTCAAAACCTTCTCTTGATCCGGATGGTACAGAATTTCCCCGCTCTTGGACAGCAACATGGAATAGCCCGTGCTTCCAAGGGAATAACTCTCCATAATCGCCGGAATATCCTTAAATGCAATATCCGCTGCGGCAAAGCCGATCGTGTTGTTGTTGTCGTCTTTGATCGGATAAAAGATACCCATAAGTACATTGCCTGCTGCAATATCAATGTACGGATCGGAGAAATAAAGTCCGTCTGCGGTGGTAACCGGCTTGTAGTATGGACGTGACTGGATATCAAAATCCGGTGCAGATACGACACCATCATTTTGAATCCAAAAGCCTTTTCCATCCAGACCCGCGACCCAGGCATCGGCAAACGAAGGCTCTGCCTTAACGATAGCGGCCAGTGTCGCTTGTGTATCCGCAGCGTAGGTAGAACTTGCCGCATCCGCAGCAGATGCTGTTGTTTTTATGTATTGCTGAAATAATGTGTTGGTGGACATTTGCTTGACCAGTGCACCTTTTTCCTTGAATAGTGCATCAAATTCACTAACAATGGCTTGTGTCTTGGTCTGGAGCATGGATTCCTGCTGTTTCACCAGAATGTTTCGTGTGCTTGCAAACATAAATGTTCCCAGCACGGCAAAGACAACTACGATAATGATCAGCAGCACAATGGACAACGTATTTGCCATACTGGATGTCCGTGCTCCCGGTTTCCCCCACTTGTTCAACATGTTCGACATATTCCATCTCCCCAGATGAGTAATAAAAGCTTAAAACGCCTTAGTTATATGTCGGTATAAGTTATAGTTTTATGTAGATTGCTGTCGAATAATCCTGAAAGCGACGGAAAGGAAAGGCATGAGTATGAGAAGGATGAAAGGGGCGGGATGAAAAAAGAGGAAAGGAATGAAAAAACGGGGATCGGTGGTGGTTCATCCAGGCGATCTTGTTTATAATGGAATGAATTGGAACTATGGGTGGAAAAGGGGGATTATCTGTGAGTGAGTTATGGCATGCTTCAATACAGGGGGCTCCATGGAATGCCGAACAGATGCACCAGGCGGTGCATCTGTTGCGCCGCAGAGCAACGGTTCATTTTCGCGTTGGCGCGGATACACACGAGGACCTTGCCGAGCTCGATGCCAAAGTATTCTTTGCCCGGCCGGATCTGATCCTACACATATCACATATGGACCCTAAAGGGGTATATTCATCCGGATTTTTGGGGCGACTGGCACAGTTGAAACATGTGTCTGCCTTGCAGCTTGATCTTTCGCAGGCACAGGATTTGACGATACTGGGTGCGATGGAGCAACTGCAGTTTCTAAGATTGAATTCACCTGCAAAGGCGACTGGGCTCGATTTTATTAAACACTACAAACGATTGACCTTTCTTGAACTGCGTGGCAAATTCAACGGATTTGCTTCCATTGCGGCGTGCCTCCAACTGCATACGCTCATTCTGAACTGCACGGTCGAAAGTGCTGATGTGTTGGCGGAACTGCCTATGCTTCAGTATCTATCCCTGGATCACTGTGAGTTAAAAGGGGGATTGGATGTATTGACACAGTCGACCATCTCCATGTTGAAGCTCAGCTCTGTTCGCAAACTGACAAGCATTCAGGGACTCGAACAGATGCGCGGGTTGGAATATCTGCATCTGTCCTTGCCCAAGCTGGAGCATTTATGCGACTTTTCCCATCTGAACTCTCTCAGACAACTCGAACTGGACTATATGAAATCGTTACGGGATACCAAACATCTATGGACAGCCCGTGCTTTGGAGTCTATTGAACTGAAAGAGATGAATACGGCGCTCAAGGCGGATTCATTTGCTGGACTGACCGGGCTGGAGCATTTGCGCCAAATCGATTTTCGTTTTATTGATGTTAACAAAGGACGAATTGCAGCTATGCGTGATCACCTGGACAAGGCCGGAAAATCCCATTTGTTATATGAAAATATCCCTGAGCATGAACGCCTGAATTCTATAGGTATTACGCACTTATCGCATGTATTAATGTAAACGGGCTTCTGTCCAGCGTGTGTATACAGAGCGCACTCCGGTGAACGGACCGATTGAGGCGTGTAGATGTCATTGCTATCTAGGTGTTCGTATCCGTTAATGCAGGCATGTTGATCTCTTTCACGCAGGCCGCTTTGGACAAGCTGATGATACATCGAACGATGGCGACCATATCCTGCAGAGGAATGCGGGTCCCATCATACTCGGCCAGTGCACGTTCCATCCCGTCTTCATACGGGATTTCTGCCGCCAGTTCTCCCGGGTTGATGCATGTCACCGCGATGCGGTCATTCCTCGTATGCTCTCTTAGAGCTTCCGTAATACCCCGTATGGCAAATTTGGAGGCGACAAAAGAAACCTGGCTGCTGCCTGCATTGCTCAAACCGGCTGTTGAACCGATCAGGATGATCTTCCCTGCTTCAGATTGGCGGAGCTGAGGCAGTAAAGCCTGTATACATACAATCGTAGAAGTCACATTCACATGGATCAGCTGACTGATATCTGCGGGTTCATCCTTATCAAACGTGTAGTGTTCTTCAAACCCTTCCTTTTCCCAGATTCCCACGTTATAAATAAGCACATCCAACGTCTCGCCTTGAAGCTGGCTGGCAATATGCTCCGCGGCTTGAAGCTCGGAAAGATCGGCCTGAATCCATATTCGCTGGACGCCATCCTCCACGGTCAGACTTTCAGGCTTGCTGCGGGACACCA
Source organism: Paenibacillus sp. 2003 (assembly GCF_031455635.1). NCBI lineage: Bacteria > Bacillati > Bacillota > Bacilli > Caryophanales > Paenibacillaceae > Paenibacillus > Paenibacillus sp. 2003. Next base: position 414,543 of record NZ_JAVDTB010000002.1, on the reverse strand, counting down.
CCCAGACCTTATCACCGGATTGTGGCACACCTCTGACAAATGCATCGCCTAATCCCTTGCTTGCACCAAAGACAATTATATTTTTCAAATAAAGCCCTCCTTATCGATTAGAAATTAATAATTTTTACATTAATCTATATCTTACTATAGAGGTGATACATGGAACATGAAGTTTGAATGAGGTATGCTTCATCCTTGTCAAAGAAAAACCACCCCTGCCCCGCAAGGACGGGAGAGAGATGGTTGGAGAGATCATGATGACATTAATGGTAAAGTTTTAACTCGGCGATGGACCACCACCACTCGGGAGTGTCCGCGGTCAAAGCAATTTTGATGTATCGCGCCGTTTGTTTGGAGAACGTTTGTGAGATGGCAGGTCCTGTTCCCAGGGCTTCCGTAACCCCATCCCACTGTTCGCCATCATCAGAAGTGAAGAACTGGAAGCTGCGAGCATAATCGTTGCTGCTGCTGCCCGAGTCCATTGTCAAGCGGCTGAAGCTCTGCTTGCTTCCAAGATCAATCTGGACCCATTGATTGGCATGTTGACCAGATGAAGAGGTCCAGCGTGAATTCAGATCGTCGTCCAGCATCGCCGCAACATCTTCAGAGGTGGAGGCAGTCGCTGTCCATGATGTTCGATCCAGTTCAGCAGGTAGCAGATGATCCTGTTCCCCGGATATCCAGGGTGTCTGATCAACGGTATAGACCTCTAATTCAGCCACGGACCACCAATGAGAATCAGTACCCGTCTGTACGACCTTAATATAACGTGCCTCATGCGGTGTAAAGGCGATAGAAAGTAGCGCATCTGATCCTTTACCCGAAGCCAAAGCTTCTCCCCAATGCTCTCCATCCAGGGAAGTATATATTTCATAACCGCGAGCAAAGTCTTCCCGGCTGTGCGCGCTGTCCAGCACAATCCGATTCACTGGTTGCGAGGCTCCCAGATCAAGCTGAATCCATTCGCCTCCTGTTTGAGTCTGACCGGAGGTCCAGCGTGTTTGGTCCGAGCCGTCGACTATAGCCGCTGCATCGTCTCCGGAGGAAGTGGTCACGGACCAGCCGTCTGGCAGCAACCGCTTTTGTTTGCCCGTTCCATTATGATGAATAAACAACTCGGAGATAGACCACCATTGATCGGAATCCCCGATCTGTACCACCTTCATATAACGTGCCTGCTGTTCAGGGAAGGTGATGGACATGTGTCCAGGCGTGCCTTCGCCACCTGCAATGGACGTGCCCCAGTGTTCACCGTCATCCGAGACATAAATCCGATACTGTCTCGGATAGTCTTCTTTCGCATGGCCCGGATCCAATTCTATGGCATCGAAAAAACTCTTCTGGCCGAGGTCAATGGTAATCCATTGTCCTTTGGTTTGCTTCCTACCGTTTGTCCATAGTGTATCTGAACTTCCGTCCAGCATATTGGCTGTCACATCTGCTCCTTGAGTAGAGGAGGCGGTTACGATCCATGAAGAGCGATCTGGAGGCGGTACGGGCTGTGGGAGCTCTGGTGTTGCTTCAAATTTGCCAAATCGGGCCAGTTTGAGTTCAGAGATCGACCACCAGCTGTCTGCAGAGGAAGTCAATACAATTTTGACATAACGGGCGGTTTGCATGCCCAAATCAACGGACAGACTTGGAGATGTTCCTGCTCCCTCTGCGATAGGCTCGCTCCAGTTCTCGTTATCTTTGGATACGTAGATTTCGTACCCGTGAGCATAATCACCGCCGTTGTTGCCGGAGTTCATGAATACCGTATCCATAAACTGTTCGCCACCCAGATCGATATGCAGCCAATCGCCGGGCTTCTGAAGCTGTCCGGATGACCAGCGTGTAGTCAGATCACCGTCCACCATGCGCTCTACCGGCTCCGAACTGGAGGATGCCGTAATGGTCCATTGGCTCCGATCGAGATAGACTACACCCTTAGAGGCATCCGGCTGTTTAACGACGGAATGTTCCAGCGGGTTAACCTTTACTTGCGCTTTGGCATACACGGTAGCCGAACCCAAAGCGCCATTGGCATTGTAGAAATGAACTTTTTTGACAGTGTCGGACGGATTCCAGATTTGCGCTGTATAGACGCCGTCTTTTTCATACACGGTTGCTGCCGGATCATCTGCCCATATATCCATCGTGCGTGTTCCCGTAGAAGCCATGCTGTGCATGAACCAGTACGCGTTAAAGACTTCATTTTGCTGCATCTCGCTCGTATTCCATTTGGCCAGAGCACCTTGCGGGTCTCCAATGGACTGGAACGGCCAGATAATATGCTGCCATGTGCGTTCCTGCTGACCGCCCAGATCCTTGATGAGACCATTGTAGAGAGCCTTAGTATTCTGCGGATCACGTCCATAATAGGTCATCCATTCCGCTGGCGGCAGCCAGTGAATACCGTAAATGTGCTCGGCTTCATTCGAGAAGTACGTTCCATACAGGTAGGCACTGCCGTACACATGACCTACCGTAGCGTGTTGGTAATCCTCCAGCCAGTTATCCCCGTCATAGTTAAACCAGTATTGCTCGGCAGCCTTCTCTTCGGTCACGAAGCCCCAGATCCCGGTGTCGCGATAGGCTTTGTTGCCTGTCACCTCACCCCACATATATTGGCCGACCCAACTAAAGAGCGCTTCACCTGCGGCCTCCTGGTTATTCCCGCTGCGATTATCGGCGTAACCACCTGCCCAGGAGTGACCTGCGTACGGATCAAAATTGCGAAGCCATGGAAACTGATCATCTGTCCGTGAAGGATTGGCATAGTCCCGAATCAGAAGCTCAACCATGTCGCCGTAATCTTGCAAGAATGTTTTGTCATATGTGGCCAGTACAGCCGATGCAAAAACGTAATAACCGTAGGTAAAATGATGATCTGTCAATCCGGTATTAACACCGTATCCGCTACCGTAAGGGAAGATGGTTCCCCATTCATCCGAATAATAAAAATAATACGAGTGCAAAGGTTCATCCGGCGAATAGGTATACCAATCTGTCAAAATGGTTCGAAGCAGGGACAGATAGTGGTCTCGTCGTACCGTATCTCCGATCTGGTCGCTGATGAGTACACCCAGTGCAAGCGGATGAAGCTTTTTCCCTTGCCAGTAAGGATCCTCGCTCATCAGATTGCCTGCCGTATCCGCGTCAAGCTGATCCAGATAGCTGATTAATTGTGCACGCGAGTAGGTTGGATCATCTGGCTCCACAAATTGCGGAATAATGCCATAGAATCGATCCTGTGTCGTAAATGTATTGCCTTCACTTACTTTCATCATGCCGCGAATGGAAGGGTAAGCAAGCTCCGTTACCGGAGTAGTCGCTAGTTTCCATTGGTGCGGCAACAAGGCCATCAGTGTCTCGGAGGAAAAGCCTGCCCGCTTCGTCTGGGTTACCGAGTTGAAGGTAGTCGTTACCAATGAAGTGCTCTCATTATAATTGTAGTCCACTGTTGTATCGGTTACAAAGGCGTAGGCATGCCGGTAATAATAAGACAGTTCTGCCGCGGACGGCAGGGTAGCCAGTGACAGATAGTTTTCGCTCTGGCCCAGCTTGATTTTGAGCGTATTGCCAAGTTTCATAAATACGGTTCCTTCAGGTGCAAAGATCCCGTAGTTTCTTGTAAAGGTCTGAGGCGTGGGCGCTCTGTCCTGATTGGTTACTTCAATACCGATATGATCGGCCGTCAGCGATTCTCCATCATTCAGAACAATTTCACGGTTCTGATCATCGAAGAGACGTGTGATGTTGGGAGAACGAACAATAATGGTATCCGGGTTATCGAAGGTGTTGTACAGGAAAGGGGAACCCTTCACAAACGTGGTATTCATTTTGGCTGTGTCATCATCGCTCATGATGATCGTTGCGGAATAATCCCCATATCTCGCAACCTTGGTATTTACCTCCGCCGGGTTCATATTGCTGGTGCTCATGATCAGATCCGGTTCACCGTCAGCGTCCATAGAACCGCCATCAGCCGAAACATAACCAGCTCCGGGATTCAGAAGTTGAAGTCCTTGTTTGGTATATCTGCTTTTAAGCGGGAGTGTGACCAGACTGTTGCCATCCCCCAGATCGGATACAAGAATAGACTGCCACCAGTCATTGGAAGGGAGGGGCGCTGTGATGTCAGCCGTGCGATTTTTCGGGTTTTTCGGCTGCAGCATGGTGATGTCATTTACAGCGTAACTGCCGGAACCCACCTGTACCGAGGACGGTTCAGGGATATTCGGAATGGTATGCACAGGTTTGGCATCGCTTTCGATATACTCGTAGACGTCAAATGCGTACAGGGAGTATCCGTTGGTTGTTCCTCTGCCAAGTCCGGCCAATTTTACATACCGTGCTTCGGCGTATACCGGAATCTCATCCCGTCCACCGTCGCTGTGCAGTTCTCGGTATAATGTAGTCCACTGGTCTGCATCATTTGATACTTGAATATCGTATGCACGTCCAAAAGCGTTCTCCCATTGTAGGGATACGTTCCCGATTTCCCGGATTAGTCCAAGGTCTACAACAATCCATTCCTGATCCTTGTAGATGGAAGACCAGCGTGTATCCGGACGGCCATCCGTTACATTCCTGGCTTCGTAATTCCCTTTTTCCATTTTGGCTTTATCCTCGGCTGAACGGCTGGGCTCATCAATTTCTTCCGAAGACGCTGTAACCGGTTGTCCTAGTGCAAGGTTCATTGCTACTGGTTTGGGAGGTGGATTTGCTCCGCCCGTCCCATATACATTGAATTCGTATACAGAGACGCCATAGGCTGGCTGTGCTCTTTGATGACTGAACAAGCGCACATATCGTGCCTCCGCTGTAACCTCAATTTCTGTCAGGCCGCCTTGCCCCTTCGTTGTGGAGTAAACAGACTGCCAGTTAACCTCGTCGTTGGATACTTCCAGATCAAAGGCGGAAGCATACGCATTTTCCCACTGGATGGAGATGCCCGAGATGGAGGCCACCGCGCCTAAGTCAACATAGATCCACTGCGGATCTTGCTGCCATATGCTTTCCCAGCGGCTGTTTTTGTTGCCGTCAACCACATGATCTGCCGTATTGCCGCCCAGAGATGAGGAACTGTACACAGGCCGGTTCAGGGATAACAGATGATGTTCCTCATCTGCGGCGTGCACTTTTGAGATCGGCGACAGCGGGATGCTGCTAATCAATAACAGAACAGATAACATCAAGTTAATGTAGATGTGGCGTGTTTTTCCCTTTTGACTCGTTCTTACCTTCATATGACTCTCCTTTGTTAGCCCCTTCCATCTCACCAGATAGAGCTTATCTTTTTCCCTTACTCGCTACCGTATGTATCATTCTGTTCTCCCGTGTTGCGTTTGTGAGATGTGAATCCAATGCTCAACACGGGATATTCAGGTGCCCCATTTTGAATATCGATCATTTTGTCTGGAATATAAAGGTTTTTTAATCGTTTTCGTGGAAAAAGAGACATATGTCCTACATAATGTATGGGGGATGTGCAACTGTGAAATCAAGATTCGGAATCGTTGTTCTCCAACAATACGATATCTTCGCCCCGTTGTTGTCTGAGAGCAATATTGTCCCTCCCCCAAGCACACATGACATCCACGATGGTGTTGGCGGTAACGCCATATTCTGTAAGTCCGTATTCTACTTTGGGAGGCATCTGTTGGTATACATGTCTGATGACAAGGCCGTCCCGCTCCAGTTCGCGCAATTGTTGAATCAGTACTTTTTGCGAAATGCCGGGGATGCTGCGCCCTAATTCGCCCGTTCTCTTTACTCCGGACATCAATAAACAGACGATTAAGGCTTTCCATTTTCCACCTATAATTTCAAGCGTCGCTTCAATGCCCAGATTGTATTGTTTCATCCTGATTCACCTCAGTTTAAGTTTTACGTGTTTTATAGGGTGTAACTATTTATTTTCTCACGGTTCTGACACGGAAGTCCATACACACTTTGAGGTAAGTACCTTACTTCATTGTGTGTATTTTCTTTTGACTCGATGTGATCGATAATGGTCCATATTCAAGTATAGAAAACAACACCCTGGATGGGAAGAAAGGAACTTATGATGAAAACACTTGTTATTCTGGCACATCCCGATATGCAAAGTTCAAGAGTCAATCGTCGCTGGAAGGAGGAGTTGTTGCAGCATACAGATGATATTGTTCTTCACGAATTATATTCGGCCTACCCCGATTGGAAGATTGATGTATCCCGAGAACAAGAGTTGCTGGAGACTCATGATCATATGATGTTGCAGTTCCCGTTATATTGGTACAGTTACCCACCGCTGTTGAAAAAATGGTTTGATGACGTGTTCACTCATGGATGGGCGTACGGATCGAAAGGAAATCGATTGAAGGGAAAGCGGATGGGTCTGGCGATGTCCATAGGGGATAAGCAGGAGAACTATGCGAAAGATGGTTCTATCGGTTACAGCGTAGAGGAACTTGTTGCACCTTTCGTAGCAAGCATGAATCATATAGGGGTTCAGGCGCTGCCGCATTATGCAGTCTACGGTGCCTCGTTCCAGGCTACGGATGAAGAGATTAACCGAAGTGCTGAAGAATACATGAGTTATATAAAACAGTTCAGGGATTTTTAAAAGTTAAAAGCTGAAACTCTTCATAAGAAATGTACTGAAAAGGACCTGGCTCACATATGGTGAAGTCCAGGTCCTGATTAATAACCGAAAAATTAATAACCCAATAAAACCACATTTATTCTACGCGAAAATAATCAAAATCTGCATATCCTCCGGTAGACTTCGTTGCATAATTGAATAGTGCAAACCGGTATCCCATAAAGTGTGGCAGGGTGTAAGACATTTGAAGTGTATTGCCAATGGTTGTCCAGTTGCTGCCATTCAGGCTATAAGCAAAGTAGGCTTTGTCGGTTTGGTTCGTAAAATCACAGATGACGCGGAGATAGATTCTGTTCTGGTTTAATGGCACAGTTGCAACCTCAGTCATGGTGCCGGAACTGGCATTAGCCATAACGATGGATTTGGTGCTGCCCGTCATTTTTACGCCGACAAAACCATATTTGGCCTGAAAAGCAGCGAGTCCAGCATAATCACCATCCTTCATGCCTGCTGTATCCAAAGCGGTCATCCCCGTACTTTTTGGACCAAAGGTTCGTTGTGTCAGCGTGTTGCGGGCTTCTAACAGGTTTTTGCTGATTTTGCCTGCAGTTAACCGCATGAAACCGGGCCGCTGGAGCAGGGACCAGTTGGCAGTATCAGGGTTATGATTCCACTGCCAGTATGGAGCCAGACTGGATGTGCCGGTAGATGAATTGCTCGTCAGGGAGACGTCATCTACATAAAACGCCATCAGATCATTGGTAGGGTCCGGATTCGAGTTATACGGTGTTTCCACAAAAATAAAGCTTTGGGATAGGTCTGCATTCGACGGAACGGTATACGTACCTTGAATGGTACCCCACTGTCCGCGGGTAAGCGTCGCACTGCCCATAATGGTAATTCCGGTATAACTTGCACCATTCTGGATGCTAAGATTGAACGTTTTGGTTGCAGGACCAGTAGTGTATTTGATCTTTGCCGAAAAAGAGTACGTTCCTCCAGGTATCGGCTTGCCTGTAACCATCTGTTTGGCTCCGCCTGCTGTCTGCTGTCTGCCGCTGACGAGCAGGCTTTTTGTACCGCTGAACGCTTCGGCATTTGTTACGGTGATGTTCGCCGTATTGTTGCTGGTCCAGGGCTGAATGCTGCTCTCCTCAAAGCCGCCGTTCACTAACAGTTGCGTTACTGAGGGTGTGCCTGATGTGGTTGCGTTGAACTCATCGGACCCGTAGATTTTGGCAGCAGGCTGACCTTCAACGGGCATATTCATGTTAAGGGGAACCTTGCCGTTCACCCCAAACACAGGCCAGTTATCCGACCACGTCACAGGAGCGAGATAGGGGATGCGTCCAATGGCCCCGCTATCACGAAACAGCAAGCCGTACCAAGCGCCGGATGCGGTATCCACGATGCCTCCTTGGGCGATTCCCGAGTCTCTGAGTACAACTTTACCTGTGTATGGACCTGTCAATGTGTTTGCACGATAGGCAAGCTGAATGCGACCATCACCCGAAGGCCAGGCAATCAGGAATACATAGTACATACCATTGATCTTCTGAATGTGTGCTCCTTCTGCCTTTACAATCATGTTGGAGCCGGCAACACTGCTTGCGTTTGGAATCAGGACCTGATTGAGTCCGCCGGACTTGACGGCCTTGGCATCAGGCGTCAGCTCAACGATACTGATGTTATCACTGCCATGAACAAGAAAGGTTCGATTCCCGTCAAACAAAAGGGAGGGGTCATGGTAATAACTGTTCAATGTGTAAGGTGTCCATGGCCCTGTTTCAATATTGCTGGTCTGGTAAATATACGTCTTGCCCGTGGAAAGCGAGCCAAAGGCCACATAATATATACCGTTGTTGTACCGCAAGCTGCTCGCCCAGGAACCACGCCCATACTCGTATTGTCCATTGTTCAGGTTCTGTATATCCCCGTTTCCAAGCGTATCGTATACATAGTTTACGATGCTCCAGTTGACCAGATCATAAGACTTCATGACCGGGACTCCCGGATTCATATGCATCGTTGTACTTGTCATATAAAATGCATTGCCCACCCGAATGACGTCACTGTCAGGAACATCCGCGTAAATAACCGGATTGCTGAACGTTGCGGCTGAAGCTGCCGGACTTGTCAAAGGGAATGATGTTATAAGCAAAGGAATAGCGAGTAGAAGAGCACTGATTTTTTTCCACATATTCTATCCTCCCAATTGATCATGTCCTATGAATTAAAGCGAGTACTCCAGATAATCAATGTAAGCATCCCAAGTGCCATTATCCGTTGTTACGACCAGCTTGATTTCCTGGTTACCTATAGCGTGAGTGATGCCGGTGAGGGTTTGAACGGTCGGCTCCGTTCCCGTGAAGTAGAAAGAACCAGCGGTTACACCCCCGATGACCAGATCAACACGGGCTGTATTATTGTTGTTGGAAGCGCCGCGGACAGAGAATTGATGGGTTGGGAATGCAAAATATTGATTGTATGCTGCATAATCATTGTTCCCGTAAAGAGCGACTCCATTAAAAGGGGAACTGATTACGCCAGCGTATTGGCCGCCAAGCGTCATATTCTCGGATTCGTAACGGGTAACGTTTGGATTTGGATTAGGATTTGGGTTAGGGTTGCCGCCCGAACCGGATGTGAATTGCCAGTAGTCCAGTTTGAACAGATTTCCATTGCCCGAGCCTGTAAACACCAGATACAAACGATGTACCCCTGTAGCGTTGGTAACATTGGTCTCCATCTCGCGCCAAGTTTGCGAACCGCCAGTTGAACTTACGTTAAGTGTTCCAACTAGTGGGCCTGTCGGACTGTCCAGTCGGACCTCGATGTTGCCATTTCCGGTAGAAGCGACATTGGCCTTGAACTTGGAGGCTCCAGCTGAGCCAAAATCAACATTGCCGACCGCGATCCAATCCCCGTTATGAATATTAGTGACATTCTGATTGGCTACAGGTCCACCGCTTGCTTGACTCGGTTCAGTGTTAATTCCTGCTTGCCAGCCAATGGTTTCTGCTTCCACCCGGACATACGGGTTGAGGTTAGTGATCTGAGGTACACCTGTCATATTTCCCTGAACCTCCTGGATTGTTCCATCCGCATTATGTGTCAGTTTGTTGATATGTGTGGAACGGTACCCTTTACCATCACCGAGGAATGCCTTGCTTACCGTTTGTGCATGGTACGCCACATACCATTCGTTGTTGAACTGGAACACGGCATGGTGGTTATTGCCGCCTACGCCGAAGAACGTGCCAGGATTTTTCAGAAAGTGTCCTTTATACGTGAAAGGCCCCATCGGGCTGTCACTGACCATGTATCCGATCTCACCTTTTGGATATGCAGTGGGATGTGTTCCCGCGAAGTTGATACAGTAGGAGTAATAATATTTGCCGTTATACTTGTGGATGCCGGAATCTTCGAACATATAAGGAGAATCAATAGTCACAGCACTGCCCACCACACTGGTCATGTCGGCACCGAGACGAATGACCCGAGCTGTTTTGGGATTGGCAATGGAAGCAGCGTTGGTATCGTTCGGAATGCCGCCTCCAGCATACAAGTAAGCAGAGCCATCATCATCGACAAGGACAGCCGGATCAAAGAGCCAGGTTACGCCAGACATACCCGGTGTACTGTGAGTCAGGAGGGCACGACCAAGTGGATCGGACCACGGTCCAATGGGGGAATCGGCCGTGAGTACGCCAATACCTCCACCCGAGTTGGCAAAATAAAGGAAAAACTTTTCTTTGCCAGCAATGGTTTTCTTCGCCATGGCAGGAGCCCAGGACTGGGTAGCCCATTTGGCAATCCCTTGTCCATTATTGGCATTATTCGCACCCGCTACCGGGATTGAACCATGGTCTGTCCAGTTCACCATGTCAGCTGAGGAGATGACGTTAATTTTCCCGATCGTGCTGTACTGGTTCTCTCGGACAGAGCCGTCACTGTTGTACAGATATGCATCACCTGTCATGTAGACATAGACCCGATTGTTATGGACGAGCACATAAGGATCGGCTCCTAGTTTATGATCGATGAGGGGATTAGAGTTTCCAGGAAGTTTGGCAACGGCTGCATTGGCTGCATGGCTCGATTCAACGGGCAGGGTGACAAAGATTAGCAGACACGACAACAACAAAACTAGCGGTTTACGAATCATACGTTTCGCCTCCATGAGATTGGATTAGTTGGTGAGCTGAAATTCAGAATAGCAGTGATGATGAAATGCCCAAAACGAAGAGACTTTCCTCATGTCACCCCCTTCTTGAAATAATGGTTTGGTTGGCTGTTAAGTTAAGTCTTCATGTTGTCATATATGGTTTAAGCCAGACGACCTGTGCACCGCGTACGTGGTCACAGCGGCAAGGGGAGTGGCTAGAACCCGAAGTAAGCCTGCATCTGTGTGTGCGATTAGAAAAGCTATAATCTGTCAGGTTTCTTTTTGTAATCGCTTTCAATAAAATGGGTTAGAACACTGAAATTTGGCGAAGAAAAAGGTTTGGTCACATTTAAATGTAATTATTTTTCATATTTTCTTTTAAATGTTTATTAACTTGACGATATCATATCACAATTTTAAGATATTACAATCTTTTTCTATTTGGTGGAGAATCAAGAAGTATTACTATTCTATGGCTAAAATTCAAACGGATGGTTCAGCATCAACTGTACTATTATAGGGGGGAATACGGAGATAGAGCTCTGTTCCAGAGCCAGAAGGAGTAAAGGGCTTAGAACGGGTCACTATTTGGAGTTGGAGGTAGATGGGTTCCTGGAACGAAGCCCGTCATTCTGTTCATAATCTCATCAAATAAACACGAATATAAACACGTCTTAAGCAGCGGCCGTTTCCCTGTGATCGAATGGGGGATCGGTCGTTTTTTTTGCTGGAATCGAGTTAGGTCATTAAACAACAAACTCGCCTACTCGATGCTCAACTTTCACTAGCAAAATGTCTTCTCCCTGTTGTACATATTTCATTCAGTGTATAGATAAGCACGGGGCATACAAGGTTGTTGTTTATTGATAATGGTGAAATTGCCCCCTCTGTTTTGTCCACACCGTCGATTGAGTTTTTGAATATTACTATCAAGTGAGCTTATGCCAAATATTGATAGAGTATGAGGTTCATAAAAAGGTGGGATGGGGAAAAATGTCTATTTTATTAACAGGACCGATTGAAAACAACCCGGTTTCCGGAGTTAGACCGACACAACAGGTAACGATTAAATTGGTAAGTCAGACTGATGTGGATTCTGTAACAGTATCCATTCAGGGTTATGTGCTAAGCACAACGAGAACGTTGTATGTAAGTGAAGTGATTAGTATAGCCCCTAACGAAGCAGCGACCAGAGATTATTTTGCAGATTTAGATGCGTTTGAGTTTGTATTTGAAACAGATGTGGCAAGTGTGAAGGAAGTAGGGATTTCAGTGTGGGGCAAACAAGCCTCTGGACAATTGGTTGATGCACACCGGGTGGTGGAGCACGAAAAAACAGCTAATAACATTTAGAAGATAAGAAATAACCAAAAGAGGAGATGAAGCGATGAGCTTTTTATCTACAGGGCCGATAGAAAATAATGCTGTTAGCGGTGTAAGACCGACTCAGACAGTTACTGTCAGAATTGATAACCGTAGTGATGTGACAGCCTCAACCGTACAAATACAAGGGTATTACATGAGTGGTGGAATAAGAGTACTGTATGTCAGTGAGTCTTTTGACATCGTACCCAATCAAGTAATAACCAACAACTATTATGCCAATTTTGATGCCTTCGAGTTTACTTTTACAACACCAGCGGTAGGTAATGATCCTGTTCAAATATCCGTATGGGGTAAGAGCAGCACAGGAGCTTTGGTAACAGCCCATCGTTTGGTTTCTTCCGAATTGTTGGGTGAAATTCCAAGCATCACCGGGGCCACAGGTGCAACCGGTGCTACGGGAGCAACAGGGACCGCAGGTGTAACCGGGGCAACGGGAGCAACAGGGACCGCAGGTGTAACCGGAGTAACAGGAGCAACAGGCACCGCAGGTGCAACCGGGGCTACGGGAGCAACAGGGACCGCAGGTGCAACCGGGGCTACAGGAGCGACAGGCACCGCAGGTGTAACCGGGGCTACAGGAGCAACAGGGACCGCAGGTGTAACCGGAGTAACGGGAGCAACAGGGACAGGAGGTGTAACCGGGGCTACGGGAGCGACAGGCACAGCAGGTGTAACCGGGGCTACGGGAGCAACAGGGACGGCAGGTGTAACCGGAGCTACGGGAACGGCAGGAGCTGGAGCAATAATACCTTACGCATCAGGACTTCCAGTTGCGTTGACTACGGTATTAGGCGGCCTTCTGAATACCTCCAGTTTAGTTGGTTTTGGTAACAATGCTACAGGGGTAAGTGTTAATGGAGGAATTATTGATCTCACAGGCGCTGCTGGTACTTTGCTTAACTTTGCTTTCTCCGCATCGCGTACAGGAACGATTACTTCACTGGCTGCGTATTTCAGCACAACAGCTGGACTTAGCTTGGTTGGATCTACAGTAACCATAACTGCACAATTATTCCGTTCCACTACACCTAATAACTCCTTTACAGCTGTACCGGGAGCATTGGTAACCTTGGCTCCTCCACTGACCGGGGTTTTGGCACTGGGGACAATATCCAGCGGAGTGACTACAGGACTGAGTATTCCGGTATCTGCCGGTGACCGCCTGCTTATGGTGTTCTCAGCATCAGTAACAGCCGGAATTGATGTGGCTACAACCGTAGGCGGATATGCAAGCGGAGGTCTTACCATCACTTAACGAAAAATTATATATATCAAGTTGTTAGACAGGGACCCTTGCCAATATGGCGAGAGGTCCCTGTCTATGTGTGTGCACAACTAGGAGAGCATAGCGCTATTGGATCAGATCGAAGGCTTCGTCGGTAAACAGGTATGTATTCTGTCCATGCTTCTTCACATGCAACAATGCTATATATAAGTAGCGTTTTTGTTTTCAAACTCTCTTCAATTGAAAGACAAGAACTATACAAAAACATAAAAGGCGAGGATTGCTCCTCGTCTCGTACATTTCATGGTCTACTAAATTTGACTTCGTTTTTTTAGGCTGTCTACTGCACCATTCCAGATGAGTATGTGCTCTTGTACATTCAAGGTTTCTTTCAATAGAGGGTTGTCTTCCTTCTATGAGCTGTTGAAACCAGCCTGTTATGTGGGGAGGTTATTATATAATAATATTAGTGGCTTTTTGTCACTTTCCAAAACGTTCCCCGGTAGTACCGGATTCTTCTCATAACTTTCGAGTATAAAGCGAAAAATGTTTGATGTCATGACCTCTCCATGAGCGCATCGGTTCGGTTCACCGTTTCCTTTATAGTCTTCCAAATGCTACGATCAACGCAAGAACTATAAAAAAGATATTTACGCCGAGCTCCCGGTACTCTTTACGCCGAATATGAAACAGCATTCCAAGCAGTGTGACAACAGCCAAAGCGATTGCGGCGATGGGTGTAAGCACCGGAGTGATGTTCAGCGCCCAAGGCAAAACTAGGCCAAGCGCTCCTAGTAGCTCCGCGATACCGATCAGAACAACTAGACTTTTTGGCACATCATTGACCCAGGCCCAGGTCTTTTTTGACGACTCGATACGAATGGTTTTCATCCATCCTGAATATACGAAACCTAGTGACAATATGATTTGTACGATCCATAACGTTACATTCATTTTTCTTATCCCCTCACTTGTTCGATTTCAATATCTGCCTCTATACTAAAGTGAGAAGGCCCAATCTGGAAGTAGGCACTTAAACCTAACCAGGTAACCAAAAGTAAACCTTGGCATGATTAGAGAGCGAGGAATAAGAATGACGGTATATTGCAAATTCGGAACTGCCTTGGATATCCTCACAGGTAAATGGAAATCTTTGATTCTTCTACGCCTGCTGAGCAACGGTACAATGCGGTTCAGAGATTTACAAAAAGCCATTCCGGATATTTCGAAAAAGATGCTGACCCAGCAGTTAAAAGAACTGGAGTATCACGATATTGTGCATCGGGAAGTATATGCCCAAATTCCGCCTAAGGTCGAATACTCGATTACTGAGTACGGACAGCTCATGAAACCTGTGCTCCAGACAATGAGCGACTGGGGGGCCGGCCATATGCAGCATATGGAGAAGCTGTACGGCAAAGAAAACGAAAAAGGAGCAAACCCATCCGAACTTCGGAAAATTGATTCCTTGAGGTGATAGGGTAACAAGGGAGAGTTAGTATTGAATAAACAAAAAATTGTGATCATTGGTGCAGGCATTGTTGGGGCGTGTATGGCCTATCAACTAGCCAAACGAAATCAGGATGTAACTGTTATTGAACGGCACTCAGCCGCGGCGCGTGAAGTCACGGAAAAATCATTTGCCTGGATACATACGACGCATAGAGTGGCTCCTGAATACTGGCATTTGTACGATGCAGCTGTGGAAGAATATCACATACTTCAGCAAGAGTTGTCTGAACTGAAAATTCATTGGCATGGCGCGCTAACTTGGGACACTCCGCCTCTAAGGGAGCAACACTTTCAAAACTTAAACCGGGAGCAGCTTGAGGCATTGGAGCCCAATCTGAAGGAATATCCGGATGAAGCCATGTTTGTCAGCGAAGAAGGTGCGGTGGACCCTATTGCGGTAACGGAGCTGTTGTTGAGCAAAGCGCAAGAGTACGGAGCAAAAATTCAGTTCGACACCAACGTTACACAGCTGAAGCAAGAGGGTTCCCGTCTGGTTGGTGTTCATACGTCCAAGGGTTTTGTGGAGTCAGATGTTGTGGTATTGGCGGCAGGAACAGGTGCACCCGAACTTTGTAACCCGTTAGGTTGTCACGTGCCGGTAACTTCGTCACCTTCGATTCTGATTCGGATGAAAACTGCTAATAAACTGATACACACATTAATCTCCAATGCGCAATTTGAAGCGCGTCAACTGACAGATTATACGCTGTTGGCTGCGGAAGATTATATCGACGAGTCGGAGGAAAACGGACCACAGGCGGTCGGTAAGCGAGCTTACGACACATTGCGTCGCAGTCTCAAGCACGGAAATCAACTGGAACTGGAAAGCATAAAGGTTGGATGGAGACCCATGCCTGAAGATGGTTATCCGATTGTGGGCTTCCATGATCACATGAATGGACTTTATCTGACGCTAATGCATTCTGCAATTACGCTGGCGCCGCTGATTGCGAATCTGGCTGCAAGTGAAATTATTGATGGCAAATCAAGAAATGAATTAGACCCTTGTCGCGTCTCACGGTTTTAGAATCACCACACAACGAAAAGTACATCGCTCAAGTGGTGATGTACTTTTCGTTGCGTATATTTATTGGAGTCTTTTACACTTCCCCAGTAGCCACCGGATTCTCCTCATAACTAAGTCGCTTGCGATTGGCAATTCCATGCGAGCTATTCTTCTACCTGTGAGTCTCGCTAGCGGATTTGGCACCTTGACTTTCAAGCCACGGGATCAGTTCGGATGAAAAATTACGTTTTGCTGTGTCCAGTGGAGTCATTCCATCCCAGCTGGCTATCCAGTTCAGTTCGGCGCCTCGGTCAAGCAGGTATTCGGCTGTTTCTCTTTGACCTCCATGGCAAGCACACCAGAAGGCAACGGTTACTGCATCGGGAGGAGAAGGGGAGGTGCTTGTTCCCCAAGGATAACGTTCCGGGAGTTTGGCTCCGTTAAAATATTCTTGTATGGCGTGAATATCTCCAAGTGCGGCCGCATGCCAAAGGGCAAAGATCGCACCACGCTCAACCAAGCGCCGTGCTGCATCCCATTGTGCGAAAGCAATAGCATCGTCCAGCGGCGTGCCACCGGCGATCACCGCGCCAGGCGCTTCCTTGTCTGCGCCAGCATCAATAAGGGCATCAAGCACTTGAACGTCATTGGAGCTTGCAGCCCAATGCAAAGGTGTCTCGATGTTTGGACCAACCAAAGGAGCGTTCACCTGCGCACCAAACTTGGTCAATACTCGCACTGTATCCGCTCCATGAGGGAAGTGCCCTGGCCAATCCGTCACCACGTGCAGCAGCGTTCGAGAGATACTGGAATCTGCATCTACGTTGTCAGGCTTTCTTTCCAATATTCTTATCTTTGCCAATCCCGGATTCTCTGCCAGCAGTTGCTCTAATCTTGGAATATCTCCAGTGTGAATGGCTTGAATAACGCTCACGGCAAGTCTTTCATCTTCGTAAATAAATTCCATGTTCAAATCTCCTTTCAGACTTATATCCATATTCATGTTTGTGGTTCTTATCACATAAGCATCTGAACTGCGCATCTGGCATGATACTCCGCGAGGCCTCTTGCGAATTGCTGATCGGGGAATTGTCTGTGAAGCAGTTTCAATCCTCCTGATATCAAGGACAAATGATGGCAAAATCGATAAAATGTCATCCGCTCCGGGTCGAGATCATTATTTTTTAAGTAGTGATAAAAGTCTCCAAATCGAAACTCCAGAAAGCTATGCTCATGTTCGAGATCGAAGAATCCTGCACCCTCAATATCAATAAGGCATGGTTGCATAGCATGATCTATCCATATATGATCCGGACCTAACTCTCCATGAATGAAACTATAGAGATCTCTGGGTTGAATTGCTGCTTCCAATTCGTAAAGTTTCTCAAGCAGCCTTTCGTCATTATTCCTTATATCTGTCATGTGCTTGGATGCATAGGATAACGCTGTCTCGGCATCTAACCGCTGAACTTCGTAGCAAGGCCCAGCCTTTTTGCTGTTATCGTTGGCGTTTCCATAAACGTTTCTTTGGATTCCATGCATATTAGACAACATATCCCTGATCCGTTGAAACAACTCATCCCGATCTTTGTGATTTTTATGCTGGAAAAACGCTTCGGCTTTCTGTCCATCCACATACTCAACAAGAGCAAAATCATAAGAGTGCCGGTCTCTATCGTTATTTAGATCATACAAGATTGGTGTTCGAATTCCATGTTGAGCGAGAAAGCGAGTATTCAAAGAGAAAAGTTCGCTGCCATAGGAACTGTGGAAAGTGGGGTCATTCAAGATCTCTTCCTGAAAATAGTTGCTGGAAATATCCCAAACGTACAGCATACACGTGAAACCATTCGTGCAGTCAATTTTGTAAATGACTTTTTGTGCACCGCCATGAATTCTTGAGCACTGCGTTATGAAGTAACTGGCACCAAATACTTTGTGCACATAATCCTGTAATTCCTCACGAGTAAGATGGTTGTTGGACATCATCGACTTATACTCCGTTTCATCTGTATTTTGCCGGCCAGCAACCTAAATATATAGAACATTTTTCCAAAAATATAGACTGTTTCTTTTCGATCTGTTAAAGTGTTGATTAAGGTCTGTATATTTATATGTATATCAAAGTAAGGGGCTGGGTACTCGCGTTCGTGAGTGACCCAGCCCCTATTTTGCATGCAAGTTGACTCTCTATTGACATCAAATGAGACAATGAGATTATACTGTATAGCAGCTTTTTTCGTTTACATCTAGTCATATTTGGCCTACGGATTACACCGTATAAGCCTTTTACACTCCAGCTCCTGGAATACACTTCGAATTTGGTTTGGACGCTCTGCTAGATCTGGATGAACAGCAAAGATAAGCCATTATCCTCATAGTAGTGGTATTTACTGACCATTGATTTTGGAAAGTGAAGTGGTCACAATAGTAATATTGCCATAAATGACGGAATTGTTATTTTTGAAGAAGATCAATTTTCAATAGATAGATGGTCGATCCTTCGATGTCCGTTAAAGCTAAGGAACAGGGAGGAGCATCCATGCAGCAGGATGACCGGAGTGTCACAAAGAGGCACAGTTCCGCGAGGGTATTGGCCACGAAAATTATTGAATTGTCTGGAGGAACAGACAATATTATCGAAAGCACCCACTGCACGACGCGACTCCGACTCCGATTGCAGAACAGTGATCTGGTGGAACAAGAGCGTCTTGACGGTATACAGGAAATTCAAGGGGGGTACGTTCGTGCTGGACAACTGCAGATTATCCTGGGACCCGCTCTTGTCTCAAAGGTTAATCGTCAGGTGAATGGCATGCTTCAGTTAACTGCTTCGTCCATACCACAAGAAGACAGCCCGAATGGACCTGTCACATCAGGGTTGCACGAAGTGAATCGTACTGATTCCTATCCACTGCCGTCCGAGACTACCACCAGCAGGTCATCCAATGATAAGGGGCTGCATTCACGATCTCTGTTACACAGGTTGATGAACGCATTCCAATTTTTCTCAGATATCGTTGTACCCATTATTCCGCTCTTCGTTGGGGCTGGGCTGCTGTTGGGTCTCTTGGGACTTGCGGGGGCATTCGGTTGGGATGATCCGAGCCAAATGTGGTTCCGGATTCTGTCACTGCTGACGGGCTCAGCGTTCCAGCTGATGGCGGTTCTCTTCGGATACAACACGGCCAAGCGGTTTGGGGGAACCCCGGCGCTTGGTGCCGCTGTGGGAATTGTCATGACTCATCCGGGGATTCTTTCGTTCGCCGAAATCGGTGGAGAGCCAGGCTTGACTCAAGCTGTGCCCCTATCACCACAATTCGGGTATCAGGGAGCCATAGTCCCAACCGTTCTTGCGACGCTAATGCTAACGATAATTGAGAAAGGACTGCGCCGATGGTTACCGTCATCCGGAGCTGTTCTTCTCGTTCCATTTTTAAGCTTTAGCATCGCGGGAAGCCTGGCGGTACTGGTCATAGAACCCCTTGCTCTTGGTCTGGGCCGTTCGCTGGGAAGTACTCTGGAACACGTCTTCAACTACGGGAGCTTGCTTTTTGGTCTTCTGCTTGGAGGGGTTTACAGCTCCATTGTGATCACCGGCCTTCATCACGGGATTCAGGCTGTCGAAGTTGGACTGATTTCCAATCCGGATATCGGCTTCAATTTCTTGCTTCCGATCTGGTCCATGGCGAATATCGCGCAAGCAGGTGCTGGTCTTGCAGTGTATGCCAGAACCCGGGACGAAGCATTAAGGAAAATAGCATTGCCTGCCTCGATCACCGCGCTGTTCGGTATCACAGAGCCAATCACCTATGGTGTGAATCTTAAACTTGGGCGCCCCTTTCTGGGTGCCGCTGCCGGAGGAGCCACCGGAGGGGCATATGTCGCTTTTCATCAGGTTGTCGCCAATTCATTTGGGCTAACCGGATTGCCGATGATCGCTTTTAGCGTACAGCCAGGGTTGATGAATCTTGTTCATTATCTCATAGGTTTTGTCCTTGCTCTGGCTACGGCTTTTACCGTTACCTTATTGCTCGGTGTGGATCGTGTTGTTCGACCAGAAGCTGATAAACTTAACGAACAGGCATAGGAGACTAACATGAAGATCAAAAAAATACTCAACAATAACGCTGCTGTGGTTAACGATCATGGAGAAGAGAAAATTGTCATGGGACCGGGTGTTGTTTTCCAAAAAGGAAAAAATGATATTGTAGACCAAAGCCTTGTTGAAAAAGTGTTTGTGATGACTGATCCGAAACAGTACAACCACCTTCAGGAAATGCTGGGGACCCTGCCTGAGGAAGAAATTGCGGTCACCCAGCAGATCATCACATTTGCCGAGAAAGCACTGGGTGTCACGTTTCATGAGCATATCCATATTGCTCTTACAGATCATCTCTCGTTTGCCTTGGAGCGGATTGGCAAGGGAATCGAAATTCGGAATACGCTTCTTGAGGAGATTCGTATTCTCTATCCAAGAGAGTTCCAGCTTGGGCTTCATGCCAAGCGTTTGATCTACGAGAAATTGCAGGTGGTCATCCCGGATGATGAGGTTGGTTATATCGCCATGCATATTCATACTGCCTGGAAGAATGCGGGCATGCACCATAAGGCTCCGGAAAAGACGGCCATGATTAGGGATATCGCGGAAGGTGTAGGACAAGTTGCTGGTGTGCTGGATCGACGGTCTGCGAACTATGAGCGACTTTTGACCCAGCTTGAGAATATGCTGCAAACGGATGAATCAGGTAGACTCCGTAATGAACTGAATCCGGAGCTTGTAGCGATGGCAAAGATGAATTTTACCGAAGCATATACACAGGCCCGCGAGATCGGTGAAATGGTTGAAGAGGATTTTGGGTATGCCTTTACCGAAAGCCAACTGGTTGTGATCGCTATGGAGATCAACCGGATAGATCATCGACTTCATCCATCCTCAGAATGATTCTGATGCTTGGTAAACTGAGTCTCTGGTCCTTGATTAGAATCGGGAGTTTCGATCTATAGCCAAGTTTTGATCCGACCATATAGAATAGTTATCGACAGTTGAATATGTCGGGATTGTTACTGGTAAGCAGGCAAGACCTAAAAGTCCGTTGGGATCGGTGTATCCACCATACCCTAACGATTTTTAGGTCTTTTTCTGTTTTCCGGAAAAAAATGACAAGAGAGAGGGTTACATCTAATGAATTTCCAGAAGATGATGAGAAGAATGACAGCAGTAACGTTTGCAACAGCACTATTGGCAGGTGGGGGAGTTTCGGCTTTTGCAAAAGAAAGTTCAGACTACAAAGAGAGCTATGGTTTCTCGCATATTACACGCACAGACGCCCTGAAAATCCCTCAGGAACAAATCAAAGAACGATTCAAGGTTCCTCAGTTTGACGCATCTACTATCCAAAATCTTCCTTCTGCAAAAGGATATGATGAGAATGGTAATGTCATCGATATGGATGTGTGGGATACCTGGCCACTACAGAATGCAGATGGTACCGTGGCTGACTATCATGGTTATCAAATCGTTTTTGGCCTGGCGGGTGACCCGGATCGGGGATGGGACACATTCATCTATATGTTCTACAAAAAAGTAGGGGACACATCCATTGATGCCTGGAAAAATGCTGGCAGAGTGTTCAAAAACACCGACAAGGATGTTCCCAATGACCCAATTCTGAATCAGCAGGCTGAGGAATGGTCCGGCTCTTCTACGCTAACTACGGATGGCCATATTCGTCTGTTCTACACCAATCGTCATGGCTGGGACCCGGCCAACGGATTTTATGGCAAGCAAACCCTGACGACTGCTCAAATCAATGTCTCCGAACTTACAGAGGACACGCTCAAGGTGGATGGTGTTGAAGATTTCAAGTCGATCTTTGATGGTGACGGCAAAATGTATCAAACCGTGGATCAGGCTTTCAGCGGTGGGGATTATTCCGACAATCATACGCTAAGAGATCCGCACTACGTGGAAGATAATGGTCAAAAATACCTTGTTTTCGAAGCCAATACTGGAACAGAGACGGGCTACCAGGGCGAGGATGCATTCAATAACAGGGTCTTCTACGAAGGAAGCAAGAAATTCTTCCAGGCCGAGAGGGAGAGATTGCTGCAAAGTCCTAATAAAAAGTTGGCTTCCTTAGCCAATGGTGCTTTGGGGATCATTGAACTGAATGACGACTATAGCTTAAAACAAGTGATGAAGCCGCTGATTGCATCCAATACGGTAACCGATGAAATTGAACGCGCAAATGTCTTTAAGTTGAATGGAAAATGGTATTTGTTCACGGATACAAGAGGAGCCAAAATGGTTGTGGATGGTGTCGATGCTGAAGATATCTACATGTTGGGATATGTATCTGATTCTCTGACAGGACCGTACAAGCCGTTGAATGGTACTGGACTTGTATTGCATCAAGATCTGGATCCTAAGGATGTTACCTGGACTTACGCCCATTTTGCTATTCCGCAGGTGCAAGGCAACAACGTAGTGATCACGAGTTATATGACCAACCGGGGAATGTTTGAAGACCATCATGCTACCTTCGCACCAAGTTTCTTGGTGAATATCAAAGGATCCAAAACATCTGTAGTGAAGGACAGCATTCTGGCACAAGGACAATTAACAGTGGAATAAACAAATTTCACAGAGAGTCTAAAAGAAAGAAAATGTCGATATCTATTGGCATTTTCTTTTTTTTACAAACGAGGTATCTGTTATGAATAACAAAATAAGAAAGAAAATGGTCATATGGTCTGCTGTCTGTGCTGTGATCATGCTCGCTTTCACGGTCATTCCTATCCTGACCAAAAGCGTATGGCCTACAGTGGATACGGGAGTAGCCTCTCCTAGCGCGAGTCTGAGAGCCAGCTTTCATTTTACAACGCCAGACAAGTGGAAGAATGATCCCCAAAGACCGATATATCTGGACGGGAAGTACCACTACTATTATCTGTATAACGGTGATTACCCTACAGGCAATGGTACGGAATGGCGTCATGCAACATCGGTCGATCTGGTTCATTGGAAGGATGAAGGAGTCGCAATCCCCAAATACACGAACCGGAACGGTGATCCATGGTCAGGCTCCTTGGTTGTGGATGAGTCAGGTACAGCCGGTTTTGGCAAAGGTGCGCTTGTTGCCATTGTGACACAGCCTTCTGCGAGCAGTGGACAGCAGGAACAATACTTATGGTACAGTACCAATCAAGGGAAAACGTTTAAGTCTTATGGAGATCGACCGGTGTTAAAGAATCCGGAACAAAAGGATTTCAGGGACCCTAAAATCATCTGGAATGAGCAATCCAAAAAATGGGTTATGGCTCTGGCTGAAGGGACGAAGATTGGATTCTACGAATCAGCTAATCTGAAAAATTGGCGATATACCGGCGGCTTCTTCACGGAAAACGTGGGGTTGGTGGAATGTCCTGATCTGTTTGTGATGCGGGCAGATAACGGAACCTATAAATGGGTGCTCGGCGTAAGCGCCAACGGCAGATCATCTGGACAACCCAATACCTACGCTTACTGGACCGGAAGCTTTAATGGCAGAGAGTTTGTTCCAGACCTGCATGAACCACAATGGCTGGACTATGGCTTCGACTGGTATGGTGGGGTTACATTTGAAGATGGGGCAAGCACTGACAAAACCGGTCACCGCTACGCATTCGCCTGGATGAATAACTGGAGCTATGCCAACAATACGCCGACACTGCAGGAAGGTTACAACGGTATGGATTCGATTGTTCGTGAAATTAAACTTATTACATCAAAAACGGGTCAATATCGACTGACCTCAAAACCGATTGAGTCTCTGGAACAGGCGGTGGTCTCGAAGACTGCCTTTAAACCGATTACAGTGAAGGGATCTCATGCACTTCATGTGACGGGAGATTCATATCAGCTTGAGGCCGATATATCGTGGACCAAGATCAATAATATTGGTTTAAGGCTTCGTGAATCCAACGACCAGAGCCGACATGTGGATATAGGCGTCAATGTAGAAGACGGTTATGTCTATGTGAACCGGGCCTTTACCGGAAATCCTGACAGGAGTGGCCGATACCTGGAGAGTCAGGCGGCATTTGCTTCCGAAAAGAACAAGGTTCATCTCAAGATTCTGGTAGACAAGACCAGTATCGAGGTCTTTGTTGATGATGGTTCATTGGTGCTATCCAATGTCATTTTTCCAAAATGGGATGACCGTGGAATCTCACTGTATGCTGAAGGAGGGACGGCAGTATTTAGCAACATGCAGATGAAGTATTTTGATTAATCGGTAGCATGACGAGAAGCCCGCATCGTTGGATGTGGGCTCCTTTGCATTTACTCTATTCCTCTCCGGTATCCACCGAATCTCTATACACTAAGTCCACCATCTACAGGCAAAACTACCCCGGTAACAAAAGATGAATAATCACTAAGCAACCAAGCGGCTGCGTTAGCAATCTCAATAGGTTCAGCCGGACGTCGAAGAGGTGTCTTAGCACTAATTTGTTCAATAATGTCGGGGTTAATGGAAACCCACTGTTGAATCATATCCGTCATTGTGGTTCCCGGAGCAATTGCATTGACACGGATACCCGCTGGCCCATATTCGACCGCAGCCGTTTGAGTCAGACTGTTTACCGCTCGTTTAGATGCCCCGTAAGCTCCCAATCCCGGATTCCCCTTCAGAACTACCTACGCTGCTGGTGTTAACAATAGAGCCTGACCCCGAAGTCTCCATCATAGCTTTTGCTGCCTCAGCTCCAATGCCTCGCCCCGCACCTGTAATCATTACTACCTTGCTCGCCAACATTTGTCCTGCAATGGTTGTCATATTCATTCTCCTTGCCTGGAATTGTTGATCTCATCAACTGACTTAACTATACTTTGACTATTAAATGGTCACGAGAACCTGCTTGATGGTGGGTTTGCAAGTGATAGGATAAGGGGGAGGTTTTACTTGAACGATA
This sequence comes from Paenibacillus sp. 2003, assembly GCF_031455635.1. NCBI lineage: Bacteria > Bacillati > Bacillota > Bacilli > Caryophanales > Paenibacillaceae > Paenibacillus > Paenibacillus sp. 2003. Next base: position 389,717 of record NZ_JAVDTB010000002.1, on the reverse strand, counting down.
GTGAGCGCCGTTTAGCGCTAGGTAATTTCTTAAGAGATTTACGCTCCTCTCTTTCTCCCCTTGATGTCGGCCTTTTGCCTGGCAATCGTCGTCGCACGCGAGGCTTGCGGCGAGAAGAAGTCGCTGGGATCGCCAACATAGGACTCTCATGGTATACGCGTCTTGAGCAAGGTCGTGATATCCGTCCATCGGTAGGTGTACTGGACAGCTTGGCTTCGGCGCTCAAGCTGACACCCAATGAGCGAAGGCATCTCTTTCTGCTTGCTGGAGAATCACTGCCTCCTCAATCAACTATTATTGAAGAGAAAATCAGCTCAACCATTCAGGACATGCTGAATGAATTGAACCCTAATCCGGCCTATGTAATCGGGAAAAAGTGGGATTTTCTCGCTTGGAATAAAGCGGCAGATGCTGTATTTACGATTAATAAGGTGTCACCTCCGCATGACTATAATTTGATGTGGCGCCAATTTACGGATCCTGTGTGGAAAGAGGGATCAGAGGATTGTGAAAGTGTCTCAAGGAGAATGATTGCCGAGTTTAGAACGTCAAGAGCACGCTATCTGAACGATGATTCATTCGACAAGTTAATCGAAGATCTGAAGGGGACAAGTGCTGATTTTACAAGGATGTGGCAGTATCATGAAGTGCCAAGCACCCTTGACGGATACAAGAGGCTTTTGCACCCCACTTTTGAAGTTATTGAATTTGAGCATGTCACCCTTCAATCTCCAAATGAACCAGATCAGCGAATCATGATTTATATGCCTCATGCAGCAACAAAATCCCGTTTAGAGCATTACTTCACGCACGAGTAGACAACCGTAAAAATTGAGAAGTACTTCATCCGGAAAGGAGACATCATTCTTTGAACTATTATTTTCTGGAATCTCAATATCCACGTAGAGGGTTTATTAGTGGTGGAACGATTTTCACTCCCCAATTAGATATGAATTATCTGGCAGTAGAGAATCCGTTGCCAGAGGGGACAACCGCAGAAGTTGAGTTACTGTCTTCGGTGCGCAACCTGAATGTAGATTATTTTGAGACGGTCACAGGCACAAGACACGTATCAGATCGTTTCAAAACGCTGTTGGAGGAAAAGCAAACAAAGATCCAGTTTATTCCGACAACGGTATGTTACCACGACGGTCGTTCGGTTGAAAAAACCTATTGGACTGCACATCAGCTTGATCGTTTGGATGTTTTTGATTATGAATGTTCGGAATATGGGCGCAAAGCAGTCATTGCTGCATCTGTACAACAGCCTCCACGTAAGATCGTCAAAGTTGTATCCTCCATCTGCCTTCATGAAGAGCGAGTTGGCGAGCATGAATTTTTTATGCTGGATTATATAAACATCTTCAAGCCCATTGTTTCAAAAGATTTTTACGAAGTATGCCGAAAACATAAGCTGAATCTAAACGTTACAGAAGTCGGAGAGGTAAGCCCCTAAAATGCATGGGTACAATGAAAGCGCAAAGAAGCCCGCGTCAACGCGGGTTCTTAGTCTTTATTTTTTCTCCAGTAGCCACCGGATTCTCCTATGTATTCTGCTTGGCCCTGGCCAACAGACTTAACTCCCCGATTACGCGTCAGGTTTTCCTTTAACGTATAATCCAATGGATATAGTCTTGTATCATTTCTTTGCTTCGTGTTCGATTTATCTTATGCGGCTCGAGATACAAATTGAGAGCCATCCCATTCATAAAGGCATACAGTTTTTCTTGTTCCTTCTCTTCATCGGTTGTGCGCAGAAGCCCTTCATTTTTTAAGTACATAATGCAGTTACTGATTGCGTTTTGCAGGTCCTCATAATTGGCATCGAACCCTTTTTGCGTTTTTCCATAGCTTACAAATGCAAACCAAACCTCCATTTCCAATAATGTTTGTTCATCAGTCGGCACTAGCTCGAGCAAGTATTCAACAATTCTTTCTTGAGGTGCCAGTTCTCTTGCATTTAGATTGCTCAGCCGAGTAAGTACCTTTTCTTTAACTAACTCCATTGCAAATGCTAGCAGGCTCTCTTGTTTGGAAAAATAATGTCTTAGAGCGCCTTGTGATAATCCGGCCTCCTTCGCAATTGTTCTTGACGTTGCATGATGAATGCCTTTCTCACTAATGATTTTCCAAGTAGCTTCAGCGATAATATTCTTCATCTTCTCATGGTCCACGATTTTTGGCATACACACAGAATATCATATTATTTAACTCAACTGAAATAAATAGACGATCAAGATGGAATGTGTTAGAGTTTATTTAACTCAACTGAAATAAAAAAAGATTGGGGCAAACGGGACATGCCACTCAAAGGAGTACAAGTAGAATGAATCAGCAATTCAAAGTAATGCTTCCAGCATGGGGAAAGGCAACCGGCATATTATGCATGATAATTATATTTGCTGCTGTATTGTGGTTAGTGTGGACTGGAAACTTGAATATAAGGTACACGGCTGATCGTGAGGAAGTAATCCCAATATGGCATAGTATGTTGCCGGCATTCCTTGGCATTTTTCTAATCCGTATGATTCCTTATAAAAGTCAATATCCCTCGTCTTTCCAACAAATGGAGAAACAGCACGTGGTCGTTCAATCGATTGTATTATTGCTGTCAGGCATTTTATTTGCGGTTTCTCTGATAACGATAGACCAACAAGGATTACATTTCCAACTATATTATTTGGCGTTCAAGTTGACGACACTATTGTTCATTCCGTTGATTCTATTGCTGATTTATCGCAAAATGACTGCCGGACAACAAGACAGTATTTCGGTAAATTCACGCTCCCGCAGACACGTCATCGCCCCACTAATAGTCATTGTGGTCTGGGGTTATCTAAAGTTTTATTCCCCCATTGCACAACCAGAAGGAGCAATTGTAGGAACCGATACGACAGAATTACTTCTCTTGGTGTTGATTGGTTTTATGATCAATAGCGTATTGGAGGAAGTTTTTTATCGGGTATGGCTGCAAACCCGATTGGAGGCGTTGCTTGGAAGATGGCCCGCCATATTACTAGTTTCAATACTATGGTCCATATGGCATATCGCCATTCAAGGAAATGGTCAGTGGGATATAGATGTGGCAACAGTGATTGCAAATCATGGGGTTACGGGTCTGTTTCTTGGTTATATGTGGGCCCGCTATCGTAAAATATGGGTGATTATCCTGATTCATGGACTCATGAATGCTTCTCCTCATTTTCTTTTACAGATTTTGTTTCATTAAGCGGGAAAGGATCTGGTTGGATCAGTCTTCCTGTGCAACGTTGCCTCTATCTCTCCTGTATTCCCGGGGTGATGCTAAGGCACGGCAAATACACCGCCCCAGGCATCAGCCTGCATGGCGGTGTATTTGCCGTTGAGATCCTGTAGACTTGTGCTCCGTATCTATCTCTTCTCCGGTAGCCACCGGATTTTCTTCGTAACTAATCCAGTCAATCCACCTTCCGGAATACAACTCGACATTCGTGAATTGCCTTGCATATGGTAAGAATATTGACATATCTTTTATTTTTATAAGTTCATTCTTAATACATAGCTCATTTATGTTATGTTTATTGACAAAAAAATATTGTTGTAAATGTATTTATATGTTAGTGCGTATTTATGTTAGGTAATATTACATGGTATAGAGGGGGAGCGTAATGTTTATTAACCGAACCATTAGAAAATTTGGGGTTTCACTAGGGATTGTAGGTATGTTTACATTTGCTCTACCTTCAGTGGGCTTTAGTATGCCGCTGCAACCAACAACCATCCATAAGGTAGAAGGTGATTATTATGTAACGTCTGCGATTGAGAACATTCGCTGGGGATCACTGCCTAATCGAGACAGCTCTCCGATTCTTACTGTACCATCAGGAAGTGCGGTAACATTTGATACGGTATCGCATGAGGGATTGATCGAGGATCAAGGGAGAAATCCAGTGGAGTACTTCGGCAAGTTCGGTATCTCACCCGATGGAGTGTTGGATGATGCGAAGGTAATTGCGGCTTCTGAGATTAAGCATGATTATGTAAAAGACGGACCTCATATTATCACTGGGCCAGTAGCGGTTGAGGGAGCGGAGCCAGGAGATGTTCTTAAAGTAGAAGTCCTTTCGTTGCAGACTCGAGTTCCGTATGGTGTCATTTCTAACCGCCATGGTAAAGGGGCCCTTCCTAACGAATTTCCAGAAAATACAGGCCCACAAGAGGGAGCTAGCGCAACAAAACCGGAATTATATAATAATGTATCTATATTTACGCCTATTGAAGAAATCAACGGCAATTGGTATGGAGTATTACCAACAAAAGCTGGCAAAAATGTACGTTTCCCAATTAACCCGTTTCTAGGTGTTATGGGGGTTGCACCTAATACCAGTGAAGTTGTGAGTTCGATCCCACCTATTGAAACAGGAGGGAATATGGATATTAATGAGTTGGGTGTGGGTGCAACTATTTATTATCCGATCCAAGTTAAAGGCGGGCTATTCTATACTGGAGATCCGCACTTTGCTCAAGGAGATGGAGAAGTGGCGTTAACTGCATTGGAAGCTTCCTTGAGGGGGACAGTTCGGTTAACGGTGTTGAAGAAAGGTGATCCATCACTACCGCATAGTGGAGAATTCACGCAACCTTTTGCTGAAACAGAGGATTATTGGATTCCAATTGGACTGGACCCTGATTTGGATGAAGCTATGAAAGAATCAGTACGTGAATCGATTCAATTCTTATCCGATAAGCTTGATATGGATAGAAGTGTAGCTTATGCGTACCTATCGGCGGCAACGGATTACGAAGTATCTCAGGTCGTGGACCGAACAAAAGGCGTTCATGGACTCATTCGAAAGACCGATTTCCTTGAATATGTTGACGTTGCCATGAATGTAGGTGGTACGTCAATCAAACAGGTTGTTCATAATGATGAGTTCTACGTACCGATTCGAACCATTTCGGAGCTATTGGGCGGTACAGTAGTATGGGATCATAAGACGCGTACAACGCAAATCAAATTAGGTACGAAAGATATAAGTGCTCAAATTGGTTCAGATGTGTATTCAATTAACGATAAACTGGTGTTCAATAGTAACGTACCAAAGCTTTTGAATGGCGAAACTGTCGTTCCGGTTGCTGTTATTAATGAAATACTAGGTGCTTATGTAAACTGGACGACGATCGACAAGACGTTGACAGCAAATGTATCTTTAAGTAAAAAGCAATAATAGATTTCATGATTCAACCGTGGTGGACAGATGCCCATTACGGTTTTTTTATTATCATGAATCAAAAAAACTTCCTGTTTATGTCTAATTCTGTATGCTTGTAAATTCTTGCAGGGTTGTGTTGTTGACTCGATGTTGTCTCCAAACATAGAAAAATACATCGCCGGGGCAGATAAGCCACCTGGCGATGTATTCAACATCGATACACTGCTATACGTCTTTGTGTGCTTCCGCATTACCTGTAGCCACCGGATTCTCCTCATAACTGATCCAGTCGCTCCAACTTCCGGCATACAACTTCACATTCGAATATCCCGCCTCTTCCAGCGCAATTACATTCGGGCAAGCCGAGACGCCAGAACCACAGTACACGATGATCGCCCCATCCTTGTCCAGCTTACTGAAACGCTCTTCTAACACCTCGGTACCTGTCCAACGTCCATCCCAATCCAACACATCTTTCCAAAAATAGTTCAACGCCCCGGGAATATGTCCGGCTTTGGCATCAATGGGTTCCTCCAGACCCGCATAACGGCGGGCATCGCGGGAGTCGATCAACGCAGCGCTGCCAGTTACCGAAGCCTGCTGAACATCCTCAACACTTGCCAGCATGGCTGGCTGCACATTCACCTCAAAGGAAGACGGGATCTGAACGGGCACATCCGCGGTCACCGGGAATTTTGCGTTTTTCCAAGCGGAGAAACCTTCGTCCATGATATACACCTGTTCATGACCGATATAGCGAAGCAGCCACCATAGCCGAGATGCATTCATCCCGCCTTGATCGTCATAAGCAACAATACGACTATTGGAGCCGATGCCCGCTTTGGAGAGTCGACTTGCGAGAACAGCCGGATCAGGAAGCGGGTGACGTCCTCCGTGCGCAGACACAGGAGAAGACAGATCTTTTTCCAAATCGAGATAGACAGCCCCTGGAATATGTCCAGCTTCATAGGCTTGTCTTCCAGCCTCCGGCTGACCGAGCAAGAATCGGCAATCTGCAATGACGACATCCGGTTCATACATTCTGGCGAGCAGCCAGCGCATGGATACAATATTTTTCATCAAAATACACCGCCTTATGAGAGTGGTAGAGTCGTTTATTACTATGATTTACGAAAAAATACGTTATACCGTTGTAGGTTCAATAGGCCCTTTCCCCGCAACAGAGGCTTCTGTTGAAGCAATCTGAGGTTTGGTTTTGCCATATCGAATGAAGATCCATACCCCGAATATAATGACGACCCCGGCAGACATCTGTACTGCACTGAGGGATTCACCGAGCAGCATCCAAGCCAATAATGAAGAGAATACGGGTTCCCCAAGTACGCCCATGGATACCGTCGTGGCATTCATATATTGAAGCAGCCAGTTGAAGAGATAATGTCCAAAGATCGTTGGCACAATGGCGAGTAGCAGGAAGATCCCCCACTCTGACGCAGCGTAACCTCCGAACGGATGGCCCATGATCAGATTATATACCGCCAGTGTGCAGGCAGCCACGAAGAACACCCAGAAGTTATACGAGAATGCACTAAGTCCCGCTCGCAAAAATTGACCCAACAACATATGGACAGCGACTGCAATTGTGCCAAGTAAAGACAGGATATCACCTTGCAGAGCAGTACCTGCCAACTGGAAATCTCCTGCGCCAATAACGATTGATCCAAGCAGGGCGATGCCCATGCCGATGATCATCATGCGGTTAATTTTGGCTTTGAACAGCCATACCGAACCGGCAAGAATCAGTATAGGCTCCAGCGCGAGAATAACTGTGGAACTGGCAACACTGGTGAGCCGCAGTGAACCCATCCAGAGCAGAAAATGAAGGGCCAGCATCACACCGGATGCAAGCAGCAAGCCCCATTGCCGCAGGCTCAGCCGCATCATCTCATGTCTGTATTTCCAGACAAACGGGAGCATCAGCAGATTGGTCAGAAATAGACGGTACATGGCAATGACCGCAACATCTGCGGTAGACCAGCGTACAAAGATCGAAGAAAAAGAAATGGCGATAATGCCGACAAAGAATAACAGATAGATGGATCTGCCGGCACGGTTCAAGCTTGTCATGGGTGTAGCTCCTTCTTGAAGTCTGATAGCGTAAATCACTTCATTATACAGGAGAAGGTAACCGTAGGAAAGATAAAGAGAACAAAGAGATAAGTAGATTGTAACCGGGCTTGTAACTATTCTGTCATTCTCCCGATCCATTTTTCTATTAATCTTCTATATAGAGACATGAAACGAGATAATATACCAATAATCGGGAAAAAATGAAAGTAAGGAAGTGGCATGACAGTGAGAGTTCAACAAGAGAGAGCGGGAGAACGTGGCAGTATTCCGCCTAGCACAAGTCGCACGAAAACACATAAACGAAGAAAAATCCGGTATGGAAGGGTAAGCATAGCTCTAATGCTTCTGGTTCTGTTCGTTACCGGTATTACATATGTATTCCTTGGCATGACGCATTGGATCAAAAGCGTTGTGGCGCCGCCTCCGATTACTGTAATAGAACAGCCCGCCAAGCTCGGCATGATACAAGTTACTCCGGATGCGAAGGAGGAACCGGCACGGTTCCAGGGTCAGGTTCGCAAATTGGCATACATAACGTTTGATGATGGGCCAACTGAATATACAGAACAACTGCTGGATATTTTGAAGCAGCATGAGGCAAAGGCTACCTTTTTCATGATCGGACGTCAGTTGAATCAGCATCCGGAAGCAGTGAAACGGCTGTTGAAAGAAGGCAGTTATCCTGGACTCCACAGCATGACGCATAACTATAAAAAGCTGTATAAGAGCGGCAACTCGGCAAACTTTGTGAATGAATTCAAGAAAGAGCAGAAGATGGTGCAGGACCTGATTGGTTTTACGCCTCATCTGATTCGTGCACCTTATGGCAGCAGTCCACAGATCGGTGAAAAGTTCAGAGGTGACATTGCTGCGGCCGGGTTCAAAATGTGGGACTGGACGACAGATTCACTGGATTGGAATCTCCCCGGTCAGCCGGATAAGATTGTGGCCCGCGTGAGCAAAAGTGTACATCGGGATAAGGAAGTGATTCTGATGCACGAGCGTGAGCAGACCGTTCAGGCTTTACCGCGTATTCTGAAGCTACTCGAGGATCGGGGTTACGAGTTCGAAGTATACGATCCGGATGCACACTGGGTAGCCAATTTTAGCGGAGATAGCCGTTTGTAATATAACAACAAGATGATGCAAGAGAGGAAGGACTTGAGTGCTAACGAGTAAAAAAGTGGCGCTTGCGGCAGTTAGTGTATTGCTAATTCTGCTGGTAAGTGGCTGTGGAGATCCGCAGGAGCCTGCGGCAAATCAGATAAACCAATTGGTGCTCAGTGGTCAGGAGATCGATCAGAGTTTGAAGACGCTGACCAGTCATGAGCAGGAAGATATAAAGTTATACAAGTCTATTTTGGACAAAGGCAAGAGCAAAAACAGTGATCTCGAAGCACTGCTGGATCAGGCAGCAGGTCATATTCATGAACGAAGAACGTTGTTGAAGCAGGCGGAAGAGGCCATAAAACAGACCAACGAGAAGATGGTGGCCCTGCACAGTTCATTGAAAGAACTATCATTTGAAAAAGAAGAAACGTTGGCGCAGGCTGAAAAGGTGCTGGATCAATATGAAGCAAGAGCGCGTGCATTGGAAAATTTTGTTGCTTCGTATCAGTTGAGTCTGAGTGCCGATGAGCAGTTGTATGATCTGATGAGAGAAAGTGCAGAACCTAATCTGGTTAAGATTAAGCGAGCCATTCGGGTACGGAATAGCGAATATGCGAAGCTTGCTGAATTCCGAAAGCAATTTAACCTCCAGACCAAAGCATTTAACGGAGCCAATGCCAAGCTGGTACAGATGGATCAGGCCAGCTAAGTCGAGAAACTCAGCACCTGTTCAGACATTTTGCATGATTGAGCTGCCTGTCTCCCGTGTAAGTACTAGTATACAGCCAAGCCAATGGATGAGAAGCAACATGGACAAGCATCATTGCGTATAAGCTAACGGAGGTGTTCATATGCGAAAAGGAAATACAATGAAAGTCAGTGCATCATTCCTGGTTTTACTTATGGGATTCGCACTTGTGGCCTGTGGGAACAGTAATCCTGCTGCACAGCCACCGGTGAATAATACGGAAGAACAGTCACCAGCACCGGAGCAACAACCAAATGAAAGTGCTGCAATAGAAGCAGAAGGTATTCTGACCGGCTGGGCTGATCCGCATACCGTTGAGATTCGAGTGAATGAGAAGCCGATGTCATTCCAAGTGAGCGAAGATCTGCAGAAGTCTCTGGATGATATCGATGACGAAGATTCCGTTCGTTTCAAATATGTAGAGAAAAAAATTGATGCAACAACAAAACAGTTGGTACTTACAGAGATTGCAAAGATGGAATCGAGTGATGACAATAACGGTTCCAATGCAGGCGGTACAGTAACGTCCGATCGTCCGAAGACATCAGAGCTGGAAGTGACGGTAGAAGGAATGACCGAGAAACGCCCAGTGACACTGGCACAAGCGAAAGGTTATTCACTGTATGTGTTTGAACCGATGGCTTTTGATGCGGAAGACCATGAATTAACAATGAAGATTGATCCGGATTATGAGGTAGAGATTGAGAAGTTGCCGGCGAATTACAATCTGGATGCGCTGAAGATGGATGCTAAGGAAGAGTTGTCCGAGACCGGAGAAGTGAAGCAGTTAACGGCTGAACAACTCAGCAACGGCCCGATGAAGGATGCAAGATTGTACATGATGTCCCAGAATGATAAGAAGACAGAGTATTTTATTGTGAAAGAACTGGACGGCAATGGTTTCATTTTCCACATCCAAGCACCTATTGGTGAACCTTCGGAAGGTTTCCTGCCAATGGCATATGCATCCCTCAATTCCATTATGAATGAGTAGAAAAGGGATGAGCCACAAGGCTGAGCCAAACGATGTAGTAAATTAAAAAGATTTCCTAACAGCGTGTTTCCTTGAGAGAGGAGATGCGCTGTTTTATTAACGTTACTACAATACAGATAGAATGTGCCGTGCCACGCCGTGCATAGACAAAGAGCCGGAAAGAGCGATGCGGCTGCATAGGTTCCTCCCGGCTTCTTAGCCGTGCTTCTATTCAGTTTGCAGGATCGAACCCATGCCCTGATCAGAGTTACTCAGGTCAGTATAGTCGATTCCTTGCGCCCTCTAAGTTCTTGATAACGGGCGATTACATTCTGATGAACGGGATGTTCGTCGGGAATTCCCATGCGTTCACGAATGAAGGCGGAGACGCCATCTTCGCGAATCATGTGTTGTAGCTTCATGGCTTCCTCGTCGCGTTTGTCATTAAACAGCATTGCGGCCGCCATAGCAGAAGTTAAATGAGGAATTTCAATTCCGAATTCACTGGCCTGCAGCGCTGGGCGAACAAGCCGATCATGAGGCGAAAGCTTGCGAAGGGGGGAACGTCCAACCCGGGTGACCTGATCCGTCAGGTTGGGATTGGCGAAGCGTTCCAGTATGGTGTCGATATATTTGTTATGCTTCTGTGCGTTGAATCCATGCTTCTGGATGAGCATCTGACCCGTCTCTTCCATAACATGGCGTACCTTGGCCCGAAGGGTGGAATTACTCATGACCTGTCTAATCGTGTTGAATCCTTCGATATAGCCGAAGTATGCGGCGACACAGTGGCCTGTATTGACCGTAAACATTTTACGCTCAATATAAGGTTCAAGCGAATCCACATAGTGGACGCCATCTATTTTCTTAAATCCATCCAGAAGTGCTGGACGATGAACGACCCATTCGTAAAAAGGTTCAACAGTGACCTGCAGCGGGTCTTTGTGGTTTTGAGCCGGAACAATCCGGTCCACAGCTGCATTGGGGAAAGAAACATAACGTTCGGCTTTTTTGCGAGTTTGTTCATCCAGAAATGGATAGATGCGTTTCTTCAGCCTGGTGCTACCACCGATGGCATTTTCGCAAGCGATAATATGCAGTGGAGCCTGATTATTGTTTTTCATGCGAAGTTGAATGCCTTTGGCGATCGGCTCGGCGATATCTCCGAGTGCAGATACACCCACCGCGGTTGTGATCACATCGGCTGAAGCGATCTCTTTAGCAACCAGATTTTGCTCATTCACATTGATCGCCGTCACGTTGTTGACAATCGTAGTGTCCTGATCGTTATTGGCAAGTGTAATCGGATATTCCTGTCTCTCTTGAAGCATGGAGATTTTCTTCGGGTTACGTGCGACAAAGCAGACTTCGTAGTCGGAAGCGGACAACATATGACCGATAAAACCGCGGCCTATATTGCCCGCACCAAAATGTACAGCTTTCATGTGTGAACTCCCCCTTTAAGGATTAAATCGCGAAATTCGTGCAGACCTTAGACGGTAGTGACGAGTGGCTTCGAAATCAAATCGTTAAATGTAAGGTCAGTCAAGCAAGACAGCCGTTGGTGAGGCATATCGAATTCCAGTGTTCCTGTAATGGTATTCGAGATGACTACGCAGTGCATACCAGCCGCAGCAGCTGCACGCGCGCCGTTAGGTGAATCCTCAATCGCTACGGCTTCGTCTGCAGTTACTCCAAGGGCTTCAAGCGCTTGAGTGTAGAGTTCCGGGTCAGGCTTCACATTTGCAACATCATCTGCCGTACGAATGACTTCAAAATAATCTTTCAGTTTCAGTTGTTCCAGATGCTGTTCAACCCACTCCCGTTTGGAGCTGGATGCTACAGCCAGTTTCAGTCCGGCTTCACGTGCTTGTTCAAGATATTCCTGAATACCAGGACGCACCTTTTCTTTGTTCATCAATGCAGCGTGCTGCAACTGAACGGATTCCCTGAACGCTTCCCGATCGATCGGAAGATTCAAATCTGTGATGAGGTACTCATACGGATTAAATGTTTTCAAACTGGTACCGATGCATTGTGAATACATCTCCAGGGTTAGATCCACGCCGTGTTCCTTGTAAGCATCACGAAAAGCAATATACCATGCTGTCTCTGTATCAATAATCGTTCCGTCGAAATCAAACACCAGTGCCTTGATCATAAATTTGTTCCTCCTGTTTCAGAATTAGTTTGGGGATAAAACAAAAATGAAAATTTCCTGCAAATTTTTTCCCTGTATTCATTAACCTGCGGGATATTAGTTAACGCAATAAATCGAAAAAGAATATTAATTTGGGAAAAAATATGCGTTTGAAGCTAATAAAACCGTAACATAGGACAAACCGAGGGGTCAAGCGCGTCATGATTGTTTACATTGAAAGTTTTCATATATATGATTTGTTTTCAGAAAGTGATGAACCTTGCAAACCTTTAACCCTTTTGCATGTAAGCGGTGTACTGAATAAACTGTATTTTCAGCTCAAAAAAATAAAACTTTTTTTATGAAAATTTGCTATTTTGGCCGTTCTACAGCTTTCGACACTTTTATAATAGAAGAAATGGAGATTAATTTATTGGATTTTATTAGCTTTACGCCAGATCAGGCCCTGTGGGAGAATGGAAGAAAGATTCTGAAAGTATATGGAGTAAGGGAGGAAGACAAGCATGTTGCAAAAGGACCGTTTCAATGGCTGCTTCATCGGGCTTGCAGCGGGTGATGCACTCGGAACTACCGTGGAATTCAGCAACCCGGGCACATTTGAACCTGTAACGGATATCGTGGGTGGTGGCGTATTCGGGCTGGAGGCAGGGCAGTGGACAGATGATACGTCCATGGCACTATGTCTGGCAGAAAGTCTGGTACGTAATGAAAACTTCGATCCTGCGGATCAGATGCGCAGATATACGAATTGGTACAGGGTCGGATATATGAGCAGTACAGGCGACTGCTTCGATATCGGCGGGGCCACGCGAAGTGCCTTGGAGAGATTTGAGATAACCGGGGAAGCCTACAGCGGATCAACTGACCCGATGACGGCGGGCAATGGCTCTATTATGAGGCTTGCTCCTGTCGCGATGGCTTACGCCAATCAACCAAACGAGGCGGTCCACTATGCCGGGTTGAGCTCCCGGACAACACATGCTGCAACGGAAAGTGTGGAAGCATGTGAAGTGCTAGCCGCCATAATTGTTGCTGGTCTGCGCGGAGCGGACAAAAACGTCATGCAGATGCCGGAGACATGCAGACAGTGGAGGGAAGACCCTGCTTTTTCGCCCGCTATTGAAGAGGTTGTTATGGGTTCCTATCAGAGCAAAGAACCGCCGGAAATTAAGGGCAGTGGTTATGTGGTTCGTTCACTTGAGGCAGCACTATGGGCGTTCCATAAGTCGTCAAGCTTTGAAGAAGGCGCGTTGTTAGCTGTTAATCTGGGTGATGATGCGGACACTACAGGTGCTGTGTATGGGCAGATCGCAGGTGCTTATTATGGACTGAGTGGTATTCCGGCACACTGGCGGGACAAGCTGGCCATGCGTGAAACGTTCAAACAACTAACAGATGCCTTGTGGTTGAAGGCGACAGAAAATCGTTGATTAAGAGACAGGAGAAGAGAACATCTATGAGCACGACTGGACACAAAACAGAATTAGAGGCTTCGCAGTCTGGTAAACGAGGGGCATTTCCATTGTCCCTGTTATGTCTGACGATTGGAGCTTTTGCGATTGGTATGACTGAATTTATCATTATGGGCCTGCTGCCCAATGTGGCAACAGACTTGAATGTAAGCATTCCGCAGGCAGGACAACTCATCACGGGATATGCGCTTGGTGTAGCGGTAGGTGCGCCGATTTTGACCGTATTTACACACAAGATTCCGCAGAAGAAACTGCTGGTATTGCTCATGTGCATTTTCATTATCGGGAACGCATTGTCTGTCATTGCTCCGACATACGGGTTGTTAATCTCGGCACGGATATTAACGGCATTTGCTCATGGTACGTTCCTTGGTGTAGGTTCAATCATGGCTACGCGGCTTGTTGCGCCCGAGAGAAGGGCAGGAGCGGTATCGGTTGTTCTCGCGGGGCTAACGATTGCCAACATTATTGGCGTTCCGTTTGGTACGTTTATTGGGCAACAGCTCGGATGGCGGTCATCTTTCGGGGCGATTACGATCTTGGGCATCATTTCGTTGATTGGTATCATTCGTTTCATCCCCGTCCTCCCGCATGGAGCACCAGCGAATCTCGGACAGCAATTCCGGAATCTGGTTCGTCCCCAAGTATTATTGGTTCTGCTTGTTGGCGCGATGGGCTGTGGAAGCCTGTTTGCCGTATTCACGTATATCACGCCGATGCTTGTGGACATTAGCGGTTTTGCCGAGCAAAATGTGACCTGGATTCTGGTGCTGTTCGGGTTCGGTGTTACGTTGGGCAACATGGTTGGCGGTCGTCTCGCGGATTGGAAGCTGATGCCTTCGTTGATCGTCAACTTTGGAATCCTGGCTGTTCTTCTGGCTGCACTAACGCTTACCCTAGAGAATCCTTATCTCGCGGTGATCACGATATTCTTCTGGGGTGTTGCGGCCTTTGGGATTATGCCAGGATTGCAGATTCGCATCATGAATATGACCCGTGAAGCGCCGCTGCTGGCGACAACATCAAGTCACTCCGCGTTTAACCTGGGGAATGCAGGTGGTGCCTATCTGGGTGGGTATGCAATTACCCACACGGGTCTTATATCCGTACCTTTGTATGCCGCAGTTATTGCCGGATTAGGCTTGCTAGGACTGCTCTTCAGTCTGTTCATGGAGCGTAAACATCATGTGCCAGAGGTTGCCCAGGTTGCAGAGGCAGCGTCGGCAAGCTGAATATGGAATCGGTTCGCCTCAATTCTTCCGTTGAACACGGAGAGTTGAGGCTTTTTTATATCATGATGAGATCCGGAGTAGGGGAGTGAATAGACGGTCTGGTGGTGTGAAGAAGTATACTTTTCAAACTATAAGATATAGTTATTTAAGTTTTTTGATGATGTACAGGCCTTGTGAGGTGATATAATAAAGATGTAATTGGAATTGATTGTAAATTATGGATCGCGGATGTTTACTTCCGTATTGGGAAAGGTCAAGGATAGCGGTCCGTATTCATGCGTGGAAAGGAGGAACTTCGCTTTAAAATGTAAGGGCTTTCAATTGGGGTTTGTGTGTATCTGAAAGACCTGTTATGAGGTTCGTACACGGTTTAAAATCATATTCCAAAGGAGATTGATATTAATGAAAAAACGTCTGTCCAAAATTCTTAGTCTCTCCATCACAGCAGCACTCCTTGTACCAACGATGGCGTCTGCAGCCGATATGCAGGAAACTGCAGCTCCAACCCCCAATCAGGCGGTTGTAGATCAGGGAGCGACCGGCACCATGGATAATACCGGGCAAAATGCGCTGGCTAACACTCCGGTGGTGCCGGCACCACCGGGTTATGATGGCTATCGAAACAATATTCCGCACGGAAATACCAATCTGATATCCTATTACTCCACAACGGTAGGCAATACACGGAAAGCGACGGTGTATACACCGCCAGGATATTCTCCGAATAAAAAGTATAACGTCCTGTATCTCCTGCACGGCATCGGCGGGGATGAGTATGAGTGGGTCAATGCAATGAAACCAAAGAACATTCTGGACAACCTGTATTCCGAAGGTAAGTTGTCCCAGATGATCGTTGTCATGCCGAATGGCCGTGCCATGAAGGACGATCGTCCAGTCGGTGACATTTTTGCTCCGGACAAAGTGGCTGCGTTTGAACGGTTTGAGCAAGACCTGCTCAAGGATCTGATTCCTCATATCGAGGCCAATTATCCGGTGTACAAAGACCGCAATAGTCGTGCGTTGGCCGGTCTGTCCATGGGTGGTGGGCAGTCGCTTAACTTCGGATTGAAAAATCTGAATACCTTCGCCTGGGTAGGGGCATTCTCGGCTGCACCGAATACGCAATCTGTATCGCAGCTGGTTTCCAACCCGGGACAAGTCGCTAGCCAACTCAAATTGTTGTGGATCTCCTGTGGATCAAGTGATGGTCTGTTATGGGTCAGCCAGAACTTCAAAAACGGCTTGAGCAGCATGAACATTCCGCATACCTTTTATCTGGATGTAGGTGGACACGAACCATCTGTCTGGAACAGCGGCTTGTATCAATTCTCTCAACGCATTTTCAAGTGAATAACCGGAATTCATATTGGATGAGCCGCAGCCTCAGTTCTGTTTCTTATAGAACTGGGGTTTTTGTTATGAATCGAGTCATCTAAAAGGAGCACATGGGTATTTTTAATTTTGGGGAGGGGGTTAATGAAAGTGTAAGTAATGGTTTAATTTATTACATAGGTAGTGTTATGAAGGAGAGGGATCTGATGTTTTATTATAAAGGTGCGTTCCGTGAAACGGACAATGTGATCTATTTTAAAAGCGATGTTTCATTAGCTCAGAATGATGTTGTCCTATTTGGTGAAAAGAAGTATTTTATCGAAAGTGTGGAAAAAGAATTTCTCCTGCTTCAGCGGGTGGGTTCCATTGTTTCTGTGAGTCTGTGAAATCTTCGCAAGATCATCCCCTTTTTCAAGTGTACGTGCACTTCTGGGCCTCTGCCTACATACAATAGATCGACCCTGTTCCCACACGTGCTCAGGCCAGATCGTTGTAAAACTGCAGGAGGTGTCATCTGTGCCCGGATTGTTTACCGCAATTGCTCTATTCATTAAAGAGTTAACGTTACTTGTCTCGTATGTCAAAAATAATGCGTTCCCCCAGCCACTGGCTGAGGATGATGAAGCCAAACATTTGCGCCTTATGGCTGAAGGCAATGCTCACTCTCGCAATCTGCTCATTGAACACAATCTGCGCCTCGTCGCGCATATCGTCAAGAAGTTCGACAATACGGGTGAAGATCAGGAAGATCTGATTTCCATCGGAACCATTGGTTTGATCAAGGCGATCGAAAGTTTTCAACAAGGCAAAGGTACAAAGCTTGCCACATTTGCGGCGAGATGTATTGAAAACGAGATACTTATGCATCTGCGTTCCCTGAAGAAAACACGCAAAGACGTATCCCTGCACGACCCCATTGGTACGGACAAAGAAGGCAACGAAATTACGCTAATCGATATCCTCGGAACAGAAGCCGACGACGTTGTAGATAAAGTGCAGCTCAAGATTGAAAAAAGCAAAATTTATCGCAATCTAGACATCCTGGATGACCGGGAGAAGGAAGTTGTAATCGGTCGATTTGGCCTGGAAGCAGGCGGGGAGGAACGAACTCAACGCGAAATTGCGAAGGAACTGGGCATCTCACGTTCATATGTATCACGGATTGAAAAACGAGCGTTAATGAAGCTGTATCATGAGTTTTATAAGCAAAAGTAGTTTTTAGTTAGACCAGAGGGCGCCTTTATCGGGAGCCCTTTTTACTGTGAAGATACTTAAAATTGGGTCTGAATAGTATTAATTATTTGGGATTATGACCTAAATAAAGGAATTTCCATTCCCGTTGAAGAATATCTTTTACACTGACCAATTTAATATATAAGGAGTAAATCATAATGAAGCAGCTTTTTCAGAAAACTCCACTGTGGTTTTTGTTGATCTGGATTGTAGGATTTATGATGATTGTGTTCAACTCGTTCCAATCAAACTCGGGTACCATTAACTTGCTTGCATTATTCATAATTAATGTTGCTAATGCTATTCGAATTTGGAAAAATGAACGTTCGTTAGCAATTACCTTTTTAGTTGTTGCCACTCTATGCTTGGCTTATATTTTAGTATACTTCTATAGATATGTATAATCAGCATGACATGGCATGGGAATAACAAAGGAATGTACATAGGCTGATGATAATATGGATCGGATGCAACTCAAGATTATAAAAGCCAGGGACATACGAGCGTATCAATAGGTCACCTCTTACAAAGGTGGCCTATTTGCTGTGCAAAAAAATATATAAATGAGGGATATGTATTCTGAGCAGATTATTATATGATGAGTAATATTATTTTTCATCGTAGAGAGCATTTGCAGAAAGAGAGTGGTGGTTGATCATGCAGCAAGAAACGTTAACAAGGGGATTAAAGAACCGACATGTGCAGTTGATGGCGATCGGAGGTGCGATCGGTACAGGTCTGTTCCTCGGAGCAGGCAAAACGATCCAGCTGACAGGGCCATCCATCTTGCTGGCCTACATCATTACGGGTGTTGTGTTGTTCCTGATCATGCGTGCATTGGGGGAGCTGCTGTTAAGCAACTTGCAGTATCATTCCTTTGTCGATTTTGTGCGCGATTACTTGGGAAATATGGCGGCATTTATTACAGGCTGGACCTACTGGTTCTGTTGGATTTCCATTGCCATGGCTGATATTACGGCAGTTGGTTTATATACGCAGTTTTGGTTTCCGAATGTACCTCAGTGGATGCCAGGGTTAATTGCGTTAGTCATTTTGCTAATCATGAACTTGGCAACGGTCAAGTTGTTTGGGGAGATGGAATTCTGGTTTGCCCTGATTAAAGTCGTGGCCATTCTGGCACTTATTGTTGTAGGTTTATATATGATCTTCAAAGGTTTTGCAACGGATCAGGGTCCAGCGAGCTTCACCAATCTGTGGAGTCATGGGGGATGGTTCCCGAATGGACTGCATGGGTTCATCATATCGTTCCAGATGGTAGTGTTCGCCTTTGTAGGCATGGAACTGGTGGGACTCACAGCAGGGGAAACGGAGAACCCGGAGAAGGTTATTCCGAGAGCAATTAACCAGATCCCGATCCGGGTACTGCTCTTCTATGTTGGCGCACTGCTGATTATTATGAGTATCTACCCGTGGAACGCCATTGTGCCGACTGAAAGTCCATTTGTACAGGTGTTTGCTGCTGTGGGAATTGCGGCTGCTGCCGGAATTGTGAACTTCGTGGTACTGACTTCCGCAGCATCGGCTTGTAACAGTGCCATTTTCAGTACAAGCCGTATGGTGTTCTCCATGGCAAAGGATCACAACGCACCCGAGTCATTTGCACGTCTGAATAACAGGAAGGTTCCTTCCAACGCGCTGTTTTTCTCCACGATTGTTATTTTGATCGCGATTGTTCTGAACTATATCATGCCAGAAGGCGTATTTACGCTGATCACGAGCGTGTCGACCGTGTGTTTCATCTTTGTCTGGGGTATCATGGTGATCTGTCATCTCAGATATCGTCGTACTCAGCCGGAACTGGCGAGTCGTAGCCGCTTCAAACTGCCACTATATCCGTTCTCGAACTACTTGATCCTGGCGTTTCTGGCGTTTGTGCTGGTGGTATTGGCATTGGCCGAGGATACGCGTGTGGCACTGTTTGTCACGCCGGTGTGGTTTATCCTGGTTGCCGGGATCTACCTTCTCAAAAAGAGAAATTTGAGCAGTAACAGATAGTAGGTCTTACCATTGTCGCCAAATAAAGCCGCCCAATGATATTGGGCGGTTATTCGTATTTAAATTCTTGCAGCCCCTTTGCTTTCACGAATGCCTGCGTAGATGGCATCACAGATATCGGTTGTATACTGGCCCGACATCCCTTCAAGTGCCGTGTTGGTGAATGCTGCAACACTAAGTTCTTCTTTTGGATCAACAAACCAGGAATGGCCGTAAGTTCCACCCATTCGCCACGTACCCGCTGATTCCGGTGTACCAGCTGCGACAGGATCTTTAAGTACGGTAAAACCAAGGCCAAACCCTCTGCCTGGCCAGTATGGCATCACGAGATCACCGATTTGATTGGTAGACATCTCAGCCGCAACGGCTTCTGTAAGGAGAGGCTGTCCCCCTTGTCGCAATGCTTCAAGTAAAGTAAGAAAATCTCCGGTACTTCCAACCATACCCGCTCCGCCCGAAAAGTAAGCAGAAGTATGGTTCGCACGATTGGGTGACAGTCGGAAGCCAGCAGTACCCTCAATAAAAGGAATCAGCTCCAACTCCTTATGAAGAAGACACGGTTCTTCAGAACCATTAACATATGCGGCTGTCAATCGTTCCGAATCCACCGCAACAAAGTCAGTGTCGGTCATGTGGAGTGGATGAGTAACCAGCGTTTGGACAGCTTCTCGTAGTGACATCCCAGTTACCTTTTCGATAACGGCACCAAGTACATCTGTCGCAATGGAATATCTCCACATGTTGCCTGGCTCATACAAAAGAGGAGCAGAAGCCAGCCTCTGCAGATTCTCCTCCAGACTCATTTCAGACCAATCCATTCCGTCCGATACTCCTGCAAGCTCATAGGTTCCCTGATCTTCTTGGAAGAAACGGTATGTCAAGCCTGCGGTGTGCGTCATCAACTGATGTACTGTTATTAAAGCATCCTGACCATTAGCAAGTTTGGGCCTGAATGCAGGAAGCCAGCGGGTCACCGGATCATGCAGACTCAGCTTTCCTTGTGAGATTAATGCCAGAGCTGCTGTCGAGACAATAGGTTTGGTTACGGAAGCAAGTCGAAACAGAGCGTTTTCCGACATGGTGCGTTTTTTCTCCCTGTCTGCGAAACCAGCAGCCCGGCTATATACCAGTTCCCCTCCTAATGCAACCTGTACAACTGTTCCTACGATTCTTTTTTCGCTTAGAGCGCGGTCAATGGCTTCATCCACATAATTATGCAATGTCGTCATGTCTTCTTTTCCCATGTTTATCTTCCTCTCACCAACTGAGGTATTTGATTTCTCGTGTTAACTGTGTTTATTATATAAATGATTGATCTTGTATTACATAGTTTGTTAAAGGCATTATAATGAATTGGCGAATATACTTAAGGTAATTTCTGAATATATCTTATGTATTTAAAGGAGTGGATCAAATGGACGAAATAGATCAGCATATTCTGTATCACTTGGAGAATCAGGCGAGATTATCCATGACCGAACTAGGCAAATTAGTAGGATTATCTCAACCAGCTGTTACTGAGCGAGTCAAACGAATGGAAGAAAAGGGGGTTATCGAGGAATATCGAACCGTAATCTCCCCATCCAAATTGGGCAAGCAGAGCACAGCATATGTTCTCTTTCGTACGCGGGATTGTTATCCCTTCCTGGATTTCTGTCGTGCGTCACCTGAAGTTGTGGAATGTTATCGGATAAGCGGGGAGTACAATTACTTGCTGAAAATCCTCACAGACACCATTCAGGGACTCGAGGAGTTTGAGAACAAGTGTGATCCGTACGGTACTTACATGACTTTAATCACCATGTCTTCTCCAATTGCACATAAGAATCTCGTGGAAGGACCAAATCTGTTGGCACAGGCAGAATAAGATTCTGGTCTTTAAAATGAAAAACAGAAGAGGAGTCCACATCAAGTGAACTCCTATTTCCTCCTGCGTGTAACCAATGCAAAATGCCTTCCTGTTAATTTGCTCTGGTAAATCCATATTTATAAGCACGCATAGCTACAAGCAACGCAGGAATGAGCAAGATAAACAGCGCCCCAGAAAGGTATCCTGCTCCAAATACTTCAAGAAGGATGCCCCCGATGATGCCTCCTCCGCCAATCGCCAGATTCCATGCTGTAACCAGCATCGATTGGGCGACATCTGTGCTTTTGCCTCCAGCTTGAGCGATGGCAGTCTGTAACAGTGTCGCGGCCCCGCCAAACGTAAGTCCCCAAATCATGATGCCAAGGATAATCATCACAGGTTGATCAGTACCGACTCCCATCACGACAGACGCGAGAGCGAATGCTGCCAGACTGATGATCACTAATCTTCTCAAAAATCGGTCAATGAGCATTCCGGTTAACCAGATTCCCATAATGGAAGTGATACCGAAAATGAGCAAAATCAAGTCTACTCTGTTTGCAAATACGGTCTGGGCAAGGTATGGGGAAATATAGGTGTAAAGGATATTATGGGCCAGCATCCAGGCCAGAACAACAAACAGAATGGGCCTAACTCCGGGAATTAAAAACACCTTATGCAGTGGAAGACGTTCCCCAGCCGGTTCTCCTGCAAAATCCGGCATTTTCCAGAGAACCCATACGATTAAAGCTGCGGTCAGAAGAGATACAATCCCGAAGATGAGGCGCCAGCCGATATAAGAACTGAGAAAACTGCCAATTGGGACACCAAGGGCTAACGCCACCGGTGTGCCGACCATAGCCACCGCCATGGCCTTGCCTTTTAACGAATCCGGGACCATCCGACGAGCATAACCTGCTGTCATTCCCCATAACACACCCGCAGAGACCCCGGCCATAAAACGAGCAGCAAGTGTCAGGATATAATCTGAGGATAAGGCTGTAACGGTGTTAAAGACAAGAAAGCCACCGATGCATACCAGCAGAAGAGGTCGGCGTCTCCATCCACGTGTAGCAGCAGTCAAGGGAATGGCAGCAACAAGTGATCCAATGGCATAAAGAGTCACCAACTGTCCAGTGAGGGATTCGGTGACCCCCAAGTCTTTTGCAATTTGCGGCAGCAGTCCCGCAGGCAGGCTTTCAGTGAGGATGCAAATGAAGCCAGCCATGGCTAAAGCAAGTAGTCCCGCCCACGGAAGGCGTTCTGAAGATATGGAAGGCAGCTCCCTTTGCTTGGGGAGGGATGTGTTAATGGCCATGAATTAAAACCTCTTTTCTTATTGTTTAATCCTATCCAGAACTATGCATATAAGCTTATCTAAAAAAAACAAACTTTTGCATACAGGATTAAAGGTAAGAAGGAGGTCTTAACATGGTATTTATTTTATTTTGTGAGTTTTTCCGTTAATTCAAAAGGGTGCTGTCTGTTCAACCATTCAAGAATGAGTTTGACAGGTTCCAAGTACCGTTGGCCTACCAGTAAACCCGTATGGGTTGTATCCCAAAGTCCGGCATATGTAGCGCCCAGCTGCTTGGCAGTTAATTGGCCTCTCTGATCTTCGTCTTCACAGGAAACAGCCTTGATCACCAAGCTGGGACAATGGATTAGGTCGCCATTAATGGATATTCCATCGGCTCCACACAGGGCTGAAAAGGTAGCAAATGCCTTCGCAGATTCCGTTTGCAGATATTTTCGCTGAAAAGCAATGTCTTCTGCCGTCTCATCTATACTGGTCAGTTCATCACGGACAGGTGCAGGCATGATGATGTCCGATACGGTGGCTCGATCTGTTTCAGGATAAGGCACGGCGTCGTGGACCTCTTTGCTTATACTGGCATCAATTACAACCAGGCCTGCGAGAGTAACGGTTTCGGCAATCTTTTGACTGAGAATCCCACCCATGCTGAAGCCAATAAGAACGGGAGGTTCGTTGATCCCGGCTAACACTTCACGAATATCCTCCAAATAATCGTCAAACGTAATCTTTGTCATGTCCATGACCCGACTCATGTAATGACTTCTCAAGTTCATGACATAACAGGTCCAACCCTGCTGGACAAAGTGGGGGATGTATTTGCCCCACATCCAGCTGCCTGTATAGGCACCGTGAAGAAACAGCAGTGGGGGCTTCTTGGTCACTGTTTCGGCATCATAAATCGGGGGTCCTTTGAATATTTCCAAGTGTAAATCATGTTCTCCGATCTTCTTGACCTCATGAATCGGTAATAATTTTGTGTAATCTGTCATACTAAAAACCTCCTCCAAGATATTTGTTTGATATCAAACTATTTCTCCAAAAAAAATTAAAAGTTGCCATGAATTTTCATTAAAATTCGAAGCAGTTCTTTTTTCTCCGCTTCCGTAACGTCCGCATAGAACGCGTCCAGCATGCGCTGCGATAGCTCTTCAAAGACAGGCTTTAATTCTTCTCCTTTTGTAGTCAACGCCACATGAACAACTCGTGAATCTGTTGCATCACGCTCCTTAACGACGTATCCTGTCCGCACCAATTTGTCCACAAGTGCAGTCACCGTGGATTTATCCTTGCCAATTTTTTTGGCGATTTCAGCCATGGTCATCCTATGATTATTGTACAGGGCATAGATAATATCCCCATGGGACGTGGCGAGATCCTGGATTCCCTGCTCAGCCATCTCGGCCAGGATGAAGCGGTTGACCTTCTCTTTAATTTTGGATATGAGTGAAATAGCGTCTCTTGTTTTCATATGTGTAATATAGTTTGTTATCAAACTAATGTCAAGCATTGATCAAGGAATTATTGCATGCGCAGTATAGTAAAGGAGCAGTGAGAGTTTCTTCTCCTGCTCCTTTGCTCCAGTTACTACTTGATTGGATTAGCTTTCATTTCCTGTCCCATTTTCTCAATACCATCCAGAATCTGATATCCATAACCCCAGAACTGGCTGAAATCTGTGACATAGATCTGTTTGTTCTTGATTGCATTCATACTTTGCAGGGCAGGATTGGCATACAGATTTTGAATCAGCTTGTCGATATCCGGTGAACCGGCATACGCAGACAAGAGAAGATAGTCCGGGTTCGCTGTGATCAATTGCTCAACACTAACCTCACCTTGCACACCATCAAACGTATTTTTCAACTTCAGCAGGCCAAGTGCATCAAGCTGATATGTATCTTTCTGCATGCTGCTTACCGTTATGGTGTCTTCCGTAGCAGGTACGATGTAGGCAAAAGTATGCTCAGGCTGATCGGCTACACTTGCCTTAATGGCTTCAACACGAGTCTTCAGACTTTCCGTGAATGTTGCGGCATTATCTTGAACGTCAAAGATCTGCCCAAGTTGTGCAATATCACTATACAGGCTATCAAGTGAGCCTTTGTGATTCGTCGTTTGCAGGAACGTGCGGATATTCATGTCATTCAATCCATCGACGGTACCCACGCCCCAGTCTGCATCAGCGAACAGGTCGCCCCGTCCGAGTACCAGATCCGGGCTTGCGCCTACAACCAGCTCTTTACCTACATAATCCTTGGATAGTACCGGAATTTTGGCGAAATCATCAGCCACATCTGGTGTAACCGAACCATATAGAGCAGCAACACCGACCATTTTATCGGTCAGACCCAATTTGATGAGCATCTCAGCCGCAGATTGGGTATTCGCAACAACACGTTCAGGTGCTTTATCGAATACTTGCACTTTGGGTTTCCACTCGCCGCCCTCACCCGAAATTGTGAAATTCTCAATGGTGAGCGGGTACGTCGTTTTATTTGTATTCTCAGCAGAAGCTGAAGTTTCTGTCGTGTTAGTTGTTGAAGTTGTTTCTTCGGCAGGGGAAGAAGTTGAAGCATTCGAACAGGCTGCAAGCAGCAGTAACAGGAGACTTAGAGCAGCGAAGCCAATGGTTCTGGATGTGAATTTCATTCAATGATGAACCCCTTTTCTATGTGTTTTGAATTGACAAAGATAATCATTCTCAATTATAATCCGAGAAAATGCTTTGTAAATAGCTAAATTTAATATGTTCTACATTTTACATGAATTGATGGGGGAAGAGATGGTACAGACTGTTCAGGTTCAGACGCAGCGTATGGGAAAAAGAGAGTCTCTGATTCATAGTAAATCCGGGTTTGCTTTACTGATTGCAGCTTTAATCATGATTACGCTTATATCCGTAGGTATTGCAGTTTCCATTGGACAGGTACAAATTCCACTGGCGGAGTCATATCGTATTCTTTTATACAAATTAACGGGATTTCAGTGGGGGACAACACCCATTGAGGCAGGTTCCTTTACCGATATCATTTGGCAGATTCGTTTCCCGCGTGTGCTGATGGCGATGTTTATCGGTGCAGGTTTGGCCTTGTGCGGTGCTGTTATGCAGGCTGCTGTGCAGAATCCGCTCGCTGATCCTTACATACTGGGTATATCCTCAGGCGCTTCACTTGGAGCAACCTTTGCCATTCTCATTGGATTCGGTGCGATTGGATGGCTAGGTCAGACGGGGGTGGCTTTCTGGGCCTTTGCCGGTGCGATGGGTGCGTCCTTACTGGTCCTGACTTTGGCAGGGATTCGGGGGAAAATGACGTCGGTCAAGCTAGTGCTTGCCGGAATGGTGATTAACGCGTTATGCAGCGCTTTTTCGAACTTTATCATTTATTTTGCCAACAATGCTGAAGGCATCAAAACGGTGACATTCTGGACTATGGGCAGCCTGGCGGCTTCCGGATGGAACAAGCTTCCACTCGTAGGGATTGTTGTACTGGTGGCGATTCTATTCTTCCTTTTACAGTCCAGAGTTCTCAATACGATGTTATTGGGGGATGAAGCGGCCGTTACACTGGGCATTAATCTGAGTGTGTACCGCAGGGTGTACATGCTGTTAACCGCTTTGGTGACAGGTGTTATGGTGGCGAGCTGTGGCATGATTGGTTTTGTCGGACTCATTATTCCGCATATCGTCAGAGGTCTGGTGGGTTCCGACCATCGTAAGGTGATGCCTGTATCCGTGCTGTTTGGAGCCATTTTCCTCATCTGGACGGATGTTATTGCACGATCCCTCATATCCAGCGTGGAGTTGC
Source organism: Paenibacillus sp. 2003 (assembly GCF_031455635.1). Taxonomy (NCBI): domain Bacteria; kingdom Bacillati; phylum Bacillota; class Bacilli; order Caryophanales; family Paenibacillaceae; genus Paenibacillus; species Paenibacillus sp. 2003. Next base: position 363,184 of record NZ_JAVDTB010000002.1, on the reverse strand, counting down.
CAATCGGTATTATTACGGCCATGATTGGTGCACCAATGTTTATGTATATGCTGGTCAAAAAAGGCTACGGTTTTGGAGGAAATTAAACATGAAGCTGAACGTAGAAAATGTATCCATCTCTGTGCTGAACACGGACATCATCAAGGATATTTCATTACAGGTGAACGGTAAACAGTTCGTTGGACTGATCGGACCCAATGGTTGTGGCAAGTCAACGCTGCTCAAGAGCATTTATAAAGTGATCAAACCTCAGCAAGGCAAGGTTTTTCTGGACAATACCGATATTCTCAAATCCAGTCCAAAGCTTGTTTCCAGACACATGGGTGTTGTTGGCCAGTTTAATGAATTGAGTTTTGATTTTACGGTGCGCGAGATGGTAATGATGGGGCGTACCCCGCACAAAAAAATGCTGGAGACGGATAATGAACGTGACCATGAAATCGTCGAGCAGGCTTTGGAAAAAGTACATCTGACTGGACATGCAGACCGTAATTACGTGTCTCTGTCTGGTGGAGAGAAACAGCGTGTCGTATTGGCGCGTGTCTTGGCACAGCAACCCCAATTCCTGATTCTGGACGAGCCGACGAACCATTTGGACATCAAATACCAACTTCAGATTCTAAATCTTGTCCGTGGACTCGGCATTGGCATATTGGCAGCGCTGCATGATCTTGAACTCGCCGCAGAATATTGCGATTATCTCTATGTGGTGAAAAAGGGCCAGATTGTGGTCCATGGCAAACCGGCTGATATTCTGACTCGCGAGATGATTGGTGAGGTATTTGATGTCGATTGTGAAATCTATAAGAATCCGGTTACGGGTGGCCTGGGCATTGCGTACCTGAGTACACGTTGATTCGGACGGCAAAATTGGGTACCAAATCCCTGGGTTTTATGTGAGCCTTGGAAGTATCAATCTAAAGTGAAAATAGACCGTGCCTGTTGGAGCGATGTTGTTGAGTGCTCACAGGGCCGGTCTTTTGTTTTTAGGTGGGGGTAGGGATCAACTATTGAAGCTTCGGGTCGACGGGCTGAGCATGAGCACCTTTGCTGACTTCTTGGAAAATATCTGTGGAGTTATCGCTAGGCGTTGAAGACTTGCTACTGTTGTTTTGTTGGGGGTGTTCTCCCGTTGCTGGACTACTACCTGTAATCGCATAACTTCGCAGGATCTCCTCCAGATCTCCAATCGTCACGGGACGAGCATGTCGTTTCAGGACATAACCGAGTTGACCATTGGACTCCACGGTTGCCGTCTCCAGATCATCTACACTTGTAATTCCGTTTTGCCGCATATGCATCTCGAGCTGATCTATCGTATAACGCATGCGTTTCAGATTAGGGATAATGACCTTTCCGTTTTCTACCACGATTTTTGAACTGCCACTCACTAACCGTTCAAAAATATTAAATTTCAATTGCAGTTGTTCCACCACAAGCAATGTCGCGATAAATACCGCCGCCGATCCAATTGCTTTACCAAGCTCATGATTCGCAATAGGCTGCACTATCGTTGTTCCGATGGAGATCATGATGACCGTTGTGGCAACACTCATCTGCGAGATCGACTTGCGTCCTGCAATTCGCAGCAGAATCATGCCGATAAGTACAAGTAAAACAGATTTCCATATCCAGTCCATACGTATATTCCTTTCTATTACAGTATGCGCTTTGCTTCTTAGGCTGTTCTGGAGTTGGAGGAATTATGCAGATGGCTAAATCGATAGCTTTCATTCCCCCCACCGGATCGTTTACAATAGGGTATTGATGAAGTGAACAAAGGAGCGGGTCACAGTGGCAAAACAGAAATACTATGTTGTCTGGGAAGGCAAGAAGCCGGGTGTGTATAACACATGGGCGGATTGCAAAGCGCAGACGGATCATTATACTGGAGCAAAATATAAATCCTATGAGTCCAAAGCAGCCGCAGAAGAAGCGTATCGTGCTGGATGGAAAGGGAACTGGGGTTCAAGTGCAGGCGGAGCGTCGAAGACAAAGTCGGCTGGTAGCGGTAGAAGCGCAGGCATGGAAACGTCGGAGGAAGTGGATTATGACAGCATCTCTGTTGATGTGGGCACACGTGGTAACCCCGGACCTGTAGAATACAAAGGGGTAGACACCCGCACTGGTGAGATTATTTTCTCCGTTGGACCGATCTCCAAAGGCACGAACAATCTGGGCGAATTCCTGGCCATTGTACATGCCCTCGCACATCTGAAAAAAGAAGGCAGCAGCAAAACGGTGTATACGGACTCGGTCAATGCCATGAAATGGCTAAAGCAGAAAAAAGTAGCTACAACGTTACCAAGAGACAACTCCACGGAAGAAATCTGGCTGATGATTGATCGTGCGGAGCAGTGGCTCCAGACGAATACGTACAGCAATAAAGTGCTAAAATGGCAGACCAAGCAGTGGGGCGAAATCAAGGCGGATTACGGCCGAAAATAAGTATATTTTTTTTAGATGAGCCCTTTATTTCTGGTCTATTAGAATCGTTATTTACAATTTCCAGTTTCCGCTCTATAATCATCTGAATATGATTAGTTAAACATATGGAGGAGCCTGTCATCTGCAGGCCCTCTTTATCTTTTTGGTCCATCGATTAGCAAGTCCATTCAATAGAATGGGGTATTTGAGTATATATTGCAGGAGGCAGACATGGGTTCCATTTATAGAAGTGAAGAAGGCAAGAGCAGCATTCTTGAAGAGTATGAGATTTATTTGAACGAGTTGGGTGAGGAATTTACTCGGGAGTACGTAGAGACACGTTTTGGAAAGACGCATGTTCTACTAACCGGTCCTTTAGATGGCAAGCCGTTATTTATTCTCCAGGGCGGTAATTGTGTGAACCCGATGACATTGTCATGGTTCTCTTCTTTATTTAAAGAATACCGGATTATTGCTCCTGATACGATTGGTCATCCTGGTTATAGTGAGGAAGCGAGTATCTCCACACGGTTTGATAGTTTGGCATTATGGGTATCCGATCTGTTAGATCACTATGATATTGAAAAAAGTGCATTTATCGGTCCATCGTTTGGAGGAGGCATTATCCTCAGACTGGCTACCTATATTCCGGAACGCATCTCGTGTGCCGTATTGGTTGCTCCTGCGGGTCTTGCGGTCAATTCCAAAATTAAAACAGCTCAGGATATCACGTTGCCGCTCGTCAAGTATCGGATGACGTCTTCACCATCTTCCTTGCAAAAAATTACGGACAACATGTCGTGCAACTGCATGAAAGAAATGGATAAAAACATTATCGGTAAACTTTTTAAATACGTCAGCATAGATCAGGATCTGCCCAAGCTTACGGAGCGGGAAGAACTGGTGAATTATACGTCACCAACCTTGTTATTGGTAGGGGAGAAGGATGTCTTTTTCCCTGCAGATAAGTGTATTGAGCGAGCTCAAAAGATTATTACGAATGTAAAAGCCATCAAGTATGATACAGGACATTTCCCTTCACAGGACGTATTGGTTCAGATGAACGAGGAAATCGGGCATTTTTTACAGAATAATTATTAATAAAAGCTGCAAATGAAGGATAAAAAATGTTTTTCTCCAGTTTAATAAAGTAATTACATCCATCTGTCGATACTCTATATAAGAGAATACTTTTCTTCTATAGAATAGTGTGGATAGAGATTAGCAGTAGATCGTAGAAGGCTTGAACTCATTAATATTTAAATATTTCGCGTTAAGGTGTTTCAAATTGCATCATTTGGTTTATATGTATAGTTGGCAATGAATTGCTGACTGGTTGAACCAAATGATGCATTTACGCGGAAAGTCTTCCGATCGACAAGGTTGAAAAGAGGTCTGTTATGAGAAAAGACAATTGCAAAATGGCATTGCAGCGCAATGTAATTATAAATGATACATATCAGGTAAGACAGGTATTAGCCAGCAGTGAGTTGGCTATTGTATATGCAGGGCGAGATCGTAACACGGGTGCCAAGGTAGCCATTAAGGAATTCTTCCCACAGAGACTGGCTGAACGTCAGGCAGACAAGCGGAGAGTGTTCTGTTCTTCACGAGGATATGGTGGGCAATATCAGGAGTTACTGGCTGCATTTCTGCTCGAAGGTGAACTGTTATCGAAACTGGACCATCCTCATATTGTTTCGTATTTGGATCATTTTGAAGCGAATGATACGGGGTATCTCGTTATGGAATACTGCACGGGAATCACATTGACCGAGTATTTGAATGAACATAATCATGCTCTTGATGCTGCCTTCATAACGGAGACGCTGCTTCCACTGGTTGATACATTGGATTACATACATAAGCAAGGCATTCTTCACAGGGATGTGAAACCTTCCAACATTATGGTTATGGAAGATGGTACACCCAAACTTCTGGACTTTGGCTCAGCTACCCGTTGGCCTATGCAATCCGGAGAAAAACAGGTGATATTTACATCGGCAGGTTATTCTCCGCTGGAGTTCTATTCGGAGAAATCCAGTCAGGGACCGATGTCGGACATCTATAGTTTGGCAGCTCTGCTCCATTATTGGACATGCGGGCAACCCCCTATGGACGTGAAACAGCGGTTGTTCCAGGATGAATTACCATCTGTTCGCTCACATAATGAGTACGTGAATCCTTGGCTCGCTCGTGTTATTCATTGGGGGTTGACGGTTCGTTCTGAGAAACGCTGTGCTTCCTTAGCTTGGGTCAGAAGCTCGCTGCGAGTTCAAGCCTGGGTATGGAAAGTGCGCAAACCAGGTACAGTGGAATGGTCTTTAGCCGAGAATGAACATACCCAGGTCTATGAAGTGGAGTCGAAAAAGCAACATGAGACGGCTTGAATTATAACACCTCTTTTGTAGAATGGTATGTTAGATAAGCATATTCGTACAATAAATTAAACCAAGCCGACTTGTAAAAGAGGAGATTGGTTTTTTTTATTATTTATTATGTTATACGGAATTGTACCTCTTCCTAAGGATAATTTGAAACGAACACCCCAACTCCGATACAATGTTCTCATAGAGTCTGAGAGAATGGATCAAATACGGTGCAGAAATGGAGAAAACCAATATGACTGAATTTATCAACGCTGACGATATTAATGACGTAATTCTGGGTGCGGCAGCAAACGAGCTGGAGCAGATGGTGGACAAAATGTGTGAGCTGATTGGTACGCCATTGGAACAGACGACAGAACTGGAGCGTCAGGTAATGGCTGCTTTTGGTTTTGGCGCGGTGTATGGCATCACTCATCGGGATCAGCTAGCGGAGCCGCAGGCCCATGCCTTGAGCATTCGGATGCTGATTAAACCGTTTAATTACAGTGAGCAGCAGGCGGTTGATTTTGCCGATGATCTGATTCGGGTGGCTTCTGATCGTGAGGTTCATCCGGTGATGAATACGATTATCCAACGTGGGATTGATGGACACCGCCAATTCAATCAGGAAGACGCTGAAGGATTGGAACGTAACATTCAGGAGATTTTAACCGCGGTTAAATCGCAAAATTAGACGGTTTTATTAGATGTGGGAGATGATTGCATTGGATCTGATGAAATTAAGCAAGGAACTCTCATACGCTCTGCGACATGCACCATGGGAGTATGAGCTGGAACTGGACGAAGAGGGTTGGGTGGAAATCTCGCAATTGCTGGTGGCTTTACATGAAAATCCGCAGTGGAAGGAAGTCACACAAGCCGATCTGGAGCAGATGATTCAAGCCTCGGAGAAAAAGAGACATGAAACCCGTTCTGGCCGCATTCGGGCATTGTATGGACATTCGACACCTCATAAGATATCGAAAATATCTGCTGAGCCACCGGAAACCCTGTACCATGGGACCCCGGCACGCGCAGTGAATTCTATTATGGAACATGGCTTACAGCCGCGGCAAAGGCAATATGTACATTTGTCCGCAGATATCGATACGGCCAATCAAGTGGGACGAAGACGGGATGATCAGCCTGTCATTTTGAAAATCAATGCTGCTCAAGCGGCCACAGATGGAATCCTCTTTTATCATGGAAACGAAAATATCTGGCTGGCCGATCATATTCCCGCACGTTATATTCTTGAGCAGTGAGCAGCGAACAGTAACCAATGAGTGAGGAACTGTGTGGAAAGCATAAATACCTATCTCGAATTGCAGCAGTCGCAATCAACGGGTATATCGTTGTATTGATCGTTAGCTACACCAAAAAAAGGGACGCATCCAACATTGGTTGGTGTGTCCCTTTCTCATATCCAAAACTTACTTGCCTAAAATTGTTTTAATGCCTTCGCTAAGTGGCAGAGCCGGACGGCCAAGCAATTTCTCTAAAGTATCACTCTCTACAGCCAATGCGCCTTCACGGATGGCACTTTGCATATCAACAAGCATCGATACGACAAAGTCCGGTAGACCTGCGCCTTTCATGATGTCAGCGTAAGCGGCATCGTCCACGTTTTGCACGTTAATTTCTTGTCCAAGCACTTCACCAACAATGGCAGCCAGTTCAGCTTGTGTGCGTAGTTTGCCGGACAATTCATATACAGTATTCTCATGTCCTTCGCCTGCGAGTACAGCTGCAGCAGCATGGGCGTAGTCACTGCGGGTAGCCCAGCCTACTTGACTGTTGTTGGTGGCATGAACCCAAGGTGCACCTTGCGTAGCTGCTTGCACACTGCCTGCTTCATTTTCCAGGTACCAGTTGTTGCGCAGGAAGGAATACGGAATGCCGGATTCACGAATAGCTTTTTCTGTAGCGCGGTGAACTTCCGCCAGGGAAAGGGTATTTTTCTCTGCATTCACAACGCTTGTATAAGCGATGAAACCCACGCCTGCTTTCTTGGCAGCGTCCACGGCAGTCTGATGTTGGCGAATTCGCGTTTCATTGTCACCATCGGTGGAGATGAGCAACAGACGGTCTACACCGGCAAAAGCTTTCTCCAACGTCTCCGGTTGATCGAAATCACCGTGACGCACGTCAACGCCTTGAGTGCGGAGTGCTTCCGCTTTCTCTGGATTACGTACACTTACTGCCACATCCTTGGCAGAATCTGTTTTTAACAATGCCTCTACAACCAGTGAACCCAAATGACCTGTTGCGCCAGTAACCAAAATTTTCATTTTCTTTTCCTCCTATGATATGTGTTGTTGGTTGCATATGGATGTAATCAAAAATGTTATAACAGGTGTGATTACAACGAAAGGGTCAAAAAAAGCTCATAATGAGCTTTTTATTCAGAGACATGAATCTGATCCATCATCTGCTGTATGGTTACACGATTCAAGCGCTGTTCCATGGCTGTCTGAGCCTCAATGAGTTCGGCACGCAAGGTGTGTTCAATCATGTTGCCGACCGGACATTTCGGATTCGGATGTTTGTGAAAGTTAAACAATTCCCCATCCTCCACGACCTCTAGCGCTCGATATACATCGAGAAGGGTAATGTTCGCTGGATCTTTCAACAAGGAAGCACCGCCCACACCGGGTCTGACGTCAATTAGACCAGCCTGTTTCAGCTTGGACATAATCCGCCGAATAATCACGGGATTTGTATTCACACTCTGCGCGATCATATCTCCGGTGCATTCATTGGGCATAACAGCGATCAGGGACAGGGTATGAACCGCAATGGAAAAGCGACTGCTGATTTGTCTCATGGGATAATCACCACCGTTGTAACTATAATAGTTACAAAAGGATTGGTTGTCAATTCTTTTATATCAGATGTTAATTGATAGTTGCTGTTATCCTGTAATTGTATCTGACTAAACAGATGATAATTGAACTATCACCTATGTCAAATAAATGAGTTGTGGTTCTTTTGAAGCGTTAAAAAAGAAGTAGGTTTAAAACCTTTTAATGTAATAATAGGGCTAAATTCCTATTATTTTCAAGTCAAATGGAACTATATGGTTTTCTTGTTTGCGTACAGTAGAAGGAAAATGACAAAAGCTTCGACAAAATAGAAAATTATGTATTAATTGACAAATGTAAAAGCGATTATATAATGTGTGTATCTACAAGATTGTACATTTAGTTACAAATGATTCCAAATAACAAACGGCGGGAGTGGGACAGGCATGTGGTTTTTGGTTCTATGGTTGTTAGGTCTAATTTCAGGGGGAGTACACCTATATGTGTTAGGTTTTCCCGGGGAAATGAGCGAGATTAGCAGAGTATTGTTGCTTCATCAGTTTGTGGTTACGTTTGGATTGGTTGGAGTGATTGGTTATGTTGTCAACATTGCCAGAGCGGATCAGACAGCCAAAATGTTAGGATGGCCTGGTGGACCATTTCAGGTTAAATACGGTTTTTCCCAGGTAGGGCTTGGAGTTATGGGGATTATGGCCATATGGTTCCAGGGGAACTTTTGGGTTGGTGTATTGGTAACGATGTACATATACGGGTTAAGTGGTCTTTGGTCACATACTTATGTCATGATTAAAAATCGCAAGGCAGATGGAGACAGTATCGGGAATCTCATTATGGATGTGGTGTATCAAACGTTTATCACGGTTCTCTCCGTATTGGCTGGCGGAATCTGGGTAATGCACTAAGCTGTAATTGATTTTTTGCCTTACACAGCTTGAATCTCAATTAAACGATGAGGTGTGGTCGTGATGGTACAAAAAACCGTTGAACTTTCCGAAACACAAAAGGGAATCTATTTTGATTGTCAGGTGAATGATCCCACTTCGTATAACATCTCAGCTTCAATGCAATTTGATCATCTTCAAATGGAGATATTTCGCCGGGCCATCGAATTGCTTATGTATGAGCAAGTGGTGCTGCGTACTCGGATTGAGATTCAAAATGATGTACCCGTGTTATCCGTTCATGAAGATATGGATTATTCACTTGTCTTGTGGGACCTAAGTAGCGAGAATCAGGAGAATCCAAAGGAACAACAGTTAGAAGCACTGGTGGATGAATGCATCGGGACACCTTTTGAGCTGGAGAAAGGTCCTCTGTTCCGTATAATGATTGTTCAGATGGATAAAAGCCGATATATTCTGACCTTATGTATTCATCATTTAATATGTGATGGCTTGTCGCTTGAACTGATGAAAAACAAACTTATCCAGTCATATACATGTCTTCTTGAAGATCAACCTGTGGATGTCAAGCTGGATGAAGGATTCATCTCTTATGTTGAGGCAGAGAACAAGAAACTGCACGAAAACAAGTACTCCAAAGAGCGGGAATACTGGTTAAACAAAATGAAGGGAGCGGAACCTCTTTCTCTAAAGCACGACTTTCCAGCAGGTTCTTTACAAGAAGGAATTGGTCATGAACTGCGATTTGATATTTCGGAATCGTTAATGGCTGATATTACACAGATGTCCAAGGATAATGAAGTAACTGTTTTTATGTTCTTTATGGGTGCCTTTGGCATTCTTATGAGTAAATATGTCGGTACAGACGATATCACCTTTGCCTCCCCATATTCTCATCGTCCCGGTATGGACTTGGAAGAAACGATTGGATGTTTTGTCCATATGCTGCCTATGCGATTCCATATTGACCTCGAATCAACTCTAAAACCTCTGCTGCAACAAGTAGCCACAACCTGGATGGATACGTACAGGAACATCGGATATCCCAATAACCTCATTGTCAGAGACAGCATGTTACAGGCTCAACCCGGATCACCATCGTTGTTTGATATCTCCTTTGTTTATGATTCCTATGAGGAAGATATGCTTGGAACTCGTATTATGGATCAGGATAAGGTTACGTTTCCAGGAGATCTGATGGTGGTGTTGAGCCGTTTACCGCAAGGTGCGCAGTTGAAGCTGCAATATAAACCGAGCTTGTTCCGTGAAGATTCAATGGAGCGAATGGGCCAACGATTTCTATATTTGCTGAATCAACTAGTAACCAAATCTGATCAAAAAATCAGTGAGTTCAGCCTCCTGATGCAGGATGAGAAAGAAAACCTACTGTACCGATTCAATCAAACTTCTTATTTTCCCTACACTCCACAACATATTATGGATATATTTCACGATAAAGTAGCACGTTTCCCGGAGCGGGTAGCTCTAATGGAAGGCAAGCAGCATCAGACCTATGCGCAGGTCAACGCAAAAGCGAATCAATTGGCTAGGCAGATCGTTGCGAGTAAAAAAAGTGATAACGCGGCAGTTGGCGTGCAGATGCCACGTTCCTCGGATATGGTCATTGCCCTATTGGCTGTATTAAAAGCCGGATGTGCTTTTGTGCCTGTAGACCCTTCCTATCCTTTGTCCAGAAAGGACTATATTATATCGGATGCAGACATATCCATCGTGCTGGCTATGCAACCCGAAAAAGATGACGAGACGCTGGATGTCCAGTACATCTACGTTGAGGGCGATCAGGCCTATACGGGGGATGTCTCAAATCTCGAAAAGGCGCTGAATCCGCGTAGCCTTGCCTATATCATGTACACGTCCGGATCAACAGGCAAGCCAAAAGGAGTCATGGTTGAAAATCATAGCGTAGTCAATACACTGCTTGATCTGGAGCGTCGTTTTCCAATGCAGGCGCAGGATGTTTACTTGCTGAAAACAGCATATACCTTTGATGTGTCGGCCACGGAACTTTTCGGCTGGTTCATGGGTGAAGGCGCACTAAGTATTCTTGAGCCTGGAGCAGAAAAAGACCCTTCTCGTATTTTGTCTACGGTTGCATCACATAAGGTGACCCACATCAACTTTGTTCCAACGTTATTCCGTCTTTTTCTGGAAACGATGGAGCTTCGCTCCGATCTGTCAGCATTGGAAACGCTGAAATGGATGTTTGTTGGCGGAGAGGCAGTTACGCCTGACATCATTGAGAAGTTTAACAGGTTAGGCATTAGAGCAAGTCTTGAAAATGTATATGGTCCAACCGAATGCACCATATGGGTTTCTCATTATCCGTTAAGCCATTACGAAGGCTTGGGCAATGTACCGATTGGCTACCCGCTCAATGAGTCCAGATGGTATGTCGTCGGAAATCATGATGAGCTTCAGCCGTTAGGTATTCCAGGGGAGCTTTGTCTTAGCGGTGTTGGGCTTGCACGTGGATATTTGAATCTGGAACAGATGACCCGAGAAAAATTTGTCCCTAATCCTTTCTTTCAAGAAGGACAGGACGCAGCGCATTTCAGGTACATGTACCGCACAGGGGATCTGGTACGTTCACTCCCAAGCGGTACGATCGAATATCTGGGACGCATTGATTTCCAGGTTAAAATTCAGGGAGCCAGACTGGAGACAGGCGAAATTGAGAATACGCTGTCATCCTATCCGGGTGTCATCCAGACCGTGGTAGTCATGAAATCATTTGAAGGTAGGTCCGGCTTGCTGTATGCCTACTATCTGTCAGAGCAGGAGCTGCCTTCTGTCGGATTGAGAGAGCACCTGTCTCGTTCGTTACCGGCATACATGATACCATCCGTTTTTGTACATAAATCCGAATTTCCATTGAATAGCAGTGGGAAGATTGACCGGAAGGCACTTATGGCAGATATCACGCATGCTCACACTTCCAGTACGTTCTATACCGCCCCGTCTTCCGAACTTGAGAAGGTTATAGCCGAAGTGTGGGCCGAAGTGCTCGGTGTTGAGAGAGTAGGGCGCGATGACCATTTCTTTGAATTGGGCGGAAATTCATTTTCTGTCATTCAGGCTCACAATAAACTAAAACATTATACCGATGTGGAGTTCCCTGTTCCTCGTTTTTTTGAATGCCCGACATTGCGTCAATTTGCTGCGCTGGGTCCGAAGGATGAGGCAGTTCGGGTACCGACTGAAAGGGAACAATTGTTTCAACGAAAAGACGGCATTATGCGTGAGGACATTGCAATTGTGGGCATGGCGGTGAATGTGCCGGGCGCTGAGGATATAAGGGAGTTCTGGAGTAACCTGGTTGAACGGCGGGAAAGCATTCACTTTTATAGTGATGATGAATTGAGGGGGCTTGGTGTGGAGGAAGCGCTGCTGCGTTCACCTCGTTACGTCAAGGCAAAAGGACGTGCCAACGGCATCGATGAGTTTGACGCAGGGTTCTTTGACTATACTCCCGGTGAAGCCAAAATGATGTCTCCCCAATTCAGACTTCTGTATCAGGGAATATGGGAAGCGCTGGAGGATGCAGGCTGCAGACCGGATGAGGCGGGTAAGGTGGGAGTGTTCCTTGGCGGGTCCGATGACTTCGAATGGTACCGTCAAGTGCTTTTTAACGATGCTAACTATAGCAGTAAATACGAAGCATTTACCCTCAGCACCAATCATTTTCTCGCTACCCGAATGGCTTATAAACTTAACTTAAAAGGGCCTGCCTATACCGCTCTGACGGGATGTTCTACTTCATTGGTTACACCTCATCTGGCATGTCAATCTTTGATCGTTGGAGAATGTGATGTGGCCGTGGCTGGTGGGATTACCGTGGAGTTGCCCAATGAAGGGGGCTACATATTTGAGGATGGCATGATGTTCTCCACAGATGGACACTGTCGTCCATTTGATGCGGCAGCCAGTGGAACCGTCTTCTCCAATGGTATGGGAATTGTGGTGCTGAAGCGGGTAACCGATGCTCTGCGGGACGGAGATCATATCTACGGGGTCATCAAAGGCTCAGCAATTAACAATGACGGACAAGAGAAACTCAGTTTTCTTGCTCCAAGCGTAAGCGGACAGGCTGAAGTCATTCAGGATGCTTATAAGGTAGCCGGAGTAGACCCGGAAACAGTGAGTTATATCGAAGCACATGGTACGGGAACGTTGCTTGGTGATCCAATTGAAGTAAACTCGTTAACTCGGGCCTTTGCTTCCGACCAAAAGCAATTTTGTTATCTGGGTTCGGTCAAGGGCAATGTGGGACATATGGATACAGCCGCAGGTGTGGTTGGTTTAATCAAGGTAGCGCTCAGTCTTGGACAAGGTTATATCCCTGGAACAGCGAATTATGAGCAGCCTAATCCCAAGATTGATTTTTTGAATACGCCTTTTAAAGTTAATGCACAAGGGGTGGACTGGAAACAGGGCAATGTTGGAGTCATGCGCGCAGGAATCAATTCATTTGGTGTGGGGGGCACGAATGCTCACATGGTATTGGAGGAGGCTCCCGAGATGGAGAAGTGCAGTCCGGATGATGACGTAAATATATTGCTTTTTTCCGCCAAAACAGAGTACTCGCTGAACCGCACCGCTGAACGGATTATGGAACATCTGACTCAACATCCGGATCAATCTGTGTCGAACGCAGCGTGGACCTTGCAGTCAGGTAGATCTGTTTTTGCGTATCGTAAGGCACTCATTCTGGATAAGACATGGAAGGATAATCCGGACAAGCTGATACAGCAGCTGGGGAAAGCACGCGTATACCATTCGGCTCAAGGCACTCGTCCCGTATACTTTATGTTCCCTGGACAGGGCAGTCAGTATCAGGGAATGGGTGCGGAATTATACAGATCTACAGAGCAAGCAGGCCTGGCTCCAATCTTCAGAAGTTATATTCAGGAAATATTGGACCTTCTGCCTGCGGAAGAACGAGAAGATATGCTGTCCGTTGTATACGGGGATCAGCAGCCTGAGCGAATAAACCAGACGGAGTACAGCCAATTCGCACTGTTCATGACCAGTTATGCGCTGGCCAAGTCGCTGTTGGATCTGGGCATCAAGCCAGATGGCATGATCGGACACAGCATAGGTGAATTGGCTGCCGCTGCGGTAGCGGGTGTGTTCGAACTCGGAGATGCTGTCAAGTTAGTTCGGCTTCGCGGACGTCTGATGCAGCAACAACAACCCGGGGTCATGCTTGCCATTATGGCGGATGCACAGCAGGTGAAGTCACAACTGGAGGAAGACATGTGGCTTGCCCTGGTGAATACTACAGGTTCCAGTGTGATTGGTGGGACAGCTGAAGCCATTTCACGGATGGAAGCCAAGGCTGAAGGACTGGGCTGGAAGTGCATTCGTGTGAAGACTTCCCATGCATTCCATACGCCAATGATGAATCAGGCTGCCGAGGAATTTAGACGTTATCTAGCAGAGCATTCACTTCATACGCCACAGATCCCATTACTGTCCAACACCAGTGGAACATGGGCGCTTGGAGATGAAATCACACAACCTGACTATTGGTCCCGTCATATTTTACAGCCGGTGTTGTTTGAATCAAACCTGGCTGAAGTGTTGAAGGATGAGCGGGCTGTATTAATTGAAGTCGGTGCAGGACGAACGCTAAGTTCCTTTGCCAGACAGCATAGTCAATCAAGAGATTCCCAGACGGTACTGAATATGCTGCGTCACGTAAGGGAAACAGAGCAGGACAGTATCTATGTGAACCGCAGACTTGCGGAGTTATGGTGCGAAGGCATTGAACCGGACTGGAAGGTTCTCAAAGGGCAGACGGTACGACGCAAATGCTCTCTGCCTACTTATGTTTTCAACAAACAATCCTATCCTGTCAGTGTTTCTCTTTCTGGCTCATCAGCAGCGGAAGGAATGGGTACCGGGGATGATAGGCAACATGCAGAGCAGGGTAAGGGAAGTAGCTCTGCTCTAATAAAAGGGACAGTTTATACTGGTGGTTCATACCAACTGAAACAGATTGTCCTGGATGCATATCGAACGATTTTTGGCATCGATGATCTAGATGAAGAGGTTAATTTCTTTGCGGTTGGAGGAGATTCTCTCAAAGCAGTCAGCTTGTCTGCATGGATCCGGTCTCATTTAGGAATTCAGCCTGAGGTAGCAGATATTTTCAATCATTCAACGCCTATTCAATTGGCGGAGCATCTCTATGTCATTGCGAAACCAAAAGTGGACCAACAGACAATTCAATCTGCACCCACTATGGATGCGTATCCAATCTCTTCTGCACAGATGCGTATGTTCACACAAGCGATGCTTGATCCAGGCAATACGGCATACAACCTACCGTCTGCAACCATTATTGAAGGTGAATTGGACCGTATAAGAGTTGAGGCTGCTTTGCAGAAGTTGATGCAGCATCATGAGGCGCTCAGAACATCGTTTGAGATACGGGGCGTTGAGATCGTTCAGATCATCCAACCTTCGGTTCGCTTAAGTATGGGCTATGCAGAGCAGCATGTGGCAGATGACCAAGAGTTGCCTGCGATGATCGAGACATTGATTCGTCCTTTTGATCTGGGGAGTGCTCCGCTTATGCGGGTTGAACTGATTAAGATAGGCGAGCGCAAGCACCTGTTATTCTTTGATATTCACCATATTATCGCAGATGGTACATCTGTCGAAATCATTACTCGTGACTTCAATGATTTATATTTTGGCAAAGAGCATACAGTCCGATTACAGTACAAAGATTACGCGGTATGGCAGCAGCAGCGTCTCGCTTCAAATGAATACAATTCACATCAAACATACTGGCTGGACCATCTTGGCCCTTCTTTACCTGTGCTGGAGCTTCCACTTGACCATGAGCGTCCATCACAGCGATCCATGCAAGGGGGACGTCTCCATTTCACGTTGAATCGTTCGTTAACACAAAACTTGCACGAGCTGGCTTCCTCATCGGAAGCATCCATGTATATGGTAATGCTAAGTGTGTGGAATCTTCTTCTTGCACACCGCTCAGGTCAGCAGGACATTGTGGTAGGAACGCCTGTTGCAGGAAGGATACAAGAAGAGTGGAAAGAGACGGTAGGCATGTTTGTCAATATGATTGCGATACGGAATTTTCCAACGTTTGATCGTACGTACACTGATTTTTTACGCGAACTTAAACAACATACACTGGATGCTTTTGCGTATCAGGAGTATCCGTTTAATGAGCTTGTGGCACAACTGGGCGTGACACGTGAGTTGAATCGAAATCCGGTATTTGATGTTTGTTTCGATTATCAGAACATGGATTTGCATGGACTTGAACTTCATGGTTTGCAATTCAGTTCTTTTCCGGTGGAGACGGGTACGTCCACTTATGATCTGTTAATGACCTGTCAAGAAAACAGGGAGAAGCAGGTGATTGAAGGATATATCGAATACTCGATGGATCTGTTCCGCCGGGACACAGTTGAAGGTATGATGCAGGAGTTTATCGGACTCTGCCAAGAGGTTGTACAACAGCCCAATCTGTCTCTGAGCGAACTGCTTGAGAGAAACATTGGTTCTCATGAGCACCCAGTCCATCTGCTTGCTGGTCCACGTCTGGATTACACTCCTTCGGTGGGTCTGCATCGGCTGTTCGAGCTGCAGGCAGAACACACACCAGACAAGAAAGCTCTCCTTGTATCATCCGGAGCCGCTTTTACCTACAGGGAGCTTAATGAAAAAGCTAATACGCTGGCTTGGAAGCTTATTGATCAAGGTGTACGCCGGGATGAACCTGTGGGCATATTATCCAGACGTGATGAATCGTTGATCATTATGCTATTGGCAGTGCTGAAAGCTGGGGCGGCTTATGTGCCTCTGGACCCTGCTTTTCCGCCGCAGCGTATCCTGAATATGATCGAAGATAGCAGAATGAACGTATTACTGTGTACGCCTGATGAAGAAGGCACAGTGACTTTTAGCGGAGAGCGATTCGTGTATGATCCAACTGCCCAGGATGTGCGCTCATCCGTTAACCCGGACGTAAACTTCCTGTCTTCGGACCTGTCCTGTGTGATTTTCACCTCAGGATCGACGGGTCGTCCCAAAGGGGTCATGATTACTCATGAGGCGATGGTCAATTTTGTTGAGGACATCAGGCACCGACATATTTTTGCACATGAGACAGATCGCATCATCAGTGTAACGACCATATCTTTTGATATTTTCGGATTTGAAGTGTGGGCACCATTATGCACCGGATATTCGCTGTATCTGGCCAATGAGCAGGAACAGCTTGACCCGGCTCTTGCTTCACGTCGAATACGTGAACATGGTGTTACGCACATTCTTAGCACGGTCTCACGCATTAAGGCATTTGTCGAAAATCCGGAATTCGCTCAGGCGCTGGGCAATCTGCGGTGTGTTCTTACCGGAGGGGAAAATGTCCCTGTGGGACTCCTCACCGATCTGAAGCGGCTTACGCCCGCTCGAGTCTTTAACATGTATGGACCAACGGAAACTACGATCTGGTCAACGACCAAAGAATTGAATGACACAGCCGCGATTACCATTGGCAAGCCCATTACCAATACAGAGATTTATATTCTGAATGATGAAGGTGAAATACTGCCACCTGGAAGTTATGGAGAGCTGTGCATTGCAGGAAAAGGATTATCCCGCGGTTATATGCACAATGCAGCTGAGACCGATGCCCGATTCATTGCAAACCCCAATGTGTTGGGAGGCCGTTTGTACCGAACTGGCGATCTGGCCCGTATACTGCCGGATGGGGATGTTGAGTTAATGGGACGGTTGGATCAGCAGGTGAAGATTCGTGGCTACCGGATTGAACTGAACGAGATTGAGCAGGCAGCGATGAATTATGAACGTGTAAGAGAAGCTGTCGTTAAGGTAGAAGGGGCCGAGCAACATTCATTACAATTAATCCTTTTCTACAGTCTTAAGCCTGGGATTGGGCCTTCCGTTATGGAAGATGAAGACGTACAGCTTCGGACCTGGTTAAAGCAGCGGCTTCCACAGTACATGATGCCTTCTCGCTTGATTTGTCTGGAAAATCTGCCTGTGCTGCCTAATGGCAAACTGAATCGCAATGCCCTTCGTCTGGCTGATTTTGAAACGGGAGAGAAGGCTAATCCGGCTCTGGTTTATGGCTCATCGATTCAAGGAATGGAGCAGGCAAAAGTTGATCTGGAGCAGATGCTTATTGCAGCGTGGAAGGAAATATTGAATCTGGATACGGTTAATATCCATGATCACTTTTTTGACATCGGAGGCAACTCGCTGGGGCTTATTCTGATTAATAATCGGCTGAATGCCTATCTGGATAAAAGCGTTCCGCTGGTGCAATTGTTTGAGCATTCCTCTATTGCATCACTGGTCAATCATCTGGTGGCTGAGCAGATGCTGCCGACAGTTACACAACAGGTGCGAGAGGAGAGCGGGCATATCGCTACGGCTGGATATCCTGTTACGAACCCAGACCCGACAACAGCTCCCAAAGATGATGTGATGAGCACAGTTGAACACAGCAAAGTGGAGCAGAGCAGACTGGCACAGAGCAGACCAAAACAGAGTATCTCGTTTGCTTCAGACCACAGTAGCAGAGATTCTTCGTCGTCGGATATCGCAGTCATTGGCATGGCAGGGCATTTTCCCGGCTCAAGAAATATTGAGGAGTTCTGGGATAATCTAATGGCAGGTAAGGACGGTATCACCCGTCTGAATGAGGAGGATCTAAACGCTGCGGGTGTACGACCGCAAGACTTCAAACATCCTGATTATGTACGGGCCAAAGGTGTACTGCAAGATACTGAGTATTTTGACTCCGGATTTTTCGAATATCCGCATCAGGAATCCAACATGATGGATCCGCAAATACGGCTGCTGCATCAGTGCTCATGGGAGGCGCTTGAGCATGCCGGGTGTGATCCTTACAGTTATGAGGGATCTATAGGATTGTTTGCCGGAAGTGGACTGAGCTTACCATGGATGGTGCAATTTCTAGGTCGTTCCGGTAATTTGCTACAGGCTTTTGAAGCCATGACTTTAAATGAAAAGGACTATATTACAACCCGAGTATCTCACAAATTAAATCTGAGAGGGCCGAGTATGGCCGTACAGACCGCATGTTCAACTTCTTTGGTTGCTATCCACCAAGCTGCTGAATCGCTGATTCGTGGGGAGTGTGATGTGGCACTTGCGGGAGGTGTCTCTATCTCCTATCCGCTCAAAGAAGGTTATCGCTGGCATGAAGGCATGATTTATTCAAAGGATGGTCATTGCAGACCGTTTGATGAGCAGGCATCTGGTACTGTGTCTGGTAATGGATGTGGAATGGTTGTGCTCAAGTCACTCCGCGACGCGCAGAGAGATGGAGATCATATCTATGCAGTCATTAAAGGTTCAGCGATTAATAATGATGGCATGGACAAGATTGGATATACGGCACCGAGTGTGGCCGGGCAGGTCAAGGTTATTCAATCAGCCCTTCATCGTTCGGGAGTGTCTCCAAAAGAGATATCCTATCTGGAGGCGCATGGAACAGGAACCAAACTGGGGGACCCGATTGAAATCGAAGCACTCAGGCAGTCATGGGGAACAGATCGTAGAAATTATTGTGCTCTAGGTTCTGTGAAAGCCAATATTGGGCATCTTGATGCGGCAGCAGGTGTCGCCGGTTTTATTAAAACCGTACTGACGCTTTATCACCGGGTGGTTCCGCCACAGATTCATATGAATCGGACGAATCCGATGTTGGAACTGGAGCATAGTCCCTTCTATATCAACAAGGAGCCACAGTCATTAGAAGACGCGAAGCATGTCCTGCGAGCAGGTGTCAGTTCGTTTGGGATCGGGGGTACTAATGCTCACGTCATTCTGGAGCAACCGCCCGTCCAAGAGAGCCAAGCCAATTATGAATCATTGCTTCTGCTGCCCTTCTCGGCCAAAAGTGAATCTGCGCTGGAACGCACGTACGATTCGGTTCTACAGGCGATCCATGCATTGCCGGAGCAGTTGCCCAATGCTGCATGGACGCTACAGAAGGGAAGAAGCAGATTCATTCATCGTAAAGCGCTAATCGTTGTAGACGGTTATATTCCGCCAAGCGAGCAGTCTGTAGAGTTTGAGACACAGACAAGTGTGATGAATGGGAAGCCTAAGGTCATGTTTTACCTTAGCGGGAATGTAAGTTGGGAAGCGCGCAAGATTCGGGAACTATATGCTTCTGTGTATCGCAGCCAGGTCTCAGAGATATTCAAACAGCACTTTGAAGAGATACTGAATCTCTTTGAGTCCAAGGAACAGTATGCCATTCGCCAGGGCATAGGGCGATCGTTAACCGATCCAAGGCTTGAGCGCATGCAGTGCTTTGTTGTGCAATATGCTCTTTATAAAACCGTGATGCAGCTTGGTATCAAGCCGGATGCTGTCTGTGGACAAGGCGTTGGCGAACTGGTGGGGTTGGTTATTAGTGATGCACTTGATCCAGTACATGCCGTGGGGCTTTTATACAATCTGGAGCATTGGTCACTAGAAGAAGGAGCATTGTCAGATGCTTTGACAGGAAGGATGACAGATGCAACTGTAACAGACCTTGCGTCGAGTATTGCACCACTGTTATCTCCAAATTTCCTGTTCACGCTGCTAAATCGCAAGACGCTTTCTGAATCTGCTGGGCATACGCTGTGGATCGTTTCGAATCAGCAGCAGGATACAGACCAAATAGCCTTGGATTCATTTTCAGAGCCAAACATCATTGCTCTTACTGGAGATCGTCAGAGCTTGCTTGAGGCAGACGTGTATTTAATGAAAGTACTCGCTTTTTGCTGGTGCTCTGGCATGGAGTTGGATTGGGAACAGTTAAACGGAACGGGGCGTAGGCAAAAAATCTCCCTGCCGACGTATTCCTTTGATCCGATTGTTCATCAACATGATGTTGCGTTGTATCAGCTTGCAGGTATGTCGCAGGTTGCGGCGGGTTCTATCGCAGCATTAGACCAATCTCCATCTGGGAAAGTCACGGTTCAACGGACTGATGATGAGATAAGGCATATATTATCGCAATTGTGGCAGGAGTTGCTTGGTAATGGAGCAGTCAGCCTTGAAGATGATTTCTTTGAACTTGGGGGTCATTCATTAAAAGCGATTTCCTTGGCGTCGAGGATTAAAGAAATGTTTGGATTAAATTTGGGGCTGGAAGAGGTTTTTGATCATTCTGTGTTTGAACACATGGTCCAATGGATTGCTCAACATCAGGCTACAAGTGACTCTGATCCAGTGAACCCAATCTTGCCTGTAACTAAGAAAGAGAAATACAAGACCACTTCTGCACAGCGAAGAATGTATGTGGTGCATGAGTGGATGAAAGGTGAGAGTACGGCGTACAATCTCGCCAGCTCTTATATGGTAAGAGGAAAACTTGACCCTGTTAAATTCAGAGTAATAATGGATGCACTGGTAGAGAGACATGAAGCATTCCGTACTAGGTTTGAAATGATTGACGGTGAGCTTTTCCAGGTTGTCGAGGATCAGGTTCCAAGCGTTGTGGAGTTGCTGGAATTAGAAACAGCAGGGTTAGAGCAGGTCATGGAATGGATAAAGCCTTTTGATCTGACCAGCGCACCATTGGTTCGTGTTAAGCTCATTCGCCTTTCTCAAGAGGAACACATCTTATTCATCGACATGCATCATATCATTTCGGATCAGAGTTCCATTGCGATCCTGATGCAGGATTTTGCTCGCATGTACAGAGGAGAAACATTGCAATCTCTTGACATTCAGTATAAGGATTATGCGGAATGGCGTAATGAAGTTGCTTCACATGGACAATCCGTTGAAGACGCCAAGTTTTGGATACAGGAATTCAAAGACAAGCCTGCACCAGTTGTATTGCTTACAGACTTCCCAAGACATGGCGCGTCATCTTACAGAGGAGACAGACGTTCCATTGAACTTGGTGAGTTGTTAAGCACACAGGTCAATGATTTCTGTACTCAACAAGGGCTTACACCCTATATGTTGTTCATGGCAACTCTGAATCTATTAATCTGGAAGTATACGGGTCAAGACGACTTGGTCGTTGGTACAGCGGTTGCGGGGCGTGAGAAGCCAGAACTCAACAACGTTATGGGTATGTTCGTGAACATGCTTGCCATTCGCACCAACATGGACAAAGAATGGTCCACAGAGACGTATTTGAATGAGATGCGTGGCAAGCTGTTATCCTGTTATGAGCATCAACATTATCCTTATGAAGCACTGGTGGAACAACTTGGTCTATTCGGTGATTTAAGCCGCAACCCCCTATTTGATGTGGTGTTAAATTACATTAATATGGGAACCGATGATCCTGAAGCCGGGGAACTAATGCTTGAACCATGGGTCGAAGGTAAGGTGGATGCCAAATTTGATCTGACTTGGACACTGGTCGAGCACAAGCAATGTTACACGGTTGAACTTGACTATCGCTCGGATTTGTTTAAAGCGGAGTCCATGGAACTGATGCTGGATAAATTCCGGTATATCCTGTCTCAGATCACAACAGGGCATAATGAACGAATTGGTCAGATTAAGCTCACTACACCGGAGGAAGAGGAATGGCTGCTGTACGGAGTCAACGATAATGCCGCTCAGTATCCGCGAGATGCGACCATTTCCCAATTATTCGAGGAACAAGTTCATGTGCATGCACAGAAGACAGCATTGGTCTGGGAAGACGGTGAATGGAGCTATGCGGATCTGAATGAACGTGTTCAGTGGCTGGCGTTCAGGTTGCTTGGACAAGGGATAAAATCAGGCTCCAGTATTGCTCTCATTCTGGACCGTGGACCGATCCAGATGATCAGTATTCTTGCTACACTCAAACTCGGTTGCAGTTATGTTCCGATCGACCCGGCTTCGCCGCCATCGAGAATTGAATTTATTTTGCAAGATTGCGATGCGGCTGTGTTATTGACTGAAACGGCGTATGTCTCCACATGGCAATCTGTAGTTCCTTGTATCTTGCCGGCAGATGAACTGGCAGCATTTGATTCAGGAGACATGCAGGAGCCTGTTGAAGATATGAACATGACCGCTCTTGACCCGGCTTATATCATTTATACATCAGGGTCAACAGGAACCCCGAAAGGGACTGTGATGAGTCATCGCAATGTGACCAAAGTCATGAAAAATAGCAATTTTGTCACCGTCGTGCCAGAGGATCGTATCCTGCAAATTTCTAACTATGCGTTTGACGGTTCCATTTTCGATATTTTTGCTTCATTAATAAATGGCGCTACTCTTGTATTAATCTCAAAAGAGACCATTTTGGATATGGCTCGTTTGGCGGATGTCATCAGACAGCAACGAATTTCAGTATTTTATATTCCGACATCCTTGTTTAATATGCTGGTGGATTGGGATGCTGATTGCTTGAAGAATGTGCGTAGAGTGATGTTTGGTGGTGAAGCTGCATCGGTGAGTCATGCCAACAAAGCGCTTGCATGTGTGGGTCCGGGCAGGTTATTGAATGGATATGGGCCAACGGAAGCAACCTTTTTTGCCTCCTACCACTTATTACAGCAAACAGAGCCTTATACTGGCTCACTGCCTATAGGTTACCCCCTGTCTAACACAGCCTTGTATGTTCTGGATGATGAGCTGAAGCCTGTGCCACCTAACGTTCCAGGGGAACTGTATATCAGTGGGGATGCGGTAGGTATTGGATATCTTAACCGTGAGGATCTTACCCAAAAACACTTTCTTAATGATCCCTTCCGCAAAGGAGAACGAATGTATCGGACAGGTGACATCGTCAAACGTTTGATTGACGGCAGTCTGATTTTTATTGAACGTTCGGATTTCCAGGTCAAGATTAGAGGTTTCCGCATTGAGTTATCGGAGATAGGCAACTGCATGGAGCGTCTTTCAGGAGTTCGTGATGCCTTTGTCATGACAGTTACAGAGCCATCAGGAAGTCTATACATTGCTGCTTTTTATACAAGCAACACTGGGGCAGATACTGAGTACATTCGAAGAGAACTTCACCAGCAACTGCCAGAGTACATGGTGCCAGCACGAATTATTCGAATGGATCATCTTCCGATTAATGCCAATGGCAAAGTGGACCGAAGAGCATTGTCCGAGCATTTGGTTGAAGAGCAGCAGAGGTCTCTGGAAGTGAATTCACCTCGGACAAAAACAGAGCGTGTCATTCTTGCCGCCATGCGACAGATACTCGGTAATCCAAGCATTGGTGTGGAAGATCACTTCTTTCAAAATGGGGGGCATTCGCTCAAAGCGATTGCATTCACTCAAATTTTGTCAAAAGAAGGAATTGCCATCAATGTGAACGAATTATTCCAATATCCGACAGTTAGAGGACTTGCCAAATTAGTAGACATTAATCCTCCGGCGTCAGTTTGGTCCGAAGATAGCCTGCATATCCAGTCCCCGATAGTCATACCACAGGACATAACACTTCATGAAAAACAACTGGACAGCCTGGTCCTGCATGTCTTAAACAGCTGCAATCAGGTTTCATTTTTTATGGCGGGCATGACCCCTATGGGTCAATTCCCACTATCTCCAATACAACAAGCACATGCTTCTACGACTTCACGAGCAAGCGGATTTACAACAACGCTGGAAGGCGAATTGAATGAACAAGCTGTAAAACACCTGATACTTGGGGTTATATCCCGGCATCAGTTACTGCACAGCATGATATATGAGGAAGAACAATTGTATTGGCATCCATGTGATATGTCGTTAGCGGCGGACATGCTGCAACAGCTTATCCCATATCTTGATATTCGTCATTATGCTTCGGATACGATTGAGCAGTTGGAGTACAAACTGGTTCAGTCTCTGTTATACAAAACGTATACGCTGAAGGAACTACCTTGGCGTCTGTGTATTTTGCGTACAGGAGCCACAGAGCATAAGCTGATTTGGAGTTTTGATCATCTTGCGTTTGATGGTATGAGTGCTCAAATCATCAAACAGCAACTTGAGTCGAAGGCATTATATAGACCGCAAGGTGTAGGGACAGAGAGTGATCTTCTGTACCAAGTACGAAATTATGAGGATTATGTAAATTTTCTGTCTCAAGGCCCCATAGGGGTATCTGAAGATGAAATGAAGAAACAATTTTCACTTCAGGCATGGAATAGATATAACACCATCGTCATGGACAAGTTGAAGGAAATAGAAACATTGTCGCCTTCAGCAATGACTGCCGAGTTGTCCCTTGCAGGGAAGGAGCCTGCAGATGTTTGGTGGACATACTTTGAAACTTTTTCCAACATCATTGCGGCTTATCTGAACATAAGCCAATTGCCAATAGCCCTGGTGCATTACGGAAGGGAGTATGGCGAAGAATCCTACTACGATTATGTGGGAGAATTCCTTGATCTGATTCCAGTGCTGGTAGACAGTGAATTCACACAGGAAGATCTGTTGGAACGTCTGGAATTTACGAAGCGACACAGCATTAACTTTATGTCACTTACACATGATTCTTCCCTCTTGGCACAATATGATGGCATACGGGAACAATTGGGAACTGCCTACAGGCAAGCAGAACAGGAGCCGCGTCAGATGATTCTGTTTAATTATCAAGGCTTCATCTCCAGCAGCGAAGCGATCCCAATGTCGTCTCAGTCGTCGGATGACCAAGATTCGAATTCGGGACTCGCCCAATTCGAATGGGTAATTCGCTACGACGAAGAGTGTCTGTACGTACATCTGGCCTGTCAGGCTGGTCTGGACATCAAACGTATGAAACAGCTGATTGATGACAAGCTTGGTAGCGATGTGAAAGTGGTAGTTCACAATGAGGCAATGGAGGTGCAACATGTCCAGTAAATCCATACAGCGAGGACCCGAGCTGATTGTGCCAGAGCATTATTCAACAGTGGCTGAGATGTTAATCTACATTGCAGATACTCATCCAGAAAAGGGAATGACCTATATCAGCTCTTCAGGTGACGAACAGTTTGAATCATATCCTGAATTACTGATGCAGGCGCGCAAGTACCTGCAGTCTCTTCAGGAGCAAGGCATTCAACAAGGACAGGTCGTTATTTTGGAAATTGACCAGTCACAGGAATTTTACCGTACATTTTGGGCTTGTATGCTGGGGGGCATTATTGTCGCCCCGGTTAGTCCTCCAGCCGCCTGGGAACCAGGCTCAGCTGGTCTGGAGAAATTCACGAAAGTGTGGGAGGTACTCGGGCGTCCGGTTGTGATCGTCGAGGAAGCCTACATGCCCAAGTATAAGCAGCTTGCGGAAAGTCCGGTATTCAAAGATCTTATGTTGATTAGCGTGAATCAGCTTCAAGCAGGCCAGCAGATGGCTGATCTATGCCCAACCTCTCCTGATGACATTGTGTTCCTGCAATTCTCATCAGGAAGCACGGGAATTCCCAAAGGTGTGCAGTTAACAAATCACAATATTATCGCTAACAGTATTGCATGCAAGACTTTTCTTGGATCTGAAGAAGGAGATAATGTGTTTACCTGGTTGCCGCATACGCATGATATGGGGATATTTGGACAGCATCTGACACCCGTCCTGAGTGGAGCCAACATCATGGTGATGTCACCTTATACCTTCGTACGGTCGCCTTATCTGTTCTTGCGCAAGATTACGGAGCATCAGGGAAAATGGTTTTGCTGTACCAATTTCGGTTTCGAATGGATGGTTCAGAAGATCCCGGATTCCAAGCTCTCAACGCTTGATCTGTCTTCACTGCGTATGACCTTGAATGGTGCAGAGCCTATATCAACGTCTGTTATTGAGCGATTTGTCAAAAAATTCAGCTCTTGTGGCTATCGTCCCAATATGATGTTTCCTGCGTATGGCATGGCCGAAGCGACAGTAGGTGTATGTACCTCCAGACTGGGGGAAGAGCCGCGAATTGAACGTATTTCACGTTCGCGGCTGGTGCAGGATGGACTGGCTGTGCCAGTACAGCTGCCTAGCAGTGATAGCCATACTTCGGATGTGATCGAATTTGTTCATGAAGGATATCCCATGACAGGGATTCAAATCCGGATTGCGGATGAACAGGGTGAAGTGCTGGATGAGCGGGTTGTTGGCGAAATCCAGATCCGTGGGGAATCGGTAACCTCCGGATATTACAGTCTCCCGGAGATCAATCGTGAAATGTATGTGGATGGGTGGCTTCGCACTGGAGACTTGGGTTATATGGCTGATGGCTCCCTGGTTGTAAGCGGACGAATCAAGGACATTGTGTTTATTCGGGGACAGAACCATTATGCGCATGATCTTGAAGAAATTTTGTACCAGAATAGCAGCATTCCTAGAGGGAATCTGACGGTAGTCGGGCACTTTAACAGCCTCAAACAAGTAGAGGAGCTGCTTGTATTTGTTAAATACAAATCGGGCACTCCACAGTTTCTGGATGTACGTCAGGATCTGATCCAACGTATGAGGGCTGGATTGGGTATTGAGATCACCCATGTTCTCCCAATCAAGGTTATTCCCAAAACGACGAGTGGCAAGGTCCAGCGCTTCATGCTGAGAAACGAATATGAGCGTGGAGTATTTACCAAGGACATCGAGGCCATTGAAGAGCTGATTCGCGAAAACACACAACAACAACACGAGACGGTTTCCGCATCGTCTTTGGAGTATACCGTACGCAAAGCCTGGGCCGAA
The DNA here is from genome assembly GCF_031455635.1 of Paenibacillus sp. 2003. Classification (NCBI taxonomy): domain Bacteria; kingdom Bacillati; phylum Bacillota; class Bacilli; order Caryophanales; family Paenibacillaceae; genus Paenibacillus; species Paenibacillus sp. 2003. Next base: position 335,985 of record NZ_JAVDTB010000002.1, on the reverse strand, counting down.
ATTCTTCAATTGCCCGCAGGAAAGATTGAGATGGATACTTCTTTTCTCGCACTTGGAGGCAATTCCATCCTCTCCTATCAATTACTTGACAAGCTATCCGCACATATGGGGCGTGAATTAGGACAAGAACTACTTGTTTTTTGCAGTACTGTACGTGAGATGGTGGAATATCTGCAGGAACTTCCAGCAGATACGAAGGACTTTGAACAAGCTGAAACAACAGATAATCACCTGAATGTACATCGTGCTATTGCTATTACCGGGCTGTCTCTGCGTCTGCCTGATGCCGACACCCAAGAGCAGTTCTGGAGCAATCTTGTTAACGGGTTAGATAGTGTTGACCGGGTAAGCTTAGAGCGTGCAACACACTCCAAGCAACCCGATTGGGATGACTGGATTGGGGAACTAAAGCAACCGGATACGTTTGATCATGAGTTCTTTGAAATCCCCTCTGAACAAGCTGCATTTATGGATCCGCAGCATCGCAAGTTGCTGGAAGTTGCTCATGAGGCGCTGGAGGATGCGGGTATGCTCGTGGATCATGAGGATAAGCGTGATGTGGGTGTGTATGTAGGGATTAACCCAAGCACATACTTCGATCTGGTTGTTGATTATATGAACCGGAGTCTTGGAAAGGCTGTTCATTCTCACGCTATGGTAGGCAATATGTCCAATATAGCAGCGGCCTCCATTTCACACATGTACAATTTTACAGGGCCGGCACTGTCCATAGATACAGCATGTTCTTCTTTTCTGGTAGCACTGACACAAGCTGTGGCGGCCATTCAGGACAAGCGTATCTCTGGAGCAGTTGTAGGTGGAGCGAACATTTTGGCTACACCGCATGTTCATCAACTATCACGCAATGCTGGAATCTGTTCTTCCACTCAACATACGAAGGTATTTGACCGGGAAGCAGATGGTTCAGTCTTGGGAGAAGGTGCTGTTGTTGTATATCTGGAGCCGCTAACAGAGGCAGTTCGCAACAATAAGCATGTTTATGGTGTGATTCGCGGGACAGCGGTGAATAACGACGGATATTCCCTGGGCATTATGGCACCCAACCCTCAGGGACAATATGAGGTACTCCGTGCCGCTTATCGCGATGCCAACCTAAACCCGAGCGAGATTTCTTATATTGAAGCACATGGATCGGGGACAAGGATTGGAGATCCAATTGAGGTGAATGCCTTGCTCCGACTGTTCCGGGAAAAGGGATGCACAAGCGACAATTCGATTGGATTAGGTTCAGTCAAAACCAATATTGGTCATTTATTTGCAGCCTCCAGTGGAGCCAGTCTTGCCAAGGTTTTGCTCAGTATGCAGCATGGGGAACTGGCACCAAGTCTGCATATGGATAATCCGAATCCGGCCCTCCGACTGGACCAATCGCCGTTCCATATTGTAAGCGAGCATAAAACGTGGGATGTACCTGAAGGAAAAACACGGAAGGCAGGCATCAGTTCATTTGGCCTGGGAGGTACGAATGCCCACATTGTGCTGGAGGAATGGAAAGCCCCTGTCCGTGCAGTTGCCCCGGCACGCGGCCAATTGTTAACGTTCTCTGCCAAATCAGAGCATGCTTTAAAAAAGCTGATTGATAACACGGAGCAGTATGTGAAGAAACATGTGGACCTGGCACTAGAGGATCTTTGTTTTACCCGGAACAGATATAGAAAACATTATCGGTATCGTGCAGCAGTAGCTGTCAGCTCAACCGGAAAGTGGAACATCGAAGAGATGGAGTACGGCTTCAAGCCTAGAAACCGAGCTGCTCGTGTCAATATTGTGGTTGGGGGGCATGAGATTCGCGGAGAAGATGAGGCTCTAGCTCGTCAAGTAATCCGGCCAGACGATTCTAATGAAGATAAGGTATCTACCTTGAACTATTGGGTGACCTTGCTTGAGACACTTGTACGTCTGGTCCCTTCCATTCAGGAGATTCGAGGAATAGCTGCAGGAGAGGAGCTTGTATCCAGTTTACATCTGGATGGCGAGGAACATCACAGCGCTCATGCAAGCCAATCCATTCCAGTGAAAAATAGAGTGACGTTAGACAGTCTGCAAGACACACCTGGCAAGATGGCAAGCGCCGACATTGTAATTATGATTGCTGCAGATCATACAGTGCAGCAGCTTGAATACAGTGGCAAGGAGAGCTTCATCCGCCTGTCTGCCAAGCCGACGCTTACCATGGAGGATCAGCTTGCTTTATTACTGGGACAGCTTTATGTACGTGGTGCTGCGCTGGATTGGGAACAGTTACATCCGAATGGCTCTGGCCAGATTGTACATCTGCCAGCACATCCATTTGAGCCGTATGTACATTGGATAGATGTGAATCAGGGAACGGAGGTCATGATATGACAAAAGAAGAAATTGAGCTTTTTATCAAAAGCGAGATTGCAGCAGCGTTGAATCAGGAGCCAGAGGACATTGATGAAGAGATGAATTTTTTGAAAATTGGTGTCTCATCTGTGCAGGCGCTCAAGATCATTAACCGTGCGCGTAAGCATCTTCAAGTTGACATCAGTCCGGTTGCGTTGTTTGAATACAAAACAATTGCCGAGTTCGCCGCCTATCTGAATGAATCTCTTCTTCAAGAGGGGGTTGCCGAATGATTGAAGTGGATATAGAGCAAGAGATCATTCATGAAGCTGAATTGTTTGCTGCCCGTGAAATTCGTCCTTATGCTCAACAGATTCAAGAGCAACAAGCCATTCCCAGAACATTGATCCGTGCCATGGCTGAAAAAGGTTACTTGGCTGCCTCGATCCCGGCTGAATATGGCGGCATGGGTCTCGGCCCTAAGGCGTACGGGCTGTTGACTGAAGTATTTGGCAAGGCTCTTCCAGCCGTTCGCAGCTTGTTAACGGTACATACTTCACTTGTAAGTGAAACTTTGGTACGTTTCGGAACGCCTGAGCAAAAATCGTCCTGGCTGCCCAAGTTGGTGAAGGGAGAATGGATTGCTGCCTTTGGCCTGACTGAACCGGAAGTTGGTTCGGATGCCAAAAGTGTAAAGACCGAGTGGAGAGAAGAATCGGACTGTTATGTTTTGAATGGAAAAAAGAAGTGGATCACGTTTGGACATCTGGCAGATGTATTTATCATTATTGCCTCGAATCAGGGACGAAGCACTGCTTTTTGGGTCGAACGCCAGTTTGAGGGTGTACAGACCAAACCTATCGAAGGTGTCATGGTTGCGGGAGAGACAGGTATAGCTGAGATTGATCTCCATGAGGTGCGTGTACCAAAGAATCACATTATTGGACGTCTGAATGAAGGTTTTGAGTACATCGTAACCGGGGCACTCGACCAGGGCAGATATAGCATTGCCTGGGCAGGGCTGGCGATTGCGCAGGAAGCGCTGGATGCCATGGTGACTTACTCAAGGAAGCGGAAGCAATTTGATCAGAAGCTGAGTCATTTTCAGCTGATTCGCGGCATGATTGGAGATGCAGTGACAAAAGTCCATGCAGCACGAGCATTATGTTTACGGGCAGCCGAGCTGAGAGAAGCCAAGGACCCGCAGGCCGCCATGGAGACAACGATCGCCAAATATTTTACGTCCAAAGTTGCTGTTGAAGTTGCAAGTGATGCGCTACAGGTTCACGGTGCGAACGGAATTAGTAACCAATATCCTGTTGCCAGTCTGTATAAGGAAGCCAAAATTCTGGAGATTATTGAAGGTTCTTCTCAGATGCAGCAGGAGATGATCTCGCATTACGGATTAAAAGCCTATTACAAGCGTGGCGGTGGCGTATGACGTTTTGTGCGTTATTTCCCGGCCAGGGAAGCCAGTATATCGGAATGTGCAGCGAGTTGTTGGACAGTGAGCCGGAGGCGAATCAGATCTTTGCGGAAGCGAGCGAGGTGATCGGATTTGATTTGAAGGCACTGGTTATGGAAGGGACCCTGGATCAATTGACGGTCTCTGAATATGCTCAGCCTGCTGTACTGACGGCAAGCTACGTTCTATTTGACTCATTTGTTCGCCGGACTGGAATGACTCCAGATTATGCAGTAGGTCACAGTTTGGGGGAGATTTCGGCTTTAGTAGCGGCGGGTGCATTGCGATTTGCTGATGGAATCCGTTTTACAGCTCAGCGTGGTGCGTTGATGCATCGCTCCATCCAAGAGCAAAAAGGAAGAGCGGGTATTGTTGTTGATGTAACCCAAGAAGCGCTTGAAGAATTAGTCGAGAATATTCGTCAGAACGAGTATGTGACGATCTCCGGTTATAATTCACCGGGACAGTTTGTCGTCGCAGGTACTGCGAAGGGTCTTCAACTGCTGGATGATCAGGTGGATGGCTTCGGTGGGGAATTCATTCCTTTTCGCATGATGCCAATGAAGGCAGATGCACCTTATCATAGCGAGTTGATGCAGTTCATTCAGCCTGAGCTTGAAGAGATGCTTGCAGGGGTTTCCTTCTCTGCACCGGTGTTTCCCATATGCTCTACAGTACATGGTGAGTTCATTCGCGGAGCCGAGGACATTCCTCAGCTGCTGAGCAGCCAGCTTTTGCAACCTATTCGCTGGAATCAGGCATTGGCACGCGTTCAAAATCTGGGAGCGACGGTATGGATCGATATCGGTCCAGGCCAGAGCGTAAGAAATATGCTGGCTGAGAATAAGACCTTGCCCGCAGCCTATTCGCTGGATGATCCGCAAGATCGGTTCAGGTTATTGGAGCGATATGAAGCAGTAAACCAGACAAGTGGGGGAGGCGATAAGGGATGATCACGGAGATGATGCAGTACAATCAGCGGGTGAAGCAATGGCTGCCTGGCGGTGTCCACTATAATTTTCACCTTCCTTGGGAAGAGACGCCGCTCCATTTCAAGCATGCTTCCCGAAGCAGAGTGACGGACATGAACGGCAACGAGTATTTGGATCTATATGCCCGCTTTGGTGCCCTCATTGTTGGCCACGGCAACGAGGAGTATAACGAGTGTCTGAAGGATACCATTGACCGTGTTCTTTCTGTAAGTCATTGCGATCTGGATGCAGAGGCTCTGGAACTGATCCATCAATATGTACCTTCAGCAGAGATGATTCGTTTTGGGTTATCAGGCACGGAGATTGTCCAGAATGCACTTCGTCTTGCCCGGGCGTGGACAGGTAAAAATCGCTTTATACGTTTTGAAGGCCATTATCATGGCAATGCGGACAATATTATGGGTGGCAAGACTGCCCGTACAGGTTTGCCTGTACCTTCAGACTATCCTGGTGACATGAAAGGAACAAAGGGGAGGGCAAGGGATGCCATGGAATCTCAATCCTACCTCCTGCCATGGAATGACGCACCCCGTCTGGAGGAACTATTTCGCCAGCATGGAGACGACATTGCAGCAGTAATCATGGAGCCGGTTTGTGTAAATGGAGGCGGAGTCATGCCTGCTCCGGGTTATCTGCAAAAAGTCAGACAGTTATGTGACCAGTACCAGGTCGTGCTCATTTTTGATGAGATTATAACAGGATTCCGTATGGGACTCGGTGGTGCCCAACAGTTATTCGGTGTAACACCCGATCTGACTACACTTGGGAAGGCAATCGCCGGTGGCGGAGTTCCGGTGTCAGCCCTGGTTGGCCGAGCGGATATCATGAAGTTGCTTGTAGACAAAAAAGTAATTCATGCGGGTACGTTTAATGGCTATCCATTAGGTACAGCTGCTGTAAAAGCTACGCTGGAAATGTTGGGCCGCAATGGAGGACAGGCGATGAACAGCATGAACCGCCACGCTGAGATGATGCATGACATACTCTGCCAGGAAGCAGTGAAGGTAGGTCTGCCTTTAATTGTTCAGGGTCCGTCTGGCTGTGCTTCTTATCACTGTTGCACGGAGCCGCTTACGGATACGGCTGATTATACGTTTGAATTGATGTCTTTTGATATTTTGTTAAATAGCAAGCTTGCTGAGCACGGTGTTCTGGTATCTACGCTCTCGCGGATGTATCCGAATATCCTGCTTGATATGCAGGATGTTGCCTGGTTTAGTGAGCGTGTCCCAGCAGCACTTGCAGAAATGAAAGAGCTCTACGACGAGCTGATCTGATGGTAGCTCAATAAGGAGGTGATTAGGTATGCATAATCGACTCATTGCAATCATTGGCGCAGGGGTGATGGGATGCGCCACAGCACTGGATGTCGCGAGGGCTGGCTATCGTGTGATTTTGCAGGATATTTCGGCGTCGGTCATCGAACACGCTCCTGATGTTATACGTCGTGAATATCGTTCAGCTTGCTTCCTGAAGCAAGGGTACGGTCAGGTGCCACTGGATCAGATCATGGAACGAATTTCGTTCCAGACACAAGATGAAGGTGTGGAAGAGGCAAGTATCATTATTGAAAATGTAACTGAGAATCTGGAGTTGAAAAAGGAAGTTTACGCACGACTATACCACACGGCTCGTCCAGATGCTTTATTTGCGCTAAATACAAGCTGTATTTCCGTGACAAAGCTCGCTTCATTTTTGCCTGACCCAGGTCGAGTCATTGGGGTGCATCTGATGAATCCGGTTCCTGTTAAATCCATGGTGGAGGTGATCAAAGGACATCATACAACGCAGGGTACGGAACATGAGATGGTAGCGTTTTTGGAAACTCTTGATAAAAGTCCAGTTGTCATAGAGGATTTGCCTGGGTTTGTCTCTAATCGCCTCTCGCACTTGTTAATGAATGAAGCGGCGTACATTGTGCAGGATGGGATCGCTACACCCGAGCAGGTGGACGCCATTATGAAGAAGGGCTTCAATTATCAGATGGGGCCGCTGGAGACGGCGGATCTGATTGGTCTGGATACGGTCGTGCATTCATTGAAAGTATTGTACGACAGCTATCAGGACCCCAAATTCCGATGCTGTCCGATGTTGCAGAAAATGGTTGATGCAGGACAGTGGGGGCGTAAGACGGGTCAAGGATTCTATGCCTACTAAGATGAAGGGTGGCATGACCATGGAAAAGCTCAAGGATATCAAATGCATCGTTTGGGATCTGGATCACACCATATGGGATGGAGTTTTGCTTGAATCTGCAGATGTGCAACTGAAGCCGGGCTTAAAGGAGGTGATTGAAAAACTGGACCAGCGAGGTATTTTGCATTCTGTTGCCAGTAAAAATGATGCAGAGCTGGCTTGGGCGAAACTAAACGAACTGGGCATCGCCGAATATTTTCTGTATCCCGAAATCCATTGGGATGCGAAGTCCGTCTCTGTTCAGCGGATTCAGCAGAACATTAATATCGGTATGGATGCCATTCTGTTTGTGGATGATCAACCTTACGAACTGGAAGAAGTGCAAAGTGTACATGCAGACATCCAGGTACTTCATGCGGATCAATATGAAGCCATGCTTGATGACCCAAGGCTGATGCCTCGATTCATTACAGCCGACTCTGCGTGCAGAAGGCAGATGTATCAGGCGGATACACTCCGTAAACAGGCTGAGGAACAGTATGAAGGACCTTCAGAACAATTTCTGGCTACGCTCGGCATGAAATTTTCCATCTACGAGGCTACTGAGGATGATCTTCAACGTGCTGAGGAACTTACCGTTCGCACCAATCAACTAAATGCAACGGGAATTACCTACAGTTACGAGGAGCTGCATCAACTGATGACCTCGCAGGACCATATGTTATTGGTGTGTGAACTCGAAGACAAATACGGGACGTATGGCAAAATTGGGCTTGCACTTATTCACATGAAGCAGAAAGTATGGCGGCTAAACATGCTTCTGATGTCTTGCAGAGTGATGTCCAGGGGAGCAGGGAGTGTACTGCTAACGTATATCATGCGTGAAGCTCAGAAGCAGGGCAAACAGATGCTTGCGGACTTCAGGGACACCGGAAGGAACCGGATGATGAATATCAGCTATCACTTTGCCGGTTTCAAGCAGCAATCTGCAGATCAGGAAGGAAGAGTACTGTTTTATCATGATTTGCAGCAGGCTGTAGAGTTTCCAGATTACATTCAGGTTTTAGTGCCCGAGGGGCAACATCAATAACAAGGGGGAAGGGCAGTGGATTATCGTCAGGAAATTCGGGAGTTTATCGGGAACAACCTCACCATGGATCATGAGGACACTCAAATTAATGATAATGACAATTATTTTGAGCAGCGGTTCGTCAATTCGCTCTTTGCGATGCGTTTGGTGGACTTTGTAGAGCGTAGATTCCAGATTGAGATCGCAAATGAAGATCTGGATTTGGCTAATTTCTGCACGATTAACCGTTTGCATGATCTTATTGAGAGAAAGTTGACTGAGAAGGAGGCGGCACTATGATTACAGCTAATCAGGCATCCATTCGTCCAGTCACAAGTCCGGCAACCAGCCCGTCCAACAAATATATGTATTTGTTTTTGGGAATTTCCTTTGGCACATGTTATGGAATCGCAAGTTTGTTCATGTTCTTTGCGGATTTTATTGTACCCATAACAGGTGAGTTAACCTTGATGCATCCACTTGCAATCGTTGCTCTGTATTCACCTTCCATTGCCGGATTAATTACATGTTATGTGATGGGCGGCACAGAAGCATTAAAAGGAATGTTTATGAAGCTGGTTCCGCGCAGACAGGATCTGTTCTGGATACCGCTCATTATTGGAATTTCCATCATCTTTGCCTCAACAATGCACTTTGGTTCCTTGTTATTCGGCATACCGGTCCCTGAGTTGACATATAGTGTACCTGAAATGATCTGGTTGGGGATTGTGAATCTGATCAAGGAGACGGGGCTGATTGGTGGGCTGTTTGGCTGGATCGGATTTTTGCTTCCATTTTTGCAAGGGAAGTTAAAAAGTAATATAACAAGTGGTCTGCTTACCGGTCTGTTGTTCGGATTATGGGTGCTTCCGGGGTACTTGATTTCCTCTTTTGGCACCTCAACCACTTACATATACTACGTTGTTCAGCTTATGGCATTTATCGTGTTCCAAAGTTATATCTTCAATGCAACCAAAGGTACACTTCTGTTTTATCTGCTTGCATTCTGGCTTGTAGCTACAGGAAGTCAAATTGATTTGTACTACTTTAATCCGCAAGTTCAGATTATGCAATTTTTCTTTTTTGTAATATCGGCTATTGTCATACATGTCATCTTCAAGCGTAAAAATGTGGATACTTCACTTCAGACATTCCCTGCATATGTTCTGGAAAGAAAGTAAGCCTGATTATGGTGGTGGATAAGTGATGGAACCGATCTATTTGGAGCAGCTACAAAAGGGGGAGGGAAACAGACAAATGGTCTGTTTTCCTTATCTCGGTGGCAACTCCAACAGTTTTCAGCCCCTAGTGCCGTACCTTCATGACACGGAAATTTGGGCGTTTACGCCCCCGGGTCATGGTCTGAACACCGAAACACCCCTGGAGCATATGCAGCAACTCGTAGAACTGTATACCAGCAAGCTGCTGGATGTTATACAGCCCGGCAGTCTGTTATTTGGACATAGTCTGGGAGGGATTACAGCCTACTTCGTTGCGCAGCGCTTATGTCAGGAGCGTCCAGATGTAGCTAAAACGCTACGGCTTGTGTTATCTGCCTGCAACACGCCTGACGAATGCGGGATGCAGAATTATGATCGGATGTCAGACGAAAATCTGATTGATCATCTCTTTTCCTATGAAGCTCTTCCGCAAGAACTGATACATGAAAAAGAATTGTTGAATTATTTTCTGCCCGTCATCCGGGCGGATTTCAGGATGCTGGAATCTGCAGCAACGCTTGAATATGAGCCGCTCTCATTGCCGGTGTTGTATCTGTGGGGAGAACGGGATCGTACCGTTACCCTTCAATCAGCGTTGAGATGGGGCCGATATTTTGACACATCCATGAAGCTTCAAACCATCAAAGAGGGTGCTCACATGTTCATGATGCATCAACCTTCAACGGTGGCGCATTGTCTGACAAGCTTTATGACTCCAGATAAATAGGAACAACTTGTAGATGAGAGGAGCCATGTTCGTTTATGCTGCTACGAATGCTGAGAAACGATATAACGAGAAAAAAAGGGATTACGGCTGCGTTATTTATTTTTGTACTGCTCGCCGCCTTGCTGGTATCTTCGGGGTCACGAATGATTATGGAACTGACGAGTTCCATCCAATATCTATTTTCTGAATCCAAAACACCACACTTTGTGCAAATGCATGCCGGAGAACTCGATCAGGCCAAAGTGAATACATGGGCTGAAGAAAATGCCATGGTCCAGCAGCATCAGATTGTGGAAATGGTCAACATTGACGGCTCTAATCTGTTTCTCGGAGCAGAGTCCGAAAAGAACAGCGTTATGGACATTGACTTTGTTACACAGAATCAGGGTTTCGACTATTTGTTGAATTTGGACAGTGAGATTATTCAGGTGAACGATGGCGAGATCGCGGTTCCGGTATATTACATGCAACAAAAAAAATTGAGCGTGGGCGACCAGGTTCGGATCGATAATGGTCAATTTGAGCGTTCTTACACCATCGTTGATTTTGTCCGTGATGCTCAGATGAATCCATCAGTTGTGCACTCCAAACGTTTTATCGTGAGTGCAGGGAATTTGCAGGAACTGAAGCAGAGCGTCGGAGAGATGGAGTATCTCATTGAATTCCGGTTGAATGATCCCGGAATGACGAGTGAATTTACCCAAGCTTACCAAAATGCCGGACTTCCCAACGCGGGTCCAGTCGTTACCTATGGGCTGTTTCAGGTATTGAATGCCATGACCGACGGAGTTATTGCAGCCGTTATTATTTTGGTCAGTCTTGTGCTGATTCTGATCGCGATGCTTTGCATCCGATTCACGATGCTTGCGACCATCGAAGAGGATTATCGTGAGATTAGTGTCATGAAAGCGATTGGGATCGCAGAGAAGGATATTAAGAGACTGTATCTGATGAAGTATGTATTTATGGCCGGATTTGCATCCGTACTTGGTTACATTGCATCACTTGGCGTTAACAGATTATTTGTTTCCAACATCATGTTGTATATGGGAAAAGCACCTGCAACCCTGTTGCATTTCGCGATTCCGTTATTAGCCGCTGGAATCATATTTACCATGGTTGTTCTGTTCTGTCGAACGGTACTGCGACGTTTTCGTTCCATCTCCGCAGTGGATGCTCTCCGTACCGGGAGCCTGGGAGATACACAGATCATTCGAAACCGGCTTAGTTTGTCCCGCAATCGCTGGTCTTCTGTACCTGTCTTTCTTGGTCTGAAGGAAGTCATACAGCGAATCAAGATGTTCCGATTATTGTTGTTCGTGTTTGTAGTCAGTTCATTTATCATGATTGTGCCGGTCAACTTCCTGAACACTTTGCAGGCGCCAAGTTTTATATCTTATATGGGTGTTGGACAGAGTGATATTCGCATTGACTTGAGGCACACAGACGATGTGGAGCAGCGTTATGACAATCTGGTTGCCCAGATCCAAAATGATAAAGACATCAAAACGTATTCCCCATTGGTAACAAGCCAGTTCAAAATTAAAAATGCGGAAGGAAGTTACGACAATCTGAGTGTAGAAACTGGGGATTTCAGTATTTTCCCATTGTCTTATGTTAGCGGTAATGCGCCAACAACCGAGAATGAAATTGCGTTATCTGATGCAAACAGTAGCGAGCTGCGCCTGAAGACTGGTGAGCAACTTACCTTGCTCGTTAATGGCAAGGACCAGATGATGACGGTCAGCGGAATATACCAGGACGTTACGAATGGTGGGAAAACGGCGAAAGCCCTATTGCCTTACAACAAGGATAGCGTGTTGTGGTATGTGGTCAGTTTGGATCTGAATAATCGCGGGGACATGGCTACCAAAATTGCTGAATATGAGGCGGCTTTCTCGCCAGCCAAAGTAACCGATCTTCAAGGTTATCTGGATCAGACGTTAGGCGGAACCATCCAACAATTGAAATTGGTGACGATGTTGGCCTTGGTCATCGGTGTCTTCATATCTATTTTAATTACAGCACTGTTCCTTCAGATGTTAGTAGCCAAGGACAACAACGACATTGCTGTACTAAGAAGTCTCGGGTTTGCCTTGTCTAAAATCAAGTTCAAGTATGTCGTGATGTCACTTGTCATATTAATCTTAGGGGTTGTTACTGGAACGATATTGTCCAATACGTTGGGTCCGTTGCTGGTTAGTGCCATTATGTCGACGTTTGGTGCTTCCAATATTGTTTTTGTTGTTAACCCGTTACAGGCATATGTTTTGTGTCCATTGTTACTTGCAGGAACGATTGTACTAACAGCATGGATAAGCATCCAATCGATCAAGGAAACGAGCATATCCAAAATGATTGTCGAATAGGGAGGATCAACGATGACAACTATACTTGAGGCTAAAGACGTGAATAAATCCGTAGCGATCGGCGAGAATGAAGAACATAACATCTTGAAAGATATCAACCTTCAATTAAAAAAGGGAGAATTTGTTTCCATCATGGGGCCATCTGGCTCAGGCAAGTCTACCTTACTGTACAACATAAGTGGTATGGATCAGATTAGTGCTGGAAGTGTCTATTTTAATGGCAAAAAAATATCGGCATTTGAGGAGAGGGATCTGGCAAGTCTACGTTTGACCAAGATGGGATTCATCTTTCAAAATATTCATCTGCTCAAGAATCTGAATCTATTAGACAATATCGTACTTTCCGCGTATCTGGCCAAGAATAGCAGCAGAGAAACGATTAATACACGGGCAATGTCATTAATGAAAAAAATGGGGATTGATGAGCTTGCTGGGCATAACATCACCCAAGCTTCAGGCGGACAGCTTCAACGGATTGCCATCTGCCGTGCGCTGATCAATAATCCAGATATTTTATTCGGCGATGAACCAACGGGGGCACTGAATTCCAAATCAACGTATGAGATCATGGATATTCTGGGCGATATTAATGCAACGGGTACAACCATTCTGCTGGTGACCCATGATGTGAAAGTCGCTGCCAGATCGGAACGTGTACTGTTTATGATGGACGGTAAGCTTGTTGCAGACAGGAATATTGGAAAATATGCAAGAGAGCGTCAGGATCTAAAAACAAGGGAAAGCCATTTGGCGCAATGGTTGACTGAAATGGGGTTCTAAAAAAAGAACTCCATGACTACAATAGACCGACAGTCGGTCGAACGTATCGGAGGCCAGGGTATGAGATTGATAAAAAATCCGGAAGAACGAAGGAACGAGATTTTGGATGCCGCCGAGATTCTGTTCATAACAAAGGGGTACACCAAAGCTACGGTCATGGATATCCTTCAGGCGTGCAACATTGCCAAGGGTACATTTTATTATTATTTTCAGTCCAAGGAAGAGGTCATGAACGCCATCGTTATGCGTTTTATTCTGAGCGGGGAGGCATCAGCCAGACACGTGGTGTCCGACCCCAAACTGAACGCCCATGACAAAATTTTTCGCATCATGATGGCGCAGAATCAGCCTGACGGCAGAAAACATGATCTCATCGAGCAATTGCACAGTGTTCATAATGTGGAGATGCACCAAAAGAGTCTTGTAGAGACGGTAATTCGATTAAGTCCCATCTTGGCCGAGGTGGTAGAGCAGGGCATTCAGGAGGGGGTATTTCATACACCTAACCCAAAGGAATCCATCGAATTCCTGCTCGTATCGTCACAATTTTTGCTGGATCGAGGCATCTTTCAATGGGAGGAGGAAGAACTCCAAAAAAAGGTTGAAGCATTCACGCATATTATGGAACGTGTGCTGGGAGCAGAAAAAGGAAGCTTCGCCTACGTCACTCGTCTTTATTTTCCGAATCAAGGTTAGCCGAGAAAGGAGTATCATCCATGGAACATACCGTTCAAAAATCATTTAGAAAGTTTCTGGTAGTATGGTTCGGTCAGCTCATCTCCATGATTGGGATTGGACTTACAGCCTTCTCCCTGGGGGTGTATGCCTTCGAAAAAACGAATACAGCAACAAGTGTTGCGTTGATTACCTTATTCACGTTTTTGCCGAATATCCTGCTTCGACCTATTGGAGGGGTATTGGCAGACCGATTCGACCGTCGAACGATGATGATTATCGGCGACCTGGGGTCGGCAGCCGGTTTGATTTTCATTCTGTCGATTATGCTCACAGGTGATATCCAATTATGGCATATCTATGTGGGAGTGGCCTTTAGTTCGGTGTTTTCCGCGTTGCAGAGCCCGGCATACAAGGCCTCTGCTACGGACCTGCTGGATAAGGATCAATTCTCAAAAGGAAGCGGTCTTGTACAACTGGCTGAATCCTCGAAGTTTCTGTTTTCACCCATCATTGCGGGCATTCTGCTTAGTATAACAACCATTGAAGTCATTCTGGTCATTAATATTCTGACATTCCTGGTTGCCATTCTGGCTGTGCTGGTTATTCGGAAGAGCATGAAGGTGGAGCGAGAGGATCGAGAAGGAAAAAACTGGATCACCGATATTCAAGAGGGCTGGAGAGAAGTTGTAACCAACAAGGGAGTGCTGTTGCTGGTGGTGATTATTTCACTTGTCACCTTTTATCTGGGATTCCTGGAGACACTCATTGGTCCGATGCTTCTGTCATTCACGGATGCAAAGACACTTGGAACGTTTCAGTCTGTAAGTGCCATCGGCATGCTCATTAGCAGCTTGTGCATCGGCATATTTACAATAACAAAGAGATACGCAAGTGTGCTTGTGATGGGTCTGATTTTGTGCGGTTTGTCCTTTTCGCTTCTGGGGATATCCACCAACATTTATTTTATTATCTTCGCAGGTTTTCTGTTCCTGTCATCGCTGCCGTTTGTCAATATGAGCGCAGATGTGCTGGTGCGAAACAATATCGCCAACGAAAAGCAGGGCAGGGTATGGGGAATCATTGGTATTCTGTCACAACTCGGGTTTATTATCGCGTACAGTTTGGCTGGATTTCTGGCCGACCATGTGTTTAATCCGTTGCTGATGGAAGGGGGAGCACTGGCTTCGTCTGTTGGTCAAATTATTGGAACTGGGCCAGGCAGAGGTATTGCCTTTCTGTTTATCATCGCGGGTCTGTTTGTTATTCTGATCGCAATAATCACATCCCGTTTGAAAATGATCAAATCTCTGGAGCAGAGCCCAGATATAACGGCTCCATCCGATGTTGGCGGGTTGGCGCACGATTAATTCGAATCCAACAGCGTGAGCCCTTGTCCGCAGCAGCGTGTGATACTTCTTCTGTACGAAGAAGTTATTCACACGATGAGCAGACAAGGGCTTTTTGTGCTGAGGAGTCAGCAGATGTACTTAGACAAGATGCGTTTGTGTATTTGGATTGTCGGTGGAGCTTACCCTTTAACCGCCCCTGAAGTTAGTCCTCCTACAATATACTTTTGCCCGATGAGGAACACAATCAACACAGGCAATGACGTGAGCACGATATCGGCACTGACCAGATTCCACTGGGCACTGAATTGTCCGAAGAAGTTATATACAGCCAGCGTCATCGGCCACATCTCCACTGTATTCAGCATATAGAGTGGGGCAGTAAACTCATTCCAGACACTCAGGAAATTAAGAACAAATACCGTTACCAGCACCGAGGTTAACAAAGGTACAATGATTCTCAGGAACAGCTTGATCCCATTACATCCGTCCATGATCGCGGCTTCATCCAGCTCCTTCGGGATGTTAGACACAAACGCATACGTAATGAACAGCGAGATTGGAATCCCCATGGCGGTGTAAAGCAGAATCATGCCGACATGTGAATTGATCATACCCATGGACTTCATGACTTCCATCAGTGGAATGTAGTTGAGTGGAAGGGTAATACCAAGAATCAGGAAGAAGTAAAGGAACTTGCTGAGCTTCGAGTGATTACGGGATAACGTGAAGGCCGAGAAGGCCACAACAAACACCAATAGCAGGGAGGAGGCCCCGGAATGCAGCAGACTGTTGAAAAAGGAACCGCCCAAATGTCCCTGTTCATAGACAATTTTGTAATTTTCGAAAATAAACTTCTCGGGCAACGTGAGTTTAAGCACTTTGGCCTCGGCGTCCGACTTAAATGAATTCAGTACAATGACGACAAAAGGAATCAGGACCACCAGGCTGAGCAGCCAGGCGAGAGCATTTAACCCGGTGGAAGCCAATCTTTTTCTCAATCGCATGTTAGTATTCCACCTTTCGGTTCATCAAACGAATGATGAAAAAGGAGATGATCGCCATGATGACAAACAGAATGGTAGATAGCGCACTTCCGAGTCCCCAATACCCTTTGGCAAAAGAGGAATAGACCGCCGTGTTAATCACATCTGTTGCGTTACCGGGGCCACCGTTGGTTAACACGTATACGGCATCGAATACTCTCAGCCCATACGTAATATTGAGCACCGTGGCAATGGTAATCGTAGGCATCAGCATCGGAATCGTGATCCGGAACAGCTTTTGCCCAAACCCGGCGCCGTCAATGGACGCTGCCTCGTAATAATCCCGGGGGATGGCGAGCAGTCCGGCGATGAACAGCACCATGATGTACCCCATGCCTTTCCACGTGTCCACCGCCATAATGGATGGCATGGCCCAGGTTAGGGAACCCAGCCAGTTCTGGGCGAGAACATCCAGTCCCATGGAACGCAGGGTCACGTTCACGAACCCGTTGTTGGGATCGAGCAGACTTTTGAACACAAGCCCAACAATGAGAAACGACAGCACTTGCGGCGAGAAGATGATCATCCGGTGCAGATTGGCGGCCTTTACACCGCTAACTAGGAGTAGAGCCAGAAATAAGCCCAGAACGGTCTTGGCGATGGATGTCACGAGGGTGAACAGGACTGTGTTTTTGATAAAAAGAAGATAGGTCGGATCACCCGCCAATATGGTACGGAAATGCTCCAGACCGATAAAGTTCTTCTCCGAACTATAACTGTTCCAGTCGGTGAAGGAATAATAGATGCCCAGCAGGGCGGGAGCAACGATGAACAACAGATATAATACAATCGCTCCAGATGAGAAGTACCAGGGATATATTTTGTTTGCATTCATAACCGGTAACACCTTTCCTTCCTGCCAAAACAAAATACATGAGCGGGCAAATGCCCGCTGCATGTAACGCTGTTCAGCATTTATGTTTATCTACAATATGCGCTATTACTGCCACTTCTCATCTTTAAGCACTTTGGCTTGTTCAGCACGGCGTTTATCAATGTTTTGCAGAATCTGATCCGGTGTCATGGCTCCAGCGAACATGCCCGACAAGTCTTTACCAATATCCATCCATTGTGGATCAATATATTTCACAGCGGCCTGCATGACCGTACCTTTTTCATGTTTTTTCTCATAATCAATATAGTCCTGTGTCAGCTTTGGTTCGATTTCCGGCCAGCAGATCGTCAGATTACCTTCACCTTCGTCGAACACACGTTGCAGATGATCATGCTCAGTAATCCAGCGGAAGAATTTCAGCACTTCTTCGGGATGTTTACTGTTTTTGTTACCAAACATGGCAGCTGAACCGCCGGGATTCACACCAATCGTCTGATTATCTCCCCACGGCATGACGAAGAACCCCATGTTGTCTTTCATTGCAGGATACGCTTCGGAGACTTCCTTTTCCGTCCCTGGAACCCGCAGCAACATCGCTGCTTTCTCCTGACCAAACGCTTCAATTCCCGCTTCTACCGTATTGGACAAGAAGTCTTTGCCGAAATAACCTAGATCCGCAAATTCTTTCAACTGTTCAATGACCGTCTTGAGTTGCGTCATATCTGCGACTTTCATCTCATTGTTGTTTAATTTCTCGTAGGTTCCCGCTGTTGTTTGCTCATAGTTAGGTCCCGTTTCGAACAAAGGCAGAACCTGATACCACCCGCTGGCAGGTGCTTGATAGAACGGAATAATGTCTTTATCCATAATTTTCTGGCTGATTGCCTTGAATTCGGCATAGGATGTAGGAGGCTCTATGCCGAGCTCTTGGAAGATACGTTTGTTATAGTACACATACCAGATTTTCGTTGGCGCAAAAGAAACCCCGTACACCTTGTCATTGTGACTGACGGTTGGCAAAATCTCTTCAGACATCCGACCTGTAAATTCCTCATTGGTCAGGTCAATGGCATTTTCCTCCGGTCTTACGTTAGCCGGCATGCTCAGTGGGTCCACATCGACATTGAAAATGTCAGGTGCTTCGCCAGAGGCCAGCTTCACCTTGATCAGGTCACGCCACTGTGCGTCAGGGACGACTTGGAAGTCAATTTTGACACCGGTTTCCTGCTCATATTCCTTGGCCATCGTCTGCATGATGCCTGTACGCGGAATACCGGATTGGCTTGTTCCAAACGTGAGTGTCACCTTACCCGAACCTTCCGTACTTTTACCTGAGTTGCACCCGGCAAGCAGCAGGGTGGAGAGCAGGAGCACACTTGCAAGCGAAAATAGAAATCGTTTTCTCATCATTGAACCTCCCGAAATATAAAGAAAATTGTCACTTGCCGAAACGCTTAATGTAAGCGTATTCTTATGTGGATAACTTTACTGTGAACAAAGGATGTGCTCAATAGACAAAAGCGTTCTGTTGGGTGGACATTTTCGAATGGTGTGACTGATATCATCATAGGACGAGGTGTGAGGGGATTGCGATATCGATTTGGAACGCTTCAGCAAAGTCTGTTTGCCTATTACTCTGCGGTATTTATTATCTTTTCGCTGATTGTGGCGGGGCTTCTGTATGTTTTTCTCGCAAGTGACATTCGTCAGCGAAGTGAAGAACAACAGAGACAACTGGGGGTATCAATCGTCAGTAATCTGGATCAGGAAGTGGTGAAAATGAACAACTTCTCCATGAATATCGTGTACTCCAATCTGGTCAAAGAACACTTCAGTCACTACTTGGCACCAGCGGAGGATAGCGAGCAGACAATGACGAGTGATCCGGCATTGTATAAGGATACAACCACACTAATTGATGTCATTCTCGCGATCATCAGCAGCTCCAATACAGCCAAGCAGGCCAATATCTATGACGTGAACGGCAAGATGTTGGGAGCGGGTGCATTCAACGGTCAACTGTCGGTAGACCTGACTCAGCGACCGTGGTACAAGGAAACCTGGGAGCGGAGTGGCTGGCGAGTGATCCAATTGTTAGAGGGCGGAGCCTTGCCCATGCCGACCGGCGAAGGAAAATCAGATCAACCTTACATTTCGCTTACCCGTGTATACAAAGATGGAAATTATGTCAGCCAAGGCGTCGTTGAGATTTTGCAGGATGCCGGAACCCTGTTCCAGCATTTGAATGAATTGCAGGCGAATAACAACGATCTCCGGATCTATGTAGTGGATGAACAAAATACACGGTTGTATCCACTTTCTTCGGATGCCGGTGCTTCTCAAGCAGGCCATTTCGATGATGTGGACTTGATTCAAAATCTTTCATTTCCGCCTGATACGATGCAGGAGATCACCGATCCTTTGAATCATTCCAAACAAATGATGACGTACATGACGTCACAGGAGACGGGATGGACCGTTGTTGTCATGCAGTCCAAGCAGTCCCTTTTCGCGAGTCTCAACCGGATGGCTGTGATGTTTATCGGTGCCACGTTAGCTACTCTCATGTTGATTCTGGTTCTCTCGTATCTCATCTCCAAACGGGTTACTTTGCCGCTACATCGTTTGCAGCGTATTATTCAGAAAACGGGTGAGAATGATCTGGTATCGGGTCAGGATTCGGGTCAGTTGTTCAAGCTGGAGCATCCCGGTTCTATTCGGGAGATGGATGAGCTGAATGATACGTTTATCCGGCTGAATCAACAGCTTGTGCAATCGTTTCAGGACAGGCTGGCGATGAAATCTCAGGAGACAGAAGCGAGATTACTGGCACTCCAATCCCAGATGAACCCGCATTTTCTCTATAACAACATCACAAATATTAGCATCATGGCGGAAGAAGGCATGAATGAGCAGATTGTCGCGTTCTGCACCAATATTGCGTCTATGCTGCGTTATATTTCTACTCCGGGAAAGAATGGGGTTCCCCTGTCTCAAGAATTGGATTATTGTGAGCGATATCTGGAGTGTATGAAGATTAGGTTTGAGGATGATCTACACTACGAGTTCCATATTTCGGATGAGATGAAGTATATCCAGGTTCCTATGCTGATGGTACAACCATTACTCGAAAATGCCATGAAATATGGACTGGGTGATACCCCTCCATGGAGACTGAATATTACTGGAGATATGGATGCGGTACAGAAGACCTGGCAGATCCATGTGGAAGACAACGGGCCTGGCATGGAACCCGAAGCACTTGCCAAGATCATGCATTACATCGAACAGTCACAGGAGTGGGAGCGTATGCCTGACCTTGAAATTAACGGCATGGGACTCAAGAATATATGGGTCCGATTGAAATTATGGTATGGCACGGCAGCCCACATGCAGATTACGAACAAGCCTTCCGGCGGTGTCCAGATTACCATAGGTGGTTCCATTCGAAAGGAGCATGACTGAACCATGACAATCAAATACAGAACGATTATTGTGGAAGATGAAGCCCTGATTCGCAGGAATGTCTCGCGCAAATTCAGAGAGCTGGACACCCGGTTCGAGGTGATTGGTGAAGCGCGGAACGGTCAGGAAGCGTTACAGCTCATTGAACATTCCGTACCTGATCTGGTTGTAACTGATATACAGATGCCGGTAATGAATGGATTGGAACTCGCCAAACATCTGTATTTTGCCTATCCACATGTGAAAATTGTCATTCTGAGTGGTTATCATGAATTCGAATATGCACGGCAGGCAATCAGTTACAAGGTGGAGGATTATCTGCTCAAACCATTATCGGAAGAACAGCTTCGGACACTGCTGGATGCGATGGAATTGAAGCTTGGGAGCGCTGTGGATTCACTTGCCCACGTCAGTGCCGTGCTGGACGAGCAGGTGAAGCCGGAGGATATCGCAGAGGCCGTTAAGTTGTATTTGAAGCAGAATTACATGCATGAGATTACACTCCAGGACATGGCGGGACAGATGCATTTTAGTGTGGACTATCTGGGAAAGTGTTTTAAGAAAGTGACGGGTGAGACTCCGCTGAAATATATGACAGGTTTGCGGATTAATGAAGCAAAGCGTATGCTCGTCACGCACGAGAATATGGATATCAAGACCATTGGTGGAGCGGTAGGGTATAGTGATTCCCACTATTTCAGCCGGATTTTCAAAAACAAAACAGGCCTATATCCAAGCGAGTATCGCCAACAGTCACTGGAACGAAAAAAAGCCCTGTCCATGGATAATGGGAATCCAGATGGCTTGAGCTAATTTATTGCAGTAAAGCTTCTTCGGTTATTTTGCGAATATCGAACGGGGATCGAATACCTTCTTCGATGATATCAGGCAGGATGTGATTGAGGAAATAGCGGACACAGTGGAGATCGATGTTTTTGATCTTGACGAGTGCGTAACGGTACATGACGATAAATTCTTTCTCCGTATTACCCCGTTGCAGTTCGGCAAAGGCTTCGTACACTTGATCCATCTTGTCTGCGACTTCCAGAATCAGTCCTTCGACAGATTGATCTTTGCCTTCTCGGAGCTGTCTGCGGAAAATTTCTTTGAACTCTTCCGGGATATTTTCGTTAATAAAATGTTCAACCATACCTTCTTCCACTTGCTGAAGCATGGAACGAAGTTCGAGTGAAGAATGCTTGACTGGCGTTTTGATATCACCGATGAAGATTTCGCCATAATCATGGCTGCTGGTGATCTCGTATAGCTTCTTCCAATCTATGTTCACGCCTTGCTGCTCTTCAATATCGGCCAAGGTTTTGGCGTACTGAACTACTTTCCAGGAATGGGCGGATACACAATGTTCTTCGAACTTGAATTTGCCAGGAGTTCGAATAATGCGTTCAAGATCATTCAATGATCGGAAGTACGTATGAATTCCCATAGTAGAGATCATCCTTTGTAATTTTGAGTAGTCGCCTACACTGACTATACTCTAGTTATATTAACCTGGGATTAACGATGTATACATTGAATGTAAAACGAAGCCAAAAAGCCACCATGTATGACTGAACGTGAGTTCGGCATCCATCGTGGCTTTAGTTGTGTAAATGTTCTGCTATCTATCGTACGGAAATGCAGTTGGATAAAGAGTTACGCTTTTTTGCGTACTGATGAAGTATACCAGTAAGCCATTCCGACAAAGAGGGCACCGCCGATGATATTACCAAGCGTCACCGGGATCATGTTATGAAACCAGCCTGCCAGAGTAATGGTATCCGGGTGGTTTGGCAACAGCCAGGACAAGGACAGCAAAGTCATATTGGCAACACTGTGCTCATACCCACTTGCAATAAAGGCGTACAGACACCACCAGATGAGAGCGATTTTGGCGATATCCTCTTTTGTGCGAGCAGCCATCCAGATCGCCAGACAGACGAGCCAGTTACAGAGAATGCCGCGGAAGAACAACTCCGATACGGGAGCGGCCATCTTTTTGGCAGAAGCGACGAATAACAGATGTTCGGGCGCAGCCGTTTTGAACAGGCCGCTGCCTACAATAAGCAGGCTGAGCAGGATCGCACCTAGCAAATTGCCGAGGAAGACGAGTCCCCAGTTTTTCAGTGTATCTTTAACTGTGGTCCGGCCTGCCAGTGTACTCATGGTAAAGAACATATTGTTACCTGTGAACAGTTCCGATCCGGCAAAGATGACCAGCGTGAGGGCGAGTCCGAAGGACATGCCCATCAACATGGTTTGCAGTGGTGACTGTGCCGCAAGAAGCGGAGCACCAATACTGAAGATCAGAACGATGCCAAGCCCTACATAGGCACCAGCCATCAAGGCAGCAACCATATAACGTGGCAGGCTTGCGTTCATTTGATCCCGTTTTTTAACCGCAGCTTCAATAATTCCCTCAACACTTGGTGTATACATCACGGTTTCCCCCATTATTTTGCATCAATCTTTGAACGTTTCAATGGAGCTATATTTCGATCCAGACCTGGCCGTTCTCTACCTTCACCGGATACATCTGTACTTGACCATTGTCTGGTGCTTGCACAAGACCGGTAGTCAGGTCAATTTTCCAATCATACAGCGGATCGTACAGATAATGCCCGGACACGATGCCTTCAGCCAGCGGTCCACCCTTAGGGTGGGGATTGTGATTATCCGCAGCGAAGATGGTGCCATCCGATGCACGAAAGACAGCAAGCTGATGGTCCTTAATCTCAACTACTCTTCCGATTCGTGGCAGGAATTCTTCAACTACTCCGGCAGGGAAGTAGGTGCCTGATTGTTTTGTCGTCATCTAAAACCACTCCTTATCTATATTTAACATTCCGGCAGTATTAATCTTGCGAGCTTACTTATGGACGAGCCGATACTTCGATGCCGTGGAACATTTTGCTTTGGCCTTCCTCATTGCGAATCGCTTTTTGCCAAGGTTCTTCCACATGCTCAAGTGCGAATTCAATCCGTTGCATCAACGCTTTGCGTTCCTCAAGATTATCCACGACAACCGAACGAATATGCTCCAGACCCATACGTTCCACCCACTCGGAAGTCCGCTCCAGATAGTTACCTGTTTCGCGGTAATATTGCATGATGGCTCCGCACAGTTCAATCAACTCTTCATCTGTTTTCACTTTGCACAGGGAATCAGCAAGTCTTGCTTTAATACCGCCGTTACCACCGATAAAGATTTCCCAGCCGCCGTCGTTACCAACGATACCGATATCTTTTGTACATGCCTCTGCACAGTTCCGTGGACAGCCATTGACAGCGTATTTGAACTTGGCAGGCAGATCCAGACGTTCGAATTTCCGTTCAATGCGAGCACCCATAGCCATGGAATCCTGTGTACCGAATCGGCAGAATTGGGAGCCGACACATGTTTTGACCGTGCGCAGCGATTTGGCGTATGCATAACCTGAAGGCATATCCAGTTCAGCCCAGACTTTAGTCAGGTCTTCTTTTTTGACACCAATCAAGTCAAGACGCTGACCGCCGGTAACTTTGACTGCTTTCACATCATATTTGACTGAAACGTCAGCGATGCGTTTGAGGTCCGCTGGTGTAGTCACCCCGCCGTACATCCGAGGTACAACCGTATACGTTCCATCCTTTTGAATATTCGCGTTCATACGTTCGTTAACAAAACGGGATTCTTTCTCATCTTCGTGTGTGTCTGGTGCAATCATGCCAAGGTAGTAGTTGATCGCCGGACGACATTTGGAACAACCTTCAGGTTGACTCCAACCCAGTACATTCATGACCTCTTTGGTCGTTTGTAATCCTTTTGCACGAATCTCAGCTACAATCTCATCCCGTCCCATGGAAGTACATCCGCATATTCCCTGTTTGGCTCCACTGCTGAAGCCGTCTCCCAGCACATATTGCAGAATCTGTTCCACAACCGGTTTACATCCACCGCAAGAGCGTGTTGCACCGGTACAGGCTTTGATTTCATCTACAGTGGTAAGGCCCTGGTTTGTAATTACATCAACAATGGTTCCTTTGGTGACCCCGTTACATCCACAGACGATCTCGTCCTCGGGCATCGTTTCAACAGAAGTTGCTTTCTTATGACCGCCGCAGCCTGTACCCATGAGTGAACCGTACAATTCCTCGGTCATTTCGGTCTGTTGTTTGATCAGTTTCTGCAATTCGGCAGAATCCGTAATGTCACCGAAGAGAACAGCGCCGACCATTTTATTATCACGAAGCAGAATTTTTTTGTAAGTCCGTTTCCAGTCATCTTTGTGCGAAATGACGGTGTGCTCTGGACTGTCGATGAATTCACCAGTTGAAAAGACGTCTACACCCGAAATTTTCAATTTCGTAGATACTACAGAACCTTCATATGGAGCGGTCTCTACACCGCAGATATGTTTCGCGAGAATCATGCCTTGTTCGAACAAGGGGGCAACGAGGCCGTAACATACCCCACGGTGCTCTGTACATTCCCCGACCGAATACACATTCTCAAGTGAAGTCTGCATATAGTCATTCACGACAATACCCCGGTTCACTTCCATACCGCTTTCGCGGGCTACAGTCGTATTGGGTTTAATGCCTACAGCCATGACCACAAAATCAACATTCAGAACCGTATCATCTGCAAAACGTATCCCTTCAACGCGTTTGCCGCCCAGCAGTTCGGAAGTCTGCGCACCCATCTTGAACCGGATACCCTGACGTTCGAGTTCTGCCTTCAACATGGCTGAAGCTTGTGGATCAAGCTGACGCTCCATCAGATCCTGCATCAAGTGCACTACGGTAACTTCCATGCCAAGTTGTACCAACCCTTTGGCAGCTTCAAGACCCAGCAGTCCGCCCCCGATAACGGCCGCTCTTTTGTACTGTTTGGCAGCGTCGAGCATCACATTACAATCGGCGATATCGCGGAAACCGACAACACCCTCTTTGTCATGTCCCGGAACGGGGAGAATGAAGGAGTTGGAGCCTGTTGCAATGATAATTTTGTCATAAGGAACGCGAGTTCCTTCTTCAGTCACAACTTCGTGTGTCTCGGCATCGATTCGTGTAACCGTTGTGCCTGTGTGCAGCGTAATGCCGTAATCTTCATACCAGTGAAGGTCGTTCAGTACGATGTCATCCAGTGTTTTGCTTCCTTCCAGTACATAAGACAACATAATGCGGTTGTAGTTAGGGTAGGGCTCTGTGCCAAAAACAGTAATATCAAATCGCGATGTTAATTTTAAAATTTGTTCTACAGTACTGATTCCTGCCATTCCGTTACCTATGATAACGAGTTTCTCTTTTTTTCCGTTCATGTGTGTATGCCTCCTTGGATAGACGCTGTACATTACCAACAATTTTAGTGGTTTATATTTGAAATTATACAAGTAGTTGACGACAATTTATGTGATTTAATTCACTAATAAAGATAGAAGAGTCATAAATATAATAATGTGCGCCCCATCACAGAAAGTTATATTTATTTTCATACAAATAAGAAATGCGAACTATTGTTCTTATTTTGTTTTCGTTGTAAAATCGGAACTGGGCCTTATTGTTCCCGATTTCTTTGAAAGGACGTTTTTGCATCATGATGGGAAGATCCCACCTTATTATCGGGACAGGTGTGTCGCTTTCTGTTCTGCAGTTGGCCGGTATGCCGGTGACAGCGCCGGCAGTTACGGTTGCACTGATTGGTTCGTTATTGCCTGACATTGATGAGCCAAATTCGCTGCTGGTATCCAGAGCCTTGCCTAACAGTCTGATCAGGTTGTTACAGACGATTCTGTTGCCCACAGCTGTATTTGTGTACTTCTATGTTCATGCCAAACCATGGAACCTGTTGCTTGCGATCCTCATTGCGCTTGTGTCATTCCTGCCTTCACGTTCGCTTCGCAAAGTGTTGATGTTTGCGATTGGACTCGGACTGGTCTTTTATGGTCACGCGTTCGCACCGTGGAACTTGATTGCAGGCAGTTTGTTAATGCTCTGCACCACACTGACTCATAGGGGACTGACACATACCCTGTACGGAACCGCAATATGGGCGGGCTTGTTGTACAGCACGACCCAGCAGCAGGGACCGGAGATCTGGGTAGCGGGAGGAACTGCATATGCGATGCATCTGTTGGCCGATTCACTCACCAATCGAGGTATTCGTCCGTTACCACCGCTCAAGTGGCGCATACGGGTGAATCTGATGAGTACAGGGACCAAGCGTGGGGCCGTTGTAGAGAATGTCTGCATTGTGCTTACTCTTATTTTGGCCTGGATTGCATTCTCACCGCTATTTCTATAGCCATCCAAAAACGCCAGCTCGCATATTGTGGGCTGGCGTTTACAGATATGCATTTCATAATGAATGGATCGTAATAACCTAGCCAATTCAGGATTGAGAAGGAGAATCAGTCAGGTCGTCAATATCGGAAGAACCAAATACAAATAAAACAACAAGAATGACAATGATCAGTAGCTCAGCGAACCCATTTCCGTCAAAGTCAGACATCACTTCAACCTCATTTCTTGGCGTTTAGGAATTGATTCTCTGTTGGAAAGCCCGTATAACGTCATTCAACGTCATATCGCCACCGATTTCATCGAGGAATTGCACCAGTTTGTCTTGATTCGATGGTGTAATATTTTGTAATGTTTTATACTGCCCAACCAGTTCAACGACCAGTGTAGCTTCTCGAAACAACGTGACCGCATCCACTCTTAACTTCCCACTTACTAGTAATGCTGCAACGATAAGTTCCAGATTTCTCCCTTTAAGGTTGCCATTGAGAAGGGTGTTTGCGGCATTTGTTTTTTTGGTACCTTTATTCGATTTTCCATTCCTTCTCACTGCCATAACAGGTCCCCCGCTGCTTGGTGTTTAATTCATCTACCGTTATTACATCTTATGTGTAATTCCCTATAATGTTCGGCCTATTAATCTACGTATGTTGAACTAAAAAATATTTACACTTGCCACTCCGAATGACAGAATAACCTTTCAATCACCGAATAAAGGCGAAGTATATGCTTCCGAAGCAGCTTTCTTGCAGAAAGGTTTTAGCTCCGCTTCTTCAGGTTATTTCTGGCCTCTGCGTTCAAGTGTAAATGTGTCCAACTGATATAGTTGTGGATATAAAAAAAGAGACCTCCCGATATAGTTAGGAGGTCTCTTGTCAACTGTTATGCGTTATTAATTATGGTATTCATCGTTGTCCGATCAAGACCCTTGACCAGCTTCACGATCAGTTCTTTGGCTGCATCGTAGTCGTCTGTATGAATGATGGAAGAAGAGGTATGGATATAACGTGCGCAGATACCGATCACTGTTGAGGGCACACCAATGCCACTCAGGTGAACTTGACCTGCATCGGTACCGCCTGGTGAGATGAAATACTGCATTTTGATCTGATTGGATGAAGCCGTATCTTGAACATATTCCACCATTCCGCGATGGGTGAACATGCCCGGGTCAAAAATACGAAGCAATGCGCCTTCTCCGATATGTCCAAATGACTGTTTGTCACCTGTCATATCATTCGCCGCGCTACAGTCAAGTGCAAAGAAGATATCAGGCTGAATCAGATTGGCCGCCGTACGTGCACCGCGAAGCCCCAGTTCTTCCTGAACCGTTGCACCAGCATAAAGCGTGTTAGGCAGTTTTTCCTTGTGCAGCGCTTCAACCAGTTCAAGTGCAAGTCCTACGCCGTAACGATTATCCCACGCTTTAGCCATAATTTTCTTAGGATTGGCCATAGGTGTGAATTCACAGATCGGTACGATCTGCATCCCTGGATGAATGCCCCAGGATTCTGCTTCCGCACGGTTGTCTGCTCCAATATCGAGATACATGGAATTCAGATCCACAGGTTTGTTCCGCTGGGACTCGTCCAGCAAGTGTGTAGGTGTAGAACCTACAACTCCGGTAATCCGACGATCAGGTGTGATGATTTCCAATCGTTGAGACAGTACAGCCTGACTCCACCATCCACCCAGTGGACGGAACTTGATCATACCTGTTTCCGTAATGCCAGTAGTCATGAAACCTACTTCGTCAAAGTGTCCGGCTACCATAACTTTGGGACCGGATTCCTCCCCGCGTAATACACCAAATAGACTCCCCAGGCGATCCTGGACGAACTCATCGGTATAAGCGGAAAGCTTATCTTTCATCCAGCCACGAAGCTCACGTTCAAAACCGGATGCGGAAGGAAATTCCGTCAACGTACGAAACATATCCATCGTTTTTTCATTCATGTGTCAACAACTCCTCTGTTGGTATGTAAATCAGGTCACAGTAGAACGGCTACCCGCCTGTTGTCCTTTAAGATGTAGTTCAAAAAGTCTTTTATCTTTTTGAACATGCACTTTAAGATGCTGAGGACTTGTTATTTAACCACTGGTCACATTACAGTATGAACCTTGCGCAAGTGATTGTCCATGTTTATGTCACGTATTTAAGGCATGTTTTGGGCGCTTACCGTGTCCAAGTTTCATGACTCTATCCGCTGTAGTCGTAGTCCTGATGCCACTTCAATGAATATGAATATATGGAGGAGATGTCATCATTTTGTGATGTTCTTTTTGTTCAATATTTGTTGGTCTGTTTACAGAAAGGAGCTAAATATCCAATGAAGCCTCCAGAAGAGGGCACGGAAAAAGTACTGTTTATCGTTCTTTTTATCTTGCTCGTGATTGTTCTTCTTTATTTATAGAGCGTATCTAAAAGTCCTCAGAACCGGCGTATTCCCATCTTGCTTCCACAACATGATCTTGTTGGAAACATATGCTGTCTGTCGCCGGATACATAACCTTCCGATTATTAACAAACAATGAATATAGGATTACACACATTGGCATTCAGCCGTAGCTTTGAACCATTTCACATAGAGGAGGTCTTGTATCTTGCCAGCTCAATCTGCATCCGGAAGCGAAAAAAAATCGTCGTCCCTGTCCATGGATGAAAAGGAGTACAAAAAAGTCGCAAAAAAACATGAGCCGCCTCGTCCAATCCTGAAAAATTGCCTCAAAGCATTTCTGGTTGGGGGT
Organism: Paenibacillus sp. 2003; assembly: GCF_031455635.1. Lineage (NCBI taxonomy): Bacteria > Bacillati > Bacillota > Bacilli > Caryophanales > Paenibacillaceae > Paenibacillus > Paenibacillus sp. 2003. The sequence goes on along the minus strand of NZ_JAVDTB010000002.1, from coordinate 306,502 downwards.
ACCGTCTGTTTGATTGGACAGGCCATTCAAGAGGCTTTTATGGCCGGTTTCGACATGACATCGAAGGAAGCTTCCAGTCCTACGGTGGCGGTCATGATTCTCATATCGGTTATTCTAACGTGTCTCGGCGTTTACGATAAAATGGCTCAATGGGCAGGAGCAGGAACGGCTGTGCCGGTTACCGGCTTTGCCAATTCCATGTGTTCTGCTGCACTGGAACATCGTGCTGAAGGACTGGTGCTCGGTGTAGGGGCCAACATGTTTAAACTTGCTGGTTCCGTTATCGTGTTTGGTGTCGTGGCAGCATTTGTCGTAGGGATTGTTTACGCCTTTTTGGGATTTGGAGGTGGGCACCTGTGAAGCGATTGGGTCGCCAGACATGGCAGTTTGAGAATCGTCCGCGGATCATTGGTAAAGCCGCAGTTGTAGGACCAGAAGAAGGCGAGGGTCCACTGTCATCTGATTTCGATTATGTCTACGACAACCTCGAGATCGGCGAGAAAACGTGGGAAAAGGGAGAACGCAAACTGCTCGAACAGGCCTCCCAACTTGCTTTGGTAAATGCAAATATCACCAAGGAAGAGCTTCAATTTTTTGTTGGTGGAGATCTGATGAACCAGATTATCAGCAGTTCCTTTTCAGCGCGAAAACTGGGTGTGCCTTACCTGGGTGTCTTTGGAGCCTGTTCTACTTCCATGGAAACGTTAGCGTTAGCGTCCATGATTGTTGACTCCGGAGCTGGAGATTATGTCCTTGCAGGAACGGTGAGCCACAACTGTACGGTTGAAAAACAATTTCGGTATCCGACGGAGTATGGCTCCCAGAAGCCGCCTTATGCGCAATATACCGTCACAGGATCAGGGTGTGGTGTGGTCTCCCGTACTGGTGATGGTCCCGTTGTTACCAAAGCCACTATTGGACGCATTATGGATTTGGGCATCAAAGATCCCTTTAATATGGGTTCAGCCATGGCGCCAGCAGCAGCCGACACTATAATCTCTCATTTCAGGGATACGGGATTGGAACCCGGCTATTATGATCTCATTGTGACTGGGGATCTGGCTTCCGTCGGTCTGCCAATTACGAAAGAGCTTTTGCAAAAAGAAGGCATTCCCATGGAACAGACGGTTTTTAATGACTGTGGCCTGATGATCTATGATCGGGAGAAACAGCCTTATGTTGTTGCCGGGGGAAGTGGCTGTGGATGTTCTGCCACCGTCACCTATGGTCACATTTTGAACCGGATGCAGAAGGGTGATCTTAAACGGGTGCTCGTCGTTGCTACGGGTGCGCTGTTATCTCCGATTTCGTATCAGCAGGGTGAAAGTATTCCTTGTATTGCACATGCCGTAGCTATTGAAAAGGAGGGATAAAGGTAATGCAGTTCTTGTGGGCATTTATCGTTGGCGGTTTGATCTGTGTTGTCGGACAGCTTCTAATGGATGGGGTTAAACTGACGCCAGCTCATACCATGAGTACACTTGTTGTGACAGGTGCGCTTGCGGATGCATTTGGCGTGTATGACCCCTTGGTTAAATTTGCAGGTGCGGGTGCTACCATCCCCATCACAAGTTTCGGTAATTCCTTGGTGCACGGGGCATTGACGGAGCTGGAAAAAGAGGGATGGCTGGGTGTGATTACAGGGATTTTCGATCTGACTGCGGCGGGGATTTCGTCAGCGATCATCTTTTCTTTTCTCGCGGCATTGGTCGTTAGACCAAAAGGCTAACATAGAATGAGAAATCTCCTTGAACATATTGCGATTCAGCAGAGGCTTCGGATAACTTTTATCCGGGCCTTTTTTGTCGTATTCATGCGTGAACTGCGGTGAATCTGACGGGCTGGAAACAAATTGTGAGTTCCTTCGAGTGTACTCGTGACTCTGGATCATGTACAATAAAAGGAAATCTGTATGCTTTTTTAGGAGGTTAGACCACATGCCTGTGCGCAAAGAGTCGATCCAAATCATATCCGCAGTTCGTTCAAATCTGGAATCCTGTATTATGGGGAAATCCTTTGAAATTCAACTTTTACTTACAGCTTTGCTTGCAGGCGGGCACGTTCTGATTGAAGACGTACCGGGAACTGGCAAAACGCAATTAATCAAGGCATTATCGAAATCCATGCGTGGTGAGTACCGGCGTATTCAATGTAATCCTGATATTTTACCCAGTGATATTACGGGCGTATCCGTGTTCCATCCGAAGGATGAGCGTTTTTATTTCCGGCCAGGTCCTGTGATGACCAACATCTTGCTAGCTGATGAGATTAACCGGGCCACAACGAAAACTCAGTCGGCGTTGCTTGAAGTCATGGAGGAGCGCAGTGTAACCGTGGATGGCGATACGTATGATCTGCCACATCCGTTCATGCTCTGTGCAACTCAGAATCCGATTGATTTTGAAGGCACATACACATTGCCGGAAGCACAATTAGACCGGTTTATGTTGAAAATAAGCCTTGGTTATCCGGATAAAGAGATCGAGAAAACCCTGCTGAAAACGCATCAGTCCGGCCAGCCTGTAGATCGTCTCGAATCCGTAACCCATATGGACCAGATCTCGGCAATCCAGCAGGAGATCAAGGAAGTCTTTATCGGTGATCCGGTCATGGACTATCTGCTGGATGTTGTTCGTCAAACCCGCTCCCATCCATCTGTATTGCTGGGTGCCAGCCCACGGGCAGCCATATCCTTCATGATGGCGGTAAAAGCCTTTGCTTTCTTGCAGGAACGTGATTATGTGCTTCCGGATGATGTGAAAACGATGGCCCCTTATGTGATCTCTCATCGTATTGTGCTTCGCCCCGAATCGAGACTGGACAGTATGAGTTCCGAGGCCGTTTTGAATGCCGTACTCCAGCAAGTACGCGTGCCCGTCTCCATGGGGCAATAGTTCATGAAGCCGCTTTTGAGAACAGTCAATAGAGGGTTACGCCACCCACGCGTATGGAGCATCGCAATGGTGTGGATGTGCTGTCTGGCTTATGTTTTGTTTCAGGGCGGGAAGACATCCCTTATGTTGCTGTCGATGGTGACCCTGCTCTGTGTGTACCTTGCCATTGCTGGATTTAGCGGGGTAAGACGTGCTCAAGGAGTTCGTAGGTTATCTTCTGGTCCAGACCACGAAGAATTGCTGCATGCGGGTGACCAGGTTCAAGTACATCTGAGTCTGACGATTCCAGGATTCCTCCCGCTTCCCTATGTTGTTGTACGTGAAATGCTGCATCGGCATAACGGAGAATCGTGGTCGTTCAAGGAAAGTTTGATTCCCAATATGCGAGGTAATGGCGAGTTGTCTTTTCAGACACCGCCACTTGAGCGGGGGAAGTATGTTTTTTCAGAAACGGAATGTGCCAGTGAGGACATATTTGGACTGATTGAACATCGAGGAAAGTTTAAGGCAAAAGGTGAGTTTCGTGTACTGCCAAGAACGGTATTTATTCCATATTGGCAGCTCTACGACCGCAAATCACGGTTATCCGGTCCTCAGACGGCGTTAACCCGCTCACGGAGAGAGACCACTCAGATCAATGGTGTACGTGACTACGTATACGGAGATCGACTTTCCCGCATTCACTGGAATGCAACGGCAAAGACAGGGAACTGGAAGTCCAAGGAGTTTGAACATGAGTCTGTGCCCAAAACCATTCTGGTTCTGGATGCGCTGGCATCAAGTTATGAACATGGGGATGCATTCGAAATTGCCGTTTCCACGGCTGCCTCTCTGCTGGAGTATGGTGTCAGGGAACGAATGGGGATGGGGTTGTTGACATTGTCAGACCAGACATCCTTCATGGCCCCCAGTGAAAGCCTGATGGAACGACAGAAGATGATGCATCATCTGGTTGATATTCAATATAACGGTCAGGATACCCATCTGTTGCCTGGCGTGGAAAGAATCGCACGTCAACTGCCTCAGGGAGCTTACTTTGTCGTGATTTCTCCCCAGAAGGATGAAAAAATAATGGAACTGTTGCGCTGGGCCGATACACGGGGCATGACGCCATGTCATATTCTGATCGATACCAGTGAATCCCGTCGAAGTGCCGAGTGGAATGCCATGTTGCGTGGAAGAGGCACGAGGTCATTCACTGTTTCTCACTTGCAGGAGCTTCCAACGGTGATGGGGGGAGGTTCTGTATGAGTACAAAAGGAAATGAAAGTGTTGCAGGCAAACGATCCTGGTATCATGCAGCGTCATTGCTCTGGATTTTCCTGATTGGCATGCAGTGGATTTCCTTTACGCAGGAATCGTGGTACACGGAGACAACTTCTCTGGTCTTATGGACACTTGCAGCAGTCACTGTGCTGGAGGTCATTCTGCCCTTCAAAACGATGTATCGGGCGATCATCAAGGCGGTCGTTGTTGGTTACATTTTGCATAAAACGCTGATTGATTATACGGTGTACATCCCTTATGGCTCTTTAACGGACCGAGCGGAGCAATTCATATTACACATGACGCCGTACATCTGGTTCTCCCTGTGTGCATGGGTGATGCTTGAAGCTGCGCTTCGACTCGTGACCACAACACGTCGCATTCTTGTTTTTCTGGGTGTTAACATCATTTCGATGGGGATTCTCGATTCTTTCACCCAGATTCCACTCTGGATTGAAATCGCGTGGGTGATGTTTGCGGGGATGGGATGGCTCGTATGTCAGCATTTCCGTAACTATCAGCTACAGTATCCACAAGGTTGGAAACGAATCATCCGTTATCCTTATAAAGTCCTGGCCAATATTGCCATTATCTTTTCTTTAATTATTGTAGCCAGCGTTAATATGCCGGAGATTCCACCCACCTTGACGGACCCATATACGGCGTGGCGTAACTATACCGGAACTTCCACAAGTCAGACTGGTAACGGAAACCTTGATATTCCCGCGGCTACCGAATCGGGATACAGCAGGGAAGACAATCAGCTGGGTGGAGGGTTCAACTTCGACTATACCCCTGTTATGTCTGTCACCACCAATGAGCGTAGTTACTGGCGCGGTGAGACACGTGCAGAGTATACAGGCACAGGTTGGGATGACCGTGGACGGGGTGCGACAAAAAATGTTGAAGCCGGACAGCCTCTGGAGAACCAAGAATCCGGAAATGTGAATACCAAACAAGTGACTCAGAACGTAACGATGCTGAATGATAATGTCTATCCGATTCTCTTTGGTGCTTATTCGATCGCTGAAGTGAGCTCGATTAATGGTGAAGACAGAACGGAACGGATGTTGTGGAATGCCGAACAGGCTGAACTGCATGTGGTGACAGACCGTCAGCAACCACAGTATCCCAAGACATACACCATCGTATCGGAAGCCCCTGTGATTGTGGAAGATGAGCTTCGTACGAAGTCATTTGAAGATCTGTATAACAGTAATCCGGCAGATGATATGTACCTGCAGTTACCATCCCGTTTCCCTGACCGTGTGTCGAATCTGGCAGCCGAGATAACGGCATCTGCGAATACTCCGTATGAAAAAGTGGCATTACTGCAAAACTATTTACAAACTAATTTTGAATACACGAACAATCCGGATTTATCTCGAAAAGTAAGCAGCGACTTTGTGGAAGGTTTCCTGTTCGACATTATGGAAGGCTACTGTGATTACTTCTCCACTGCGCTGGTGATGATGGCGCGCTCGGAGGGCATTCCTGCAAGGTGGGTTAAAGGTTATGCGCCTGGACAACTGTCCCTGAATTCGGACATGCAGGCTCCACGTCAACCTGGCGCGGAGATTGAGACGACCTACACCGTTACCAATGCAGATGCACACTCCTGGGCAGAGGTTTACTTTGGTGAGTATGGCTGGATTCCTGTTGAAGCAACGCCGGGCTTTGATATGCCGCTGCTGACGGAACAGCCTGCTGTAGAGCCTGTAGATGAGCCTGAAGAAGAGCCAGAAGAGGAGCCGGTACAAGAGGAAGAGCAGACCCCTGCACCTGAGCAGACATCGTCTGCCATCCCGACTTTTGTTATCTGGGCTGCAGGAGCCATTATTGTAATGTGGGTAGCATATATGTTCTGGCGTAATCGTTTCTCCATGCGATTCTTCCTGCTTCGTCTACGGACAGGTGGACCGCTCACCCCTGAACAGAAGGTAGTGGCAGAGACCGAGCGTTGGATTCAGTATGTGAAACGCAAAGGGTTGACCCGGAGCGGAGACGAGACACTTCGTGAATCGGTAGCCCGCTGGAGCCAGGCAAAACCTGCTGCAGAAGCAACATTGTATGAGCTTCTCACGAAGTTTGAACAGACTCGTTACAGTCCGGCGTCCGTAACTGCCGACGACTGGAAGGGCGTCTATCAGACCGTCTTGAAGCTGCGGAAGGAACTGAAAGCGGAACGGGCATAGTTGTTGCCCGTCCCGTTTTTCCTTTTTTCCTGTGCCATCAGGCGCTGTATGCATTTTCAGGAAAGACGGATTTGTGATATAGTGTGTCGTATGAAACTGAGGTGACTTCTTTGTTTAAAATGTTAATGCCCAAGCTGCGTGTAGACACGGTTTTTGACATTAATCTGGAAGAGCTGTACGCTCAAGGCTACCGTGGAATTATAACTGATCTGGATAACACACTCGTTGGAGCCAAAGCCCCTGACGCTACGCCCGAACTGATTGAATGGTTTGCACGTGTGAAAGAGGCAGGTTTCAAGCTGATGATTGTGTCCAATAACAATTTGAATCGTGTATCCCTGTTTGCGACCCCGCTGGATATCCAGTTTGTGCATAGTGCACGCAAACCATCGAATGTACCGTTTCGTAGAGCAATGAAAATGATGGAGTTATCTCCTGAAAACACGATTGTAGTAGGCGATCAGATGCTTACGGACGTTTATGGAGGGAACCGAATGGGGTTATATACCGTTCTGGTACTGCCAATCTCCATTGGGGACGAAGGTTTTATGACCCGCTTCAATCGACGCGTGGAACGGATTGCTCTAACGAGTTTACGCAGGAAAGGCTTATGGCTTGAGGAGGAAAAGAAGAAATGACAGAACCGCATAACGGCAATCTTGCCGTAAGGTGCAGCGGATGCGGCGTGCATCTGCAAACAGAAAATTCGGAATTACCAGGGTTTATCCCTGAGAAGGCATTGGATCGTGAACCGGTTATATGCCAGCGCTGTTTCCGCATCAAAAACTACAATGAGTCATCATCCGTTACGGTGGATCAGGACGAATTCCTGGCGCTGCTTAGCAAAATCGGGGATAAGGATGCACTTGTCATCCATATCGTTGATTTGTTTGACTTTGATGGCAGTATTATCTCCGGTCTGCAACGTTTTGTAGGCAACAATCCGGTATTGCTTGCTGTGAACAAAACGGACTTGCTTCCGAAAGTAACCAACTGGAACAAGGTTCGCAACTGGGTACAGAAGCAAGCCAAAGAACAGGGTTTGCGTACCGTGGATGTAGTCTTGTGCAGTGCAAAGCAAAATCAGGGCTTCGACCGACTGCTTGAGCTTGTGGGAACGTATCGCGAAGATCGTGACGTGTACGTGGTTGGCGGTACCAATGTGGGTAAATCCACACTGATTAACCGTCTGATTCGTGATTACAGCGATCTGGAGCAGGAGCTGACCACATCCCGTTATCCGGGAACAACGCTGGATATGGTGAACATTCCGTTGGATGATGGAAAATATATCATTGATACGCCTGGAATCGTGTATCCATGGCGTTTCAGCGAGATTGTTTCACGTAAGGATCTCGCTGCCATCATGCCAGAAAAACCGCTTAAACCAGCTGCGTATCAGTTGAACTCCGGTCAGACGCTGTTCTTCGGCGGCATGGCTCGATTTGACTTTGTGGAAGGTGATCGCCAGTCGTTCACTTGTTTTATCAGCACTGCGCTTGATATTCACCGGACGAAGCTGGAGCGTGCAGATGACCTGTACCGTGACCATCTGGGAGAATTGTTGTCTCCGCCAACCCGTGAGGATGCAGCAGAGATGGCTGAATGGACCAGACATGAATTCCGCATCAAACGCGGCAGTCAATCTGATGTATTCATCTCTGGCTTGGGCTGGATTAAGGTTAATGGCGATATTGGAGCGCTTGTTGCTGTTCATGCTCCAAAAGGCATTCGTGTACAGATCCGCCCATCCTTGATCTAGTAATCTCAGAAGCTGTACATCAGATGGATCGGAGGCGGAACACTATGTCTGAGCAGAAAAAGTTCAACTCTTCACTTCCCGTGTTGCTTGGTGTTATGGGTGATCCTATTGCTCACTCCAAGTCTCCGGCAATGCACAATGCGGCTCTGCAGGCTGCAGAAGTGAATGGAATGTATATGCCACTGCATGTTCATCCGGATCAACTGGAAGCGGCCGTTCGGGGAATTGTGGCACTGGGCTATCGTGGTGTTAATGTCACCATCCCGCACAAAGAGCAGGTGATGCAGTATCTGGATGTGATCGATGAAAGTGCTCGCCTGATTGGTGCGGTGAATACCATCGTTAATGAAGGTGGAACACTGACAGGGTACAATACCGATGGTATTGGTTATGTCCGATCGCTGAAGGAAGAGGCTGTACCTGAGCTTGCGGGCAAACGTATCGCTGTATTGGGAGCAGGTGGAGCGGCAAGAGGCGTTATATACGCACTTGCATTGGAGAAGCCTGAGCAGATCCACATTCTGAATCGTACAGCGGACAGGGCTGTTGCACTTGCTTCGGATTTACGGGGCCATGGCTTGGGAGAAATCTCGGGCAGTGGCATGGAAGACGCTGCAACGGTACTGGCTACGGCTGATATCGTGATTAACACAACGGCTGCCGGTATGCATCCTCATGTTGATGACGTTCCGGTTGATCCTGCACTGATCCGTGAAGGAGCAGCGGTGAGTGATCTGATCTACAATCCGCTGGAGACCCGTCTGCTTCGAGAGTCGCGGATGCGAGGATGCACGGTGCACGGTGGTCTGGGTATGTTTGTATACCAGGGCGCAGTGGCCTTTGAACATTGGCTCGGCATTCCGGCTCCAGTGGAGACGATGAGACGAGCTGTACTAAACAGTTTTGAAGTGTGAAAATAATAATTGAATGGTCAGGTCCGGACAGTTTTTGCGCTGTCGATCAGGGCCTGCTCAACATAAGGAGTATGGAGTATTCATGTTAAACGGTAAACAAAAGCGCTTTTTGCGGTCACAGGCACACCACCTGACCCCTGTATTTCAGATTGGTAAAGGTGGAACAAACGAGCACCTGTTCCGTCACATCGAAGATGCGATTGAGAAGCGCGAATTGATGAAAGTGCAAGTATTGAACAACAATGACGAGGACAGAAAAGAGATGGCAGAAGAAGTTGCCCGTGAAACGGGAAGTGAGCTTGTACAACTGATTGGTAACACAATCATCCTGTACAAAGAATCTCGTGATAACAAACAAATCGAACTACCTAGATAAGGGAGCGTGACGCAGGTGAAGATCGGCATCATGGGTGGTACGTTTGATCCGATCCACATGGGACACCTCCTGGCAGCTGAAGCGGCAAGGGACTCGCATGCACTGGATGAGATCTGGTTCATGCCTTCCCATGTTCCACCTCACAAACGCGGAGCCGGAGCTTCGGGACAGCAACGTCTCGATATGACGGTAGCGGCTGTGAAGGGTGTGCAGCAATATGAGGTGCTGGGTATCGAGATGGAATTGGGCGGAGTGTCTTATACCATCGATACGATGAAGGAACTGTGGCGTCGCCATCCTGAACATGAATTTTATTTCATTATCGGGGCGGATATGGTGAACTATCTTCCCAAATGGGAGCAGATTGAAGAGCTTGCAGAACGCTTAACCTTTATCGGAGTTGGTCGGCCGGGCTTCCAGTTACATCTGGATGATTTACCAGACGAGTTACAGGATCGGGTCCTGCTGGCCGAGATGCCCTTGGTCGATATTTCATCGACAGCCGTACGCAGACGTCTGGCCAAAGGACATTCGGTACGCTTCATGATTCCTGATGAAGTGCACCAATACATTGTAAGGAGCGGTTTATATGGCACTAAGCCGTGATGAACTGATTCAAGCCGTATCCGGACAAATGCCGGAAAAACGCTGGAAGCATACACTGGGTGTAATGGAATCGTCAGTGATGTTGGCTGAAAAATACGGTGCTGATCCTGTGAAAGCAGATCTGGCAGCGATATTGCATGATGTGGCGAAGTACTGGCCCGTAGCGGAGATGGAAGCGGTCATCCGTGACAACGGATTAAACCAGGAACTTCTGCAGCATGACAAGCAACTCTGGCATTCCGAAGTCGGTGCTTTTGTAGCCGAGCGTGATTACGGTGTAGTGGATTCCGAAGTTATTAATGCCATCCGGTGGCATACCTCGGGTCGGGTAGGCATGAGCTTGCTGGACAAAGTGGTATGTCTTGCCGATTACATTGAACCGGGACGAGATTTCCCGGGAGTGGATCACATTCGCGAACAGGCTGAACGTAGTCTGGAGGAAGGTTTAATTGCCGGATTCGATTCGACGATCAGCTTGCTGATCTCGCAACGACGTGTCATTTATCCTTTGACCATGCTGTCGCGGAATGACTTAATTGCACAATTATAGATTATGGAGGTTGGTTCATGACAGTATCATCGAAAGAACTTATGAATATGGCGGTTGCTGCCGCTGACGACAAAAAGGCATCCAATATTGTAGCATTGGATCTGATTAATGTTTCCCTGGTGGCGGATTATTTTGTTATTTGTCACGGGAATTCCGATACACAGGTACAAGCCATTGCCACTGAAATTCGCAAACAGGCTCATGCAGCCGGAGCGACGATCAAAGGTATCGAAGGTATGGATTCTGCACGTTGGGTACTGATGGACATGGGCGATGTTGTTGTTCATATCTTCCACCGCGACGAGCGTGAATACTACAACATTGAACGACTGTGGTCTGATGCCAAAGTGGTGGAAACTGTATGAGTTTGATTGCTGGAACAGTCGTCTCTTTGCCGGTTTCACGTGAAGTGTCTCCGTTTGGTTTCTTTTTGACGACAGGATCGGAAGATGTACTGCTTCACTACACCGAGTTAACGCGGGATATTAAGATTGGTGAGACGCTTGAGGTATTTGTGTTCTTTGATACGGAAGATCGTCTGGCCGTAACGATGAAAAAGCCTTATCTCATGCTCGGCGAAATGGCACGACTGGTTGTGGCTGATGTTCACCCACGACTGGGTTGTTTCCTGGAAATGGGACTTGGACGGCAATTGCTGCTTCCTATTCGTGAATTGCCTGAACTGGAAGAACTGCGTCCTCAAGTAGGGGATGAAGTCTTTGTAATCATGGAACATGACAAGCAGGGACGTCTGCGTGCCAAATTGGCCGGGGAACGTGAGCTTTCACCATTGTCTTTCCATGCGCCAACTTCATGGTTAAACGAGTGGGTTGAAGCGACGGTATACAAGCCACTGCAGATGGGTACTTTTGTACTTGTAGAGGGCGGTGTACTGGGCTTTGGCGCAATTGGCATGATTCATTCATCCGAACGCAGTCATATGCTGCGTCTTGGTGAAAAAGTGAAATGTCGGGTGACACTGGTACGTGAAGACGGACGTGTGAATCTGGCCATGACTCAACTCAAACAAGTTGGACGTAACGAAGATGCAGACAAGCTGCTCGCCTTTATGAAAGAGCGTCCTATGGGTGGCATGCCATACTCGGATGCAACTCCGCCGGATATCATCAAGCAACGCTTTGGCATCAGTAAGTCTGCTTTCAAGCGTGCCTTGGGCAAATTGATGAAGGACGGACTGGTGGTCCAAAAGGAAAGCTGGACGTATCTGTCCGAATCTGCTCCTGCGGATCAAAGTGAAAACAAATAATCTTCTTGATTAAATAGTTGTAATATGGAACTCGGATAAGGCAGGGATAGGCTGGGTAAACACCGGATGCCCCTGCTTTTTCTTTTGTTAGCAGGATTGGAAAATGAAATTGAAAGTGCGGTGCCTGACATGTCTTACCGGAAATTTGCCTATGTGTATGATGAATTAATGGAAGATATGCCTTATCCGGACTGGATAAGGTTTGCAAGAACAGCATGGGAAAAGCATGGAATGCCCAAAAGTGTCGCTGAACTTGGCTGTGGAACGGGCTCCATTACGATCCCGCTCGTGAACTCCGGTTTCGAAGTTACAGGCATTGATCTCTCAGCAGATATGCTGTCGGTTGCACGCAGCAAGATGGAGGCTACGCCTCAAGGTCATCGTTTGTATCGGGAAGGCAGTGTCCGTTGGGTGCAGCAGGATATGCGGGAATGGCGAGTTCCGGAACCTGTGGATTCGGTGATATCTTTCTGTGATTGTGTCAATTATTTGCTTGAACAAGAAGATGTCATTCGTACATTCCAGCGCACATATGAGATGCTGAAGCCTGATGGAACGTTCCTGTTTGATGTGCATCATCCCAATACCCTTATTCGTTATGATGAGGAGCAGCCTTTTGTACTGGATGAGCGCTCCGTGTCGTATATTTGGACTTGTGATCTGGATCAGGATCGCTGTGAGATCGAACATCATCTCAGTATTTTTTCGCGTGTGGATGATGGTAACAAGGATATGTACCAGCGGTTTGAAGAAGTTCATGTCCAGCGTGCATATAATCCGGACTGGATGAAGCTGGAGTTATCCAAGGCAGGTTTTAGAGACGTGAAGGTATATGCGGATTTTGAATGGAAAGAGGCCGAAGACAGCGCACAGCGCTTGTTCTACGTTGCTGTGAAGTAAGAGCGAATAATGAGAACTGTCCTTATGTATGGTGCATAAGGGCAGTTTTTTTGTTTGATTTTTTATGGGAGAATGAATAGCAATACATTCTTAAATAGGGTAAAGGAATCAAGAAAAGACATAACGACGTGACAAAAAGTATTGCCAGTTAAAGTAAAGGAGGCGATAATAGTCGGATAGAAAGCGTTTTCTGAGAAAATAATCAATTGTCAATGTGAGGTGTAGAAATGGAAAGTACATATAAAACAAGACTTACGTCAGAACAGTTGAATGCCATAATAGAGCAGCATTTTTCTGCAAGTATACAGGACTACAAGGAAATGGTGGATGGCTGGGCCAATCATGCATATCTCATCACACTTAGTGACGCACAGCGAGTGGTACTCAAGATTGCACCGTCGGCTTCGACAAATCTGATGCGCTGTGAGCAGGATCTCATGATTGCCGAGGTTGAGGCACTACGCCTCATCACGGAGCTACAGGATGTTCCCGTACCCCAAGTGCTGGCTTATGATGATTCGTTAACCATGGCTTCAGCGCGTTATTTTATCATGGAGTACATGTCTGGAACACCCTATAATCAGGTCAAGGATCAGTATTCTGTGGAAGAGCAGGAGGCCATTGAACAACAACTCGGTCGGTACAATCGTCGAATTAATGAAATCAAGGGTGAGAAGTTTGGATATTTCTCGGAACAAAAACAGCGTTATTCCACATGGAAAGAAGCATTTATGAATTTGATGGATGACATTCTTACCGATGGTGAAGAAGCCGGAATTACATTTTCGATCGATTACCCTGAATTGAGACGTTTGATTGAAGAAAAATCGAATGTGCTGGACGATGTCAAAGAACCTGTGCTTGTGAGTTGGGATCTGTGGGATGGCAATTTTCTAGTAGACGCAGGTCGTATCACAGCGATTATTGATTTTGAACGTTCACTGTGGGCAGATCCTCTGATGGAGCATTATTTCAGTCATTTTAACTATACGCCTGGTTTTGTGAAAGGGTATGGGCATGCGATTACGACCGAAAGTGAGCTGAAAAGAAGAAGCCTCTACGACTTGTACTTTGATCTGGTGCTACGCATTGAGTGCGCTTATCGTCAATATGATAATCAGGAACATGTGAATTGGACCATTCATAATCTGGAGGAAGGCATTGAGCGTTTTCGGTTATCCTAAACAGCAACCAGCGTTATGAACGGTACGAACCGCAGACTTCAAGATGGCGATTATAACGTGTAATATTGACTTTGGGCTTGCTTTTTTATATAATGGTCCCGATATTGTATACATATTTCGATGATAAGGATCAGTAGTAATTCCTGTACATAACAGAGAGCCGGCGGTTGGTGCAAGCCGGTTGACAGTGATTTGCGAACTCGCCTTGGAGAAATGCGGTGATTACACCATTCTGTTTAACCTGCTTGTATAAAGGTTGGGTTCAGGAATGGAAATCCGCATCGGTTAACCGCCGTTACAGGTCCAAAGGGAGTGGATGACGAAGCACGTTCGTCCGCTAACTAGGGTGGTACCACGGGAATTCAACCTCTCGTCCCTAGCGCTGCAAACGCTACGGGATGCTGAGGTTTTTTTGTTGCAATTAAAGCTAAAGCGAATAACCTGAAGGAGGAACAATAGATGAGTGAGAATAACCAGCCGAAACACGGCTATCAGCCACAAGTCATGGAAAAAAGTTGGCAGCAATACTGGGATGCAAATAAAACGTTTAAAACGGGTGAAGACCCTGCTAAACCGAAATTTTATGCACTGGATATGTTCCCTTATCCATCCGGTTCAGGTCTGCACGTAGGTCACCCGGAAGGATATACGGCAACGGATATCGTTTCCCGTTACAAACGTATGCGCGGTTACAATGTATTGCACCCAATGGGTTGGGACGCTTTCGGTCTGCCTGCTGAGCAGCATGCACTGGATACAGGTGAACATCCACGAGATATTACATTCCGTAATATTGACAATTTCCGTCGCCAGATCAAATCGCTCGGTTTCTCTTATGACTGGGATCGTGAGATCAGCACAACGGACCCTGAATATTATAAATGGACACAATGGATCTTTATCCAGCTGTACAATAAAGGCCTGGCTTATGTGGATGAAGTTGCAGTTAACTGGTGTGAAGCCCTTGGAACGGTACTTGCTAATGAAGAGGTTATTGATGGCAAGAGTGAACGTGGTGGTCATCCGGTTGTACGCAAACCGATGCGTCAATGGGTTCTGAGAATTACCGAGTATGCAGAGCGTCTGTTGGAAGACCTGGAAGAGCTGGATTGGTCTGAAAGCATCAAGGATATGCAGCGTAACTGGATCGGTAAATCGACAGGTGCAGAAGTTGTATTTGCCATTGAAGGTCGCGAGGAAGTTATCAAGGTGTTCACCACCCGTGCGGACACATTGTTTGGTGCGAGCTTTGCAGTACTTGCTCCGGAACATGAATTGGTAGAAGCAATTACAACTGATGACCAATGTGAAGCGATTCAGGCTTATCAGGAGCAGGCTTCTCGTAAAAGTGATCTGGAACGTACGGATTTGGCCAAAGACAAAACAGGTGTATTCACTGGCGCTTATGCAATCAATCCCGTTAATGGTGCAAAACTGCCGATCTGGATTGCTGATTACGTTCTTGCAGGTTACGGTACAGGCGCGGTTATGGCTGTTCCGGGTCATGATGCACGTGACTGGGAATTTGCGAAGCAGTTCGGTCTGGATATCATCGAGGTTATTCAAGGTGGCGACGTTACACAAGAGGCATATTCGGGTGATGGCGCGCATGTGAATTCCGATTTCCTGAACGGACTGAACAATGAAGAAGCGGTTGCCAAGATGATTGCTTGGCTGGAAGAGAACGGCAAAGGACAAGGGAAAGTAACCTATCGTCTGCGTGATTGGCTGTTCAGCCGTCAGCGTTACTGGGGTGAGCCAATCCCGATTCTGCATCTGGAAGACGGAACGATGAAGACAGTACCGGAGGATCAACTTCCACTGCTGCTGCCTGATATCGACCAGATCAAACCTTCGGGTACAGGAGAATCACCACTGGCGAATGTTACGGAGTGGGTGAATACGGTAGATCCGGAAACGGGAATGAAGGCACGTCGTGAGACCAACACCATGCCACAATGGGCGGGTAGCTGCTGGTATTACCTGCGCTTTATCGATCCGCACAATGACAAGGAACTGATTTCCAAGGAGAAACAGCAGCAGTGGTTGCCAGTTGATCTGTACATTGGCGGAGCAGAGCACGCGGTGCTTCACTTGCTTTACGCTCGTTTCTGGCACAAAGTGCTGTATGATCTGGGTGTTGTGGAGACCAAAGAACCTTTCCACAAACTGGTGAACCAAGGTATGATCCTGGGTACCAATAATGAGAAAATGAGTAAATCCCGTGGTAATGTCATTAACCCGGATGAAATCGTGAATGAATTCGGTGCAGATACATTGCGTCTGTACGAGATGTTCATGGGACCATTGGAAGCGACAAAACCGTGGAATGCAAACGGGGTTGAAGGCATGCACCGCTTCCTTTCACGTGTATGGCGTCTCTTCATTAACGAAGACACAGGAGCCATCAATGACAAGATTACGGTGGACGGTGGAACGGATGAGTTCAAACGGACTGCTCACAAAACGATTAAAAAAGTTACGGAAGATCTGGAACATCTGCGCTTCAACACATCCATCAGCCAGCTGATGATTTTCATCAACGATGCATACAAAGCGGACACACTGCCTCGTGAAGCGATGGAGAAATTTGTGCAGCTGTTGTCACCACTGGCACCGCATATGGCAGAGGAACTGTGGAGCCGTTTGGGTCATGAAGGTGGAATCTCTTACGTGGCTTGGCCTGAATATGATGAGTCCATGACAGTAGATGCGGAAGTAGAAATCGTTGTTCAGGTAAACGGTAAAATCGTAACTCGTGCTACAATCGCGAAGGATCTGGATGCACAGGGTATGCAGGACTTTACGATGGAGCTGGCACCTGTTAAGCAGGCGCTGGAAGGCAAGACCATTCGCAAGGTCATTGCCGTTCCAGGCAAACTCGTTAATATTGTTGCCGGTTAATCTCACCGGCTCGGAATAGTTCATCCAGCTTTAACAAATCTTCATCATATTTGTCATGTGTCGTGTGGATCAGGCTGTCGAAAACACCGTCGAGACTTACCTTCAGCAGTGCCAGTGCCTGAGCGGTAATACCGCCAGGTACAGCGACACGAGCCTGAAGCTCTTGCGGGGTGTATCCTCCTTCGGTGAGCAGCTTGCCTGTTCCCAGGAGCATTTCGCCAGCCAGAGCGCAGGCATCTGCCCTTTTGATGCCAGTCAGTTTCACGGCACTTTCGATCCACTGTTCCAAAAAGAACGAAATGAATGCAGGTCCGCAACTGGAGAAGTCGGATGTAATTCGTGTACAGGCTTCATCCACTTGGTACGGCCTGCCTATATGACTGAGCAGACTTTCCAACACAGCGCGGTCTTCACTGGTCATTCGTTCGCCATGTATGCAGAGGGATGCTCCACTGCCGACTTGGTGTGTGACGCTGGGAATTACCTTGGAGACTTTGCAAGGAAGTGAAGATTCCAGATGTCGCAGCTGCACGGGACTGGTGATCGAGACAATTATATGATTGGGATTCACGACAGGCAGGATGTCGTCAATGACATGTTTGAATTCAAGCGGCTTCACGCACAGGAAGATGATGTTGCTTCGGATCACCGTTTCCCGGTTGCTCTGGGATTCATGCAGACCGGGGTAACGAAGGGATAACTGACGTACTTTGGACGGGGTTCGATTGCTGGCCGCGATCTGCCGGGGCTCAAGTGCACCCGATTGGATCAGGGCATAGATTAGCAGGCTGCCCATGCTGCCGGTTCCGATAAATCCAACCTTCATTGTTTCAGGCCTCCTTTCATGCTTTACGGTACTGGCGCAGTTCATTCCCTCTATTCTATGCGTGAGGACCTGTTTCACATGACATGAAAAATGCACAACTTGTTTCATCAGGAAAGTACAACGGTTCGGAAGCACCGCCCGTGTTCGAAATGAATGATTTTGAATTCAGGGAGAGGTGTGAAAGAATGAGATGGAACAAAGGGATGACCATTGCTGCTGCGGTGGTTGGAAGTATACTTATATTATGGTCGGGCAAAAGTGAACAACCACCTAGTGGCTGGGAACCCTTGCAGCTCGGCACCGAGAAGCCGACGATAGAGCAGGAACTCCCTGCTGTGCAGTCGGCTACTTCGGTTCAGGGCAATACAGGAGCATCTTCGGGTACGGATGCAAATGGGATGCAGACTGGGAATGAGGCAAAGGCAGGAGAGTCTAAAGATTTTTCGAGCATTGGGGTTGAAGGTGATTCGGGAGTTCAAACTCCAAATCAGACGAACGATAATCCTTCAGATGCTGCTACTTCGATTGAACCAGTTACGCAAAGTACAAATTCGAATCCTTCGGTTCCCTCCGAGATGGGCTCGAACAGTAATCCACCTGTAGTTGATGAGGAAGCTAGCGACAATGGCAAGATTGATGTGAATACTGCATCTGTCTCCAAGCTTACGGAGCTTCCCGGAATTGGGGAGAAGAAAGCTCAGGCTATTGTGGACTATCGGAATGTACATGGTCCTTTTGCAAAAGTCAGTGATCTGACAAAGGTCAAAGGAATCGGGATGAAGATGCTGGAGAAGATGGCGCCGTATGTGCAGATCCGGTAAAATTAAAATATAAATTGTATTAAGCGGGAGGAAAGCAGCATGAGTACAGAGGTACGCAAGGACTGGGATACGTATTTTATGGACATCGCGTATATGGTTTCCACCCGTTCCCGCTGTTCGCGTCGTCATGTGGGTGCAGTTCTTGTTCAGGGAAAGAAACTGCTGGGAACAGCCTATAATGGTGCACCCACCGGCGTCCCGGATTGTTCTGAAGCAGGTTGCATGATATCGGAAGAGTATGAGTTGGTCGTGACCGATGGGCAAGAAGAAATGGTGAAAAAGCAACGATGCATTCGCACAATCCATGCGGAGCAAAACTTGCTTTTATTCACAGATCGAATCGACCGCGAAGGCTCGTCCGTGTATGTGACTGACGAACCGTGCTGGACATGTGCCAATATGCTGGCGAATAGTGGGATAACAGAAATCGTGTTTCATCGTTCTTATCCTAAAGATACCGGCAAGGTTACAAATATGATGGAACAGAAGGGAATAACGTTCCGCAGGCTGGAGAATTACCAGCCCCCGCGGGAAACGATGATGACTGTGAGCAATTAATGTGAATATGGTCGAATACGCGAGAGGGAGAACCTCCGGCAAGCCTGAATTGGCTTTCCGGGGGTTTTTCTGCGTTCAACGGGTGAAATGAAGGAGGGGTAGAAATGAAAGGCAGACCATTATTAAGTTTTACGATTTGTTGGTTGTGCGGGAGCGGGATAGCATGTGCGTTAACAGGCTGGACGTTAATCTGGGGGTTAATTGGAGCTCTGGCATGTCTGCCACTTTTACTTCGTTTTATAGATGTGCGTGGATGGTCTGTTTTATTTTTACTCGCTGCCTTTATTGGAGGCGCTGTACATTGGGAGTGGAATGACGCACGCAATCATAGCAGTCTGCCGGAGACCCTGCATATCGCAGCTTATGAGTTGGACGGATGGTCAGCTGAAATTCAGGGTGAGCTGGTGTCAGATGTACGCATTGATGGAGATCGGGCTGACTTTAAGATTCAGATGTCTTCAATATTACCAATATCGGATTCGTCAGCAGATACAGATCTTGTAGCATCATCTGCATTCAACATAGATGAACAATTGATGGTACAAGTCAGACTGTTGGAGGAAGAAGAACAACAGGTAGCAGCGGGCTGGAAGAGGGGCGATTTGATCACGCTTAATGGTTCTTTTGTCCTTCCTGGTGAAGCCAGGAACTTTGGCGGGTTTGATTATCACAGTTACTTGCGCACCCTGCATATCCACTGGTTGTTCAAAGTGAAGGGAGCTAGTTCGGTCACAGTAGTTGCTCCTGAGGGACTTGGACAATATAACGTACTACGGTGGACGGATTGGACTAGGCATAAGTTGGGCTCGGCGGTTGAGCAGTTATTTCCAGAGCCTCATGCTGGATATATGAAGGGTCTTATTATCGGGATGGCTACTGATATCGATCCAGGTACCTATGGTCAGTTTTCACAACTCGGTCTAACGCATATCCTGGCAATCTCCGGAACCCATGTCGCTGTGTATGTTGCTTCTTTGCTTCTTATTCTATCTTGGCTAAGGCTTACCAGAGAGACGGCACTCACGATTGTTCTGATCCTGGTGCCAGCTTATGTACTGTTATCCGGTGGTTCACCTTCGGTGATTCGAGCAGGCATTATGTCCATGATTGGGTTGTATATGGCACGTCGTGGTCTCGCCAGAGACGGCCTTCAGATGATCAGTGCAGCAGCGTTGCTGATGATGTGGTGGGACCCGTACTTTTTGCTAAACGTGAGTTTCCAGTTATCCTTTCTTGTGACCGCAGGTTTGATGATCTATATGCCATTGATTAACCGACTGTTTAGCAGCTGGCCGAAATCTCTTTCCGCAACAGCATCCGTAACGGTAACCGCTCAGCTGATTTCTTTTCCAGTAACCATTCTGTACTTCAACCAGTTCTCATTACTCTCATTTGTAGCCAACTTTCTGCTTGTTTCTTTGATTAGCGCCATTGTATTACCTCTGGGGACAGTCGCCATGTTATTGTCATTCATATGGGTTCCCATGGCGAAACCCCTCGCATGGATAGCGATGCAACTGAATCAACTGACATTTGTAAGCGTGGAGTGGATGAACAGCCTGCCAGGTTTTGTATTGATCTGGGCAACACCGCCCTTGTTATGGATTACTGCATATTATGCCGTGTTGTATGCCTTGCTCTACCTGTTGCATCGTGGCAATGGTGAGCAGCGAGAAACAACGTTTATTGAGGAGGAGACGGCACCTCTTGTGAGGCGACAACCTACAGTTTCCATGGGGAATGTGGGCATTCGCTCTTCTAAGTCTAACATGGCACAGGATCAAGGTAAGAACCGTGTAGATGGAAAAGAAACTTCATTAACGACTTTAGGAGCCAGTATCGCATGGCCGGAGTATACAAGTGCATTTACTGCACGAGGTGCAGGTTATTATACGCATCAACGAATGAGTAAAGCTCAGCGATGGTTGTGCGTGTTGCTCGCGCTAAGCTTTATTGCTGGATTGTGGTGGGCATATCAGACTCCCAAGCCTGCTGGAACCGGCATCGTGCAGTTTTTGGATATTGGACAAGGGGACAGCACATTGATTACAACCCCGGAAGGCAAACACATTCTGGTGGATGGCGGAGGAACGGTTAGTTTTGGGAACACCGAACAATCATGGAAAACAAGACGTGATCCGTATGAGGTGGGAGCTAAGGTGGTTGTTCCTCTATTGAAAAAAAGAGGCATCCATCAACTGGATGCTGTAATTGTCACGCATGCTGACCAGGATCATGCCGGAGGACTTCAGGCGGTGCTAGAACAGATTCCAGTTAAACGTTTCATGTTTAATGGCACGACCAGCGGTAAGGATAACTTTGATAAGCTGCTGAATACAGCCATGGAACGGAAGATTCCTCTGTACGCCATTCAGCAGGGCATGTCCTATAAGGCTGACAAGCAGACGAGTTTACATTTTATAGCTCCAGATCTGGCACATATGGATGTAAATGTATCGGGCAGTTTGCCTGTATCTGAACATCAGAATCATGATTCCGTTGTCTTTTTTCTGGAAATGGCTGGCACTTCCATGTTGTTCACTGGGGATATGGATGCAGCAGCCGAGCAGGATCTGCTCTATATGATTCAAGATGGCTCACTTGCTGAAGTCTTTGAAAAACATAAGGTGAAAGGAGGCATTGCAGATAAAGTTGTCCTTAGCGAGATAATGCAGAAGTTTTTGGGAAATCCAATTAAATATGATGCATCCTCCTCTGCTATTTCCATTGACGTGTTAAAGGTCGCTCATCATGGTAGTAAAACATCGTCAACCGAAGCCTGGCTCCAATACTGGAACGCCAAAACGGCCGTGATATCTGCTGGTGTTAACAATACATATGGGCATCCCAATCCGGGAGTGATGGAACGTCTGGAGGCTACCGGGTCAGATATTTATCGGACCGATCTGATGGGTGAGGTACAGATGAAAGTGAAGGATGGAAAGATCGATATTCGGTACAAGTTGGTTGGAGTTGAGTGACGGAATTTACATTACATGGTTGCATGATAAGCAGGTTGAAGAGTTTATAAAAACGGATGTCACGGCATGCAAAAATGTGACTTAACCCATAAGAAGATAAATTTCACCCATATGTGTGCTGGAATTTGCTTTAATTTCCGTTGTTTTTTGCCTTTCGGAACACAAATAGAAGCATAAGTTTGCCATGAGTCGAAACTGGAAGCATAAAGTTGCCATGAGTCCCCATTATGACGACTTTTCATTTAACTAACGGGCAGGTTAGTTTAAATACATATTCAACTTAACAATCAATATTAAATTACAATACTGGATTGTAGATCGCTGATTGCAAAGTTATAGAGCTTTATTAATACAGCCCTATACAAACCCGCTCTAGACGCGTTTTTTCATTTTAAAGGGTCAAGTTCATGTCCTTGGTCAGGTACATGAATTTGACCCTATTGCCGATAGTGGACATGAACAAGTCCTTATAGCCTTGACTATACAGAGAGTCTACTCCGCTACTCTGGTGAGTGGGACGGGGTAAACTCCATATAGCTTACGGAATACTCAGAAACTGCCCGGGTAAAATGGTTTACCAAGGCACAACTCCATTTTCATCAAAAAAGCTACCAGTTGGACCATCATTATTGATTGTGGCGAGCTTAACTACACTGGAAGCTGCTTGTTCGACTGTGCGATAGCCACTATTATCATTTAAATCGGTAGCTGTAAATCCAGGGCAAACTGAGTTGATTTTAATAGGAGTATCTCTTAATTCTTTAGCAAAGAAAACAGTTAAAGCATTTACAGCCGTTTTGGAACTATTATAGGCGAGCGAATTCACATTATAAAATTCCGACGTTGGGTCTGAATTCAAAGTTAAGGAACCTAATGCGCTGGAAAGATTTACGATTCTTCCGGCAGAAGATTTTTGGAGCAATGGAAGTAATGCTTTAGTGACAGAAAATACGCCGAAAACGTTTGTCTCATAAGTATTCTTGAGAACGGACAGTTCCAGTTCCCTTGGAGATGTGTTGCCTTCAAAAAACACGCCTGCATTATTAATCAAGATATCAAGGTATCCATATTCTTGTTCAATCCATTCTACTGCCGAGAGAACGGAGCTGGGTTTTGTGACATCAAGAACCACCGTTTTAGCTTTAATGTTCTCCGTTTCCAAGTGCGTTACGGCCTCATGTCCTTTTTCTTCGCTTCTTGCTCCTATTAAAATCTCATACCCCATGTTTCCCAATTGTCTTGCTGTCTCAAAACCAATACCCTTATTGCCACCTGTAATTAATACGATCTTGGATTTATTCATAAAATTGCCTCCCTAATCTGTTTTCTAAAACCTATACCTACGAAAATGTATTTAATTCTTATAGTTGTGACTGCCATTAAGATTCTCTCATTGTAACCGTGATATATCTCCTTTCATTTCTGATATAGTTAATATAGTGGAAATGATTGATACTTATAAGTACGCACATTTTTGTAACTTAATGAATGGAGTGGCAATATGGGATATGGATTAAAAAATTATGGCGATTGCAGTGAAGAGGTTATAAAGGCCTGTCCTGTTGAAATGGTTTTACATATGATAGGAGGAAAATGGAAGGGAATCATTATCGACATTTTATCCGAAAAATCGGTCAGATTTAATGAACTTAAACGATTAATACCAGGGATTACACAACGGATGTTGACTTTACAACTCAGGGAACTCGAGGCGGATGGAATTGTGAATAGGATAGTAGATGACACTGTGCCACCCAAAGTAGAATACTCCCTCACTGAACAAGGAAATAAATTGTCGAGTATCATCGATTCTATAAGAGTATGGGGAAAAGAGTTTCAATCCTAAGTCGCGATCGGGAAGTCTTAATGGATAGCCGTGTCGGAAAAAAATCGTAGGCGTCTTCACTTTTCACCGCGCCGCATAGCGGGATTCGATTCAGAAGTTTTGGTTCTGGGCTGACTGCCTGGACAGGAGATGTCGTGCTTTTGAAGCCGGAGTTCGATCTACCCAACGGAACGCAAATCTGATAATAATGGCAAAACCTACCGTGCAAGGCGAAAGCCTTACGGTGGGGTATAATTTCTTAAATAACACTGTATGATTTGTTCTTACCACCCTTGCTTGTGCTCAATATTGAACTAACAGTAAACTTTAGTTATATAGCCCCAGTCTAAAACCTCTTATTTGAAGCAAACTAGAATTAATTGCTCTTATAGGAGGTTTTATTATGATTTTAAGTGAACTTTGGAATCAATATGAGGCAGATAAACGAATTCAAGGGTTTAGCCCGAATACATTGCGCGCCTATGCTTTACAACAAAAGATGTTGGTTCTGGATCTTGGAGACGTAGATATTTCGGGGGTAACTTTAAATCTCCTGAAGGAATACTTATCAAAGCAATCGGATCGTCTAAAACCAAGCAGCCTAGGGCACCGTATTCGTTTTATAAGTTCTATTAAACTGCGTGAGCCAAAAATGGAAATGGTGCAAATCTAAGTTTGTTCAGGTAAGCTATAGGCAGTTAATGGAATGTCTTTGATCTTTATGATTATCATCTCCTCGCAAAAAGGAGATAATCTCCTTCAAGGTGACTATATGTTGTCTCCGAAGTCAGAATAGCTAGTAATAATGCAGAATTATCCTTTAATATTTAGTCAGAAACATTATATTTTTTGATCAGGCTCAAACTTTGGAAGGAGCATTCAATAATGAGCAACATATGTTGAAGAGCAGACAGGCTATAGGTACTATTCAATTAACCAATTTGAACGATTGAATACGATTCTTTATTTAAAAGCACTGGATATTCCGCTTAAAGAAATTAAGAAGTTCTTAGACAACCGTGAAATAGATGAGATACTGAACTTATTAAAAGAGCAACAACGAAGAACAGAAGAGAAAATTCAGAAGTTTAATCATATTCATATGAAAATTTGCGAACGAATTCAGCAAATTGAAGATGTTTCGAAAACGGAAGACCTTTTCAAAATGCGTGAATCTTGGTTTCCAGATCGTACAATAATAATGCTGAAACAAAAGATTCGTCGAAACGAAAATCTTGAAATGCCTATACGTTATTTAGAGAATAGTAACAATTTGAAATCCAGCATTTTTCTCGGACAAGTTGGTTTAACCATTTCTATTAAAGAGTTAGAACTAGGGAATATTCAGGAGTACAATTCCTTATTTGTATTCGTTAATCCGGACAATCAGTTGAACTTTAATAGTAGCGTAAAGTGCCTTCCTAAAAACAAGTATCTGACCTTTCGTTTTGTAGGCACACATGCAGATGCAGCACCTTATTATGAAAAATTATTACTATATATTAAGCAGTGCGGGTATTCTGTGGTTGATGACGTAATTGAGATTACTTACATCGATTATGGGCTCACAAACAACATTTCTAGATTCGTCACCGAGATTCAAATTCCCCTAAACCAATAATTATCTCTTGACCCTCCATCTGCTGGAGGGTTTATTTTATAGGAAATAAGTTTTAGGGGAGAAAATAAATGATCGGAACCATTGTTAATGTAGTAGCCATAATTATAGGTAGTATGGTAGGAACGTTATTTAAAAAGGGATTGAAAGAGTCATATCAAAACATTCTTATGCAGGCCATGGGTTTAGTTGCAACTATTCTTGGTATTCATGCTGCGGTTTCTAACCTGTCAGGCACTAAATACCCTGTGTTATTTATTGTAAGTTTGGCTTTGGGCGGTGTTATAGGACAGAGTCTTGATCTGGAAAGACGTTTCAAAGGGATGGTCAATAAATATTCTAAAGGGAACCTAGCTGAAGGCTTATCGACTGCAATCCTGCTTTTCTGTTTAGGTATACTATCCATCATAGGACCCATAGAAAGTGCACTTCGAGATAATCATTCCTATTTATTCACCAATGCAATACTTGACGGAGTTACATCTATTGTATTGGCGTCTACATTTGGAATTGGGATTACTATCTCAGCGCTAATCCTATTTTGTTGGCAAGGCTTACTTTTCTTATTAGCACATGTTTTATCAGGTTTAATTACTCCGGTGCTGCTAACTGAAATATCAATTGTAGGAGGAATTCTTATTTTTTGCTCTGGATTAAGTATACTTGGCATATGTAAATTCAATTCACTCAATTTAATTCCATCATTGGTGATTCCAGTTTTATTTTTTATAATTAAAAGTGTTGCAGGGATCTAGCTGAAAATTCTCCAATGAAGAGAAGATGAGTTAAGATATCTTAAGTGTGATTAAGTTCTACTTACTATATTGTTGATAAGATTATACTTTAATGCATAAAACTATAAGACCAAACAAGCACTAGTACTTGTTACGCTAACGGGAAACGTTAGTTGAAAAATTAAGAGCAGTCTGTAGTTTTCTAGACTGCTCTTAATTTTTCGTTGAGTTATCCATTTGTTTGTGATGATACCAAGATGATACTGAAGTGCCATCACTATTGGAAGCATAAGTTTACTAAATGCAAACCTTATGGGTTAAGTCGTACGCACTCTATTTATCGGTGTGAAGATAAGTGAAAAAAGCTCCGATTTAATACCAACTGTAAGGCAAAAAAGACAAGAGAGCTTACAATAATGTGGATAGTCTGACCAGAAAAAGTAATGAAGTTAAGTGTAAATATCGAGTAGATGACCCCACCTATGAAGCCTAATAGACCATATGCCGCAATAGCAACGAGCAATCTCATATACGTATTATCTTTTCTTCTGTATAAAAGTAATCCATCCACCAATATGGAAAGTGGCATAATTAAGAAAATTAGAATAGCGAGGTTAATCAATAATCCAACCGCAAATGTATACCCGAATGAATAATAGTGGGTATTCTCTATTCTTTCATCCAAGGGAACGTAGTGATATAAACCCATTACAAGTGAAATTACTATTGCAGTTAATATAGCTGCAAGTATTTTTCCGCGCGGCCTATGGATTCTATGAGTTTTTGTCATTTCAAATATTGACCTCCATCTTAAAAAACTATATTTAACAAGAGATTAACTAAGAGAGTTACTATATTTTAACATACGGAGGTGTAGGAAAAGTGGGAGTTAAAGAAAGAGAGTACTTGGTTGACCTATAAAGGAAAAAAAGTCGTTTCACTGCGAACGACTTTTTTCTTGAATTGCATGATGGTGACATATTTCAATGTCTATGTACTTTAAGCACATCTCGACTGTCACTTAGGGGAGTTGACTAAAAATATGTTACTTTTTTGCTTTTAAGATACTAATCGGCAAGCTAATTATAATTGCGCTAAATAAGTTAAGTACGTGATCAATTTGGTCCCAACTTTTATGCCCCATTATCATATTAAATGCAACAAGTAACACATTAGAGAGTAGAAAGATTCCCAGGAAGTATTTAAAAAAAGTTTTTAGATTCATTTAATCTCCCATATATTCAATTGAAATTTTGTTACGGATGTACGTTTATATGTTCCATTTTAGGTGATTGAATAGAATTATTTGTATGTTATTCGTTAATTATATGTAAAAATATGGTTTTAGTTGTGTTTGTTATTAGTCAGTAATTTTATTTGCAGGATTATGGTTATTTTTACCGAATAATAGTTAAGCCTGCCTTGGAGGAGGGATAGAGATACTTAGTGATCGTAGCACTATACATAATCATAAGGGGATCAAAAAAATGGAACTTGTAGAAATGACACCAAGTAAAAGGAAAAGTAATGCAACTCAGAAGTTTAGAGTGAAATGGATTAGAAAAGCGATAGCCCTATGGATTGGACTTTTGGTTATCGGTTTGATCGGAGGACAGTCCTCCGCTTTGGCATCATCTGGATCGGGTAATTCCATCACTTCAGTTCTAGACCGAAATGACTATTTGCTGGACGATGGTACACTTTGGTCTAAAGGGGCCACAAGTGGAATATGGACACAAAATCGAAAACTGATTGGTATTTCAAAATCTGACGACCATTCCATCTTTGGGTGGACTGCCGATGGCCAAGTGATTCGGTGGGATAAGGACAATGCGCATAAACCAGTAACGAAACAATTCAATGGTGTGATTAAGGTATATGGCCATGGATGGGTTCAGCTTCAGGATGGAAACCTTTATAATTTTGATGATCAGGCTAAGGTTTTGGAATCGATTATCGATGTGGATTCTTATCGGGATAGTTCTGGGAGAGATTCTTCTTATACTGCATTATCTTCATCAGGAGATATATATTATGACAAATACAACAAAATACGTAAAGCAGGAAATGTACCTGATGGTAAAGCAATTGCAACAAATGGTGTTTACGCAGCAGTGCTAAAAAATGATGGCTCGGTAGTGATCGTAAGTATGCTATATGAGGATGACTACATCACGGTTGCAAATAATGTGCAATCTTTGATTTGGTGGGGGGGTACGCATAAGCTGCTCACGGTGAAACAGGATGGAACCGTCTGGAGCTACGATCGAACTGCCAAATATAAGGGCGAGCAACTGCCGGGTTTAAGTAACGTATCGCAGATGGTGTATGCGCCTATTCTGGATGAACTATATGCAGAGTTACAGGATGGATCATGGGCTACATATGATAATGGAAAGTTAACGCCTCTATTAGCACCCGCGTTAAATCAAGTGACACTTACGGCCTCTTCCAAGGAAGCTAATATTGGGGATACGATTACCCTTACCGTTCAGGAGAAGTATAGTAATGGTTTCAAAAACAAACGTGCGCCGTTGCCTGAAGAACTTATAGTGGAGCAGCCACAAGTTGCACAGATTCAGGCAGGAGGCAAACTAAAGGTTACGGGCATGGGAACAACCAAAGTGACATTGAAGATAGGTGATTTGGCTTCAAGTCTTCAACTGAACGTTGATTCAGAGCAAAAGTTATCAGGTGCCACATTGCTGGATGGAAATGTATACTTGCCAGTACAGTCGGTGTTTAAAACATTGGGAGCTAAAGTTGATGTCAAAGGCTCCTCTTTTGAAATTCAATTTGGAGATGACATTATTACTTTGCAAAAGGGAAGTGCTGTTGCGCGATTGAACAACAAAGAGCTGAAGTTGAAAGGGAAAGTACAAACCATTGGAGGACAAACTGTATTTCCTGCGGACTTGTTAAGACAGGCTGCGGGTATTCAGGTTCGATGGGATGCTGAGCTAAAGCAGGCCAAGGTGCTGGTTGGAAATTCTTCTATTCTGGTGGAATCGAAGGATACACTTGCACTGATCAAGAAAAAAGAGTTGGGGAATCTTGCTCGCTTCATTGGCAAGTCCTACTGGATCAACAGTGATACGAGTTTAGGGCAACGTTTCAGTAAAGTGACCATATCAGATATCAAAATTGAGAAGATTAAATACGGTGATCGAAGTTACTCTATTGTCTTCCGTAATGCAAAAGGAAAAACAGTTTCTGCCTACGCAGGAGGTGCGCCTTCCAGTGTGACGGAGATGCTTAACGATTCCAACCAATTCTTCTCTTCTGATCCGTATAAGAAATACAATTGGTCTCAGTCCACTTGGAATAAAATTATTGCCGGAGAAGTAGCTCTAGGAATGAACATAACCCAAGTGCGCCTTGCGTGGGGAGATCCATCCAGCATTTCGTATGAAACGAGTTCAAAAGGCAAAATCGAGGTTTGGGTGTATGGCAGCTCAGCAGGCATAAGAGCTTTAGGGTTTCTCAATGGCAAACTGATCGTGATTTACTGATGAATACACCAATTCATTACTTCATTTGATTGCAAGTCACAGCACAAAAAAAGCCCGCTTTCCGTTACACTCCACGAGGGAGAATATCGGAAAACGGGCCATTTTTTCAAAATGTAGAAGAAATATAAGAACTACTCTACGCCATCCTTGAAGTGTTTGTTCCAATGTTTGTCACCCTTGTGCAACAGATCTTCTACTGTTTTCTCAAGAGTCATCAACAGCTGTGCTCTGACATCAAGTACGGTTTCTCTGTACAAGCGTTCTTCCGATCCAACGATTTTATCGCCGTATAATGCCTGTGCAGCTACGTACTTCCGATGTTCCTCGACCAGAGTATCAATGGAATCCAATGCATGTTCCACAAAGTGGGAAATACTTTGGTATTCTTTGGGCATTTGTTCTTTTAAAGCTTGAATTTTCGCAAGAGCTGGCATGCTCATCACCTCGTGTTTATGAATGTAAATTTACAATACACTATTTTCATGAAAATTGCATTAAAATCAGCTTAAATTTTGACAAATTTCGACTTTTTTTATTTTAGGAACCAAAAAAGTGCTTATCTATAATGTATGCCATTGCATTTGAATTGAGTCGTGTAAGTAATGGAATCCCTTTTGGATACGTTTGGTGACTCGTTATGCAATTTCTGTTATTCTAAGAGAAGATTTCAGCGGCCCTAATACATACGCCGTTATTTTGTTATGGCAAATTAAAAAAATACTTAACTTTGCAACAATTTTATTGATGATCACGTCTGTAAGGTTGCAGGGAGAGGGGGATCCTTTGTGGTAGAGCCGGAACTCATCAGAGCCGCTCAATCGGGCGATCGCGACGCTCTAATTACCCTATTGCGGGAGATTGAACAACATGTCTATCGGACCGCATATTACATTCTAAATAATGAACAGGACGCTTTGGATGCTGCGCAGGAAGCGTTGATCCGAATTTACACCAAAATCAATTCATACGAAGAAAAGGCCCAATTCAAAACATGGGTACAACGCATCGTCACGAACATCTGTATTGATAAATTCAGAAGAACCAAGCCGTCCGTCTCCATTGACGAACATGACATGGTTTTTCAGGATAATCAGGATGTGGAGTACGAGGTCATGTCTACATATGTGGCCCAAGACATTCAGGATGCGATCAACAAGCTTCCCGAGCATCATCGTACCGTTATTGTTCTAAGATATTTGCAGGACTTATCCTACAATGAAATTGCGGATTGTCTCGATCTTCCGTTGAATACGGTGAAATCTTATTTATTTAGAGCCAGACAGCAATTACAGAATCTACTACAGGAATATCAGAAAGGTGGTGTGACAGGATGAAATGCGAAGAGGTGGTGGAATGGATGCACCGCTATCTGGATCATGATCTGGGCGAGGCGGAAACCGCGCAGATGCTACAGCATGTGGCAAAGTGTCCGGAGTGTGCCGAGAATTTTAGTTTACTCAGAGCTCTTTCGAGAGAACTGGAAGAATTACCGCAAGTAAGCCCGAAATTTAGTCTGGTTGATGCGATTATGCCACAGCTTGATGCCATTGACGAAGCGCGGAAGGAACAAAGTAGCACCATACAGGAAATGAATCCTGTCCCCGCTACATTTGAGAATTTACAACGTTCAAGTGAGCGGAGAACGAAGCAAAAATGGCTTAACTCGATGGCAGGACGTATGTCCATGGGCGCAGCGGCTGCGGCAGTTATATTGGGATTCGCCATCTGGGGAAATCCGCCTGAACAGATTGAGAATGCCGATTCCATGCTGATGAGCTCTGGAGCTTCTCAAGAGAGCGGCAATGTGGACGAGAATCCATTAAGCAAGAATATTGAAAATTATGATCCAGCCACTTCGTCCCAACCAAGCAGCAACGATGTGTTTGTGGATCAATCGAATGTTTCACCAACTAAACCAGATAACCAAGACGTAGAAACAATTCCTGAAGAGAACGGTGGAGATGGGGTACAGGAGCCTGAAGTTCAGTCAGATCCGACACCTAAACAACCGGCTACAGAATCAACGCCTGCTCCAAATAAAGGACCGCAGGATAATTCGTCCAGAACTCCTTCGACCGATAATCAAAAGAATCCGGTTCAGAACCAAGATTCTGAGCAGAGAATTCAGGAATCAGGAGATTCTCCTAAATCTTCTGCAGATGGGGAAGAGAGTGGAGTAACAGAAACAGAAAATGGAGATGCGCAATCCTTCACTTCTCAGGATACAACACCTAATATGACTGAAGATGTTCCGGTTGAAGGTAACATTGTACCTGATTCCAGTGCAGGTGCAGACGCTTCTGGAGGAAACAAAGGATTCGCAGCAGGACCGGATCAGGAAATGACAACAACGGCAGCACCAAAAGAATGGAAATCACCTGACGGCTCTTATGTAGTTATGCTTATTGGTGATCAAATCAGCATATACTCTAAACCTGTGAGCGAACCGGATGTTCTAAATTTGGTTGAACAACGCAGCATAGAGGGGACACTGAAGTCAGCGAGTTGGTCGAAGGATGGTACCCTATTTAATTACGAAACGGACAAGGACGGAACAACGGCGAAGAACTCGTTTAATGTACCTGCTGTTTCAGGTGGAGCTCCTGCGAAATAATTAAAAATGGGGAGTGCGCTCCTCTAAACGAAAGAACATTTTCAGTATGACAAGCATATAGTGAAAGTAACAAAACGTCCTATCTCAGTTCAAACAACTGACGTCGTATGACCGCGCACCGGCTTTTTCTAGAACTGCTGGTGTCAGCGTTTATATAGATGTAGGACAGGGGACCTTCATCCATAACTGGATGTAAGGTCCCTTTGTTGTCTTGCACTTTTTCTGGTAGGATAAGAGGGATAGGGAGGCGCCGTGAATGGATGTAAAAAGTGCAACAAAGGCAATACGTAATGGAGAAACGGCACCGATATATGTGCTGTACGGAACGGAGAAGTACCAGATACAGCAATTTACGGATATGTTAAAAGAACAGGTTATTGAAGAAGAACATCGTGATTTTGCGATTATTCCATATGATTTGTCTGAAACGGCTGTGGAGGTCGTTATTGAAGAAGCAGAGACCGTACCTTTTCTGGTTCCACGCAAATTAATTATTGTAAGGGACTCGAGCCTGTTCACCGCAGGTAAAGAATCCAAGATTGAACATCAGGTTGATCGTCTGCTTACATATATGGAAAATCCGGCAGATTACAGTACGATTGTTTTCCTGGCCCAAGGGGATAAACTGGATGAGCGTAAGAAACTGGTGAAGGCTGTCAAGAAACAGGCAGTAGTTCTTGCTTTTGCTCCACTTAGTGGAGATGAGCTGTTGAGTTGGATAGCGAAACTGGCGAAGCAACGGGATGTTTCCTTGGAGACGGGAGCGGCGGAAACGTTGATTAGCTATGCAGGAACAGGTCTTCAGACCCTGTCTGCTGAAGTAGACAAGTTATGTTTGTTTGCGGGTAATGGGGGGACAATCAAGCGTGCTGATATCGAGTCACTGGTTGCCCGTAGTACAGAGCAGAATGTATTTTCGCTAGTGGAGGAACTCGCTAATTTGCGATTAGAGAAAGCGTTGGCTCTTTTCTATGAGTTGCTGAAGCAGCGGGAAGAACCGATTAAAATTGCAGCTTTAATCGCTCGTCAGTTTCGGATCATGATCCAAGTGAAAGAGTTGGGTCAACAAAGTTACTCCCAACAGCAGATTGCCAGTCAGCTTGGTCTGCATCCGTATGCTGTTAAGATTGCGGGTGAACAAGCTCGTAAATTTCAGCCGGAACGTCTGAGAATGATTTTGAGTCACCTCAGCGAACTGGATTACCAGATGAAAACAGGAGCGGTGGATAAAGTGCTTGGTCTGGAGCTGTTCTTATTGAGACTTGGTGCATGAATGGATAAGTAAACGTAATAGATTACTAGTGTGAATAACAAACAAAGCGACCTTTGCTCCATGATGGTTAAATCATCGGAATAAAGGTCGCTTTTGTTTGTGTCTTATACTTATCGAATCAGATACTAAAAAATCCTGAAAGCCTATGCTGTTCAGGATTTTTCCATTGGATCGTATAAGTAACGCTTCTTACGCTTGTGCGGAAAGAGCGTTCAGTTTTTTCGCCAAGCGAGACTTTTTGCGTGCTGCAGCATTTTTATGAACCAGACCTTTAGTTACAGCCTTGTCCAGCTTTTTGGAAGCAGCTTGAATCGCAGCTTTTGCAGTATCAACTTCGTTACTTACCAGAGCAGCATCAGCAGCTTTAACAGCTGTACGGAGTGCAGACTTCTGGGAAGCGTTGAGTGCGCGGCGCTTGTCGCTCGTTTTTACGCGTTTAACAGCGGATTTGATGTTTGGCATTACATTCACCTCCTGTAAGGCATTTGCATGAATACAAACGTTTCACAACTTAAAATATTCTATCACGCTAGCATGTAAAATGCAACAGATATTCCTACGATGTTCGACATGCTGTATAAAGAAACCCTTTTTCCCACACAATATGCTCAAATGCGGTAAGGGAGGCAGGGACAGAATGACACTGGATTTGCAAAACTATACAGTTCGTACCGATTTGGCGATCGACTCCAAGGAAATGGCGCAAGGTAGACAGAAACAGACGATCCCCGGACTGCGGGAAGATGTGGAGAAAAAAGAGGGGATTACGATTACACGTATTGATGTCCTGAATGAAGAAGCAGCCACGGCTATTGGTCGGGTAAAAGGCCACTATGTCACCTTGGAAGTACCTTCCCTACGGAATGGTGATACCGAGTTACAGGAGCGAGTTGCTGCCGAGTTCACACGTGAAATGGAAGATTTTATGATTAAGGCCGGAATCAACAAAACATCCAAGGTTTTGATTGTTGGGCTGGGCAACTTAAATGTCACCCCGGATTCACTCGGTCCACTTGTTGTGGAAAATCTGATGGTAACCCGTCAGTATTTCGAATTGGTGCCAGATCAGGTTGCGCCAGGGTATCGGGAAGTCAGCGCGATTGCTCCCGGCGTGCTCGGTACAACGGGTATTGAATCCAGTGACATCGTACAGGGGATTGTAGACCGGACCAAGCCGGATGCCATTATTGCGATTGATGCGCTGGCCTCCCGTTCCTTGGAACGTGTAAATACAACCATTCAGGTAGCGGATATTGGTATTCATCCTGGTTCCGGTATTGGAAACAAACGGCGTGGCCTGACCCGTGAGATATTAGGTGTGCCTTGCATCGCCATCGGAGTACCAACCGTATGTTATGCGTCCACCATCGTGAATAATGTGATTGAGATGATGCGCTCACACTTTCGCCAGGAAACGGATCAGACCAAACAGATCATGGGCATGCTGGACGACATTGGTGAGCAAGATCGCTTGAGTCTGGTGAAAGAGGTACTGGAGCCACTGGGTCATGACCTCATTGTTACCCCAAAGGAAATCGATGAGTTTATTGAAGGAATTGCCAATGTTATCGCTACAGGACTTAACGCTGCACTCCATGATGCCGTGAATCCGGATAACGTAGCCGCCTATACACATTAAAACTTAAAACTGCTGAGAAGAAGGTCCGAATCTATCGGACTTTCTTTTTTTTGTTTCTGGAATCTTTCATTTTTCTGTTCTATCAAATTGTTCGGGCTCATAGAGTTGAAGTATAAGAGTTGTCCAGCAGGGAAGGAGACAGCAGAATGAACAAGATATTGGCCTGGAATATTGGAAAGTGGAAAAAAAGATGTCTGCACGTGCTGGCCATGGGCCGTACGTTGTTGTTGCTTATGATCATATCTGCCTTGTTTTTTGTCGTACTGGGTCTGGGGGGCATGGCAGAGAAACGCTTGAATAATTCACCCGTTTCTTCCATGAAAGGATTTGCGAGTGCCGTATCAAGCCGCTTTTTCGTCGATATGCTCGGTATGGAGATGCCTCATCTCACCCAGAAAGAACAGACCTCTGCCATATCCGGTGAAAATCTCACCTCATTTGTTTTCCAATTACTAACAAATGTAAATCCTCAAGATCCGAAGAGCCTGATTGCGAGAGAAATGCCGGGCATGGGTTCCAACCAACCTGTTCTGCTCCGTCCTGGATCTGGTAACGAAAAAGCCGAGGCTCCCGAAGATTATCAGCCCGGTCCCGGTCTTACGGATACGGCTTCCGCAGGTGGAGGAAAACCCGGTAGTGATCTGCATGTTCCACCAGGCCAGGACAATACGGATCCACCTGAGTCGAGTGAGCCTGGAGATGGAGAAGGTAAAGAAGATCCCCCAGCGAAGAATAGTGAGAAAGACAATTCACTGACAACAGGCAAAAAGTCAATTCTTATCTATCATTCCCATCCACGGGAAGGCTACAATCCACTGCTAGGTACGAAAAGTGATAATCCATCATCAGGCAAATCAACAGGCAATGTGTTTCAAGTGGGATCCTACCTCTCAGACAGTCTGGAGAAGCTGGGAATCGGCGTAGAACACGCCAAGGATGATTACCCCACTAAAGTAAAGGACTATAACTGGAACTATTCTTATAAATACTCCCGTCAAACGGTAAAAGCGGCACTCGCTCAAAATGATGATCTGACGTATCTCATAGACATTCATCGCGATTCACAACGTCATGGCAAAACAACAACAACTATTAATGACTTGGGCTACGCCAAAGTATATTTCATTATTGGACATGAAAATCCAAATTGGCGGCAGAATGAAGCCTTTGCAGCGAAAATTCATAAGAAACTGGAAGCCAAGTATCCTGGGGTATCCCGTGGTGTGTGGGGCAAAGATGGCGGAGGAGCCAACAATGGAGAGTATAACCAAACCCTTTCACCCAACAGCATTTTGATTGAGATTGGTGGCATCGACAACACAGGAGCTGAGCTCCAACGGACATCGAAGATTCTAGCAGACATGATTGCTCAAGTGTATTGGGAAGATCAGAAGGTGGACAAAGCCAGTGCCAAAACCTCGTCGCAGGGTGGATAAGAACTATATATGTATGAAGGAAAAATAGTAGAGAGTGACAGGAGGCAATGCACATGTCCAGATTCGGTAAAAGACTGTTATCCATCGCTGTATTAATGTTGCTGGGTGTTCTGTTTGGAATGCAGCTGGCTGGCAGCAACTTTCATATGGGCAATCCATCAGGAGGCACGTCAACTGTTGTGACAACTGAGCCAACTTCATCGGTTACCGAATCTGTTTCGACTGCACCTGTCCAAAAGGAAATTAAAGAACCACCATTTGTACCTGTTCAGTCACCAAGCCAAGTGCTTGGGGCAGATCAAAATAAGGCTCCGGTTGATGTGTTGGCAGACAAAACGGCTGGACTATTGCAAAATCTCTCACATAGTGGAATCAAGTGGGTGGTCTCTCTTTTTAGTGGCGTTGCTGAATAAAATACCATGATTTAAAGGTACAATATAACCTCTGGGAGTGCATGATAACACTTTATTATAAAGTTGAGACATCACGGGATTGATGCACTGTGCTTCAACTGTTATAATGAAGTGATTGACACTAGGCTGTTTCTGGGGGTAAGGAATGACTGACATTCGGGCAAGACAACGTAAAATTCGTAACTTTTCTATTATTGCACATATAGATCACGGCAAATCAACACTTGCGGACCGGATCTTGGAGCACACAGGTGCGCTCACTTCGCGTGAAATGCAGGAACAGGTTCTGGATAAGATGGACCTTGAACGCGAACGTGGAATAACGATCAAGCTACAAGCAGTAGCCTTGACTTACAAAGCGGATGACGGTGAAGAGTATTTATTGAATCTGATTGATACACCGGGACACGTAGACTTCACCTATGAAGTATCGCGCAGTCTTGCTGCATGTGAAGGTGCTCTGCTGGTTGTGGATGCGGCTCAGGGAATTGAAGCCCAAACACTTGCCAACGTGTATCTGGCATTGGATAACAACCTTGAAATTTTACCGGTTATCAACAAAATTGACCTTCCGAGCGCTGATCCTGAACGGGTGAAGCAGGAAGTGGAAGATGTTATTGGTTTGGACACAAGTAATGCGGTTTTGGCATCGGCCAAATCAGGAATCGGAATCAAAGAAATTTTGGAGCAAGTGGTGAAAAGTGTTCCGGCACCGACTGGTGATCCTGACCAGCCTTTGAAAGCGCTGATTTTTGACTCGCACTATGACCCGTACAAAGGTGTAATCGTATATGTACGTGTTGTTGATGGCAAAATCAAATCGGGTTCCAAAATCAAAATGATGGCAACAGGTAAATCATTTGAAGTCATTGAAGTTGGAGCGTTCAAACCTCGCATGACCATCGTGGACGAGCTGAACGTGGGTGATGTTGGATTTATCGTTGCAGGTATCCGGCATGTTGGCGATACACAAGTCGGGGATACGGTAACGGATGCCAAAAATCCAACACCGGAACCTTTGCCGGGTTATCGTAAAATTAACCCAATGGTGTATTGTGGTCTCTATCCGATCGAAACATCGGACTATGTTGATCTGCGTGAAGCGTTGGAGAAATTGCAGTTGAACGATGCGTCTCTGAGCTTTGAACCGGAAACATCCAGTGCACTCGGTTTTGGATTCCGTTGCGGATTCCTTGGACTGCTACACATGGACGTTATCCAGGAGCGGATCGAGCGGGAGTTTAACATTCCGTTGATCACAACGGCACCAAGTGTAATCTATCACGTCACCTTAACAAATGGTGAAGTGATGAAAATCGACAACCCATCCAACTATCCTGAGGTGGGACGGATTGATTACGTCGAGGAACCATACGTCAAGGCAGATATTATCGTACCGAATGATTATGTAGGTACCATTATGGAGCTGTGTCAGAATAAACGCGGTGAATATGTGAATATGGAATATCTGGACACAACCCGGGTTACCATTACCTATGAGATTCCGTTGTCCGAGATTGTATATGACTTCTTCGACCAGTTAAAATCCGGTACCAAAGGATATGCATCCCTGGATTATGAGCTGTCCGGTTACCGTCAGTCCAATCTGGCGAAAATGGATATTGTACTCAATGGCGAACAGGTGGATGCTCTGTCCTTCATAGTTCACCGTGACCGTGCCTATAACCGCGGACGCATTGTCTGTGAGAAACTGCGCGAGCTGATTCCACGGCAAATGTTCGAGGTGCCAATTCAGGCATCCGTAGGAACCAAGGTTGTTGCTCGTGAGACGGTAAAAGCAATGCGTAAAAACGTACTTGCCAAGTGTTATGGTGGTGACATCTCGCGGAAACGGAAACTGCTTGAGAAGCAGAAGGAAGGTAAGAAGCGGATGAAGCAGGTTGGTAACGTTGAGGTGCCACAAGAGGCATTCATGGCGGTACTGAAAATTGATGATTAAACAATCTATTTTGAGGTACAACACAGAATGTGTGTATTCAAATTAGATTAAGGAGAATTCAATTTCGGTTACAACACAGAATATTAAATAACTAAGCTGAAAGGGAAGCCGGATGGCTTTCCTTTTTTCAAATAGAGGGGGACTTGCCATGACATTGGCAGCACACAGCCGGAAGACAGGTGCGCCTCAAGCGGTGTATCTTCACATTCCCTTTTGCACGAATAAATGTTTTTATTGCGACTTTAACTCCTACGTTCTGAAAGATCAGCCCGTGATGCAATATCTCGAAGCGCTGGAACGGGAGATGGAACATACAGTCAAGGCCAATCCACCGGGTGAGATCAAGACCATATTTGTAGGTGGGGGTACGCCAACAGCTCTGAAACCGGATGAGATGGCAGTATTTCTTCGTTCCGTGAAGACGTATTTCCCAAATTGGGCGGACGATATTGAATTTTCGATGGAAGCCAACCCGGGAACCACGGATGCGGAGAAACTCGCTGCGATGAAAGAAGGCGGCGTCAACCGTGTCAGCTTTGGCGTGCAGGCTTTTCAGAATGATCTGCTGACAGGCATTGGCCGTATTCATAATACGGATGATGTATATCGCAGTTTGGAGAACGCTCGTAAAGCGGGACTGAATAACCTGTCCATTGACCTGATGTTTGGTTTGCCGAACCAGACTGTTAAAATGTTAAATGAGAGTATCGACAAAGCGCTGGAACTGGATCTGCCGCATTACTCCATCTACAGCCTGAAAGTGGAAGAGAATACACTTTTCCATACACTGTATCAGAAGAACCAGTTACCACTCCCTCATGAAGATGACGAGCTGGAGATGTATCTTCTATTAATGAGACGTATGAAAGAAGCAGGTTATGGACAATACGAGATCAGTAACTTTGCCAAGCCGGGCTTTGAGAGTCGTCACAATATTACCTACTGGCGTAATGAGGAATACTATGGTCTGGGTGCAGGTGCACATGGATATGTGGGCCGCGAACGGCATATGAATATTAAAGGTATAAATCCTTATGTTGAAGCTTCACGAGCAGGGCTGCCTCGTCTGGATCATTTTGAGATTGCTCGCCCGGAGGCCATGGAAGATTATCTGATGGTTGGACTGAGAATGTTGGAGGGGGCCTCAGCCTCACGGTTTAGCGAACAGTTCGGAGAGTCCATGGAAGAAGTGTTTGCGAAGCCTTTGGGCAAAATGTTGAACGCAGGGTTGCTTGAGCGGACGGCAGACGGCTTCCGACTGAGCGAGCAGGGTATCCTGTTCGGAAATGACGTTTTTGCGGAGTTTATCGGGTCCATATCGCTGAATTCATAGCTTGAAATTCTATACGCTTTGTTGTATATTTATTCATATTGATTTTACAGAGCGTGTTAATTTAACAACTACGAAGTCAGCTTTCCTCTGGAAAGCTTGGTAATAGGAGGAGAGCAGGATGTCGGTAATATGCAGAAAAGCCGTGCCGGAAGATGTTGAACCACTGTATGAAATGATTAAGGGCTATGCAGAGCGTGGGATCATGCTTCCGCGATCACGGGAAATACTGCACCGACAGCTGGAGCACTTTGTTGTAGCCGAAGTTGATGGTGAAGTGGTGGGTTGCGGATCGCTTTGTCGTCTGGGGAATGATTTGGTGGAAGTCAGATCACTCGGTATCTCGGAAGGGCACAAAGGGCTCGGTATTGGCTCGCGATTGCTGGATCGACTGGTAGAAGAGGCGGAGAAACAACAGATTCCCAAGGTGATGGCGTTGACATATGAAGTATCCTTCTTCCTCAAAAACGGCTTTGCTGTGGTGGAAAAAGAGATTTTCCCCGAGAAAGTATGGACCGACTGTGTTCATTGCAGCAAGCAGGATTGTTGCGATGAGATCGCGGTATTAAAAGAGCTTAACGTTTCAGCCTAACAACTGAATGGACTGCATGGATTGAGCCGAGTCAGCCTCTGCCCTACATGCAGTCCTTTTTTATTTCAAAGTATGTTCAATAAAGTTGTTAGGACTCGTCGACATTGGTCTATACTATAAATAGATGAGCCCACTCATCAAACTCACTTGACAATGTTCACGTCAGTTTGGTATTTTTGTATTACCGCTTAGCACTCATCTAACCGGAGTGCTAACGACATGGGACAGTACAGTCAGAAGGAGGGAATACTCACCATGTTAACAGAGCGTCAACGAATGATTCTGAACGCTATAGTGGATGACTATATCCGTTCAGCTGAGCCCGTAGGGTCCCGGAGCATTTCCAAAAGGGGAGATGTTGGATACAGTCCGGCGACGATCCGTAATGAAATGGCGGATCTTGAAGATATGGGCTTTCTGGAACAGCCGCATACATCTGCTGGACGCATTCCATCCCATAAAGGCTATCGATATTATGTCGATCATTTGGTTCCCTGGAATCAGGTAGAGCCTCAGGAATTGGACGATCTGAAGTCGTTCTTCGCCGAAAAGCTGAATGTCATGGAACAAGTTATTCAACATGCATCCAATATTTTGTCACATATGACGAATTATACTTCGATCCTGCTTGGACCGGAAGTATTCCATACGTCCCTACGTCACTTTCAATTGCTTCCGCTGAACGAAAGTGAAGCTGTGGCAATCATCGTGACCAATACCGGTCAGGTGGAGAACAAGACGGTCCAGATTCCTCCAGAAATCTCGGTAGCCGAGATGGAGAAAGTGGTTCGACTGTTGAACACCAAGCTGGTTGGTGTGCCAATTTACAAATTGAAATCCCGTCTCTATACTGAACTTGGGCAAGAGATGGAACGGCATATTACACGTTACGAGGAAGTTATGCAGGTGCTGAACAGTGCCTTTGACAACGAACATGATAATCGTCTGTTCCTCAGTGGTGCCACCAATATGTTGACTCAACCGGAGTTTAAAGATATCGAAAAGGTAAAAGATATTCTTGACCTGCTGGAAGAGACACCAACACTCATGAAATTGATGATGCCCGTGCCGGGTGGATCTGGTATTCAAGTGCGAATCGGCACTGAGAATGATCATGAAGCCTTTGCCAACTGCAGCCTGATTACAGCCTCCTATTCATTGGACGGTGAGGCTTTGGGTTCGATCGGTATTCTAGGACCCACGCGGATGGATTATGCACGTGTCATTCATATTCTAAATACACTATCCCGTGACTTGACGGCGATGCTCACGCATCGTTTCAAATAAGATTCGGGAATGAACCATTTCATTCGTATAAGGAGGTGAACATCTTGAAAGAGGAGCAATCATTTACAGAAGAACAAGAGGTAACAGCAGCTGAACAGGAGCCTATTAATGAAGCTGGCGCTGCAGAAGCACAAGCTGAAGAAATGGCTGATCAGGAGCAGGATGAGCTTGCACGTCTGAAGGCAGAAGCTGAGGAGCAACAGCAGCGTTATGTCCGTGCACAGGCTGATTTTGATAACTTCCGTCGTCGTACTCAGAAGGAAAAAGAAGAATTGGCTAAATACGCTTCGATGAAGCTGGTCACCGAACTGGTACCGGTTATTGATAACTTCGAGCGCGCCATGGCTACTGTACCGGAAGGAGCAGAGGTCGAATCTTTCTCCAAGGGCATCCAAATGATTTTCCGTCAATTGGAAACCGTGATGAATAACGAAGGTCTGACGGCAATGGAATCGGTAGGACAACCGTTCAATCCTGAATTCCACCAAGCTATTATGCAAGTGGAGAGCGACGAGTACGAAGAAGGTATCGTTGTTGAGGAAGTCCAAAAAGGCTACATGCTGAAAGATAAAGTGCTTCGTCCAGCTATGGTTAAAGTCAGCTCATAATTTCCTTATAGGAAGGAATGAGTCGGCTCCATAGTTGAACAATGTGGGCGAAGTTTAATATAAAGGTTTGTACACATAGAGCACGATTAGCAACATGAACATCTAAATAGGGGTCAGATCAGACCCATTCATTTTAAATTGTTGAGGGAGGAAATTTTCGGATGAGCAAAGTAATTGGTATTGACTTAGGAACAACAAACTCATGCGTAGCAG
Organism: Paenibacillus sp. 2003; assembly: GCF_031455635.1. Taxonomy (NCBI): domain Bacteria; kingdom Bacillati; phylum Bacillota; class Bacilli; order Caryophanales; family Paenibacillaceae; genus Paenibacillus; species Paenibacillus sp. 2003. The sequence continues at coordinate 263,444 of NZ_JAVDTB010000002.1, read as the reverse complement.
TAATGGAAGGCGGCGAGGCTGTCGTAATTCCAAATCCGGAGGGCGCACGTACAACTCCATCCGTAGTTGGTTTCAAAAAAGATGGAGAGCGCGTTGTTGGTGAAACTGCAAAACGTCAAGCGATCACCAATCCGGATCGTACCATCATGTCGATCAAACGTCACATGGGTACTTCCCACAAGGAAACAATTGATGGCAAAGACTACTCTGCACAAGAGATCTCTGCAATCATCCTGCAAAAATTAAAAACTGATGCTGAAGCTTATCTGGGTCAAACGGTAACTCAAGCAGTTATCACTGTACCAGCTTACTTCAATGACAGTCAGCGTCAAGCGACTAAAGATGCGGGTAAAATTGCAGGTTTGGAAGTTCTGCGTATCGTCAACGAGCCTACAGCAGCAGCTTTGGCATACGGTATGGAGAAATCCGAAGACCAAACAATTCTCGTATATGACCTGGGTGGCGGTACGTTCGACGTATCCATTCTTGAACTGGGTGACGGCTTCTTCGAAGTTAAAGCAACGAGCGGGGACAACCAACTGGGCGGGGATGACTTTGACCAAGTAATCATTGATTATCTCGTAAGTGAATTCAAAAAAGATCAAGGCATTGACTTGAGTAAAGATAAAGCAGCGGTTCAACGTTTGAAAGATGCAGCGGAAAAAGCGAAAAAAGAACTTTCCGGCGTATTGACTACAACGATCTCCTTGCCGTTCATCACGGTTGCTGATGGCGTTCCTCAGCATTTGGAGTTGAACCTGAGCCGTGCGAAATTTGAAGAAATCTCTGCAGGTCTGGTTGAGCGTACGCTTGAACCAACTCGTCGTGCATTGAGTGATGCCGGTATGACAGCTAACGATATCGACAAGATCGTATTGGTTGGTGGTTCCACACGTATTCCTGCAGTACAAGAAGCAATCAAAAAACTGACGGGTAAAGAGCCTCACAAAGGCGTTAACCCGGATGAAGTTGTAGCTTTGGGTGCTGCTGTACAAGCGGGCGTACTGACAGGTGACGTGAAAGACGTTGTATTGCTTGACGTAACTCCACTGTCCCTGGGTATCGAAACAGCAGGTGGCGTATTCACTAAAATGATCGAGCGTAACACAACGATCCCTACAAGCAAATCTCAAGTATTCTCCACATATGCAGACAATCAACCAAGCGTTGAGATTCATGTTCTGCAAGGTGAGCGTGAGATGGCAGCAGGTAACAAATCGCTTGGACGTTTCATGTTGGGTGATATTCCACCAGCTCCACGTGGCGTTCCACAGATCGAAGTTAGCTTCGATATTGATGCCAACGGTATCGTTAACGTATCTGCAACAGATAAAGGTACGAACAAAACTCAAAAAATCACAATCACTTCTTCCAGCGGTTTGAGCGATGCTGAAGTTGAGCAAATGATGAAAGATGCTGAGTTGCACGCTGAAGAAGATAAAAAACGCAGAGAACTCGTTGAAGCGAAAAACAGTGCAGATCAATTGATCTACTCTGTTGACAAAACGATCAAAGATCTTGGCGAAAAAGCAGATGCTGGCGAAGTTGAAAAAGCAAATGCTGCCAAAGAAAAACTGCAAGGTGTTCTGGCTTCCGACAACCTGGAAGATATCAAAGCTGCTACAGAAGAACTGACAGAGATCGTTCAACAACTGTCCGTGAAACTGTATGAGCAAGCTCAGGCGCAAGAGCAAGAAGCACAAGGTGCTGAAGAGCAACAAGGTTCCGCTAAACGTGATAACGTCGTAGACGCTGATTACGAAGTTGTGGATGAAGATAAAAAACAAAACTAATTCGTAGTTCTACGCGAATTAAACATCGGTGACGTTCGAATTAGAGGGAAAGTCATAGCCGGGGCTCCCGCGCTTTGGCTTTCCTTTTGTCACGATGTGCGATATGGTGAATGATATGGGGGTGGAAGAGTGGCTGAAAAGCGTGATTATTATGAGGTGCTTGGCGTTAGTAAAACGGCTAACGACGATGAGATTAAAAAGGCTTACCGTAAGCTTGCCCGTCAGTATCACCCTGACGTAAACAAGGCTGCTGATGCGGAAGCTAAATTTAAAGAAGTTAAAGAAGCTTATGACGTAGTGAGTGACGGTCAGAAGCGTGCACAATATGATCAATATGGTCATGTCGATCCGAATCAGGGTGGATTCGGTGGTGGCGGTGATTTTGGCGGCGGCGGATTTGGCGACATCTTCGACATGTTCTTTGGCGGTGGTGGCGGTGGACGACGTGATCCAAATGCTCCGCAACGGGGAAATGATTTGCAGTACACGATGACGATCGAGTTCAAGGAAGCTGTATTCGGTAAAGAAACCGATATTACGATTCCGCGTACCGAAGGCTGTGATACCTGTCATGGCTCAGGTGCCAAACCTGGAACGAAACCGGAAACCTGCTCGGTCTGCCAAGGTAGCGGTCAGCAGGAAGTCGTGCAAAATACACCGTTTGGTCGTATGGTTAATCGTCGTGCATGTTCGAACTGTAGTGGTTCGGGCCAAATTATCAAAGAAAAATGTACAACGTGCAGTGGTAGCGGTAAAGTCCGCAAGCAACGCAAAATCCATGTTCGCATTCCAGCGGGTGTAGATGACGGCGCGCAACTGCGTATGACAGGTGAGGGCGAGGGAGGCCTGCGTGGCGGACCAGCGGGAGATCTGTATATTGTCATTCGCGTGAAATCACATGATTTCTTCGAGCGTGAAGGGGACGATATTTATTGCGAAATCCCACTTACCTTTGCTCAGGCAGCTCTGGGAGATGAAGTTGAAATCCCGACGCTGACCGAGAAAGTGAAGTTGAAAGTACCAGCTGGTACACAAACGGGAACGTATTTCCGACTCAAAGGCAAAGGTGTACCACGCCTGCGCGGTATGGGGCAAGGGGATCAACATGTGAAAGTGGTTGTGGTTACACCTAGTAAGCTGAATGACGAGCAGAAAGATCTGCTTCGCCAAATTGCTGCGCTGGATGGAGAGCAAACACATGAGCATGAACAATCTTTCTTTGACAGAGTGAAACGCGCCTTCCGCGGCGACTGAGAATAAAATAAAGCAAGCCCAAAAGGACACCACAGCGGTTTTTACCGCAAGGTGTCCTTTTTTGTACGCCTTTTTTTAGTGGTTCAGTGTTTTTGGCAAAATCCATGGATTTATGCTACAAAGAACGACAACAATTTGTGGGGGCGTTTCGGTATATTCTGAGCAAACTTGCGGAAAGATAGCATGGCGAGAATGATATGCATAGCTGATATGCGAGAAATTAGGGAAGCAGGTGAAGCGGATGACCGAGAAAAATATTTTGGCGTACTTCCACAGCCCGGAGCAGGCTCAAGGGGCAGCCAAAAAACTGGAGGCATTGCGAGTGGAGGACCTGTCCATTAATCGATTCAGCCGATATGCGGGTGTAGGACCAAGCGGGGCTTCCTACAAGCCGGGTGTTTCCGGCAGTTTTTCATCATGGGTGCCCGATTCGATGCAAACAAATGCCAGTGCTGGAATCATGGCTGCGGCGGACCCTTCTGCAAGCGGCATGAGTGATGGTGGACAGGGTGGACCTACGGGAAGGGATGTATTACTAACGGTCATCGTAGATGAATCGGTACATCACCGCGCTATGTCTATAATCGAACAAGCCGGTGGAATGATCTAGTTTCAAGAAATCCATATTTAGATCACAATATAAGATTCAATCTAAACATTTACACAATAACGGAGAGGACAGAAAAAAATGAAGAAGCGAAGCGTTCGCCTTTATCCCCGGATTTTCCCTTTGGAAGAAGGGGAATTAAAAAAAATCTGGGGATAACAGCGATCGGAAAGTTGTTCTGTCATCGGAGTGTCAGTGTAAATATGATTTAGTTGAACTTATACAATTTGAAGGAGGAGTATTACAATGGCAGAACATGAACGTCCAGGCAAGATTTTAACGAAAACGGAAAAGATGAAACGTATGCAATCCGCAAAAAATGAGGACGTGGAATTCAGCGCTGAAGCTGCGGATCATGAAGATATAGAAGCACTACGCCGCAGTGAAGCGGCTGATCGACGTCAGGGACGGGAGCTTCATGACTGAAGATCGCTCGGCAGTGACCCTCGAAGCTGTTTTTACAAGCTGGACTGAGGCCGAGTCTGCACGCAGAGCCCTGGAATTGTTGCACCCAAACCAATTGAGTATAGAGAGCCTTGGCAATGAAGCGTCTGCATTGGAATCAAACGATGTTAAGGGCTTCGATAATTCTCCTACAGCCGTCGTCGGAGGATTTAGTGGCGAATTGAATGTACTTGCCCTGATTAGTGATGACACGGAAATGTTGTCCAATGGTCAGGTGTATGATACACCCGAAGAGGATTCGGCAAACAGGCTAAAACAAGAAATTTTGCTGACCGTGTCCGTATCCAACGATTCGCTCCCGCAAGCCGCAGAGATGATCACACAGAATGGTGGACGTTTTTGCTAAGTGAGATTCGAATGTTGCAAAATGCTGAAGTAAATGAAACAGATATGTATGAATAGAGAACAGGATATTCGAGCAGTCAGGCTGCGGATATCCTGTTTTGTTTTTCTTTTACTGGTGCGGCTTTGTGCTCCGGCTAGCTTGTGTAGTACAATAGTTGGGATGTTTGAAAAATGAGGAGGAAAAACCAAGTATGTTATGGCATGAACTAACAATACATACCACTGAAGAAGCTGTGGAGATGATTTCGAATTTTTTACATGAAGCGGGTGCTGGAGGGGTTTCGATTGAAGAGTCCGGTACTTTAAATAAAAAACGGGACACAACATATGGTGAGTTATACGACGTTCCTTTGAATGATATACCTGAAGGCTTTGCGGTCATCAAAGGGTACTTCTCCGAAGGTACGGATATGGTTGCATTACAGTCAGAAGTTAATCCGAGAATTGAGGAACTCCCCGAATTCGGAATTGATACAGGTGAAGTTCGTTATGAGACGCGTACAGTAGATGAAAATGACTGGGCAACAGCCTGGAAGCAATATTTCAAGCCGGTACGTGTATCGGAACGTCTGACGATTAAACCAACGTGGGAAGAGTATACGCCAGAAAGTCCGGATGAGAAAATTATTGAGCTTGATCCAGGCATGGCTTTTGGTACAGGAACACATCCAACGACCTCCCTCTGCTTGCGTACACTGGAAACGGTTATTCAGGGCGGCGAGGAAGTCATTGACGTAGGTACAGGTTCTGGTATTTTGGCTATAGGAGCGATTAAGCTTGGCGCTAAACATGTACTTGCGCTCGATCTTGATCCGGTTGCGGTAATCAGTGCCAGAGAGAATGTGGAATTGAATGGGCTGGAGCAACAAATTACGGTTAAAGAGAGTGATCTGTTGTCCGTCCTTGGGAGCCAGGACCCTGCGCTTGGTGTGCAACTGCCAGTTAAGGTTGTTGTGGCGAACATTCTGGCTGAAATCATTTTGTTGTTCGTAGACGATGTCTATCATGCGCTTGAGTCTGGTGGGACCTATATTGTATCCGGCATTTGGAAGAACAAAGAGCAGGTTGTACATGATGCACTGGTAGCCTCCGGGTTTGAAGTGAGTGCGATCCACCGTGATGAGGATTGGCTGGCGTTTGTAGCCAGAAAGGGGTAACGTATGGACTTTTGGAATTCGTTCTTTCGTTATCCGATCGATCAGCTTCCGTTTTTCCTGCTGACCATCCTGATCGCATTTACGGTGCATGAATTCTCGCATGCGTATTTTGCCAACAAATTCGGTGATCCGACAGCCAAGCTGTTGGGTCGGGTCACACTGAATCCGGTTGTACACTTTGACTTGTTTGGTGTGCTGTTGCTCATTATTGCCGGCTTTGGTTGGGCACGTCCGGTTCCGGTTAATCGGGCTAACTTCGACAAGCCTAGATTGATGGGCATCATCGTATCCGCAGCAGGGCCTCTGAGTAATCTGTTGCTCGCGATCATCGGTACAATCATCTATGCTTCACTGGTTGGTTCGGGCGCACTCGGCAGCATTGATAATGAGCGGTTGCTGACAGCAATCACGACGTTCTTCGCTATTTTTAACTTAACCAACTTTTTCCTATTCCTGTTTAACTTGATTCCGTTGCCCCCGTTGGATGGTTATCGGATTCTGGAGGATGTAGTGCCACCTTCAATCAGCCGCAAGCTGCAAGGGGTGGAGCAATGGTCCATTTTTATCTTCCTATTGATTCTTGTTATACCTCCGTTGCAAAATATGACGATTCAACCTTTGTATGAGTTTGCGCAAACGATGTATGTGGATCTGGCAAAGCTGGTTATTGAACTATATCGCTAAAAGTGCATCTTGTATTGGACCGGAATACTGGTCAGAAACACGTAAAAGTTGTATGATCATCTGTGGCGATTGGATTCACGCCTGTCATTAGGCGGGGGGAATTCCAGTCATAACAGGACAGAATGGGTGGATTGACTAATGCAGCGATATTTTGTATCTGCAGAGCAGTTTAATGAACACGCTGTGATCATCACAGGTGATGATGCACGCCATATCGGCAAGGTCATGCGTGGTAAACCTGGAGATAAACTGATTGTCAGTGACGGAAACTCCAGAGAAGCACTCGTGGAAATTGAGACCATTGAAGTTGGCCAAGTTACAGCCAATATTGTGGAACCTCTCGAGATGGACCATGAAGCACGGATTCGTGTAACCGTGGCACAGAGTTTGCCCAAGGGCGACAAGATGGAAACAGTGATCCAGAGATGTACTGAGATTGGGGCGGTATCCTTTGTACCCTTCCTATCAGAGCGTACGATTGTGCAATATGATGCCAAGAAAGAAGGCAAACGGTTGGAGCGGTGGCGGAAAATTGCCAAGGAAGCTGCCGAACAGAGTCACCGGAATCGTATTCCATCCGTTGAGCAGCCGCTTTCCTGGAAAGGGTTGTTATCTTCTTTTGAGGGCTACAGCCTGGTATGTTATTGTTATGAGAAAGAAAACGGTAAACAGCTGAGAGATGCACTGAAGCCGTTTGTTGAGCAGCTTGCACCTGATGCAAGTGCAGAAGTACTGATTGTTGTTGGACCGGAAGGTGGATTTTCTGAGAAGGAGACGGCAGAGGCTGATCAGGCTGGTGCTGTATCTGTTGGACTGGGCAAACGCATTTTGCGTGCTGAGACAGCTGGAATGGCAGCACTAACTTGCGTGTTATATGAATCCGGAGAAATGGGAGGAATGTAATTATGCCATCCGTGGCGTTTTACACCTTAGGCTGCAAAGTTAATTTCTATGATACAGAGGCGATTTGGCAATTGTTCAAAAACGAAGGTTACGATCAAGTGGACTTTGATGAACAGACAGCGGATGTATACTTGATTAATACTTGTACAGTAACCAATACCGGCGACAAAAAGAGCCGTCAAATTATTCGTCGTGCCATTCGGCGCAACCCGGAGGCGATTGTGGCCGTTACAGGCTGCTACGCGCAGACTTCTCCGGCAGAGATTTTGGACATCCCAGGGGTGGATCTGGTTATCGGTACACAGGACCGTGACAAGATTCTGCCATATGTTAATGAAATTCAGGAGTCCCGTCAACCCGTTAATGCGGTACGCAATATTATGAAAACCCGTGTATTTGAAGAAATGGACGTACCGGATTTTGCTGACCGTACCCGCGCATTCCTGAAGATTCAGGATGGTTGCAATAACTTCTGTACATTCTGCATTATTCCGTGGTCTCGTGGTCTCTCACGCAGCCGTGAGGCAAACAGCATTATTCAACAGGCGCATCAACTCGTACACGCTGGATACAAGGAGATTGTTCTGACCGGTATTCATACAGGCGGGTATGGCGATGACATGGAGAACTATGATCTGACTGATCTGCTGTGGGATTTGGACAAGGTAGAGGGCTTGGAGCGTATTCGAATCAGTTCGATTGAAGCCAGCCAGATTAATGACCGTATGCTCGACGTGATCAAACGTTCGGATAAACTTGTTCGTCACTTCCATATTCCGCTGCAAGCGGGTGATGATACGGTGTTGAAACGTATGCGCCGCAAATATACGACAGAAGAGTTCTACAACAAGATGCTTCGCATTCGGGAAGCGATGCCGGATGTAGCGATTACAACAGACATTATTGTTGGATTTCCAGGTGAGACGGAAGAGATGTATCGTAATGGCTATGAATTGATGCGGAAGATCGGTTTTTCCGAAATGCACGTATTCCCCTATTCCAAGCGTACAGGTACACCAGCAGCACGAATGGAAGATCAGGTGGACGAAGAGGTCAAAAATGCACGTGTGCATGAACTGATTGACTTGTCTGAACAGATGCAGCTGGAGTACGCTAAGCAGTTTGTCGGACAGATACTGGATGTTATTCCCGAAGGTGAAGCCAAGGGCCGCGAAGGAAGTGGCAAGCTGCACGGTTATAGCGACAACTACATCCAACTGGTCTTTGACGGAACGATGGATATGGTCGGTAAAGTGTGCCGAGTCAAAGTGGTTGAAGCTGGCGTCAACGAAAGTCAGGCTACGCTGGTACGTGTGTTGGAAGAGAATCTTAAGTCCGCCGCGATGTAAATCGAGGCGTCAGAAACAAGGATTTCATTTCCTTGGGGAGCTTACCCGGGGAGATGAGGTCCTTCTTTTGCAAAAAATAAGATAAAGATATGAAGTTGATGGGGGAGCGCACGATGAACAAAAAAGAAATTTCAGCAGGCGGAGTTGTTTATAGAACAGGGGAAGACGGACGTCTTCAAATTCAGCTTATCGTAGATCGTTATGGTAAAACAACTCTCGCCAAGGGCAAAATGGAAGATGGAGAAACAATCGAACAGACGGCACTGCGTGAGATTTTGGAAGAGACAGGTATGGTGGGTCGCATTGTAGAGCCGGTTGATATCATTGCTTACACGTACCAACATGCAGATTTTGGCCCGGTGGACAAGGAAGTTCATTATTATCTCGTTGAAGCCGAGAGTGGAGATCTACAGCCTCAGATTGAAGAAATCAAGGGTGTGGATTGGTATGCTCCGGAAGAAGCATGGTCCAGACAGCAGCAGAACGGATATGATAATAACGATGATATCTTGCGTGTAGCCCTGAACAAGTTAGGCATTAACGTATAACGCATTATTGTTCGAATCGGTTAGCCGCGCGCTCTGTGGGTCTGGATAGGCAGATCATCAAGCCACGGGTGACTTCGCCGATGGGGCGTGGACCGGTGGTTTTTTGTGCCAGATTGGCAAGTAACAGAACGGTAAGGCAAGCAGTGAACTGGTGATGTTAAAAAGGGTCTGGGCATGCGCAATCTGTGCCCCGTTGTCCGCTGACAGCCAGGCCGAAGCTGCATGCAGCTGGCCGATCAGCGGCATAAACAGCAGCGCTCCCGCAATGTTTAATACAACATGGGAGGCTGCGACAAATTTGCCTGCGGATGCTCCGCCCGCGGCAGCAATCACAGCGGTGATGCAGGTCCCCACATTGGACCCGATCACAATGGCGATGCCGATCTCCACAGGCAATACCCCTGTGGCTGCGAGCGTAATCGCCATGCTAATGACAGCTGCACTGCTGTGAATGAGCGCTGTCAGACAGGCACCTGCCAGGAAGCCCCACCACAAGCTGTCGGCAGAGCGGTCGAGAAACCATTGAAATACGCCCATGCTCCGCAGTGGCAATGCAATGGACTGCATCACCTGTATGCCTGTCATGACAAGTGCAAATCCCGCAGCTGCGAGGAAGCTGTACTGGATGTTAAACAGAGTCTGGCGCGTACGTTCAGGAGCGGTCAGATTGCGTTCACCAAGTACAACAAACATGGCCCAGCCCGTCAGCGACAGGACAAGCAACGGCAGGGAAGCACGTCCGATCTGCAGTCCCACCAGCTCCGTCGTCAGACATGTCCCGATGTTCGTGCCGAGGATGATGCCGAGTGTGCGTCCATAGGTGATTAATCTGGCATTAGCCAGTCCAATGGTGAGTACGGTGACTGCAGTACTGCTCTGTAACAGAGCCGTTGCGCCCGCACTGAAGGCCATGCCTTTCCATGGAGCAGAGGTGGCGCGATTGAGCCAACTTTCCAACATGGGCCCAGCCATGCGCTGCAAGGCCGTTTCCATTAGCTTCATGCCACCAAAAAAGATAATAAGCCCATATAGTAGGGGCAATATTACATCTCTAAACATAGAAACATCATTCCTTCCGTCCGGGTTCCTTAACTCATCCTATGAGTAAGAAAAGACAACCATGACAAGCCTAAAGGAATTCAGAGGGAAGCGACCTAATTCCGTCCCCTCATTGAAAATTACGGAAATGTGTCTTAACTGCTCCACCCCAATTTGAAAGATACGGTGATTCGTGCAAACGTAGTGGAGGGACGGATCGGAATCTGAAGAAGCGAGTAGCACGTGTATGTGGCGGTTGTTTAAGGTTTTTTTGATTAGGTGAGTCTCAAAAAAAGAATAGCAACGCTCAGAACCAATCCGTAACCGTTACATCATTTAATTAAAGCGACCAAAGTACCAATCGGCGGCTGAAGCTTCTAAATTACCCGCCCCAATTCGAAAGATACGGTGATTCGTGCAAGCGTAATGGAGGGGACGAAAACGAATCTGAAGAAGCGAAGCGTGCGCCTTTGTCTCCGGATTTTCCCTTTAAGAAAGGGAATCAAAAAAATCTGGAGACAACAGCGATCGGAAGATCGATTCGTAACCGAAACGCCACCTACGCGCCGCACCAAACCTATCTTTCGAACTATTAAATTAAAGGAAGTGGATCTACCTTGCCATCAGTTACACTCGAACGCAGTCGCAAAAAGCGGCTTGAACATGCACATCCATGGATATTTAACAACGAAATTGCCTCGGTTGACGGAAACCCGGAACCGGGACAACTGGTCAATGTATTGAATCATCAAGGTCGCTATCTGGCGACAGGATATTACAATCCCGCATCTCAGATCACTGTAAGAGTTGTAGCGTATCAACCGCTGGAGTCTGAACAGATGGATACGGCGTTCTTTGCAGCGCGTTTCCGCGATTGCTTGCGTCATCGGGAACGTTTTATCCAGGATGGAGAGGCATACCGTCTCGTTTATGGCGAAGCTGATTTTCTGCCAGGATTGATCGTTGACCGGTTCGGCAGCATCCTCGTTGTACAGTTGCTTACACTTGGTATGGATCGTTGCCGTGAAGCCATTGTACAGGCACTCATTGAAGTAATGCAGCCTGAAGGCATTTACGAGCGCAGTGATGTCTCGATTCGTGAACTGGAAGGTTTGGAGCAGACCAAAGGTCCGCTGTACGGAGAGTGCCCACGGCATGTCACGGTTACAGAGAATGGACTACTCATTAAAGTCGATATCGTGGAAGGACAGAAGACAGGTTACTTCTTCGATCAACGTGAGAATCGTGCAGCGATCGAACCGCTCATGAAGGGTTGGGGCTACAAGAGTGGAATCACACTTCAAACGACTGAGCAGGATGGCACAGAGCAGCTCTTGCCTGTGAATAAAAGCGGTAAGGTAGTTACATTCCCATATTGGGATGGTGCCACTGTATTGGAGTGTTTCTCACACACGGGCAGCTTTACGTTGAATGCTTGCAAGTATGGAGCCAAAAAAGTGACTTGTCTTGATATTTCGGAGCATGCCATTGAGAGTGCACGAACAAATGTGGAGCTGAACGGTTTCACCGACCGGGTCGAATTCGTAGTTGCTGATGCATTCCAGTACTTGCGTGAACAAGTGAAGGGGCTGGATGAACGTACTGCACGTGCGCGCGCTGGCGAACAAAAAGTAGATACTTCCAAAGCGCTTGCAGCTGGCGGTAAAACATTTGATGTAGTCATCCTCGATCCCCCGGCGTTTGCCAAGACGAAATCAGCAGTTAAAGGTGCATGCCGCGGATATAAGGATATCAACCTGCAAGGTATGAAACTGGTTAATGAGGGCGGATATTTGGTAACAGCCAGCTGTTCGTATCACATGCGTCCTGACCTTTTCTTGGACACGATTGCCGATGCAGCAGAAGATGCAGGAAAAGTACTGCGTCTAATCGACTGGAAGGCAGCTGGTAAGGATCACCCGCAAATTTTGGGCGTGGATGAAGGACATTACCTGAAATTTGCTATTTTCGAAGTGCGCAGCAAAAAGAATTAGAGGAGTCTCTTTTTACTTGTTTTAATCTTTCGTGAGATAAAATGAAGTTTAAATGAATGATACTTTCGGTCAAAAGTCCACAGTGTGCTAGCTGCGGGCTTTTTGCCGTGTTAACGGAGAGAATCTCCGGTTTTACCGGATAGTGGCAAACGTATGTTCCGAACCAAGTCAGATATGTTATACTGGGAATTAAAATCTTGTACGTGTGGTTTGGAGGATTAGACATGTCCGTTCGTTTTGTTATTGGCCGGGCAGGCAGCGGCAAAAGCTCGCTGATTACCCGGGAAATTACATCCCTGCTTCAACAAGAACCGCAAGGCACACCTTTGATTTTACTCGTTCCCGAACAGAGTTCTTTTCGAACAGAGCAGGCATTGGTGTCTTCTGGAGCAATTAAAGGTACGATGCGTGCAGAAGTGCTCGGCTTTCGCCGTTTAGCCTATCGTGTAATGCAGGAAGCAGGTGGTTCTGCTCGTATTCCGATCGGAGCCGAAGGCAAAAAGATGCTGCTCTATAAAGTGATCCAGCGTCGTAAGGAAGAATTAAAGCTGTTTGGCGCATCCGGCAGCCAGCTGGGTTTTATAGGCGAATTAAATGACTTATATAGTGAATTTAAACGTTATGAAGTTGATCCATCATTGCTGGAAGAAGGGCTGTCTGGAGGGAATACCTCATCCACTTCGCCAATTCTGGAGGACAAGTTGCATGACTTGAATCTGATATATCGTGACTATGAACAGGAACTGACCAATTTATATATTGATGATGAAGACACGTTGACCGAGCTGACAGATCGTTTGTCGGAAAGTGCATTGCTGCAGGATGCCCAGATCTGGATTGATGGTTTTCAGGGATTCACGCCACAGGAGATGAGTGTGATTGGTCGATTGATGTTGCAGTCCTCTTCCGTGACGATTGCACTGACATTGGATCGTCCTTATGATCACGGCGCACTGCCTGGAGAACTGGAACTGTTCTATCCCACGGCAAGTGCCTATGCGCGCCTGAAAGGGATGGCTGACGAACTGGGTATACGGAGCGATATAACCGTGCTAGATTCGGAGATTCCACCGAGATACAAGGATCGTCCGGGACTTGCTCATCTGGAGGCTGGTTTCGACCGCCGAATTCGTTGGAAAAGTGAAGGCCTTGATTCCGGAATCCGACTGGTTGCAGCGGAGAACCGAAGAGCTGAGATGGAGGGGGCACTGCGTGAGATGCGGCGCCTGGCACAAAACGAAGGTGCGCGTTATCGAGATATGGCGGTACTTGTTCGTCAGTTGGATACCTACGCTGATATAGCTGAACCTCTATTCAGGGATTATGACGTACCCGTCTTTCTGGACCGCAGAAGAAATGAACTTCATCATCCATTATCCGAGTTTATCCGTTCCGCACTGGATATTGTTCGGCGCCACTGGCGTTACGAGGATGTATTTCGCTGTGTCAAAACGGATCTGCTGCTTCCGCGTGATGGTTCCATCACTCGTGAAGATATGGACCAGCTTGAGAATTATGTACTGGCTTGTGGTATCCATGGGTATCGCTGGACTGACGGCAAACCATGGAAGTATGTACCAAGCCTGTCCCTGGAAGACAACGGTGAGGATGGCCGTAGTCGAGGACGGGACCAGATGCTTTCTCTAATGGAGAGCTGCCGAACAGTCATTACAGATTCCTTGGGTGTTTTTGAGAAACGAATGAAAAAGGCAAAGACAGCCAAAGCCCAGTGCGAGGCACTATACAGACTGCTGGAAGATGCTGAGATCCCATGGAAGCTGGAGAACATGTCTGCTGAAGCTAAGTCTCAAGGTGACCCCGAACGGTCGAGAGAACATCGGCAGATGTGGGGAGCTGTGCTGGATTTATTGGATCAGATGGTCGATATGATGGGGAATGAACGGCTGGATATCACTCTGTTTGCCGGGATGATTGAGACCGGATTGACGGAACTGAAGCTGGGTCTGGTACCACCAGCACTTGATCAGGTATTGGTCGGTTCCATGGACCGTACACGCCTTCAGGACATCAAATACGTATTTATCCTTGGCGCCGTTGATGGTGAATTACCCGCCGTACCTCAGGATGATGGCGTATTAACGGAACTGGAGAGAGCGTTACTGACGGAACGTGGCATGGCGCTTGGACCAGGTGCAACAAGGCAGATGCTGGATGAACGTTTTCTGATCTACACGGCACTTACAGCGGCAAGCAGCCAGTTGTGGCTGAGTTACCCGGTTGCTGATGATGAGGGAAAAGCACTGCTTCCTTCCGAGATTGTCCGCCATGTACGGAAAATGTTTGGTCTACAAGAACAGCCATTGCTCGCTCAACCACCGGTTGCGAACTCAGAAGAAGCGCATTGGTCCTATGTCACCCATCCGGGTCAGAGTCTGTCAACGCTCATTGGACAATTGCGCAAATGGCGCCGCGGAGAAGACATTCCTGAAATGTGGTGGGCGGTCTACAATTGGCATGTATCTCGAGAGACAAGCAGACCTCAGCTGGAGCGGTTGATGGGATCGATCTTTTATCGTAATAGAGCATTACCACTACGTACAGCCACCAGTCGCAGACTGTATGGCACAGAGGTAAGGACGAGTGTCTCACGAATGGAGCGGTTCGTAGCTTGTCCGTTCTCCCATTTTGCCTCGCATGGGCTGCGTCTCAAAGAACGGCAATTGTACCGCCTTCAGGCTCCTGATATCGGACAGCTGTTTCATGCTGCACTAAGCCAGCTGGCTATGCGGTTACGCGAAGAAAATCGTAGTTGGGGCAGTTTGACTCCAGACCAATGCCGTCAGGAAGCCGAGCAAACGGTGGAGCAGATTGCTCCACAGTTGCAAGGGGAGATTTTGCTAAGCACCAAGCGATACGGTTATATTTTCCGCAAATTGAAGGACATTGTTAGCCGGGCATCTGTTATTCTCGGGGAACAGTCCAGACGTGGAAGTTTTGAACCGATTGGGTTGGAGCTTGATTTTGGACCGGATAAAACACTGCCGCCACTGCGTTTTGAACTGGAGAACGGCTGTGTGATGGAGATCGTGGGTCGTATTGACCGTGTGGATGTAGCAGAAGGCGAGAATGGTCTGCTCTTGCGTGTCATTGACTATAAATCAAGCCAGACGGACCTCAAGTTACATGAAGTGTACTATGGGCTGTCATTGCAGATGCTCACCTATCTGGAGGTGCTGCTTAGTGCTGCCGAGGAATGGCTTGGAGAAACGGCGATGCCTGGAGGAACGCTGTATTTCCATGTGCATAACCCGCTGTTGCAATCCGCAAACGGCATGACATCGGAGCAGGCCGGGCAAGAACTGCTGAAACGGTTCAAAATGAAAGGTTTGCTGCTGGCAGACCGGGATGCAATCGCACAAATGGACAACACCCTGGATAAGGGGTATTCAGCCATTATTCCGGTTGCCCTTAAAGCAGATGGCAGCTTTTATAGCAGCGCCGCTGTAGCTACGCCAGAGCAATGGGATACGCTGCTTGCTTCGGTTCGCAGTAATATCCGCGAGATTGGTACCCGGATTACGGATGGGGATGTGGCCATTGAGCCTTATCGCATTCAGCAGGAAGTGGCGTGTACGTTCTGTCCGTATAAGCCTGTATGTCAGTTTGATGAGAATATAGAAGGAAATGAATACAACCTGTTGTCCAAACCGGGCAAACAGCAAATCTGGGATATGTTGTCTCACACCAAGGGAGGGGAAACATCATGACGAATATGCCAAAACCGGAAGGAAGCTTCTGGAGTGATGACCAGTGGAGTGCCATCTCCGAAAGCGGAGAAGACATTCTGGTTGCCGCTGCGGCGGGATCAGGCAAGACAGCTGTACTGGTTGAACGAATTATTCGCAAGATCGCAGATCCCTCCCAAGGATTCAGTGTGGATCGCTTGCTTGTAGCTACGTTTACCAAAGCCGCCGCCGCCGAGATGAAACAACGGATTCGGGAAGCGCTGGAACGTGCGCTGGAAGAACAGCCTGGAGAAGAGCATCTGCGCAAGCAGCTGTCGCTGCTTGGACGGGCATCTATTACAACGCTGCATTCATTCTGTATGGAAGTCATTCGCCGTTACTATCAGCAAATTCCGTTGAACCCGGCTTTTCGTATCCTGAATGAAAATGAAGCGGAAATCATGCGCCAGGAACTACTCGAAGAACTGTTTGAGGAAAAGTATGGCGAAGAAGATGAAGGGAGTACATTCCGCGAATTGGTGGACTGGTTCAGTGGAGAACGAAATGATGATGCGATGCATCGACTGGTGCAACGGTTGTATGATTTCTCCCGCAGTCATTCCTGGCCGGATCATTGGCTCTCTGAGATGGCATCTGCTTTTCAGGTGGAAAGTGTGGAGGCACTTGGACATTCAGCATGGGTTCAGAGTATTTTGCGTGATGCGGCTCTTGCTTTGAGTGGTGCAGCAGGACTGCTCCGTCAAGGTATCCATATTTCCATGCAGCCTGAAGGTCCGGCACCTTATGCGGATACGTTAAAAGAAGACCTGGTGATGGTAGAGGAGCTGTTGTCAGCGGCCCAGGTTATGCCATGGGAAAGGTTGCCTGAAGTGTTTCAACCCGCTGCATTTGGCAAACTGAAACCCTGCAAAAAGGATCAAACGGACCCTGCTTTACAAGATCAGGTGAAGGAACTCCGTGAGGCTGCGAAAAAGGCAGTTACCGACCTGAAAGGTTCATTGTTCGGAAGAAGTGCGTTTTCGTTCTGGCAGGAGCTGGAGCAAGCGGCACCACTCATGCAGGAGTTATCGAGGTTGGTTAGTACATTTGGAGAACGTTATCGACAGGCCAAACAGGAACGTGGGCAAGTTGACTTCAGTGATCTGGAGCATTACTGTCTTCACATTTTGCGACATGAGGATTCAACGCCTGAACTGTCGATGCCTTCCGATGCGGCTATGGAGTACCGTTCGCGATTCGATGAAGTGTTGCTTGATGAATATCAGGATACCAATACGGTTCAGGAAGATATCGTGAAACTGATCTCCAGAGAAAACCCGGGTAACCGATTCATGGTCGGTGATGTCAAACAGAGTATCTACCGTTTTCGGTTGGCTGAGCCAGGTTTGTTTATGAACAAGTATCGCCAATATGGAGCGAGCACACGCGAAGATGGAATAGTGGAAGATCGTTTGCATCGTACAGGTCAACGTATTGATCTTGCACGGAATTTCCGCAGTCGTGCGGAAGTTGTGCATTCGGTAAATATGATATTCCGGCAACTCATGAACGAAGGTGTAGCAGAGATTGCTTACGATGAACGAGCTCAACTGGCATATGGGGCTACGTTTCCGTTAGAAACGCTTGGTGATAAGGGGTATACACCTGAACTTATGCTGATCGATCGTCAGGGCGGTGGTCCTGATCTGACAGAGAGTACGGATGAGAATGGGGATGCATCGGTCTCCGCAGAACTGGAGAGTGCCGAACTTGAAACAGCCCAGTTGGAAGCGCGGGCGATCGCAAGGCGTATTCGTGAGATGGTTGGGGATACGGACAAACCTGCCCTCCATGTATATGACAAAGCCCTGCAAACGATGCGCCCGGCACGTTACGGTGACATGGTCATCTTGCTGCGTTCGACCTTGATGTGGGCTCCGCTCATGATTGAGGAATTCAGACAGCAGGGAATTCCTGCTGGAGGAGAACAGAGCAAGGGCTATTTTCAGGCTACAGAAGTGGAAATCATGATGTCTCTGCTTCAGCTTGTTGATAATCCAAGGCAGGATATTCCGCTCGCTTCCGTGCTTCGTTCCCCGATTGTTGGACTGGATGAAGAAGAACTGGCACAGATTCGGCTTGGTGACAAAAGACAGTCATTCTACGATGCAGTTATATCGGCTGCTGGAGAATGGGGCGATTCTTCCACTAATGCCGGACAACAATTCCGGCAGGAAAATCATCCTGATACCAATATCGTCCAGTTACAGTGGCCGGAAGTTTGGTCAGAGATGGAACAGGGACAGCGGGAGACAGCAGCATCAGTCGAGGCAGAGATTCTGGACGACGTACACGAATTCGATGTGCATAGAGTCCATACAGATGGAATGCAAGATGCTGGTGTTGCTGGACATGCAAGCGAGGATATGGGTATAACGGAGATCTCAGGCTCGGAGTTGCAGCAAAAGTTAATTCGCTTTATGCGTCAATTGCAGCAGTGGAGACTTGAGGCAAGACAAGGCAGTCTAAGTGAACTGATCTGGCGTATGTATCGGGAAACCGGGTATTTGGACTGGGTTGGTGGTCTTCCAGGAGGGCTGCAACGTCAAAGTAATCTTAAGGCATTGTACGATCGCGCACGACAATATGAGGAATCAACTGCGAATCGCGGCTTGTTCCGTTTCCTGACCTATGTTTCCAGACTGCGGGAAAACGGGGGAGACCTCGGGACTGTAGCAAGTAGTTCTGGTGAGCAGGACAACGCCGTACGTATCATGACGATTCACCGGAGTAAAGGTTTGGAGTTTCCAATTGTCTTTGTCGGTGGCATATCCAAGATGTTTAATCAGCAGGATCTGAACGCACCGTTTCTAATGCATAAGGAACTGGGATTTGGTCCGAGGTTCGTGGATCGTGAGAACCGGGTTGCCTATCCTACATTAGCCAATCTGGCGATTCGTCGTCGTGCGCAATTTGAACTGCTTGCTGAAGAGATGCGTGTGCTGTATGTTGCGTTGACCCGTCCCAAAGAGAAAATGATTCTGCTGGGTACTGTAAAGGATGCCGCGAAAAAAGCGCTGGCGTGGTCTCAGGTCAAAGATAGCCCTGAACTGGCATTGCCAGACTATCTGCTTGCTGCTGGACGGAGTTACCTGGACTGGATTGGACCATCCCTGATGAGACATCCAGATGCGGTTGTGCTGCGTGAACTTGCTGGAAGCAATGATTCGTTCTCAGCCTGTCTTGCAGATGATCAATCACGCTGGGCGATCTCTATTATTTCCGCCGATCAGGTATCCCGTGACCATGTGGTGGATCAGACACTCGGAGAAGAAGACGGAATGACTGAGGTACGGAAAGAACGAATTGCTGCGCTAAAAGCCGTTCAGCCTGTGAAGTTGGTTACATCCTCAACTGTAGAAGAGCTGACGAAGATTGCACAAGATACGGCTAACCAAAACATTGGAGATGAAGGTGCAGATACAGTTCAACAAGAGGAGACACGGCTGATCAACGAGGTTGATCAACGGCTTTCATGGACGTACCCCTATGAAGCAGCAACTCAAGTAGCAGC
The DNA here is from genome assembly GCF_031455635.1 of Paenibacillus sp. 2003. Taxonomy (NCBI): domain Bacteria; kingdom Bacillati; phylum Bacillota; class Bacilli; order Caryophanales; family Paenibacillaceae; genus Paenibacillus; species Paenibacillus sp. 2003. The sequence goes on along the minus strand of NZ_JAVDTB010000002.1, from coordinate 244,047 downwards.
CAGTACTTCTGTCACGGAGTTGAAAACGTTACTTGCGATGCAGGATGTCCAGTCCGTAGAGGTGATGGAGGAACTGGGAGAACAGTCCGAGACATTATTGGCTCACAACACCCCAGGAATCAATTACACCAAAGATGAAGCAGGCCATGTACTACGTGGCGTATCCGATGAATCTAACGAGCGTGAGACTGGATCAGAGGCAGATTCAAACGGTACGGTGAACCTTTCGGATGCGGGATCTGCGGGTACGTCTTTCAAACTGCACCTGCGTCGTCCGAAATTCATGGAGGCAACGCAGCTGACAGGGGCAGAACGGGGGAATGTGTATCATACGTTGATGCAGCATCTTCCTATAGAGGGTTCATCCGTTGATTCACAGCTTATTGAACAGACGATTGAGCGGTTGATTAAGCTTCAGATTTTGCTGCCCCATCATGCTGCGGCTATTGAACCTGAAGAACTGGCCGGATTTTTCAATACAGAACCAGGGAAAGAATTATTGCGTGCAGCGTGGGTGAAACGGGAAATACCGTTTGTGTATGGACTTCCGGCACATCAGTCTCCAGTGGAATGGCTTCATGAACGGGCGGCGAACTCAGATACACAGGTGCTAAAAGAAGATAGCAAAATGCAGGCAACGATTGAAAATGAAACCGTGCTTGTACAGGGGATTATCGATTGCCTGTATGAGGTGGACGGCGAGCTTGTCTTGCTTGATTACAAGACGGATCGGGTGTTGGAGCATCGTGGTGGTTTGGATGAACTCACCAAAAATTATCGCTTCCAGCTGGATCTTTATGGACGGGCCATTGAAGATATATTGGGTCGGAAAGTTGACCGGAAATGGCTGTACTTTTTTGATGGTGGACATGCAGTGGAATTGTAAAAGAACTGGATCGGAATTTAAAACCATGGATTTCATATGGGAGAGGGGTGGAACGGACGATGCGTATTTTGCATACAGGGGACTGGCATTTGGGAAAAACGCTGGAAGGACGAAGCCGACTGCGTGAACAGGAAGATTTCGTTGATGAACTCGTCAGGTTGGCTGATGAGCAGCAGGCGGATGCCATATTGATGGCCGGAGATGTATATGATTCGGTGAATCCTCCCGCAGCGGCGGAACAACTTTTTTATGAAGCGGCAGCGCGTCTGACGGAGCATGGAAGACCCCTCGTGGTGATTGCAGGAAATCATGATCAGCCAGAGCGTGTGGCTTCTGTGACTCCGCTTGTGAACAGACAGGGCATCACACTCGTAGGGATGCCTACTTCAGAAGCGGTGACTATCCATGCAAAGCGAACCGGAGAAATTGCACAGATTGCCGCATTACCTTATCCTTCTGAAGCCAGATTGAATGAACTGCTGACAACAGATGGGGACGAAAATGTGCTTCGTCAGGCTTACAGTTACCGTGTGGGGATGTTAATGCAGCGTCTGGCAGCTTCTTTTCGCCCGGATACCGTGAACTTGGCCATGAGTCATATCTATGTGCTCGGCGGTCTTGAGAGTGATTCGGAACGTCCGATTCAGATCGGTGGGGCCTACACGGTGGACCCTTCGTCTTTATCGACTGGTGCGCAATACACGGCGCTTGGGCATCTTCATCGTGCACAGGCTGTCAAAGGAGACGGTGTGATTCGATATAGCGGCTCTCCGCTGGCTTACAGCTTCTCGGAAGCAGGGCAGAGCAAGTCTGTCACGATGGTTGATCTGGCACCGGGCGGAGCTGCACAGGTAGAGGAAGTTTTGTTAACGTCCGGGCGTCCGCTTGTGCGTTGGCAGGCCCGTGGTGGTCTGGCAGAAGTATATCGCTGGCTGGATGAGGGACGTGATCCACAGGCTTTTATCGACATGGAAGTGTGGCTGGACGAGGCGATGTCCCTGAAGGAGATTCAGCAGCTGCGAAAATCACATGAAGGTATCATTCATATTCGCCCGGTGTATCCCGAGATGGCTGCAGCAGGGCTTTTGGAACAACGATCCGAGCTGCCGGTCCACGAACTGTTCCGTAAATTTTATCAGCGTCAGACGGGTGGTGCACAGCCGGAAGACAGCCTGGTACAGCTTTTCCTGGAACTTGTGGATGAAGACGAGCCAGGTGTGCGTGAGGAGGTCGAGGAAAGATGAAGCCAATTCTATTAAAAGTTGCCGGACTGCAAAGTTATCGGGAGATGCAGGAGATTGATTTTACCGTGCTGACGGAGACGGGGCTATTCGGTATTTTCGGTCCAACGGGTAGTGGTAAATCTTCCTTGCTCGATGCCATCACACTCGCCATGTACGGAAAAGTGGAACGTGCGGTGAATGGGACGCAAGGCATTATGAACCATGCAGAGGATTCGTTGTCGGTTGCTTTTACATTTGAACTGATGTCGGCAGAGGGGACTCGAAGATTTCGTGTAGAGCGACGTTTCAAACGAAATAATGAAGTGTCGGTGAGTAACACGATCAGCAAATTCATAGAGACGGTTAATGGCGAAGAACAGGTACTTGCCGACAAATTGGCAGATGTGAATCGCTGCGTTGAAGATGTGATCGGTTTGAAGATGGATGATTTTACACGGGCAGTGGTGCTTCCGCAAGGGAAGTTTGCCGAGTTTTTGTCACTCAAAGGCAGTGAACGTCGCCAGATGCTGCAACGATTATTCCATCTGGAGAAATATGGGGACCAGCTAGCCATCAAATTAAGCCGGCGGGTCAAGGATAATGATATGGTTCACCAATCTCTTGCTGCGGAGCAACAGGGACTGGGCAATGCCAGTAAGGAGACGCTGGAAGAAACGAAACGTCTTCTTCAAACCGCTGTTCAGCAGTCTGAATTGTCCCGCAAAGCGCTGGATGAAGCTGCGAAGGAAGCTGAGCAGCTGGGTAAAATCCGTGAGTTAAGTAACGAACGGCAGGCCCGGATGGATGAACAGCAGAAGCTGAAAGCACTGGAACCACAGATAGAGGCAGGCGAACAACGGCTGAAACAATCCGTTGCGGCAGATGCAATACTGCCTGCGTTGCAGACGGTTCGAGATGCCAAGGCTACACAGAAGCAACGGCAGGATACCGCCGAGACAGCTCATCAGCAAGCACTGGAACATGAGCGTCTGGCTGTCCAGGAAGCGGAGAAGGCTGAGACGGCACGCAAGCAAATGACAGAGGAAGAACCGAAACTTTTGCTGCGCCTGGAGCAACTCGAACAAGCAAAAGAGCTGCAACGTGAACGAGACGGGCTTCAGGCCGATTGCTCACGCCTCGCGCAGCTTCTGGAAAAGGGGCAAAGCGAACAAACTGCACTTGGACAGCAGCTTGAGAAAGAAAAGGAGCTGCAGCAGCGCGGGCGCAAACGGCGTGAGGAGCTACAGGAGAGCCTCAAGCCAAATGAAGTGAAGTCAGAGGAACGCAGGCAACTTCAAGCTGCGCTTGAACTGAAACATCGTGTGGATACTGCCGCGGAGCAGTTGCGGCAAAACAAGGCTGACATGCAAGCCTATAAGCAGTCGGCAGAACAGGGAGCCGACAAGCTGAAGGCGGCGGCTGAGGAAGAAAAACGCCTGAGTGATCAGCGTCAGCATCTGGTAGAACAGGCGTCAGCAGGTCTTGAGGCCTTGCTTGCTTGTGAGCAGGATATTAGCCGCGAGCAAAGCCTGCTGGCCCTTGCGGAGGAACAGCTGCGTGGCACGATGCGCGAGCAGGAGCTGCACCGGCTGTCCTCCGCCTTGCGCGCCGAGCTGCACGACGGCGAGCCATGCCCGGTGTGCGGCTCGCCGCATCACCCACTCCCGGCTGCGCCGCCGGGAGAAGGTCCGCACGCAGGCGATGCGGACCTGGAACTGCTGCGCAGCCTGCACGCGGAGCTGCAGGAGCTGCGCTTTGGGCTGCGCCAGCAGCTGCACGAACGTCGCAGCCTGCTGACGCAGCTTGGCGCTGCGGCCGGCGAAGCTCCTGCCTCAGCCGAGGCCGCACCTGCGGCAGCGGAGCCCGAGCCCGTCGGGTCGCCCGAACACGGGCGCTCCCCGGCAGGCTGGGCATCGCGTGCCGCTGCGCTGCGCGAAGCCGCGCAGGCGCTGGCTACCGCAGCAGCGCCGCTCCAGGCCGAAGCCGCCGCGTTGCAGCAGGCGGCTGTGGGCGCGCAGCAGCGCCGCATGGAAGCGGCAGCTGCGCAGGAGGCCGGCCGTGCCGGGCTCGCCCAGGCGGAGCGCAAGCTGGCCGAAAGCGAGGCCGCTGCGGCTGCCTTGCAGGGCCGCTGGGCCGCGGAACTGCCGGGCATCGCTCAGGAGGAGGCCAAGGCCCTCTATCAGGCGATGCAGGAGCGCGATGCACGCGCCGAAGACATCAAGGAACGTCTGAACAAAAGCGTGACTTTCCTTGAGGAAAAAGACCAAATCATTCAATCTCTCCAGCAGAAGCTGGTTGAATTGGATAAACAACTGATTCAGTGGCAAACGGAGTGGCAGGGCAATAGCAAACAGCTGGTCGAGAAGGAAGAACGCTTGCGCCAGTGGGTTGGGGAGCAGCGGGTAGAAGATCTGATTACTGCGGCTCAGGCTCGTCTGGATGGACTGCGGAAAACAGCTACGGACTCGGCACAACGCTTCAAAGAGGCGGACACGCTGAAGCAGGAATCAGCCAAGAAAGACATTATGGCTCAGCAGGCAGCCGCCTCGGCCACAGAACATCTGCAACAGGCACAGGAACGGTGGAAGCAATTGCTGGAACAATCCCCGTTTGACTCGGATGATGCTGTTGTGTCTGCGGCAATTCCTTCCCACGAAGCCGAGCGACTGGCAGGAGAGATCCAGCAACACCGTGAACGTGAGCGTGAACTGGCATCCCAGTTGCGTGAATTGGAACAAAAGCTGGGTGGTGCTGTCGTATCAGAGGAACAGTGGTTAGCCTGCACCAAACGTTTGCAGCAGGTCCGAATTGAGGACGAGGCTGCCCTTCGTGCCAAAGCACGTGCAGAACGTGATCTGGAGGATGTGGAGCAGCGACATGTTCGATGGACCGAACTTGAGAACAAGCGGGTGGAGGTAAGCCGTCAAGGCGAACTGCTCAGCAAGCTGCAATCCGCGTTTAGAGGCAATGCTTTTGTAGAGTATATTGCCGAAGAACAACTGATGCAGGTTAGTCATGCGGCATCTCAGCGTCTACGCTTCCTAACCAAACAGCGTTATTCACTGGAGGTGGATTCCGGCGGTGGTTTTGTAATCTGTGATGATGCCAACGGGGGGGTCAAACGACCGGTATCAACGTTGTCAGGTGGCGAGACGTTTTTGACTTCGTTGTCACTGGCCTTGGCACTGTCGGCCCAGATTCAGCTGCGAGGTCAGTACCCACTTCAATTCTTCTTCCTGGATGAAGGGTTTGGTACCCTTGACCCTGAACTGTTGGATACCGTCATTACGTCTCTGGAAAAATTGCATGACGACCGTTTGGCTGTCGGTGTAATCAGTCACGTGCCTGAACTGCGTGCACGTTTGCCGCGCAAGCTTGTGGTGATCCCGGCAGGTGAGGCTGGAAACGGCTCACGGGTGGTCTTGGAGACCCTGTAGAGGGAAACGTGTATGATGTATATCCGCTTACAATCCGGGCTTGGACCAGAATGCTGAAAATATAGTGCGGATGTATGTTTGTCTGGAGAAGTGACCTGTTACGGCTTGAACGGCAGGACGTGGAGAAAAGAGGGAGGCATTACGCTTCTCTCTGCCCCAAATTTCAGCAATATAAATGATAGAAGTGTCTCTTATTATCCAAGCAACTGAATATTACCGAATTGATGTTGTGAAAATATTTCTTTTCTTGCTCTTATAACATAGCGGAGTGAGTTACATCACAGATACAGGTTCATCCCGCTGTTATACTACAGTTAAGCCGACAAACTTTATTTAAGTACCCCGGCGGACATCTGATCAGGACGTCTCCTGAATAGATGTCCGCGCAGCAGCCTTCCAAGGAAGCCGCTCACGGGGTGCTTCTTTTTTGTGTTTTCTCGTCAGTAGTGTCAATTCGCCCATTTCTGAATACCATGAAAAGGTGATCAAGAGCAGAATCAGGGAGGCGTTGGCAAGTGGAAAAAGTGGAAGCGAAGAAAATATGCAAGGAACACATGCACCGTTATGTATGTGTACAGATGAATGACGGTATGCACTACGATGGCATTATGGAAAATGTGGATGACGAAATGATTTACCTGGCTGTTCCGGTTGGGCCGGAAGCCATGGTGAATCATGCGAACTGGGCTCCAAATGCAATGCCGGGAGCAAACTATCCGATAGGTCATACTCGCGGATTTTATCCAGGTTACGGCTACCCTACGCCTTATCCGTATTATGGTTATGGCCGTAGACGTTTTAACCGACTGGTGCTCCCGTTATTTGCGCTTACAGCGTTAACCCTTTTACCGTACTATTGAAATTAAAAAAACAGGCATAACTGCAAGTGACACATTCTTATGTACCCTATGGGCATCCGATGAAAATCCTCGAAAATAACTAGCTGAGGATGGATGTTTCATTCATGGTACCGTACAGCATGAGATAGAGAGGTCTTATCACATACGCAGTCTCAGCCTGATGTATCGCGACAGTCCTTGCAATACAACGGGCAACATACGAACAACCAAAAGGTCATGCCTGTGCAGAAGTGAACTTCTGTAAGGCATGACCTTTTTTTGAACCTAACTAGTGTAAGGTCGATGATGAACGGATGGCACAACAAGTGTATTTAAACCTGCTTAAAGCAGAAGCGGGCCTTAACGTGTCCGCAGCAAGCGGCGTACTGCATCCTGAATAAGCGAGAACGTGCCCATGTGCTAGCAAACGATCAGGACACCGAAAAGCTTTAATTCTCTATTCCGATAAAAAGCTTCCCTTCAGGTGGAATCGATGCTGTTCTGTTGCCCGCGATTGGAGGTGCAGAGCATGATGTGAGTGCTGACGAATCTGAGGCATCTTATTCAAGGCTTTGAAGCGTCAGCAGAAATTGAAGGAATCTGAGACACGTTATAACCGGATAAACAGCCGCTTTCAGCATTTTTTTGAGGTTTTTTCGGGAAATAACGGGCCTGATGTTCCTTATAATTTCAAATGTGGGTTTGAACGCCAAATAAGATGCCCTGTGTTCCTTAGAAAATCGTCGACTACCCATTCGCGAGTATCAGCCAGCGTGGACTTCAAAATGCCCTCAACTTAATGCAGATTTCAAATCCTCAAGTAAATCCTCAACATCCTCGATCCCAACGGAGATCCGAATCAAACCATCCGTGATCCCCAATTCTTGCCGACGTTCATAGGGAATGGAAGCATGTGTCATTCGGGTAGGTACAGAAATTAAACTTTCCACCGCGCCCAGACTTTCAGCCAATGTGAAATAACGGACTTTGCTTAGTACTTCATCTACTTTTTCAGCACTTCCTACATCAAAGGAAACCATACCGCCATATCCTCTCGCTTGCATGGAAGCGAGCTTATGCTGTGGATGGTCGGGCAACCCGGGATAATAGACTTTGCTCACTGTTGGATGCTGATTGAGAAATGTCACAAGCTGCTCTGCATTGCGTTCTTGCGCTTCCATCCGCAGTCCCGATGTTTTAAGACCTCGCATTAACAACCAGGAATCCATAGGTCCCAGGACTGCGCCAATTGCATTTTGAATAAAATGCAGATCTTCACCAAGTTGCTCGCTGTTGACAACCGCAAGTCCTGCCACGACATCACTATGACCACCGATATATTTTGTTGCAGAATGCAGTACAATATCTGCCCCCAGAGCCAGCGGGGTCTGCCAATAAGGCGTACTAAACGTGTTATCCACGATGAACAACAATTCATGTTGTTTTGACCATTTCGCTACAGCAGCAATATCGGTGACTTTGAGTAACGGATTGGTAGGTGTTTCTACATAAATGGCCTTTGTATTGGATTGCAAAGCCTGCTCCAGTGCTTGTAGTGAGGTGGTATCTACAAAGGTAGACTCGATCCCCAGACCATTCAGCACCTTGGTGAAAATGCGATAGGTCCCGCCGTATACATCATCCGTCAGAATGACGTGATCTCCAGTTTTCAGCAGAGACAGTACAGCGTGAATTGCAGCCATTCCCGAACTAAAAGCAAAACCTCGAACGCCATCCTCCAGCTCCTTAATGACTTCTTCCAACGCATGACGGGTAGGGTTGCCTGTACGTGAATACTCGTATCCTTTGTGTACGCCAACCGATTCTTGCTCATACGTGCTTACTTGATAGATCGGTACACTCACTGCTCCAGTGTGTGGATCACCAACAATACCTGCATGAATCAGCTTGGTTTTTGGTCTCATTTCATTGTCCTCCATTATAGATATTTTGGCTTAAATACCGTTCGCTACTATCCGGGAAAATAACGACGATGTTACTTCCGGGAGCTGCGTGAACAGCTTCGTTTAATGCGGCTTGCATAGCTGCACCTGAGGAACTTCCTACCAGTAAGCCTTCCAACAAGGCCAGATCCTTGACCCGCTCAAAGGCATCTTCATCTGAGATCGTATGAATGGCATCAAAGTAACTCACATCCATAAAAGAAGCTAACGTTTCGACCCCTATTCCTTCTGTACGATGTGGTCCCGATGGACCTCCTGCGAGAATCGAACCTTCGGGTTCTACGATACACGTTTTAATTAACGGGTTTTGCTCCTTCAAATAGCGAGATACTCCCATGAAAGTTCCGCCAGACCCGGCTCCGGCGACATATACATCCACCTGTCCGTTCAGATCACGCCAAATCTCAGGGCCCAGATGTTCATAATGTGCGAGTGGGTTATCCGCATTGGAGAACTGACCTGGAATATACGAACCCGGTATTTCTTTCGCCAGCGATTCCGCCTTACGTATGGCACCAGTGATACCTTCTGATGTGGGTGTGTTCACGACCGTAGCACCAAGGGCTTTCATCAACTGCTGCTTCTCAACGCTGAACTTCTGAGTTACTGTAAAAATGACCTTTAAATTCAGGCCTACAGCCGCCATTGCAAGACCAATTCCTGTATTGCCTGCGGTAGCTTCAATCACTGTTCCACCTGGCTTAACATCTCCTCGTGCCAAGGCCTGCTCCAATAAAAACTTGCCGATCCGGTCTTTCACACTTCCTCCAGGATTCATGAATTCCAGTTTGGCGAAAAGGCCGATTCCTTCCGGTAATGGATAACGAGTTAATTCAAGAAGAGGTGTATTACCCATAAGTTCCTGTACATGTTGATAAACGGTCAAATTAACCAATCTCCTTTTGTGTGTTATTAACCATACATATTTGTTTACTCGGGAAAAGTTCGTGATAAAACCATATTTCGATAAAATGGCTTGGTATACATCCAATGTTGTATAGTGTTTGGCTCGATGATAGATGGAGAGTTGACCTAGAATACCTGGTTGTGTGTCTAAAGATTGGACGTGGGTTTTTACATTTAGTATGATAGAAGGGAATACATACACTGGAATACAAAGGAGGGTATGAACTATGGATTGCTTATTTTGCAAAATTGTAGAGGGCACCATTCCCTCCAATAAAGTACTAGAGAATGACCATGTTATCGTTTTTCATGACATCCAGCCCGCTGCACCGACGCATGTTCTTGTCATTCCGAAGAAACATATTGCTTCCATGAATGAAGTTACTGCAGAAGATCTGCCATTGATCGGCGAGATTCATCTGGCTGCTCAAGAAGCGGCGAAGCGTCTTGGCGTGGAGGAAACAGGATATCGCTTGATCAACAATTGTGGTAAGGATGGAGAACAAACCGTTCATCATCTGCATTACCATTTGTTGGGTGGTACCAGACTTGGCGTGTTGACAAGTCTGTCCGATTCTCACAAATAAACGAGCTAATGGGTACTAATATTGAGGATTTAGTCATATGCATTAAATCCACGAATGTGTGACCAAATGCTTATATAATGAATTCATTTCATAATACCTTTGAGTTATAAAATGGATTCAAATAAGTGATCATTACATTGAGGTTGACACCTTTATTACCTTTCGCCTATAATGAAAGATGATGAACCGTGTTATTGCTCTTGGACGGTCTGGTCGGAGGGAGGGAAAACTGGTGTCTGAAACTAAAGTTCGCAAAAACGAGACTATTGATGCTGCACTTCGTCGTTTTAAACGCTCCATCGCTAAAGATGGCGTATTGGCTGAGGTGAAGAAACGTAAGCATTATGAGAAGCCAAGCGTAAAGCGCAAGAAAAAGTCCGAGGCTGCTCGTAAGAGAAAGTTTTAGGAGGATTTTAACTACATGAATCTTAGCGAACGATTGAACGAAGATATGAAGCAAGCGATGAAGAGTAAGGACAAGTTCAGACTCTCCAACATTCGGTTGATTCGTTCGACGATCAAGAATCTTGAAATAGATTTGAAAAGAGATTTGGATGACAACGAAGTGCTTGATATCCTGAGTCGTGAAATCAAACAGCGCAAAGATGCCCTCCAAGAATTTGACAAAGCGGGCCGTGAAGATCTCGCGGCAAATGCAAAAGCGGAAATTGAAGTACTCATCCAGTACCTTCCCACACAGCTTACCGAAGAAGAAATTAAAGTTATTGTACAGCAGACCATCCAGGAAACCGGTGCTTCTTCGAAAGCCGAGATGGGGAAAGTCATGGCGGCCCTTATGCCGAAAGTTAAAGGCAAAGCGGACGGCAAACTGGTAAATCAAGCAGTTCAACAATTTCTGCAATAAAGCAAATCAATAAACACCTTCTGACTTGTCAGGAGGTGTTTTTTCCATTTATCAAAAGGCATGATGTCCTTGTTATGACAAAATTTCTTTTTAATGGTTAATATATATTATTATGGATTTTTATACTTGCAATTGATCGAGTTTTCAAATATAATTTTAAGATTTTGAAACGAAATGTTGCATTGCACGTAATAAATACCATAAGCTGGACAGTATAACATTAATGGAAAAGGGGGGACTATTGTGAAGGGAAAGCGCCGGAAGAAGCTTACGGGGCCATTGATGCTCTTAATGCTGCTGACGCTGTTGCTTCCTGTCTGGATTGGATCACCGTCAGCGCATGCAGCTGAGAAGAGTGGCGCCGTATATATTATTCCGGTTGATAAACCAATCGAGCAGGGACTTGGCAAGTTCATGGAACGCGGGTTCAAACAAGCAGAAGAGATGAATGCTGGCCTGATCGTTCTTGATATCAATACGCCGGGAGGCCGTGTCGACACTGCAGAAGCATTGGGTACCCTGATCAAGGACAGTCCGATTGAGACTGTTGCATTTGTTCGTGGAGATGCTGCTTCAGCCGGGAGTTTTCTGGCTCTGAATGCAGATAAGATCGTAATGTCACCAGGCAGTATGATTGGTGCGGCAGCAATGGTGGACAGTACGGGTAAACATGTTGATGATCCAAAGCTTGTTGCATTCTGGAAAAGCAAAATGCAGGGAGCAGCTGAGATCAGTGGTCGTGATGGCAAGATTGCAGCTGGAATGACTGATGTTAACATGGTTGTGGAAATGCCAGAGATCAATAAAACCAAGCAAAAAGGTGAAATTATTGCTCTCTCTGCTGAAGAAGCACTGAAAGTTGGTTATGCTGACCACATCAGCAACACACCGGAAGAAGCGGCAACGTGGCTCGGTTACAGCCAGGATGATGTATTTAAGGTAGAACGGACGACAGCAGAGAACATCTCATCCTTTCTTACCAATCCGGTTGTCATGACCATATTGTTGTTCCTCGGAATCGCAGGTGTGGCCATTGAACTGATCGTTCCTGGTTTTGGAGTTCCTGGTATTGTAGGTATCGTGTGTTTCGTGTTGTATTTCTCAGGTAATTACATTGCGGGATTTGCCGGAGCAGAGACATGGGTGCTATTTACTGTCGGACTCATCTTGATGATTCTGGAGATGTTCATACCTAGCATGGGTATTTTGGGTATTCTGGGATCAATTGCGCTTGTTGCAGGGGTTGTGAGGGCTGCTTATGATACGAGTGATGCATTTGTTTCCTTGGGTATCGCTTTCGGAGCGGCAGTGGTAGTTATTGCGATTATTGCAGTGCTGTTTAAAGATCGAGGGATATGGAATCGATTTATCCTGAGTGACAGTCTCTCTGCGGAACGTGGATACTCATCTGCTACCGAGCGCAAAGAGTTGATTGGACTGCAAGGAATAAGTCTGACACCACTTCGTCCATCAGGTACAGCCATGTTTGAAGGTGAACGAATTGACGTTGTGACAGATGGTGATTTCATTCCGGTTGACACCCCGATTATTGTGATTAAAGCGGAAGGTACCCGGATTGTGGTTCAGCAAGCATTACCGGTGTAAACCCGCTCTGTTGTCGAAGTGCTTAATACTTCGGCAATGTACATAACCACTTGGCTTAAACAGTCAGCGATGTGGTGCATTCTTCAAACGAGCAGTAATTCATAAAATCTGCTCGGATTTATTTATCAAATTCAAATAACAAATGGAGGAATTATCACATGGACACATCTATGATCACGATTTTGCTCATTGCGGTAGTAGGTATTATCGTATTGAGCGTATTCTTCAGCTTTTTCCCGGTTATGCTCTGGGTATCAGCGATTGCATCAGGTGTAAGAGTAAGTATTATTACGCTGGTAGCAATGAGACTGAGACGTGTAACGCCTAGCCGAATTGTAAATCCAATGATCAAAGCAACCAAAGCAGGTCTTCAATTGTCAATGAACCAACTGGAGAGTCACTTCCTGGCGGGTGGTAACGTTGACCGTGTTGTAAATGCCCTGATTGCTGCACAACGTGCAAACATTCCACTGGAGTTCGAACGCGCTGCTGCCATTGACCTCGCAGGTCGTGACGTGTTACAGGCCGTGCAGATGAGTGTAAACCCCCGTGTAATTGAAACACCGGTTGTATCTGCAGTAGCAAAAGACGGTATTGAAGTTAATGTTCGAGCACGAATTACAGTTCGAGCAAATATTGATAGACTCGTTGGTGGTGCTGGTGAAGAAACAATCATCGCCCGTGTCGGTGAAGGTATCGTAAGTACGAATGGTTCCTCTAACTCTCACAAAGACGTTCTGGAAAATCCGGATATGATCTCGCGTACGGTCTTGTCCAAAGGACTGGACTCAGGGACTGCATTTGAGATCCTGTCCATTGATATTGCGGACGTCGATGTAGGTAAGAACATTGGTGCCTTCTTGCAAACAGAGCAGGCAGAAGCTGACAAACGAATCGCTCAGGCTAAAGCGGAAGAGCGTCGTGCAATGGCCGTGGCACAAGAGCAAGAGATGAAAGCGCGCGTAGTGGAAATGAGAGCCCGCGTTGTTGAGTCTGAATCGGCAGTACCACTTGCAATGGCAGAGGCTTTGCGTAGTGGGAAAATTGGTGTGATGGACTACATGAATCTCAAAAATATTGAAGCAGATACTCAAATGCGCAATACATTGGGAAAACCTGGTGAAGGTTCGAATTCCAACGATCAGGGTGATTCCAAAAACGGAAGATAGGCGGTGAGTGCATATGGGCCTATTTGAATGGATTTTTGATAACTTGTACATTGTGGCTGTTGTCGGTTTTGCGCTCTTCTCATTCTTGGGGAAAGCTGCCAAATCGGCTGATCCGAACAAAAAGCGCCCTGCCAACGGGATGCCTACGTTTGGAGGCGGCGGTGATTCAGACCGGGAAGAACGCTCAAGAGACAATTCATCTCCGCAGCAGTCTTCCGGACATACTGATCCCCGTTATGATGAACAGTATGACGATCGGTACGAAGACGAACAATATGAGAATCAGTATGGTCAGCCATATTCTGAGAATGCTCCTTCTTCTCCGTCCGCAAGTGACTACAGAAGTGAGAACTCTTTGAGCCGCATGGAAAGCTCACTTGATCAACAAAAGAAAGATCTGGAACGACAGGAACGATTGATTCAAGAGCGATTAAATCGCTTCTCGAATGCAAATAAACCAGTTGTGTCTGATTCCAGTTGGGATGAGACCAACATCGATGAATCGGGAGCATCTCCGCTTCGCCCTGCCGATATTCGTACAGGTGTGTTGTGGGCAGAAGTACTGGGTCCTCCTCGTTCCAAACAGCCGTTTGGTACAAGAGGGAAACTGTAAACAAGTCTCCATAATGAACAGAAAATAGAGCCGTCTCTGGTGCGCAGAAAGCCGCCAGAGACGGCTTTTTCTGTGTTCCTTGCTTTTTTCTCAACATTCGTACCTAACACGACCCGGAATTTTCATAAATTCATGAATCTGCGCATAAGTTGAACTGTAGAGGAAGGGGGAAGACCTTCGAATGACCCGGATCAGCCGCAAGCTGCGCAGATGGACCAGTGAGGTGTTGGATCTGCCGCAGGATGTGCTTTATGATATGCCACGGTTAACCCTGATCGGCAGTAAGCAACTGTATATAGAGAATCATCGCGGTGTCATCCATTTCACACCGGATCGCATCGTGCTCGCTCTTTCCCAAGGCCAGTTGGAGATCAAAGGAACTGCCTTGGTGATACGTAACATTTTGCCGGATGAAGTAGCTGTTGAAGGAACGATTCTGGATATTCATATGAATGGAGTGGAGGGGAACGGATGAAGCAGCCCAGTCTGTATAAACTGCGGGGAGCAGTCCGAATCACGGTCACTGGGGGAGACATTGAAACATTGATCAACACGGTGGCAGAGCAGGGACTGGAAGTGTGGAACCTGCGTGCTCACGATGGACGCGTGGCAGAGATGAACATTCTGCTGCCGCATTTTTTCAGGTTGCGTCCTGTGTTGAAACGGACAGGCTGCAGGGTGAAAGTAACCCATCGCAGCGGTTTCCCTTTTTTTGCAGCTCGATTATTACGTAGGAAGTTCTTTCTTGGGGGGATGCTGTTTTTTGTCGCAGCTTTGTTTACATTGTCGTCCATGGTATGGGATGTGGAGGTCAAGGGTAACGTCACCATTCCTACGGACGAGGTGCTCGCAGCAGCGAAGAAAGAAGGGATATATCCTTTCCAATGGGGGTTCCGTTTGCAAAGCCAAGACAAGCTCTCTAGGCAGCTTGCACTCGCTCTGCCAGATGTAACCTGGATTGGCGTGAGCAAAGAGGGGACAACCATTACCATTCAGGTCGTAGAATCGGCGCAACCCAAGCGCGAACCATTACTGAACCCTAGACATCTGATTAGCAAGTCAGATGCTGTTGTCACTCAAATCTATGCGGAGCAGGGACGCCCTGTAGTTCAGAAGGACATGCGTGTCAAAAAGGGTCAGGTATTGATCTCGGGGATTCTCGGGGATGAGGAGAACACCAAAACCATCGTTGCCAAAGGTGAAGTTCGTGGTCTGGTGTGGCGTGAGTATCAGGTAGAGGTTCCACTGGTGCAAAAACATAATACAATGACAGGTGAAAGCAAAGAACGTTTTTACATGGTGCTGGGGAATTGGGCGATCCAGCTGTGGGGGTACGGAAGTACACCATTCAGTTCATTTGATACAGAAAGTAATCATAAACCATTGACGTGGCGATCCTTTACACTCCCTATGGGTTGGCTGACAGAGAAAGATCTGGAGACCCGAGAGCATGAGCAACAACAGACGATAGAATGGGCCAGAACAAAAGGATTGGAAGGAGCAAGGAACGATATTGTCGCCAAAAACGGCAAAGGCACAAAAATTATAAGTGAAAAAATTTTGCATGAGAAGAAAGAGAATGGTAAAGTTTATATGAAAGTCTTATTTGAAGTAGAAGAAAGCATTGCGGAAGAACTTCCGCTAGTCCATAGTCAAGGAGAATGAGGATATTTGTCAGAGCAAACACGCAGCATACAAATCTCGCTCCAGAGTGCGGGAGAGGGCCAATCTCTTTTTGGACCCCAAGATACTTTTCTTAAACTGATTGAATCCGAGATTCCCGCCCAGATTGCATCCCGTGAAGCGGAGATTGTGATTTTTGGCAACGCACAGCAGGTGGAATCGCTTGAACAATTATTTGATGTGTTACTGCAATTGATACGCAATGGATATGTGTTAACCGAAAGAGATGTGAAGTATGCGATTGAACTTGCCAAGGATATGCGGGCAGACCAGCTATTGGATCTGTTCAAGGGCGAGATTACAACGACATACCGAGGTAAACCAATCCGTGTTAAAACCATTGGACAGAAGCACTATGTAACCACAATTAAAAAACGTGATATTGTATTCGGCATTGGTCCTGCCGGTACGGGTAAAACCTACCTTGCAGTTGTACTGGCTGTTGCCGCAATTAAAGAGGGCAGCGTCAAACGCATTGTACTCACACGGCCTGCGGTTGAAGCGGGCGAGAGTCTTGGTTTTTTGCCAGGGGATCTTCAGGAGAAGGTAGACCCGTATCTGCGACCGCTGTACGATGCCCTGTATGATGTTATGGGACAGGAACAGACCGCTAAGGCACTGGAACGTGGGTTAATCGAAATTGCACCACTTGCCTACATGCGGGGGCGTACGCTGGATGACTCCTTCATCATTCTCGATGAAGCACAGAACACAACACCGGAACAGATGAAGATGTTTCTGACCCGTCTTGGTTTTGGCTCCAAAATGGTCATCACCGGAGACGTGACACAGATTGATTTACCGCGTGGTAAGAAATCCGGGCTTGTGGAAGCGAATACGATCTTAAACGAAGTTAACGAGATTGGATTTGTCTATTTTGCCGAGCAAGATGTTGTACGGCATTCCCTTGTCCAGAAAATTATCGTGGCTTACAACCACGCCGCAGAAAATCAAGCATAGAAAGGGATTGTCTAAAGTGACCTCGAAGGAACCGTCAAAAGGCAAATCTTTTCAGAATAAGGCTACAGGATGGAAGTATAGCGTGTGGGCACGCTATCTTCTGTTTTTGTTTCTGGTGATTCTTTTCTACGTGAGTCTGGCTTCCAAGCTGCTTCCCGAGCGATATGATATTCAGGAAGGTACACGGAGTGAAGTGGACATTGCTGCGCCCATGCAGATTCCGAATAACAAGGCCACACTCAAAGCACAGGAAGAAGCTGCTGAACGGGTACAGCCGATATTTCAGATTGTCCAGTTGCGAAACGAAAATTTGATGACTACCCTGCTTGATCGTGTAGATCGATTAAATCAGGATGATCAGATTTCAAGTCAGGACAAGATTGATATTTATCGGGATGAAATTCCGCAGCGTCAGAAGGATTTTGTGACCAACTATATCAATAATAATCGGAAAGCCGGTACATACTCCGAGACTCTTTTGGAAGAGATCAGAAATGTGGTACAGGAGCAAAGCTACCGTATTCCTGAAGAAACTTACATCAAAATCTCGCGTCTGACATCGGATGATATCCAGGAGATGAAACCGGTTGCGAGGGATATTGTTGCCCGGTTAATGACGGATCAGATCAGCGATGCAACCACTGCCCGTGCCAAAGTAGCTGAGATGGTGAGTGTCAGCTCTCTCGGTAAGCGTACGCAACGTGAGGTCGTGCAAGAGCTTGCTCGCCTCGTGGTGACCGCTAACCGCTTCTACGATGAAGAGGGAACCAAGGAAGCGAAAGTTCAGGCGCGTGAGAACACGCAAACCGTCTTTATCAAGCAAGGGGACACATTAGTTGCCAAGGGTGAGATGATCACACCGGAGATGTATACTTTGCTGGATGAAAATGATTTGCTGAAAAATGAAGTGAACTACTGGCCGCAGCTTGGACTTCTTATGTTTTCCTGCCTGTTGTCGGCAGCAATTCTGATGTACATTCAGCAAGGTAGCGGAACGCATTTCAAATATAATAATGCGCAGCTGTTGATGCTTGTTCTCATTTTTATTATTACGATTGTAGTTATGCATGTGACGGCGATTATCCAGACCAATGAGAGGTCGTATGTGGGCTTCCTCGCACCTGTTGCGGTAGGGGCAATGTTAATTGCGCTGCTGCTGGATACGTCGCTTGCCTTTGTATGTTCGATATTGATCGGTATGTTGTCCAGCATCATTTTGAATACCCATCAGGGTCAGCTTTTTGACTTCGAATTAGGTTTCTTTGCTGTATTGGTTTCATTTGTTGCGATCTTCGCAACTCATAAGGCTAGCCAGCGATCAACGATCCTGAAAGGAGCCATTATGGTCTGTCTGTTCGGGTCCATAGCCGTCTTCACCTTGGCTTTGATTGACTCGGGCGATTGGAATCGAACCACGACACTGTATGGCGTTGGGTTTGCATTTGCTGGTGGCGTACTGACTGCGATTTTGGTTATTGGGCTGATGCCATTTTTTGAAACTTCATTTGGCATTTTGTCAGCGCTCAAACTGGTAGAACTGTCTAATCCGAACCATCCGCTTCTACGCAAGTTGCTGACAGAGACACCAGGTACCTATCATCACAGCGTTATGGTAGGTAATCTGTCCGAAGCAGCAGCAGAAGCCATAGGAGCTAACGGATTGCTCTGCCGAGTGGGTTCGTATTATCATGATATTGGCAAGACGAAGCGCCCCATCTATTTTATTGAAAATCAGAACAATATGGAGAATCCGCATGATTCAATTGATCCGAAACTGAGCAAATCCATTATCGTTGCCCATGCGCGCGATGGGGTGGAAATGCAGAAGGATTACAAGCTACCCAGACCTATTCGGGATATTGCGGAACAGCATCACGGCACGACATTTCTCCACTATTTCTATCACAAAGCACTGCGTCAGGCGGAAGAAGCAGGCGTTGAGCCTGATTTCACGGAAGAAGATTTCCGTTACCCTGGGCCGAAGGCTCAGTCCAAGGAATCGGCTATTGTTGGCATTGCCGATAGTGTGGAGGCTGCTGTAAGATCTTTGCGCAAACCGACAGTGGAGCAAGTGGAGTCCATGATTGAGAAGATTATTAAAGGACGATTGGACGATCATCAATTCAATGATTGTGACCTTACGATGCGTGAACTGGATATCGTCGCCAGAACATTGAAGGAAACGGTGATGGGTATCTTCCACTCCAGGATAGAATATCCGGAGGAGATTAAAAAACCAAAGCCGACTTCACCCGAAGCAGGCTAATAATATGAGTAGACAGGAGTTATGAAGGAATGAGTCTTAATCTGGCATGGAATAATGAACAACAGGATAAAGAAATTACAGAACCGATGATTGCAATGCTGGAACAGTTGCTGAATCTCGCCGGAGAAGCGGAAGGTGTTGCAGACGGGGAAGTGGCTCTGACTTTTGTGAACGATGAGCAGATCCATGAGTTGAACCGTGATTATCGCGGCATTGACCGTCCTACGGATGTGCTGTCTTTTGCGATGAACGAAACGGTTGATGAAGAGCTCGATATTATCTATGAGCTGGACGAAGATGAAGAAATGGAAGAAATGCCGGATGTTCTTGGAGACATCATCATTTCCGTACCACGGACCATCCTGCAAAGTGAAGAGTATGGACACTCATTTGAACGTGAACTTGGTTTTCTGTTTGTCCATGGTTTCTTGCACCTGCTCGGATACGACCATCAGGATGAAGCAAGTGAGGCTGAAATGATGGGCAAACAAGAAGCGGTATTGGCCCAGGCCGGGTTGACACGATAATGAAAAGGCGCTCCTGGGGTCTGGTATTCCGCAATGCTGCGGAAGGAATCGCATATGGGTTGCGGACTCAGCGTAATGTGAGAGTTCACACGGGAGTGGCTATTTTGATGTGTGTAGCCGGCTTTTTTTTCAGAATCTCAAGAACGGATTGGATGTTTGTGCTGACCGCTGTCTTTTTGGTCCTGGTGACTGAATTGATGAACACGGCTGTAGAGGCAGCGGTTGACTTGGCACACCCCCATATCCATCCGCTGGCAAAAGCGGCAAAGGATACCGCGGCCGGGGCAGTTCTTCTGGCTGCGGTATTCGCTGTCATCATCGGTTGTATCGTTTTCATTAAGCCGGTGATGAGCTGGCTAGGTTTGTACTGATTTTGTTTTGATTTTGATTCGTTTTGTGATTTTAATACTACACAACTTTATAAAGTTAGACCTTGTTTAAGTTGAACTTGTAGACGTTACACGATAACGAAGAGGACAGAAATAAACCTGTAGAAGCGAAGCGTTCGCATTTATCACCGGATTTTCACTTTGAAAAAGTGGATCAAAAAATCTGGGGATAACAGCGATCGAAGGGTTATTCTGGACTCGGAGTGGCTAGTGTAAAATTGGCTTTGGTTGAACTTAATTCGTAGGTACTAACTTTATATTGCACCCTAAGGGAGAGAATAATGATGGATAACGGTTTGTTAATGCAAGAAGCAATTAAGGCACGTACGAAGGCGTATACGCCTTACTCCCATTTTGGTGTAGGCGCGGCTTTGCTTGACAGTGAAGGGCATGTGCATCATGGTTGTAATATTGAGAATGCTGCGTATACACCAGGTAACTGTGCTGAGCGTACGGCGATGTTCAGTGCCATTGCAGGTGGGAAGAAGCCTCGCAGCTTCAAAGCGATTGCCATTGTGGGCGACACGGATGGTCCGATTGCTCCATGCGGTGTATGTCGTCAGGTGATGTACGAACTGTGTGAACCGGATATGAAAGTTATCTTGGGGAACATGAAAGGTGATCTGCAAGAAACCACCGTTGCTGAACTGTTACCTTGGGCTTTTGGGCCTTCTGATCTGAATTCTGCCAAAAAATAAACCAATATTCCAGGCCTAGGCGCCTGAGGAGGAACATATGAAAAAACAAGCATTTAAATCCGGTTTTGTAGCCATTATTGGACGTCCAAACGTAGGTAAATCCACACTGATGAACCAGGTGATCGGACAGAAAATTGCGATTATGTCGGACAAGCCACAAACCACACGTAATAAAATTCATGGTGTGTATACATCCGAACATCAGCAAATCGTATTCCTGGACACGCCGGGAATTCACAAACGTCAATCCAAACTTGGCGATTACATGAACCAGACTGCTCTGAACACACTTGGAGAAGTAGAAGCAGCGCTGTTCCTGATTGATGCATCGGAAGGCATGGGTGGCGGTGACCGTTATATTGCGGAACAGTTGAAAAATATTCGTACGCCTGTCATTCTTGTCATGAATAAAATTGACAAAATTGAGCCGGAAGCGCTGCTGCCCCTTATTGAGGAGTATCGCAAACTGCATGATTTCGCTGAAATCGTGCCTGTATCTGCCATGCTCGGCAGCAATGTAAGCACACTATTGGAACAACTCGGCAAGTATTTGCCAGAAGGTCCGCAGTACTATCCTGATGACCAGGTTACTGACCATCCGGAGCAGTTTGTATGCGCAGAGTTGATCCGTGAGAAAATTTTGCAGATGACTCGTGAAGAAGTGCCACACTCCATTGCTGTAACGATTGAGGATATGAAAGTACAAGATAACGGTGTTGTTTATATCTCAGCTGTCATTTTTGTTGAACGGGATTCGCAAAAAGGGATCATTATCGGGAAGCAGGGTGCCCTACTGAAAGAAGTAGGTAAACGAGCTCGACACGATATTCAGAACTTGCTTGGCTCCAAAATTTTCATGGACCTGTGGGTTAAAGTGAAAAAAGACTGGAGAAATCAGGATAGAGTTCTGCGTGACCTCGGCTTTGGCCGCGACTGATCGTCGGAATTGTATCCAGTAATTGCAACACATAGTTTACCTTGCAAGACTCCATCCTATTTGGTAGATGCAGACGTCATTTCCGAAGAGAGGATGAAATTCCGATGCGAGATTTTTCGTGGAAGGTTTTTGCGATGACGGGGGATGTAGAGTCCTATTTGTTATATACCGAGGCGTGTAACTCGTTAGGACAGGAGTCGGATAATGCAAGGGAAGTGATTGAAGATGAAGAAGCCGAAGGATAACTGGCTGATTCGGGAATGGTTAGGTGACGAGGCATGCTATACAGGGTGGAAGGGATTGTCATCCGCAGCATGGACTACGGCGAAGGGAACAAAATCATTACGCTTTGCACCGAAAGCGGCGGGAAAGTAGGGGTACTCGTCCGCGGTGCCAAAAAGCCCAAGAGCCGACATGCTGCACTGGTGCAGCCGTTTACGTATGGTCAATATGTATATTTTCGCAATACAGGTCTAGGCACACTGAACGCTGGAGAAATTGTTGAATCTTATCATGAGTTGCGTGAAGATCTGGTCAAGGCCTCATATGCTTCTTATGCGTGTGAACTATTGGATCGGGTGCTTCAGGATGAAGAGACAGGTACATTTTGGTTCAAACAGTTAAAGGCGTGTTTGCAGGCGTTGAAGGAAGAGAAAGATCCGGTTGTTATTACAAGTCTGTACGAAATGAAAATATTACAGGCATCCGGATATGGTCCACAGTTCGATGAGTGCATCTCCTGCAACCAGGAGCGACCAGATGAGCAGTTGTTCATAAGTCCCAGACTTGGTGGCGTCTTGTGTCGAGCATGCAAACATTTCGATCCTCCAGCGATGTCCGTAAGTCCAAAGGCTCTGAAGTTGTTGCGTTTGTTCGCGCAGTTGGATCTGCAGCGCTTGGGGAATATATCAGTGAGTGAGTCTACCCGTGATGAGATCAAAAAGTTGATGCGTGCCTTTATGGATCATCAGCTTGGTCTGAATCTTAAATCCCGTTCTTTCCTCGATCAGATGGAGAAGTACGGGATTTGAGGCGTTTTGGTGGAAGTGAAACTATATCTTGACTTCATACTAGATTTTATATATTATGAAATATAATTTCTCTTTATGAGACATGCATTGAACGAGAAAGTAAAAGACTGGATTTATTGCATTTATGGAGACAAGTCTTTGTATAACACTTGGTAATCATGAATGAGCGAGCCGGGGATGGTGGGAGCCTGGCTGAATCGGTCTTTGAAACGGCACTCGGGAGCATGAATGGACACGGAAAAGTGGGCTGGAACGAACAGGATCATCCTGTTTGATCTAAGCCAAGTAGGGTGGAACCGCGGGAATAGCTCTCGTCCCTACGTCTGTACAACAGGCGTAGGACGGGGGCTATTTATTGTTGTCTTCACCGTCCTAAGCTTGCTAACAAACCATTGAAAAGGAGCATGATTATGAATTTTCAGCAGATGATTCTAACGCTGCAACAATTCTGGGCCGAGCATAACTGTATTATTGTCCAGCCATACGATACGGAAAAAGGGGCAGGTACGATGAACCCGATGACCTTTTTGCGCTCGCTTGGACCCGAACCTTGGAAAGTAGCCTATGTGGAGCCTTCCCGTCGTCCTTCGGACGGACGTTATGGTGAGAACCCTAACCGGCTGTACCAGCATCATCAGTTCCAGGTAATCATCAAGCCTTCACCGGACAATATTCAGGAAATTTACCTGGAAAGTCTAAAGCGTCTGGGCATTGATCCGCTCAAACATGATATTCGGTTTGTTGAAGATAACTGGGAGAATCCTTCCCTTGGTTGTGCAGGTCTTGGTTGGGAAGTATGGTTGGACGGAATGGAAATTACGCAATTTACGTATTTCCAACAGGTTGGTGGAATCGAGACAAATCCGGTAGCTGTTGAAATTACGTATGGTATGGAGCGTTTGGCTTCTTACATTCAGGATAAAGAGAATGTGTTTGATCTGGAATGGGTGGAAGGTATCACTTATGGTGATGTATTCCGTCAGCCAGAATTCGAACACTCTAAATATACGTTTGAAGTATCTGATGTCAAAATGCTGTTTACACTCTTCAACATGCATGAAGAAGAAGCAAACAAGGCCATGGCGCAGCATCTGGTATTCCCGGCATATGACTATGTGCTGAAATGTTCCCACACATTCAACTTGTTGGATGCACGTGGAGCTATCAGTGTAACGGAACGTACGGGTTACATCACACGTGTCCGTAATCTGGCTCGCCAAGTCGCTGCAACATATATGGAAGAGCGTGAGAAGCTAGGCTTCCCGCTGATCAAGAAAGGGGGAGCCGAGCATGTCTAAGGATCTGTTGTTTGAAATCGGGCTGGAAGAAGTACCTGCACGCTTTATGCGCGCAGCAATCGCACAACTGCAAGAGCGTGTCGTGAAATGGCTTGACGCATCCCGCATTGCTTATGGTGAAGTGAATGCATATGCTACACCGCGCCGTCTGGCTGTTTTGATTCAAAATGTGGCTGAAAAACAGGAAGATATCGAGGAAGAAGTGAAAGGTCCTTCACGCAAAATTGCCCTGGACGACAGTGGCAATTGGAGCAAGGCTGCACTCGGATTCGCCCGCAGTCAAGGTGTTGAAACCGACCAGTTCACGTTCAAGGAACTGAACGGTGTCGAATATATCTATGCAACGAAGAGCAGCAAAGGTGTGGAAACGGCTTCTGTGGTTGGCGAAGGATTACTTTCTGTATTACATGCCATGACGTTCCCGAAATTCATGCGTTGGGCTTCCTATGATTTCAAATTTGTACGTCCAATCCGCTGGATTGTGGCTATGCTCGGCAGTGATGTTATCGATCTGGAAGTGACAGGTGTTAAATCGGGTAATGTAACTCGCGGACATCGTTTCCTCGGTAAGGAGGCCGTGATCTCCACTCCGTCTTCATACGTGGAAGTGCTGCGTGCAGAACATGTCATTGCTGATATTCAGGAACGTGAACAGATGATTGTATCCCAGATTCAGGCACTGGCTGCTGAGAAAAAATGGGATATCGCGATTAAGGAAGACTTGCTGGAGGAAGTCCTGTTCCTGGTGGAAACACCTACCGTATTGTTCGGGACATTTGACTCCTCATTCTTGAATATTCCACAAGAAGTATTGATTACTTCCATGCGTGAGCATCAGCGTTATTTCCCTGTACTGGACAATGAAGGACAATTGTTGCCATTCTTCGTGACGGTACGTAACGGTGGAAGTGATTCACTGGACGTTATTGCCAAAGGGAATGAAAAAGTTCTGCGTGCACGTCTGTCTGATGCCAAGTTCTTCTATGAGGAAGATCAGAAGCTACAGATTAAGGATGCATTGTCGAAGCTGGAAAGTATCGTCTTCCAGGAAGAGCTGGGAACGGTTGGAGATAAAGTGCGCCGTATTCGCAAGATTGCTGATGGACTTGCTGCCAAACTGCAAGTATCCGGAGATGTTGCCGAATCCGTTAGCCGCTCAGCAGATATCTGCAAATTCGATCTGGTGACACTGATGGTGGGTGAATTCCCGGAACTGCAAGGTGTGATGGGTGAGGATTACGCTCGTAAAGCCGGCGAAAAAGAAGAAGTGGCCAAAGCGGTATTTGAACACTATCAGCCACGTTTCGCTGGAGATCAATCCCCTGCTTCTCTTGTTGGTGCCATTGTGAGTGCAGCGGACAAAATGGATACAATCGTGGGTTGTTTCTCCATCAACATTATTCCAACGGGTTCTCAGGATCCGTACGCGCTGCGCCGTCAGGCTGCAGGTATTGTACAGATTTTGCTGGATCACAAGCTTCCGCTGACATTGTCAGACGTGTTCGGAGTAGCACTTCAAGTACATGCCCAGATGAACCTGTTGAAACGTGCAGATGAAGAGGTTCGTAAAGATCTGCAAGACTTCTTTGGTCTTCGTGTGAAAAAATTGTTGTCCGAAACCGTTCGCTACGACGTAGTGGATGCCGTAATTTCTTCCGGATTCGATGATATCAGCGCTGTGGTACCAAAAGGTGAAGCGTTGATGGCGGCTGTTCTGACAGGAGACGCATTCAAAACAACGGTTGAATCGTTCAACCGTGTGGGTAATCTGGCTGCCAAAGCATCCAATGCTTCCGTACATCCAGAACTGTTCACAGAAGATGGAGAACGTCAGCTACATGAGGCATGGAGCAAAACGAATGCAGAATATCGTCAGGCGTTGACTCAGCATCATGCTGCTGAAGCACTGGCTATTGCATCTGCCTGGAAGGATGGTATTACCTCATTCTTCGATTCGGTTATGGTTATGGCTGAAGATGAAGCTGTTCGGGCGAATCGACTTGCCCTGCTCGCTTCTATTGATCGTGACTTGAAAGGATTTGCTGATTTTTCCAAGTTGGTTTGGTAATTGGACTTATTTCATGAGTCTTTTTCCACAGACTTTACGCAAAGCTAAAATTCAGTATTAAAGAAGGATATATGAGGGTATAAATATACGGAACGGGTTGTGAAATGATTTTTTACAACCGCTCCGTATTTTAGCCTTTGATTTCCCTTGTTGTGCCAGAAGGATTTTGCCTGGCCGGGGTCGTATATAACAATATGCAGCTATTTTATGAAACCGGGTGGTCTGGGTTTGAGTGAGTTAAATATACGTCACATTGTTGTGGATGGTGATGCTTGCCCGGTCAAAACCGAGATTGCGCAAACCGCTCGCCTTTTCAACATCCCCGTATTGTTAGTTTCTTCATTTGATCATTTGCTTCAAGGAGGAGAAGGGGTACGAACCGTGCAAGTGGATCGCAGTGATCAGAGCGCTGACCTGTATATTGCTAATCATATTAAGCCATATGATGTGGTTATCACTCAGGACTATGGACTTGCGGCACTTGCGCTCGGCAAACGTTGTTATGTTTTATCCTTTCGTGGTCGTGAGTTCAACGATCGTGACATTGATTTCATGTTGGATTCTCGTCATACTGCGGCCAAAGCACGAAAAAGAGGCCATTACGGGAAAGGCCCAAAGCCTTTCACAGAGCAGGATCGAGAAATGTTTCAACATAAACTGACAAAACTTTTAAAAGATTTGCAGGAGAATGTGTAAGTTTATCGAATTATATTTACGTGTTGAAGAGATGAAGGTGGCCAGAGATGAGTACCGGGCAAGGCGGTATACCCGAAAGTATTATTGAATCGGTGTTACAGCAGAATGATATTGTCGATACGGTGAGCCGATTTGTGCATCTGACCAAACAGGGGAAGTATATGAAAGGCCTCTGTCCTTTTCATTCCGAGAAGACGCCTTCGTTCACCGTTACACCTGAGAAACAAATTTTCTACTGCTACGGTTGCGGCACGGGTGGAAATGCCATCAAATTCAGGATGGAAATCGAAGGGTTATCCTTTCCCGAGGCTGTCAAAACGATGGCGGAAGAAAGTCACATCTCTATGGGGGACTGGCAAGGGCGTGAATCTGCTCATGTGAATCCGGAGACTGAACGTCTGTTGGAGGCTTATGAGCTTACCGCGAAGCTGTATCATTTTTTGTTGAAAAATACAGAGCACGGCAAGTCAGCCATGGAGTATTTACGCTCAAGAGGTTTTGGCGACAAGTTGATCGACCAGTTCCAGATTGGTTTCGCACCAAATCGTTGGGACACATTGGTACAATTTCTCGAGAAACGTAACTATCCGCTCGAAGAGATGGAAAAGGGTGGACTTCTGTCACCGCGAAATGAAGGTCAGGGATATGTGGATCGATTCCGAGACCGGATTATGTTCCCGATTAATGGCAGGAGCGGTAAGCCGATTGCATTTGCAGGACGCATATTGGGAGATGGGCAACCGAAGTATCTAAATTCACCGGAAACCCGGTTATTTAACAAAAGCCGTGTTCTCTATAATCTGCATCATGCCAAAAATGCAATTCGCAAACAAAGACAAGCCATTTTGTTCGAGGGATATGGTGATGTCATCTCCGCATGGGATCAGGATATCCAGAATGGTGTAGCGGCAATGGGTACTGCGCTAACCGAGAATCAGGCACTGATGCTCAAAGGAATGTGCGACGAAGTCATCATATGTTATGACGGCGACAGAGCAGGACAGGCTGCTGCACTCAAAAACTTCCCCATTCTTGAGGAAGCTGGATTGCAGGTCAAAGTGGCTCTCATACCCGAGGGACTTGACCCGGATGATTTTATCCGGAAGCATGGTGGTGAACGGTTCCGAAACCAGATTGTGGATGGTGCCGTGACAACTACAAAATTTAAACTTATAAACTTGAAAAAAAGCCATATACTGCTAGAGGGTGGCGGACAAATCGCCTATTCGAAAGAAGCAGTAAAATTGATTGCACCCTTACCTTCTCCAACAGAAAGGGAAGTGTATCTTCGTGAACTGGCTGCAGAAGTGGACGTATCCTTCGAAACATTGAAGCAGGAGTGTAATGAAGAACGGGAGGCAATGAAAAATAACCTCCAGTACGGGGATAATAACCCGAAAAGGTGGAATAATGGTAGGCAACAAAATAGGCAGGTGCCTACACCGAATCTGTTGCCGGCTTATCACGCTGCCGAACGCAAACTGATTGCCTGGATGTTGCAGGATGATGAGGCTGCCCAGTACGTGAATGAGCATCTTGGTGAAGCTTTTAACTTGGATGATCATGCAGCTATTGCTGCTTATCTATATGCCTACTATGCGCAAGGCAAACCGTCGGATACAAGCCGTTTTATGTCTTCACTGCATGACGATCGCTTGGAAAAAACGGTCAGTTCAATCTCGATGATGGATGGTCCAGGTGAATGGAGTATTCAAATGCTCGATGATTGCATCAGGGAAGTGCTGAAGTATCCGCGTAAAAAAGAGTACGATTTGAAAAAAGAAGAAATGATTGCTGCAGAGCGGGCAGGTGATTCTGTACGCGCGGCACAGATTGCAATTGAAATGATTGCCCTAGAGAGACAGTGAACGTCTGAGGATTAGATGTTTCTAGGGAGGAGGGAGTCGAGTTATGGCGAATGATCAGCATACTGAACTAGAAACAGAATTGACACTGGATCAGGTTAAAGATCAATTGATTGAATCAGGTAAGAAAAGAGCTTCGCTGAATTACAAGGAAATTATAGAGAAACTCTCTCCTTTTGAGCAGGATGCAGAGCAAATGGATGAGTTCTATGAGCAACTGAGCGATCTGGGTATCGATGTAGTGAATGAAAATGATGAAGAGGTTACACTTCGTCCTAGTGAAGATTCCGAGAACAACACCAGAGAGGGAGAGGACGAATTCCACTTTGATGATGATCTGAGCTTGCCGCCAGGTATCAAAATCAATGACCCTGTCCGTATGTACCTCAAGGAAATTGGTCGTGTGCCACTGTTGTCGGCAGATGATGAAGTACAACTGGCTAAACGTATTGAGAACGGGGATGAAGAAGCCAAGCGTCGTTTGGCTGAAGCGAACCTTCGACTTGTAGTCAGTATCGCCAAGCGTTACGTTGGACGTGGAATGTTGTTCCTTGATTTGATTCAGGAAGGTAATATGGGTCTGATCAAAGCGGTTGAGAAGTTCGACCACAAAAAAGGATACAAGTTCAGTACGTATGCTACATGGTGGATTCGCCAAGCGATCACTCGTGCTATTGCTGACCAGGCGCGTACAATTCGTATCCCTGTGCACATGGTGGAGACGATTAATAAGCTGATCCGGGTATCCCGTCAGCTGTTGCAGGAACTTGGGCGTGAACCGACACCAGAAGAAATCGCTGCTGAGATGGATCTGAGTGTAGAGAAAGTTCGTGAAATTACGAAGATTGCACAGGAACCGGTTTCTCTGGAAACACCGATTGGTGAGGAAGATGATTCCCATCTGGGTGACTTCATTGAGGATCAGGAAGCACTTGCTCCGGCGGATGCTGCTGCGTATGAGTTGCTGAAAGAACAGCTCGAAGATGTATTGGATACACTGACTGAACGTGAAGAGAACGTGCTTCGTCTACGTTTTGGTCTGGACGATGGACGGACGAGAACGCTGGAGGAAGTTGGCAAGGTATTTGGTGTTACGCGTGAGCGTATTCGTCAGATCGAAGCCAAGGCTCTTCGTAAATTGCGTCACCCGAGTCGTAGTAAACGACTCAAGGATTTCCTCGAATAATCGAACTATGGGAGACTTTCCGCAAGACGCTTTAGCGGCGGCGGGGTCTCCTTTATTTTTAATTTAAACGTCTTGATTTCTTGGTTTTGGAAATTCATCCTTGAAATGTTTTATTGGATTTTATTTTATCGCTTTTCCTTGTTCAATGCAAATCAATAAATTAAATGAATGGTGTAGGTGCTTCATGAAACTTTCGAATCGATTACAGCGAATACATGATCAAATCCCCGATGGCAGCCGCATGGCTGATATCGGGTCAGACCACGCGTTGCTGCCAGTAGCCGCAATCCGCAGTGGGAAAGCTGCAAGTGCAGTAGCCGGGGAAGTCAATCCTGGTCCTTATGATGCTGCATGCAAACAAGTCAGTGATGCTGGCCTGAAAGAAAAAATAACGGTACGCCGTGGAGACGGATTGGATGTAATCTCTGCAGGAGAAGTGGATGTCATCACCATTGCAGGCATGGGTGGTGCCCTGATTGCCTCTATTTTGGACCGAGGTATATCCAAACTGGAAGGAGTCCAGTTACTTATTTTGCAACCAAATGTGGGAGAGGATATCCTCAGACGCTGGTTGTTGGAGCATCACTGGGTGGTTGTAGCAGAACAGTTGCTCGAAGAAGATGGCAAGATCTATGAGATTATAACGGCGATGCCACAATCCGTAAGCCCGATTGCCAATGTAGAGGTGTATCGTGCACGTCCGCTTCAAGGCGGGGCGGAATTAACGGAAGATTTGCTGCTGCGGATGGGGCCATATTTGGTGGATCGTCCAACGGATGTATTCTTTGCCAAATGGGAAAGTGAGATCATCAAACTGCAAGGGGTTGTAAACTCGATCTCCAAATCCGATCAGGATTCTTCCCGGGAGAAGGCGGCTGAGGTAGAGCGTCTTATCGCAAACTTGAAGGAGGTTTTGGCATGTTTGCCAAAGGTCAAACTGTAATTCAACTGATGGAGCAGCTCGCTCCCAAACATCTGGCTGTACCGGATGACCGCATTGGTCTCCAGCTCGGCAGTTTGCAAAAAGAAATCAGTCACGTGTTAGTAGCTTTGGATGTGACGGATGAAGTGGTGGACGAAGCGATTCGTATTGGTGCCAACCTGATTATCGCTCATCACGCCATCATTTTCCGTCCGGTTAAGTCACTGAGTACAGATACACCTATGGGTAAATTGTACGAAAAGCTGATTAAGCATGATATTGCTGTCTATATCAGTCATACGAACCTGGATGTGGCCGAGGGTGGTATGAATGACTGGATGGCCGAGGCACTTGGCATCGAGAGTAAAGAATCGCTGGAAGATGTACACACAGATCATCTGTACAAGCTGGCGGTGTTTGTGCCTCGTACCCATCATGAACAGGTTCTTCAGGCCATTCTGGAAGCCGGAGCGGGGAGTATCGGTCAATACAACAAGTGCAGCTTTAACACGGAAGGTACAGGAACGTTTGTACCTGGTGAAGGGACTCAACCGTTTATCGGTACCCAAGGGCAGATGGAACGTGTGGAAGAAATGCGGATTGAGACCATCGTACCCCAAAGTCTGAGAAGTAAGGTCGTTCAGGCGATGCTTAAGGCTCATCCGTATGAGGAAGTGGCCTACGACCTCTATGCAATGGATTTAAAGGGCCGTACGCTCGGTCTGGGACGCTTGGGACCCCTTAAGGAACCTAAGACATTAGGTGAGCTAGTGGAGGTTGTGAAGACCCAATTCAATGTGCCTCATGTGCGTGTAGTAGGAGATCTGAACAAACAGATCAAAAAAGCAGCAGTTCTTGGCGGTTCTGGCAGCCGTTATGCGCTCACTGCCCGCTTCAAAGGTGCGGATGTTATTGTGACCGGAGATATTGATTATCACACGGCTCATGATGCGTTAATGGCAGGTATGTGTATCATTGACCCGGGACATAATTCCGAGAAGATTATGAAACCAAAAACAGCGGATTGGCTTCGTTCCCGTTTGGAAGAAAAACGATATGATACACAAGTTACGGCTTCTGAGGTAAATACGGAAGTATTCCAGTTTATCTAAAAAGACCGTTGATGTGCAGCTTCCAGTAATATTAAGCTTGTCTGTGAACCTAAATGCCTGTATACTATGTAATGTTGTTCGGAAAGCTTGACAGACAATCGCTGGTGGCCTTTGTTGCCACGAGAGGAAAGTCCGGGCTCCACAGGGCAGGATGCTGGATAACGTCCAGTCAGCGCGAGTTGAAGGATAGTGCCACAGAAATGGACCGCCGATGGCCGGATTTTCCGGCACAGGCAAGGATGGAACCGAGGTGTAAGAGACCCCGAGGAACGCTGGTGACTTCGTTCCTGGTAAACCCCATCTGGAGCAAGACCTAATGGGACACAGCCACCTCTTGGGAGGAGGCAACCTTAGCCCGAGGTGTGTCTAGGTTGGTCGCTTGAGCTGTGCAGCAATGTATGGCCTAGATAGATGATTGTCGCTTCTGGTGGGAGGGTAGTTCCCGTATGAACCACGAAGAGCACAGAACCCGGCTTACGGTAAGCTTTCCTAACTGCAACAACAACACCATAGCAATACAATGTAGTCCACCTATCAGTCGAGGACAATTCGTATGAATCATCCGATGGCCTGACTGATCAGAAGGACCCATGAACATCTAAAAAAATATAACTCCTGTTGATAACAGGTTCTATAAAAATAAGGCGGCAGTTCCGAGGTTCTCGGGCCTGCCGCCTTATTTTTATTTCTCATATCAAGTTAATAACCTTCATACGCTAATGGAATAGTCAAACGTTTATGACAGTTCATTACAGTGTAACAACACTGTCCGATGTTAAGGAAGCATGCCAGCGTTGGATGGCGCGATCCATTCTTTCCACGGCTTCCGGAAGAAGCTCAGGGTCCGTATGAGTAAAGTTGATTCGCATGCGGTTTAACTCTGGTGTACCTGCATAGAAGGAATCACCAG
This sequence comes from Paenibacillus sp. 2003, assembly GCF_031455635.1. Taxonomy (NCBI): domain Bacteria; kingdom Bacillati; phylum Bacillota; class Bacilli; order Caryophanales; family Paenibacillaceae; genus Paenibacillus; species Paenibacillus sp. 2003. Next base: position 211,405 of record NZ_JAVDTB010000002.1, on the reverse strand, counting down.
GGACAATGCACACTTTCTCCTGGATACCATAAGTGAACAGATTGCTTGCCAGCATGCCTTCAGGCAGTTGCAGCCACAAGAACATGCCACCTTGAGGTGAATTCCACGAGATATCTTTCCAAGCTTTGGCTGCCATAAGAGTCGTCAGTGTTTTCATGCGTTGTTCGTAATCCTCTGAAATATGGCGGATATGCGCATCCAGATCGAAAGATTCAAGCAGTGCATGAAGCGCTCTTTGGTCAATGCTGCTGGAGTGCAAGTCGGCACCTTGTTTGGCTCGTGCTGCCATTTTGACAATATCCGGAGCAGCCAGTATCCAGCCCGTACGAAGGCCAGGTGCTACCGTTTTGGAGAATGTACTGGTGTAAATAACATTGGAAGGGCCATCATAGGATACTGCATCCAGTTCTGCGAGAGCAGGGACATCCAATTGCTCCGGATTGAACCGAATTTCACCATAGGGATCATCTTCCAGAATGAGTACACCATACTTGCGGCACAGATCCACAGCCTGCTGTCTTCTTTCTCGTGACCACACTTTTCCCGTAGGATTGGAGAACGTGGGATTAATGTAGACAAGTTTTGGACGATGCAACTGGAGCTGTTCCTCCAGAGATTCAGGCAACATGCCGTGATCATCACAGGCTACGCCGTGAGATTCAGCCTGATAGGAATGAATGACTTGCAGAGCAGCGAGGTAGGTTGGTGATTCAACCAATACGCGGTCACCCGGGTCGAGAAGGATGCGGCAAACCAAATCAATGGATTGCTGTGAACCCGTAGTGAGAAGCATGTGATCGGGTGAAGCGGGAATGCCCTTGGATTCAAGACGTTCGGCGATTTTGGCGCGAAGAGGACGGTAACCCTCAGTCTCCGCATATTGAAGAGCGGCTGCTCCGCTCATAAATACTTTTTCATATGCAACGCGGATGGCTTCCAGCGGGAATGAAGTCTGGGCTGGTAATCCACCGGCTAGTGAGATCATTCCAGGTGCCTGAGCGGCCTGGAGCATGTCGCGAACGACAGAGGACGGGGTGTTTTGTGCCATTTTGGACCAAGGGATACTCATGTTATTCTCATCTCCTGTTATTCACTGTTATACTGATATTATAAACTATAATAGACGGACTACACTATAACAGTAAAATGAAGATCATAACAGTTGGGGGAGCACATATGCATATTGAATTAAAGCGGGGAAGCAGTACCAAATTGTACGTGCAGATTGCGCTAACGATTGCCGATCGCATCAGATCAGGACTCATTGAACCCGGAACCCGACTTCCTTCTGTTCGTAAAATGACCACGGATTTGGGTGTCAGCCTGGTCACTGTATCCAAAGCGTATGCTGAACTTGAAGCGATTCAATTGATCACCTGCTCCCAGGGGAAAGGTTGTTATGTGAGAGGTACATTGAACGTGGATCAGATGGAGGATGTGGACCGAACGCAGCGAAACAATGCCAACAGTGAATCCAGTACCTCATGGAATTGGCAGATGGCACTGGTGGATTATTTACCGCGAGCGCAGCTCTGGAGACATTTTGATACGTCACCTCAAGTGCGGTATGAACTTCATATGTCAGCGATTCAGCCTGAACTGTTGCCTACACGAGAGATTATCGACAGCGCCTACCGACTCTCCTCTGATCATACAGAGCGTATGGCAGCTTACGGATCTTTTCAGGGGGATCGGGAGCTTAGGCAGATCTTTGCCGAACATTTTGCCGAGCGTGGACTACAGGCTGCACCTGAACGCATGTTAATTACAAGTGGTGCACAGCAGGGGATCGATCTTGTGGCACGAACTTTTGTCGGACCTGGGGATGTTGTATACATGGAGGCACCAAGCTATACCGGAGCCATTGATGTATTTACGAGTAGAGGCGCGAAGATCATTACGGTCCCGATGGATGACGAAGGCATGCGTATTGATCTGTTGACCCGATTATGTGATACCTATCCGCCCAAGCTGATCTATACGATCCCGACCTATCACAATCCAACAGGTATCACGATGAGTGCAAGAAGACGAGCACAACTTCTGAATCTCGCGCAAAGCTACCACTGCCTCATTCTGGAGGATGATCCGTTTGCAGATCTTTATTTTCGGGACCCTCCCCCGGCTTCCATTAAATCGATGGATGGGACAGGTCATGTCGTATATATCAAAAGCTTCAGCAAGGTGCTGTCTCCCGGTTGCCGTATAGCCTGCGCCATCGCAGACGGAAGTGTATTGACCCGGCTTGTGGCTGCGAAATCTACGGCGGATTTGGGGAGTCCGCTGCTTACACAAAAGGCATTGCAATCTTTTATTCAGAATCAGTACGGTGCCTATGTATCCCGATTGAGGGATGAATTGTATTCTCGCTTGTGCGCAGCATCTGAAGTGCTGGAAGAGCATGCTACTATGGGCATGCAATGGAGATTGCCAGAGGGAGGACTCAATCTGTGGCTCCAACTTCCGAGTAACTTGGATATGCGTGAGTTGCATCATCAGTCACTTGCTGCAGGGGTCTCTTTCCTCCCGGGTTCTGCCTGTTATGTAGGAGAGATGGATACACCGAGTCTGCGTATCTGCTTCACTGTAACAAACGTTGAGCTTTTGTGTGAAGGACTTCGTGTACTGTGCCAAGTCATTGACAGAGTAACACCTGGGCAGGGGGGGACAGTGGCGGACAGGCTACCGCTCATATAATTTTTCGGACTATGGACATACATCCAATCCACTTTCGATCTGTTGCAATAGGTTATAGTATCACCAGAAAGGGAGTTGGTTTTGAAATGAACCATTACTGTCCACCGCTTTGCCCGATTGTCTGTGACCCGATCCAGGTTGTTGAGGATTATTACATCCCACAAATCGTGCCTGTAATCCACCCGATTGAAGTGATCAAAAAACATCACTGTGTTCCGATTCATCACCACATGTATCCTGTTGTTGTCAAAGAAGAAGACCCTTGTTATGTATCTAGCCATAATCCGAAGAAAAAATCCGTGAAAAAATCAAGTAAAGCCCGCACATCTTCTCGCAAACGCTAAGCGCAGCGGGTGCCCCGGGGAATTGGATATAAACCAAAAGAGCAGCGTACGCCCCGGGGCGCAGCTGCTTTTGTATTTTTATTGAGCAGAGTCATTACGGTTAATGAGTATACTTTTTCATCGTATTATCCATCTGTTGTCTGACATGTTGCGGCCAGAACTGCAAAGGAGCGCTGTTGCCTGATGCGGCTTGCAGTGCCTTATAGACATCGATTTGCCCATAGCCGAAATACTTGTCGTGACCCGGATCACCGAGGTCAATAACACTTTGGCGCATCAAATCCATCACTTCCGTGTTGGTCAAGTCCGGGTTCAACGAACGAATCAAACCTGCAAGTGCGGCTACATGAGGGCTAGCCATGGACGTTCCAGACAAGGCCGCATACTGATTGTTTGGATAGGTACTGGCGATACTGGACCCAGGAGCCATCACATCTACATAATCCCCATAGTTGGAGTAGGAAGCTTTGCTCATATCCGGGTCCGTAGCAGATACGGCAAATACTTCCGGATAAGCAGCAGGGTATCCTGGACGCTCTGTATTATCGTTCCCCGTGGCTGCAATCAGGACGATATCCCGGTCAAAAGCGTATTTAATGGCATCATGAAGAAATTGCGCATCAGCATAATTGCCCAGACTCATGTTGATAACTTTGGCTCCATGATCGGCTGCCCAGATGATGCCTTCGGCAACGGCATACGTGGTACCAGAACCCGAGTTGTCGAGTACTTTAACCGGTAGTACCTTGTTATACCAGCTCATTCCTGCCACGCCTTCATTATTGTTGACAGTAGCGCCGATAATGCCTGCGACGTGTGTCCCATGTCCCACATCATCCATCGGTTGGCTTCCCGGTTCGACCACATTATAACCCTCAAGGAGCTTGCCCTTCAGGTCAGGATGATTCATATCAACCCCCGTGTCGACCACCGCAACGATGACATCTTTGTTTCCCTTGGTAATATTCCAACCTCTGTTTGTCTCAATCGCAGGCAGGTTCCACTGATAATCGGAGAACAAAATGTCATTGGGTATCGTTACATCTGTTTGTTCAGTTACAGTATCATTGGTTAAATACATATAGTGGGGTTCCATATAGAGTGGATTCCATTTGCTTTCGAAATAACTATGCAATTGTTTGTAACTCATGTGTTCTGACCGAAAAACATACGTGTATCCCAGCTTGCGCGCAGATTGCGCTCTCAGATCGGATTTAATGATACGCATATCCCGTTCACCGGGATCTTGGCGAAAACGGATGACGATTTCATTTTCGTAAAAATGACTGGCATTTGCATTATCATGTCCGGTCTTCACTGTGATTTCGTTAAGCGTATCCGGGTGAACAGACTCAATTTTGAATTTACCCTCACGCGGATAAGGGATCATGCGAAGATTTTTGCGCTGATGTTGTTCAACAGCATTTAATACGTTCTGGCTGAACAAGGCAATCACAGCTCTTTTGCCATCTTTGGAGGGTTGCCCCATAACAAAATATTTTTCCTTACCCAAAGGAAAAGAAGAGGATTCAAAACTTTGACGTTTGTTTACCGCTTTTTTGGCAAGGTTGAGCGAATGTTGAAGCTTCTGTTGTTCCAACTTGCTTCCTTGTGAGGTGGCTTGATCAAAGGGCTTGTCAAAAGAGCCATTGGTATTCATGAGATGAATGGATCTGATATGTTCATGTGAACTTTGGAGATCATTCACATATCGGCTAACCTGCGCAGCATTCATTGTGGCGGTTTTCTCCAGCATGATACTGAGATGTTGCTTGGCATCCATACGGGTCAGAAGATCGGTTGCTTTGACATCCTGCACTTTCAGACGCTTCTTACTCGTGTGCTCTTCATGAGCAGAGTTGGACAGGGCACTTGGTTTAGGTTCGGGACGATTGGATGTTGGAAGCAAGAGTGTCAGGGCGAGTGCTCCTGCACCAGCTGCAAGGGCCCAGTTAATCCATTTCGGTCTGGACATGGTGGATGGAACCTCCTTCGTTCATTTTGGACAATCATTAACAGTGCTTCATCGTTGTCACTGGTTATATCTATCGTTAGAAAAAGCGGATATTTTTATGCAGGCGAGTTCGAGTCTGACTGCGTATAATAGGCATGTTTAACGGCAGAAGCGGAAAGCATGATTAAGGGATACCGCTCGTCATCTTTTTATGGTAGGATTATAGCTGAGAATTCAAAGGTCAGGGGAAAACCACCGTTGGCCGACCTATATGTAAGGACTTATTTAAGGGGGAGCTACCTTTATGTCAGCAGCCAATGTACAGAAAACATGTGAGTCAACTAGGGAAAAGTTAAAACCGGCTATCGATCGGATTGAAAAATTTTTGAATGAGAATGCTTTGCCTGAACTGGATCAGAATCAGACGGAAGAATCAACAGCCTTCTACAAAGGATTTCTTTCAGATCTCCGTCATTTGCTCGTTTTTTCTGAAGTTTCTTACGAAAAACTTGGCGTTGTGCTGCGTCGTGCCAACTTTGATGTCGATTTTGCCGAAAAGGCTCTTTATAATACGTATCATCAATGCGTAAACAGCTTTTTCTATCCCAAAAATGAATGTTATTCCGAAGACGGAAGATACGCTTACACAGGACAAGATGCCATTCGTTTCCGTGACAAGCCAATCCGTGCAGTACGGGATGTTATTCTGGAGGTTTCCAAAACGTACGAAGAATTGCGCGATGATCTGGCATATTATGAAAGTGATTACCTGACTCAGCGCCGTATGCAAAATCAACGGAATCACGCCTAATTAATTTTTAAACCTTAATATGAAATTGGACGAAACCGCCCTTGTGGCGGTTTTTTTGTGTTTTTAGTGAGAATCAAAACGAGGTGTGATCATGTCATCATCTGGCATTTTGACGGGGAATATCAGGTTTGTGGCGGGGAGACAATAGTAGTCGAGGTGATAAAAAATGAGCCAAGACAAACCAATTGTCAAATGCAGCGTCTCCAACTGCAACTTTTGGGGAGAGAACAATTTCTGCCACGCTGATGCCATCATGATTGACATTGACCAACATGCCACCCGTCGTCTGCATGAGGAATTTGCCGGTGAGACATTTGACTCCGATCACCATGATCACGCACGCACATCCTCTGCAACATGCTGTCACACGTTCAAACCCAAGTGAGCAGTCATCCCTATTCATAACGGAGGTGCTTCCAAATGAAAAATGACGATAATAAGTTTAATTTTCAAGATCGCCCTGAAACCAAGGGTGACGGTGAAAAACAGCGTATGCGTGTCGATTATCCAAGAAAAGTACATCGCGAAGAATACGGGGCAGAGGTCGCTCCTCCGACTGTCGTAAGAACTGGAGGTACCGAACGGGCAGAGCCTGTACCTGAGAAACATGAGGCAGACCGGGTCATGGAATCAACAGGCAAAGTCGCGGGTTACATGGGACTTGCCTTCGGGATCGCATCTTTGTTCATGTGGTCAATCGTACTTGGACCGGCCGCAGCCGTACTGGGTTACTATGCATATGTGAATGGTCGTAAGACAGCGGGAGCTTGGTCCATTGGACTGGGTATTGTAGCCACGCTGAGTTATTTTTTCATGATTCCGTTCGCTCGCTAACGTGTAAAATGATTCATTCAAAAGCCTTCTGTTCTCACCCAAATGTGGTGAATTACAGAAGGTTTTTTTCGTATATGCGCAGGTTAGGTGGGAAGATTCATATATTTTTTTGAAAACAATGGAACCTTGCTGTAAAACGATGTAGAATAAGGTCATAATACGCTTAATTATACGGGAGTGGGTATAACTCATGCAGATTGATCCAAGCGGATCGCGGCAGTTGTTGGAACTGCAATTGTCCAATGTGAAAAACCAAACCAGTGGATCACAATCGGATGCTGGTTCAACAGTGGATTTCGCCAATGTGATGGACGGGCTGTTAGGTACGGGTGCCAATTCGACGAGCAATACAGATTCCACCGCTACGGTCCCGAAAAGATCCAGTGATGGTTTGTTGTGGCTGCAACTCGGAAGCACGTACAATCCGGATATAAATACGGCAGGATCGTCCTCTGTCTCCAATAACATTGTTGAGTCTTTATTATCTTCATCCAATACAGGAATCGTGGATTCCGGTGCATCCGTACCTACGGATTTTGAATCATTGATTGCGGAAGCAAGTGCGAAATATGGTGTGCCTGAATCATTGATTAAAGCCGTCATTGACACAGAGTCCAATTTTAACCCAAATGTTGTGTCCTCTGCCGGAGCCAAGGGGCTCATGCAATTAATGGATGGCACGGCTGCAGGGCTGGGTGTGAGTAATTCATTTGATCCTGCCCAGAACATTGATGCGGGTACGAAGTATCTTTCTCTTCAGCTCCAGCGTTTCGGTGGAGAAGTGAAGATGGCGCTTGCTGCATATAATGCAGGACCAGGCCGTGTTTCACGTCTGGGTGTGTCGAGTGATAGCGAACTGATGAGTGTACTTAACCGTCTGCCTTCCGAAACTCAGAATTATATCTCCAAGGTGGAGAAGGCACAGTCGAAATATGTGATCTAAACTCACAGATAGACATTTCGCGATAACATTGATAGGCAGGACAAGATCAAATGTGGGAGCAGTAGCGCTTGAAACGCCTGTTCCCGGTTGGTCTTTTTGTGTTGTACGGGTATCGTGTTACAATGCTCACTGTAGGTTCATGAACGAAGAGATAAGGGAGGTCTAACCTCATTTGAAATATTTTGATTATGCTGCAACCACACCTCCCCATCCGGATGTAATTCGTACGATGGCCGAAATTATGGAGACACAATTCGGTAATCCGTCCTCCATCCATGGGTATGGAGAGCGTGCCGATCAGTTGCTGCGTCGTGCTCGATCCGGCTGTGCTGCGGCAATCGGCGTTAAGCCTGAGGAGATTGTATTTACTTCTGGTGCGACCGAGAGCAATAATCTTGCGATAAAAGGTGTGGCATTACGTTATCAGTCACGAGGCAGACACATCATCACTACGGCTACCGAGCATGCCTCGGTGTACGAAAGTTTTATGCAATTGCAGCAGTGGGGATGGGATGTGACGCTTATTCCTGTCAATTCCGCTGGTGTGGTGAATGCTCAGCAGGTTGTAGACGCGATCAGGCCCGACACGGTGCTTGTAAGTCTGATGCATGTAAACAATGAAACAGGAGCCATCCATCCGATTGCAGAGATCGGCAAACAGCTCAAAAAGAAAGCACCACGCGTGCTTTTCCATGTAGATGGTGTTCAGGGTTTTGGGAAAATGGAGGCGACACCTGCTGCTTGGGGTGCAGATCTGTACAGTCTGTCTGCTCACAAGATTCGTGGACCGAAGGGAGCAGGTCTCCTGTATGTGCGAAGTGGGGTGGAGCTTACGCCACTATTGTCAGGAGGATCACAGGAACAAGGCCTAAGAGCAGGCACCGAAAACGTGGCCTTGCTGGTAGGCATGGCAAAGGCCATGCGAATGGCAGCAGAAGATCAGGTTGACTTTGCCCGGCGTACAATTGTGCTCCGTGATCGACTGATGGCAACGATACGTGTTATTCCTGAATTTGAATTGAACAGTCGCACAGAGGGTGCACCTCATATTGTGCACTTCTCCTATCCCGGGATGAAGGCAGAAGCGGCGCTGCACACCTTGGAGCAACTTGGTGTAACCATATCGACCCAATCTGCCTGTTCTTCGCGTTCGGCTGAACCGAGTCGGGCTCTACTTGCGATGGGCAGAGATGCAGCTTGTGCTGGTGGCGGATTGCGTATTAGTCTTGGAGATGAACATACAGAAGAAGATGTAGCCTTGCTTGAACAGGCTTTACATCAGATGGTGGCGCAGTTGCGGCCCCTCGAAAGGCGGATGTAATGGATATGAAATATGATATGCTGCTTCTCCGTTTCGGAGAGTTTATGTTAAAAGGGAAAAATCGTGCCCGATTTGAAAAAACGATCATTACACAGGTGAAAGCTTTGCTTAAACCTTATCCAGGAGCGAGCCTTCGCAAAGAATATGGCCGTGTCTATGTGGATCTTGGCGGTGAATCACATACTGAACTGATTAAGGTGCTGAAGCGGGTATTCGGTGTGATGTCGATTAGTCCGGTTAAAGTTACTCCATCAGAGCTTGATGAGATTGTGAAAACAGCAGTCGCGTTTATGGACGAAAGGGAGGACGAATTCAAAGAAGACACCACATTCAAGGTGAATGTAAGGCGGGTATGGAAGGAGTTCCCGAACTCTTCCCATGAAATGAACCATTTGGTCGGTTCCCCGATCCTTCGGAAGTTCCAGCAATTGAGTGTTGATGTTCGTCAGCCTGATATTGAGCTGAGAGTGGAAATTCGGGATCAGGGCACCTATATTTTCAACGAAACCATTCCGGCAGTAGGTGGGTTTCCGCTGGGTACGAATGGGAAAGCGATGGTACTGCTATCAGGTGGGATAGACAGCCCGGTTGCGGCTTGGTCTTCCATGCGCCGTGGACTTGAAGTGGAATGTGTACATTTTTACAGTTACCCTTTCACAAGCCAGCGTGCCAAAGAGAAAGTCATTGATTTGGCGCGTGCCCTTGCTGATCATGCAGGAACAATCAAGCTGCATCTGGTTCCATTTACAGAGATCCAAACGGCATTTACCCAGCTGGGTCAGGACAACCTGATTATTACCCTGATGAGACGTTCAATGCTGCGAATTGCCTCCAAACTTGCCGAACGTGAGCGGGCATTAGCACTGATCACCGGGGATAGCCTGGGCCAAGTAGCGAGTCAGACTCTTCCGAGTATGAATGTCATTGGTCGTGCGACAGATCTGCCACTTTTGCGACCACTGGTTATGATGGATAAACAGGAGATCATTACCCTGTCCAAACAGATCGGAACGTATGACATATCTATTTTGCCATATGAGGATTGCTGTACTCTCTTTGTGCCAAAGTCACCTTCAACCAATCCAAATCTTCGAATTGTGGATAAAATTGAATCAACAATGAGCCATCTGTCAGAATGGGTGAATCAAGCGGTGGAACAAACTGAAACGATTACACTGCACGCGGGTGAAACTTCTGTGGTAACGAATCAGACAGCTGACAATGGCATGAAGGATGACTGGTTCTAAACTCGATAAAAATTAGCATGGCTGACATAATAAGGGCTATGTTAACTGCAAAAAAGGACTGACCGATGAAATATCGTTCAGTCCTTTGCTGTATATAGATGAAATTTTTAGTTTGAATTGGCCTACGAATAGGATCGTTGCTGTTCCCCGCCAGATCCCTTGTGGCTGGAACTGCTGGAACGTTTGCGATAACCTGCAAAGACTACGCCTGCAATAACGACAACGATGAAGAGAATGCGCAATGCCGGATGTTCAGTAAAGTAAGGCAAGAGTCGCTGCTCCTCAGTGATCATATTGGAAGCTGTATACCCCAGAACGATGGCTCCGACATAGATGATCCAAGGGAAATGATTGATCAGCTTGATAAACAAGGTGCTACCCCACACGATAATCGGTACGCTGATCAGGAGTCCGAGAATGACAAGCACAAGATGCTGCTGCGCAGCTCCGGCGACTGCAATCACGTTATCTAATCCCATGGCTGCATCCGCGATTACAATGGTTCGAATAGCGGTCCACAGGGAAGTACCTGCCTGGATATCATTGTGTTCATCTCCCTGATCCGCCAATAATTTATAGGCAATCCAGATCAGAAGTATGCCGCCAACAAGCAAGAGCCACGGAACTTTAAGCAACCATAAAACAACAACTGTTGCTAAAATTCGAATCAAAAGTGCGCCGCCAGTTCCATATAGAATCGCCTTTTTCTGCACGGAAGGGTGCAAATTTCGAGCTGCGAGACCAATGACGATGGCATTATCCCCAGCCAGAATTAGATCAATAAAGACAACGTTCAGCAAAGCCAGCCAGAATGTGGGACTAAATAGCTCCATGAGATATGTCACTCCTTATATACGGTTCAATCATTAAGAATAGCATGGACAACTCTGACATACAAGTTAATGTGGGGGGATGAGGACATGGATACACTATGGCTGTTAACTGAAATTTTAATGATCAATCTGGTATTGAGTGGAGATAATGCCGTTGTTATTGCGCTTGCCAGCAAGGATCTGCCACCAATACAACGTAAAAAGGCGGTATGGTGGGGGGCTTTTGGTGCGGTAGTGTTACGATGCGTATTAACCTTTGTAGCGGTATTATTGCTGGGAATTCCCTTTATCCAAGCAGCAGGTGGGCTGTTGCTACTCTGGATTGCAGTAAAGCTGCTGCTTCAAAATGATGATGAAGTACATATTCGAGAAGTTTCTACGACCTGGAAAGCCATTCAAACCATTCTGATTGCCGATTTTGTAATGAGCTTGGATAATGTTTTGGCCATAGCGGCTTTGGCAGATGGAGATTTGGCTTTGATTGTCATTGGTATTGCAATCAGTATCCCCATCGTCGTATGGGGGAGCGGGTTAATTGTTGGTTTGTTGAAGCGATTTCCGATTCTTGTATTCGCCGGAGCAGGCATCTTAGCCTTCACAGCAGGTGAGATGGTGATGAAAGACCCCAAGTTAGGAGAATGGCTGGGAGGTATGGCATCAGAGGTGCATACGCTGCTACCCGTAGCAATGGCTTGTCTTGTGGTTGCGATTGGAGGCGCACATAAATTTGTGCGGAAGAACGCATAGTTTAATTTTGGATAAAAGCTTGAACATATGACCGTCTGAACCGTCGGGTTTAGGCGGTTTTGTGTTGAGAGAATACGCTTGTAAATACATCAACCATTGGGCTGGTCATAAGTTGCACATTTTAGGGTAATACAGGTAAAGGACACACGCAAAGTGCGACATAAAGTATAGTTTTTTGCCGAAACATCGGATACACTAGAAGCAGGATTACAGGTTTGAAAATCAACAGTCAGCATGGAATGCGTATCGTTTATGAAGAAATAAAGTACATAGCCATGATATAAGAGGTGATTGCAGATGAGGATGAGAAATGAAAAAGCGATTGGACTATTTATTGCAGCTGCGGGAATTATTATTCTGCTTGGCAAGTTTGGCGTGTTTGGATTTATTGGTCGCAATTTCTGGCCTTTGCTGATCCTGCTGCCAGGCATCGCCCTTCATGCGTTATATTATGCGCGCATTTCACCATCGTGGTCACTCGTTCCTGCCGGCATACTAACGGTGTATGGTGTTTTATTCAGTATAACGAATACATGGGGCGCTGGACTTATGAGCAGGCTTTGGCCAGCATTCTTGCTTGGGATCGCCATAGGGTTACTCGAATATGGAATGGCCGAACGGCGAAGACCGGAATTTGTGTTACCTGCAGCTTTGATCCTTGGTGCGGTGTCCATCATATTATTCGGATTTACCTTGCTGCAAACGGGAATAATCTATGTACTTGCTGTCCTTTTGATCTTGGCCGGAGTCTGGTTATTGCTTGGGCGAGGACGTCAAGGGAGAGGCTGGTAACATTCCCAGTGGTCTTTTCGTGCGAAATATCTTGATTTTTACCTATAATAAACTATAATATAAGGGATATAGACATGCGTCGGGATATCACCGACGCTTATTTTGTGAGTAACCTGCGAAATTGCGGGAAGTTTAGTAGATAAGAATTGAAATTGGAAAGGATATGGATACAAACCATGCATTCAAGAGAACACATTCGCAATATTGCGATTATTGCCCACGTCGACCACGGGAAAACTACGCTCGTCGACAAGTTGCTCCAGCAATCCGGTACTTTCCGTGATCACGAAACGGTACAGGAGCGCGCAATGGACTCCAACGATTTGGAGCGTGAACGCGGTATTACGATTTTGGCCAAAAACACGGCTATAACTTATAAAGATTACCTGATTAACATTGTGGATACACCAGGACACGCCGACTTCGGTGGTGAAGTGGAACGTATCATGAAAATGGTTGACGGCGTATTGCTCGTTGTTGATGCATATGAAGGCTGTATGCCACAAACGAAGTTTGTACTTCGTAAAGCTCTGGAGCATAACCTGACACCAATCGTTGTTGTTAACAAAATTGACCGTCCAGCGGCTCGCCCGACTGAGGTTATTGATGAAGTATTGGACCTGTTCATTGAACTGGGTGCCAACGATCAACAACTTGAATTCCCTGTTGTATATGCTTCCGCATTGAACGGAACATCCAGCATGGATAATGATCCTGCAAAACAGGATGACAACATGATGGCGATTTACAATACCATCGTTAGTCATATCCCACACCCTACCGAAAATGTTGAAGAACCACTTCAATTCCTCGTTACTTTGATGGACTACAATGAATACCTTGGCCGTATTGCCATTGGTCGTGTTAACCGCGGTGTGATCCGTCAAGGACAATCGGTAACGGTTATTATGCGTGATGGTAAGAGCAAAACTGCACGTATCGAGAAACTGTTCGGTTTCCAGGGTCTCAAACGTATTGAGACGGAAGAGGCAGGAGCAGGCGACATCGTTGCCATTGCAGGAATCAAGGACATCAACATTGGTGAAACCATCGCTGATCCAAACAATCCAGAAGCACTTCCAGTTTTGAAAATTGATGAGCCTACACTGCAAATGACGTTCCTCGTGAACAACAGTCCATTCGCAGGTCGTGAAGGTAAATGGGTAACTTCCCGTAAACTTCGTGAGCGTTTGTTAAAAGAATTGGAAACAGACGTTTCCCTTCGTGTTGACGAAACGGATAGCCCGGATGCATTTGTTGTTTCCGGACGTGGTGAGCTTCACTTAGGTATCCTAATTGAGAATATGCGTCGTGAAGGATATGAATTGCAAGTATCCAAACCAGAAGTTATCGTTAAAGAAGTTGACGGGAAGAAAATGGAACCTCTTGAGCGCTTGTTGATTGATATCCCTGAAGAAAGCATGGGTTCCGTAATGGAGAGCCTGGGCGCACGTAAAGCAGAGATGGTTAACATGGTCAACACAGGTAGTGGTCAAGTTCGTCTGGAGTTCCTGATTCCAGCACGTGGTTTGATCGGATATAGCACAAACTTCCTGACATTGACTCGTGGTTACGGTGTAATGAACCATGCATTTGACAGCTACGCTCCAGTAGTATCCGGTCAAGTGGGTGGGCGTCACCAAGGCGTGCTGATCTCCACTGAAACGGGTACATCTACGTTTTATGGCATGATGGGCGTTGAGGATCGCGGTACGCTCTTCTTGGAGCCAGGTACTGAGATCTACGAAGGTATGATTGTTGGTGAACATACACGTGACAATGATATCGTTGTTAACATCTGCAAAGAAAAACAACTGACTAACGTTCGTTCTTCTGGTAAAGATGATACGGTTAAAATTAAAACTCCGATTATCTTCTCTTTGGAACAGGCGCTTGAATATCTGAATGAAGATGAATATTGTGAGATTACACCAAAATCTATTCGTCTTCGTAAGAAGATCCTGAATAAATCCGAGCGTGAGCGTGCAGAAAAACAACGCAAAATGGCTTCCAAAGCCTAATAACAACAAAATAAAATATATAAGTTAGCATTTGATGGAACACAGAAGTTAACGATGTTACGCACAGTGGAAGTAGTGAAGGGATCGGAATCGATTCTGCAGAAGCGAAGCGTTCGCCTTTATCCCCGGATTTTACCATTGAAAAATGGATCAAAAAAATCTGGGGATAACAGCGATCAAAAGAACGATCCGATACCGGAACGGTCACCTCCGATGTGTGTTTTATTCAGAGTTATCGAAAGGGTTTCACAATAGTTAACTTATATCCTAGCATGAACACGAAAGGAGCTGGCTGTGCATGCAAGCATGGTTCGCATCACACCCGATCGTAGCCTACATCGTCATCTTTGTATTGATTACTTACGTATATAACAAGGTGTTTCGGGTACGTCAGAAATTGCCACTTGGTAAGGAAATCGTTCTCTATATTTTGATGGCGATGGGCACATTCATGCTTCTTATTTTTCAGATCGACAAGCTGCCCATCATTCAATGTTTGTTGGTCGCGGTTGGTTTGATGTTGTTAGTGAGAGTGCGTTATTTTATTGAAGGTCGTCAAAAGAAAAAAGCGGAAGCTGCCGCTCGAAACTCATAAATCCTGTCTTGTACAGACCATCCGTTTTCCTTAGGGAAAGCGGTTGTCTTTTATTTAGACAAAAACAGATGTGATAAAGGTGTTGAAGATATGAACTCAAATTCGAACGGACTGCCTCCACGGAGACAGGCACCGACGCAATCCGGTGCTTCTGGATCGAAGAATGGCAAGGGCAAGCAGCCTAAGAAGAAAAAGAGAATGAATGCTTTTGGCAGAATCCTTTTAAGTCTATTGGTTATTGCCATTGTGGTAGGCGGTGGATATGCGTACTGGGTATACAATCAAGTCGTGGATACAGGCATCGATAAACCGGTACCTCCCGGGATGTCAGCCACAACCAAACCAATCACGATGCTGTTACTAGGCACAGATAACCGTCCTGAAACTGGCACATATCTCTCGGATGTTGTTATGGTGGCTTCGTTGAATCCGGAGACCAAGACGGCAACCATTGTATCTTTGCCTCGAGACACGCGTATTCAATTGGATGGGTACAAATCCAACAAGCTGAATTCCTATTATCCAAGATTCAAAGCACAGGAAAAAAACACTGGCAAAAATGCAGAGGATCAGATGAAAGAAATGATGGGCAAGTATTTGGATGTAGATATTAATTATACAACCGTCCTGAATTTCCAGGCATTCCGTGATGCTGTCAATGCCGTGGGTGGCGTGGATGTAACTGTGGATAAAAATATGTGTTATAGAGATACAGCCGATGGTACAGATATCAATCTGGTCGCAGGCGCACAACATCTCGATGGTAAAGCAGCACTAGATTTTGTTCGTTACCGCAAATCCAATTGTAATCCAAAGACTGATGAATCCAATGACTTTGATCGTAACAAACGTCAAAACCAAGTGCTGAACTCCATGCTGGATCAGATGAAATCTCTTGGGGGCATTACAAAGATCAGCAAAGTGATTGGTGCAGTTGACAAGAATATGACGACAGATGTGGAATCGGAACAAATGAAAAACTTTATCTCGACGTATTGGAACATTTCCACTTCGGATGTACATTATACTCCGGTTACCGGAGAGTGGAGAAGTCCATATGTGTATATTAATGAGACGGAACTCGCCAATGCCAAGCAGGCTTTACAAGATACACTTTCAGGTAAAGTAACGGCTTCACCTTCAGGCGAATAACCTTCATTCTTTTTGGATTGGAAGCACGTTAATCGGTATGCTATAATAACATAAACCAAGTACAAGAATTGCATAAAGAAGGTTAGGGGGCTGGTTGAATGTCCGAAGCCGTCACACAATTAACTGAATCTCTTTTACAGCAATTCAAGAATGAGACCTTTGTGCTTCTGAGCACAGTGGATGTAGAATCCGGAGGTCCGACTTCAACAGCCATCTCCTGGATTTATGCGGAGAATGCTTCTACTTTTCGTTTAGCGATTGATCATCGTTCACGTTTAGTGAATAACATGATTACTAATCCGCTTATTACGGTGACTGTCTTTGGTGAAGAGACGGTGTACGCAGTGAACGGACGTGCTGCGGTACGACAAGATCCGCTGCAAGACGTTCCATTTAATATGTGCTGTTTCGACATTACAATTGAAGCGGTGAGGAATGCTCTGTTTTACGGCGCTCAATTGTCCTCTGTGCCTCAATATGTCAAAATATATGATCAGCGTGCTGCTGAGAAATTAGATGAGCAGGTTTTTGCTGCCATGAAAAAAGCCTAGTGAGAGATCACTGGGCTTTTTGTTGTCTTTTGTCAGATGAATGCAGCTGCTGCATTTGTTGTTTTTGATTCACGTTTTCATCCGGATTTTGACGGACTTTGACGTCTTTCGGGAGTTGAGGGATAATTCGTCCCACCATGTCAGCAAGTTCTGAAGCAAAACCGGAGATGGGGTGCCCTTGACGAATATGTTCACCAATCTCTTTAATTCGTTCGGTGACATCTGCATCTGCAGTAACGATGGAATCTACACCTTCGGGGTCTTTACGAAGTGCTTCGGCAACAGCGTACTTAATGGTACCAACCCGAGCACGTTCCAGTTCACCCTCAACATCGATGCCAACTACGGCTGTATTACCGAGTATGACGCAGTTCGCATCTTCAACACCTTCCACTTGCTTGGCAAGGGCTTTAAGGTGATTGATTCGTTTTTCATTGGGCATCCGGCCACTCTTTGCATCATCCGCAATGTTGGTATCATGGACTTCACCTGTATTCTCATTGAAACGATCCAAACGTGAAGGATTCATCCGATCTTCCTGTGCATCGAGCATGTGAGATCCTTTCCCTTGATCTTGCTGAGTTGTTACATTTCCTCCGTAGCTTCTTGGATGTGACGTATGCGGTTCATGAGAAGCGCTGCGTGTGGAACTGTTGCAACCTGTAAGTATAAAGATCAGAAGCAGCGTGCAAACCCATATTTTCATAAATGTTCATCCTTTCTTGGAGTTTTTCAGAATGGTTGACAATTATTTTGCCCTAGTCGAATACATTTATGTATGGGATCATGATTGTCCATGCCGCTGCTGAAAGATCACACTATCCATGCCTTTAACGACGCCGCTTTGGAGGGGATTGAATGAAAAAGATTTTTGTATTGGATACCAACGTGCTTCTGCATGACCCCAATGCCATATTTGCCTTTGAGGAACATGAGGTAATCATTCCCGCGGTTGTACTGGAGGAGATTGACTCCAAAAAAAGAAATGCCGATGAAATTGGGCGTAATGCCCGTAATGTATCCAGACTGTTAGATGGATTACGAGAGCTGGGTCACTTGCACAGCGGGGTTCCTTTGGCTAATGGAGGTAACCTGAAAGTAGAGCTGAATCATCGGAGTTTCGTGAAAGTTCAGGAAATGTTTGGTGAAGTATCCAACGATAATCGCATTTTGGCTGTCGCACTGAATTATCAGATTGAGGAGAATGAAAAGGAAGTAGTTGAACGTCAGGTCGTGCTTGTCAGTAAAGATGTACTTGTGCGTATCAAAGCGGATGTACTTGGTCTGTTCACACAGGATTACTTATCAGATCGGACGGCAGGACTCAGTGAGTTATATCCAGGTTATACGGCCCTAAAAGTTCATCCGTCAGTGATTGATGAGTTTTACACATATCGTTTTTTACCAATCAAACCGTTACAGTTGTCTTATTCGTTGTATCCGAATGAATTTGTCATTCTCAAGGATGAGATGGGAACCAATAAATCGGCTTTGCTTAAAGTAAATACAGAGGGAACAAAGCTGGAGCCGCTTTTCCTCAGTAATGATAACGTCTGGGGTATTAGCGCACGTAATGCACAACAACGGATGGCATTGGAACTTCTTTTAAATGATGACATCCCGCTTGTTACCATCACCGGTAAAGCTGGAACGGGGAAAACCTTGCTGGCACTAGCAGCAGGTCTGCTGAAGGTAGAGGATGATCATAAATACAAAAAACTGTTGATTGCTCGTCCTGTCGTTCCGATGGGGAAAGATATCGGTTACTTGCCTGGTGAGAAAGAAGAAAAACTTCGTCCATGGATGCAGCCGATTTATGATAATCTGGAGTTTTTGTTTGACACCAAAAAAGCCGGAGATATCGATAAAATCCTAATGGGGCTTGGCAGTATCCAGGTGGAGGCCTTAACGTATATTCGTGGAAGATCGATACCTGGACAGTTTATTATTATTGATGAAGCTCAGAACCTCTCCCGCCATGAAGTGAAGACCATTGTATCAAGGGTCGGTGAAGGCAGTAAGATTATTTTGATGGGAGATCCCGAACAGATAGACCATCCGTATCTTGATTCTGCCAGTAACGGCCTGACGTATATCGTGGAACGGTTCAAACAAGAGGGAATTAGCGGACACATCATGCTCGAAAAAGGAGAACGGTCCAAGCTGGCACAGCTTGCAGCTGATTTATTGTAATATTTAGGGGATTTATTTCCCGGAAAATGTTGTTATTAAAGCCGGCTCCTGGAGCCGGCTTTTTGCTGAAAAAATAAGTAAGCGTTATTACACAGAACTCGATATGCTCGTATTATGCAAAAATCCGAAAAAGTGTTTTTCGGCAGGGTAGGACAAGAGTACTACTTATTTGTTACAATAATTGCTGCAGGAAAAAACTAGGTGAACAGGGAGGGAAGTTAATGAAGCGTAGACATCAGGTTGTTTTATTCGCGGTATTGCTGCTTTCGTTAACGATCTTGTCACCGAGTTTTGACTTTAGAGGTTCGCAGCTCAATCAGGAACGCGATCAGGAAAAGGATGCTTTTCCTGGGTCTTCGTCCCGTAATGAAGATGCTCAAGCTCCGCTGGAGATTGTAGTGGCCATGTCGGATGAAGAGTTTCAAGCCTATCAAAAAATAGCTGAAGAAGTTGCTGCTTCCCAGCTGGTAGAGATTAATCTTCGGAATGAGAAGCCGGATACATATAAGCACGTTTTGGATCTTGAATTTTCACTAGGGGAGAACGGTGATGTTGTTCTGCTTAATAGTGAGGAAGTGCAATACTATGCCCAAAAAGGGTACCTGTATCCGTTAAATGGAACAACATTATCGAAGTCGCTAGGAGATACGGTAGTTGGGTTACGGGGAATGACAGAGTGGAATGGTTATCAGTGGGGAATGCCTTTTGATTTTGATCCGTACATTCTGGCTGCACAATCTTCATTTCTGAAGAGAGCTGGTCTGGAGTCATTACCTCGAAATAAAGATCAGTGGGTCAAACTTACTCAACAAGCCATTGCGGAAGGCATCCCTTTAATTACAATGAACATCAATGATATGTACGGGACAAATGCGTGGCTGAATCATTTGGAACCGAGAATGGGACCAGATCAAGTTAAACAAACACAAATAGATTCGCAAACGGGGGATCTTCAGCAGGGGATTCAGTTGATGAATCAGATTCAGCCCCTTATTAGGCTTGAGTCTACCAATCCAGGGTTCTCTCCAACTGCTGACCAAAACGACACACCAATGGTTGTATCATTGTTATCTCAATTATTAAATGCGGATCAAGCGAGTACAGTTGATAAAGATTCTTTGGAGCGGATTTCTTTCGAAACCTTGGAAACTGTAAACTCCAGAAGTCTTGTCATTACTGCGGGTTCGGTTGAGGCTGAGGAGGCCAGTAAATGGATTGAAGGAATGACGTCTGCTACGACACAGCTGAAATGGTACCAACAGGTTAACCGGTTGCCCGCAAAGCAACAGGAGCTGGATTTGGAGTCTGAGAAACTCGTTGGACGTTATGACATGACAAAGGGACCATCCTGGTTCTCAACCACCCAAGATGTCCCTGCTGCAACGACCGAAAGTCATGCTCTAATAACTCGTTTTCATCAAAAAGTACAACAATTCTTAAAGGGAGAAATTACAGCCAATCAATACGTAGACAGTATTAGAACGACGAATTAATTTTAAGATCGTATTCTGAATTTCAACTTCGATGCTGGTGATGCCACTAGGCATCATTCGTAATCAAAAGCGGACTTTTTGAACAACTTTTTAAAATGATATAGCTAGTTTTACTTCCAGTATACCTTCACTTGTTGAAACATCGGTTGCTTTAACAAACGACAGGATTTTCTGTGGATAGAACCCAAGGTCAAATTCTCTTTCCAGCATTCGGCGAGTGGTATCTGGTAATTCAAGCTGGTTGAATACAAGTTTGTCCACATGAAAACGAATGGAGTTTTGAGGTTCATTTTCTACCGTATAATGTCCTTCAATGCTTAATTGCAACTGATCCCGCTGACCGGAAGCTATAATCTTATCCTGGTTAAACTGAAAGGCAAAGTCTTCAAAGATTGGATTTTGGGAACGTAGAAATGCATTAAGCTCATCCTGCCCAATTCGGATCGTATACGTTGTTCCAGTCGTGGATATACCTCCGTTTTGTTTTTGGATAAAATCGGGCAGGTTCTGCATGGCAGATGCCAATGCTTTGAAATATCGTTTCACCTCATAGATGCCGATATTCTCCCAATAAAGGGTCAGTTCATCCATCAGTTTCTGAATCGCTGCCGCATCTCCGCTGGTGGCTATTTGGGCATCCATTTCTTTTTGCAAGGTGACTACACGTTCCCGCTGGTTTTGAAGATTAGTCTTCATTTCGGTTAATTCTGTTGTAGTCTGACGAATCTGAGTGGAAGTCTGTTGCAGATTGCGATAACGGTCCTGATACTTGTCCAGCACAGCTTGATCCCGTCCGATAATAATCTGGTAATAATCATACAGTACAAACAGGTCTTTGAATGACCTGGCTCCCAGGACCGTCATGAGGAGGCTGTCGCGTTCTCCTGTGTAGTAGGACCTCACTACAGCTCCGGCCCGATCTTGCTGAATATGTATCTGTTCTTCCTGTTCCTGAAGCTGGACGGATAATGTCTCGTATTGTTGAGCCAGCTGCTTCTGCCTTTCGGCGATGCGTTCGATTTCGTGATCGATTTCAACAATAGACAGACTTTTTTGCAATATCTCACGTGTATCCTCAGGTGAAGACTCTCCATAGGCATGGGCTAAAGGTAGCTGGAGGAATAAAATGATGCATAATATAAAGGCTGAAATGCCGTATTGACGTTTCACCGATCCATTCTCCTTTCCACTTCTTAAATGACAATCGTACAGGCTTGTTGTCTTCCAGACAATATATGAAACAAATACGTGAAATATCCTTAGTGGTTACATAACACCACGAATAATCATTTAATCTGAACACAACAAAAAAGCAACCCGACAGATATCGGATCACTTTGATGCTGCAGGTGGATTAGAGCGGCAACCCCATTTCGAATACGGTCCAGTAGCTGAACCCCGTGAATGTTACGATCATATAACCCCAGAAGAGCAATATGTACGTTCGCTCGGTAAATTTCAAGTATCCCAAAATGACAAAAAACGCAGTCTGCAGGAAAAAAAGCAAAGCCATTTCGACCAGATCTCCCGCAAAAGCCATCAGGCCAATTGCAAGCGTGAAGAACCCGAGTACCCGAAACATGCGTGCCACGGTAAATCCTCCTCTCCTAAGTACGTTCATAGATTGTCTACACAACATTATACCGGGAAAGGAAAAACGTGTAAACAAATTTGGATATGAAAGCGAATTCTTTTTTTTGTTCAAAGTAAGTATAGAGGGATATGTTTTACGTATGTCACGTATGAGCAAGCCTGAATGTGGAAATACATTTTAGTATGAAATCAATTCTATGAACTCTATGAGAGGCATAAGAATGAATGAAGCAGCTTTTATACCTAATTCACATACCGGGCTTCCGGTAATGCGGACGGTTATTTTAGGATGTTGTTAGGAGGGTATTATAGCATGACTGCAGTGAGACAGGATGCTTGGAGTACAGAGGACGATTTGATATTGGCTGAGGTTACTTTGCGTCATATTCGGGAAGGCAGTACACAATTGGCCGCTTTTGAAGAGGTGGGCGAAAAAATAGGCAGAACATCTGCCGCATGCGGTTTTCGCTGGAACAGTTGTGTACGTAAAAAGTATGATTCTGCCATCAGTAACGCCAAGGCACAACGACAAAAACGAAGTTATCTCAGAAAGCAGCCAGCTATGCTCGGACCGCAGGTTGCAGCACTGTCTACACTGGACACTGAAGAACATCTGTACAAATCAGATGGGATCTCAGACGATTCATTATCGATGGATGCAGTAATCCGCTTCCTGCGGCAATGGAAGGGAACAGTGCAGGAGAGTAATCGTCAACTCAAGATGCTGGAGAAGGAGCTTCGCGAGAAAGAAGATGAATTGCTTGAACTACGTCTTGAGAATGACCGTCTTTCCAAGGAAGTGAATGAAGTGCAGACGGATTACCGTGTGGTGAATGACGACTATAAAGCTTTGATTCAGATTATGGATCGGGCTCGCAGACTCGCATTTTTGTCCGAAGAAGAAGAGGAACTTAAGACACGTTTCAAGATGGATGCCAACGGGAATCTGGAACGAATTGAATAACAAGTTCAGACGTTTGATTTGTGAAAGTCAGGTATGAACCCGCCACACCGCCGTTACACAACGGCAGGTATGACGGGTTTTTAGTTTGGTGTTTTTGTTCTATTATAGATAATAGAAGAGCAACTACTGGAGCGGAGAGGAGTGCATCATATGATTATTGACATCGTAGGAGCGGGGGCACTGGGTCTTTTGTATGGCGGGAAACTTCTGGCATCAGGTAACCAGGTCAGATTTTGGACCAGAACAACTGCTCAGGCAGACCTGCTCAGCCATGATGGAGTAACCATTGTGGAATGTGGCGAGGAGATACATATTCTACCGGATCAAATACAGGCGAAACCTATAAGTGAGCTGGCTGACACTTGGAAGAACTCACAAGGCGAATGGTTGCTGCTCATGGTTAAGCAGACAAGCATTGATGATTTCATTCATGAGATTAGTCCATTACAAGATCATATGCTGAATATCGCTTGTTTCCAAAATGGGATGGGCCATCTGGCAAAACTTCAAGCAGCTTTGCCAAAGTCGCTTCTGTGTAGTGCGGTTACATCAGAAGGTGCGAAGCGTACACAAAGTCAGGTAACTCGTGCAGGTACAGGTGAAACCAGGCTGGGGAGGTACAACATACATATACTAGCTTCTACCTCTATAGAGAATGAGAGAACATTTACTCTGTCGGGATCGTTGCAGCAGGCAGGATTTGACTGTACAGTGTCGAATGAAATCGATAAGCTGATATACAGGAAACTATTGATTAATTCAGTCATTAACCCGCTTACGGCACTATGGCGAATCCCTAATGGAGAATTGATCGTCAAGGAAGAACGAAAGAGGCTAATGCGCCAGTTATATGATGAAGTATTGTTAATCTACTCTGCAAGTGGAATATGTTTGGATCAGGATATGTGGGATCAACTGATATCGGTCTGTCGTTCTACTGCCACGAATACTTCCTCCATGCTTGCAGATGTTCTCGCTGGACGTGGTACAGAAGTGAGGTCAATTAACGGTCATATTGTAAGAATGGCACAAAAGTTGGACCTTGTTGCACCTACACATGAAATACTGCTTCATCTGATTGAAGGAATGCAACCGGAAGGAGTGAATTAATGGGACTTTTTATTGTGTTGAGCATATTGCCCTTTTTTCCGTTCTTTCTTGTTTATTGGGGAATGTACGTATGGAAAAAAGACAAACGGAACGCCATGCGGATGGCAATGGATGTAACCACTTTTTTTCTTGTTTTTTCAGTATCGGCGTTATTCAACTTAACATTTGATTCGAATTTTGGTTTTTATCTGACACTATTACTCATACTACTAGCACTTGGATTCATCGGAGGTGCGCAAAATCGACTAAAGGGGAAGGTCGATGGGGGGAGAATGTTCCGGGCCGTATGGCGCATGGCCTTCATCATTATGAGTTTCGGGTATGTTTTGTTTACTTTATTTGGATTATTTAGATACTTCATGCAACAGATGTGAGGTTACATAACGCAAAAGAGGCAAAAAATGTGTCGATTTTGTCGAAAACTGAAAAAAACATTACTTTCTGAAAAAGTAATGTAGATTTTTTTGACCGGTGGTTGTATAATCTATAAACATATAAACCATATCAATTTAGGGGGAACGTGTTAGATGAAAAGGAAAAGTCTATTAGTCCTTTTGACGCTGATTTTGGCGTTCGGTACCGTACTTGCAGCGTGCGGATCGAAAAACGAAGGCACAGGTAACACCGATACTGGTTCTGCAAGCGAAGGAAATGGTCTTGCTAAAGATCAAATTCTGAAAATCAACCTGTCAGCTGAACCTCCTACGTTGGACCCGGCTCAAGCAAAAGACAGCCAAACCAACACAGTTCTGAAATTCTTGTATGAAGGTCTTGTACGCATCGATGCTGATGGTAAAGAACAAGCGGGCGTAGCTAAAGACTGGACAATCTCCGAAGATGGTTTGAAATATGTTTTCAACCTGAACCCGGATGCTAAGTGGAGCAACGGTGATGCAATCACTGCCGAAGACTTTGTTCGTTCTTGGGAACGTGCTTTGAAACCGGAAACAGCTTCTCCATATGCATACCAATTGTACTATATTAAAGGCGCTGAAGGTTACAACCTCAGCAAAGATGAAACATACAAAGGTACTAAAGTCACAGATTTCTCACAAGTAGGCGTTAAAGCTACTGATGAGCACACATTGGAAGTAACGTTGGAAAACCCAACACCTTACTTCTTGGGTCTGACAGCATTCTACACGTACTACCCTGTACATGCATCTGCTGACACAAATGACAAATTCTTCACAGACTACAAAAACATGATCGTTAACGGACCATTTGTAATGGATCAATATTCTAAAGGTCAAAAAATTGTTGTGAAGAAAAACGATGGTTACCATGCAGCTGCCGATATTAAATTGGCTCAAATCGATATGTCTCTGACGAACAGCAGTGCTTCCGAACTGCAAGCTTACAAATCAGGACAATTGGACTACACTGGTGCACCTAACGGTGAAATTCCATCCGACCAAATTCCTTCTGTAAAAGCGGAATTGCCGGACGAGTTCAAAGCTACTGGTATTGCAAGTACGTACTACTATCAGTTCAACGTGAACGAAGCACCATTTAACAACGTTAAAATCCGTAAAGCATTTGCAATGGCAATTCAACGTCAGCTGATTGTTGACAAAGTTACACAAGGTGGACAAATTCCAGCATTCGGCTTTGTACCTCCAGGTATCCGTGGTGAAAACGGCGAATTCCGTGATGAGCACAAAGACGATTACTTCACAGAAAATGTTGAAGAAGCTAAAGCATTGCTTGCTGAAGGTATGAAAGAAGAAGGTTACACAACATTGCCAGCTGTTACGTTGATCTACAACACTAGTGATGGCCACGCTAAAATCGCTTTGGCGGTTGCGGACATGTGGAAACAAAATCTTGGTGTTGATGTGAAAACAGAAAACCAAGAGTGGGGCGTATTCCTTGAGAACCGTCAAAACCAAAACTTCCAAGTAGCTCGTGCAGGTTGGTCTGCTGACTACAACGATCCATACAACTTCTTGGAAATGTGGACTACTGGAAACACAAACAATGATTCCAAATTCAGCAACGAACAGTATGACAAAGATGTTAAAGAAACTGTAAAATCTGCTGATCCAGCTACACGTATGGCTGCATTTGCTGACGCTGAGAAAATCCTGATTCAAGATGAAATGGGCGTTATGCCAATCTATTATTACACTAACGTATCTTTGACTAAGCCTTACCTGAAAGGTGTACAACTTGATTTCAGTGGAGCTATTGACTACACTCGTGCATATCTGGAAGAGAAATAAGTTGTTCTGAAGTCTAATATGAATACTTCGGGATATATATGTGGAATTCCATATATATCCCGATTTTTTGTATGTGCACCGATTTTCCTTATAATTCTTGAAATTTCCGATAAATGGATTGGACTTTATTTCTGTCTAATTCTACAATCGATTTGTATACAAAATATTGTTTGTGGAGGTGTGCAAGGGTTGGTTAAGTATGTGTTGAAAAAACTATTATTTATGCTGCTATCGCTTTTCATACTCGCATCTGCAACCTTCTTCCTGATGAAGGCTATTCCGGGTGACCCTTTTACATCCGAGAAAAAAGTATCGCCTGAAATTCGGGTCTTGCTGGAACAGAAGTATGGATTGGACAAACCGATGTATGAACAATACCTGAAGTATATGGGTGGAATCCTTAAGGGAGATTTCGGAGTCTCAATGAAATATCTCAATCGAGATGTAGCCGGAATGATCGGCGAAACATTCACCGCTTCGCTGAAGCTTGGAGTGTTTGCAATTGTTATCTCCATTATCGTGGGTGTTTTGCTGGGCCTTATTGCGGCAGTTTACCATCGTAAACTCATTGATGATATCACGATGATCCTCGCTGTCATAGGTATAGCTGTTCCGAGCTTCTTGCTTGCTTCACTATTGCAGTATCTCTTTGCTACTAAATTAGGCTGGTTTAACGTTATGGGCTTTGATGGTCCATTGGATTACGTTCTTCCGGTTGCAGCGCTATCTGCATCTCCGATTGCTTTTATCGCTCGTTTGACGCGTTCGAGCATGCTTGAAGTCTTACATGCAGATTATATCAAAACAGCTAAAGCCAAAGGTCTGAAATGGCCTGCAATTATGTTTAAACACGTTGTAAGAAACGGTATTCTACCGGTAGTAACTTATGTTGGTCCAATGACAGCGAATATCATCACAGGTTCCGTTGTAATTGAACAGATCTTTAACATCGGGGGAATTGGTAAAGTATTCGTAGAGAGTATCACAAACCGTGATTACACTATGATCATGGGGATTACAATTTTCTATGGTATCCTCCTGATGTTGGCTCGTTTCTTTACGGATATCGCTTACGTGCTGATTGATCCTAGAATTAAGCTGGAAAGCCGGAAGGGGGCATAACGTTGTCTGGCACGAATAATAAAAAGAATGAAACGGCGAACACGAACCTGACTAGTCAGGCAGCGGTTAAACCGCAAGAAAGTGTATCCCTTTTTAAAGATGCCATGTACAGACTTGCAACCAATAAGGCTGCTATGATAAGTCTGGGTGTATTGGTTCTTGTCGTGATTTTCTCTTTGATTGGTCCAACTTCTTTGTTTACAAGTTATAATTATTATTCCAATGATTTGTTGAATGCCAATGCAGCGCCGAGTGCGGAGCACTGGTTCGGTACGGACGAGCTTGGTCGTGACGTGTGGGTAAGAACTTGGGTAGGAGCACGTGTATCCCTAACTGTAGGTTTGGCCGCAGCCTTGATTGACCTTGTTATCGGGGTTATTTATGGAGCGATCATGGGTTTCTACGGTGGACGTGTAGATGGAATTATGAACAAGTTTTCCGAAATCCTCTACTCCTTGCCGTACATGCTTGTTGTAATTTTGTTGCTGGTTGTACTGGAACCAAGTCTGACAACGATTATCATTGCCCTCACCATCACAGGCTGGATCAGCATGTCTTGGATTGTGCGTGGTGAGATTATGCAACTCAAAAACAGAGACTTTATTCTTGCTGCAAGGTCCATGGGAGCAAGCACAGGGCGTCAATTGTTCCGTCATTTGCTGCCCAATGCAATAGGACCGATTCTTGTAACATTGACATTGTCTATTCCAAATGCAATCTTTGCCGAAGCGTTCCTGAGCTTCCTTGGATTGGGTGTATCTGCACCAAGATCTTCACTTGGTTCTATGATCAATGATGCACTTACAGGCTGGACGCTATTCCCGTGGCGGATGTGGTTCCCAGCAGGTCTGATGGTTCTTACAATGCTTGCATTTAACTTGCTCGGAGACGGTCTGCGTGACGCACTCGATCCGAAATTACGTAAATAGAAATAGGAGGTGGGATTATGGAGCCGATTTTAACAGTCAAAGACCTGAGTGTGTCGTTCTCAACACGTTCTGGTGAATTTGATGCCGTTAAAAATGTGAGTTTTGAAATTGGCAAAGGAGAGACGCTGGGGATCGTAGGTGAATCGGGTAGTGGTAAGAGTGTTACCGCCCAAACCATCATGAAATTGATTCCCTCCCCGCCTTCGAAGGTCAAAAGCGGAGAAATTACTTTTCACGGGCAAGACCTGCTGAATAAGACAGACAAACAAATGGAAGCGATTCGTGGTAAAGATATCGGTATGATCTTCCAAGATCCAATGACTTCATTGAATCCTACCATTAAAATTGGCAAACAAATTACTGAAGTATTGCGCAAGCATCAGAACATGTCCAAACAAGCGGCGAATAAAGCGGCTTTGGAGATGCTGGAACTTGTAGGTATTAAAAATGCGGCTATTCGCATGAATCATTATCCTCACCAATTCTCTGGTGGTATGCGTCAGCGTGCCATGATTGCGATCGCACTTGCATGTCGTCCATCTCTTCTGATTGCGGATGAACCGACAACTGCACTTGACGTTACAATTCAGGCTCAAATTCTGGATGTCATGAAAGACATGCAGCAAAAGCTGGGAACATCGATTATGCTGATTACGCATGACCTTGGTGTCGTAGCGGGTATGTGTGACCGTGTTGTTGTTATGAAGGAAGGCGAAGTTGTTGAAACAGGAACAACTGCTGAAATCTTTAGTAACCCTCAACATCCATACACCATTAAATTGCTGAATGCTCTGCCTCGTCTGGACGAGCCCAAAAAGGAAAAACCAGCTCCGGCTGGTATTATCAAAGGCAGCAATAAGCCTCTGGTACAAGTGAAAAACTTGAAACAGTACTTTAATTTGGGTAAAGGTAACATTCTCAAAGCGGTCAATGACGTAAGCTTTGATATCTTTGAAGGTGAAACACTTGGCGTTGTAGGCGAGTCCGGCTGTGGTAAATCCACAACAGGTCGTACCATTCTGCGTCTTTACGAGCCAACTGGTGGAAATGTTAACTTTAACGGAACGGATATCTACAAGTTGTCTCCGCGCAAAATGAAAGAAATGCGTAAAGATATGCAGATGATCTTCCAAGATCCATATGCATCCCTTAACCCGCGTTTCAACGTAATGGATATTATCGGGGAGTCCCTCGATATTCATGGTCTGGCTTCCAGCTCTAAAGAGCGCAAGAGACGAGTGGAGGAGCTGCTTGATCTGGTAGGTTTGAACCCAAGTCATGCACTGCGTTATCCACATGAATTCTCCGGTGGTCAAAGACAACGGATCGGGATTGCGCGTGCACTTGCTGTAGACCCTAAATTCATCATCTGTGATGAGCCATTGTCTGCACTGGATGTATCCATTCAGGCGCAGGTCGTTAAATTGCTTGAAGAACTTCAGCAACGTCTCGGCTTGACGTACCTGTTTATTGCGCATGACTTGTCGATGGTTAAACATATCAGTGACCGTGTCGCTGTAATGTACATGGGTAAAGTGGTTGAGCTCGCAGAAAGTGAAGAACTGTATGCGAACCCTGTCCACCCTTATACCAAAACATTGCTTTCAGCAATCCCTGTACCTGATCCGGAAGTGGAAGCGAACAAACGTCGCATTTTGCTGCCGGAAGAGCATATGAGCCCGATTCAGAATGGATCCGGTGGTCCTGCAAATGACCCGTACAACCTGGAAAATGCTCAATTGATTGAGGTTTCCAAAGGTCACTGGGTTGCAGAACCTTACGTATAATAGGAATATTAAAGCGATATGCTATTATTGATGTATTAAATGCCGCCGACTCGTTCGGCGGTTTTTTTTTGTATTTTAATCACTTTCTTTTGACGAAGCGGCCTTGAATTCGGTACAATCAAGAAAGGCTCTTTGAAGCAGAATAGGAGGCAGACCTCATGAACGGTATTACCGAGGCACTCCGCAGCGGATCAAGACTTGCAGAAGATTATATCTGTTCAAGAGATGCTGCGCGTGGCCTTTACGAGTATGACATTCGCTGGGAATCAGGACTTCAGGCGCGTGCCGAGTGGCTGGACCAATCGGAAAACACACGTATTGATCGTCGTGATCTGGCAGAGTATTTACGTATATATAATAAGCGGGTGAACGACCATGGAGAGGTTCATGCGTCCATCACACGTCTTGCAGAACAAGATGCACTAGTGGTTACAGGAGGACAGCAGAGCGGTCTGCTCACCGGACCACTGTTCGTCATATACAAAGCCGCCAGCGTAGTGGCAGCTGCGCGTGAAGCGGAAGAAAGACTTCAACGCCCGGTAGTCCCAGTATTTTGGATTGCCGGTGAAGACCATGACTGGGATGAGGTTAACCACACATATCTACCTGATCATCAGGGAGACATGAAGAAGGTCAAGTTACAAGGACGATTCGCAGGAAGGGATTCTGTGAGTAATGTTCATGTGGATTCGCAGCAGTGGGTGAATGTACTCGAACAGGTGGAACATCTTTTACCTGATACGATACATAAACCAGGACTGATGAAATGCATCACAGAGATCCATCAATCCAGTTCAAATCTGAGTGATGCATTTGCCCGCATGATATCTGCCTTGTTTGCCAGTAGTGGACTTGTTCTAATGGATGCATCGGATCCAGATTTACGCAGGTTGGAACAGCCCGTGTTTGAGCGGTTGATACGAAAAAATGAAGTGCTGCGCAGCGCATACACACAAGGCGCTTCGCTGGTACAACAAGCTGGTTATGCTATGCCTGCCGAAGTAGCGGAGGATGGAGCCAATCTGTTCTACATTCATGAAGGTACGCGTCTGCTCTTGTTGTTGAAGGACGGTTTATATAGTGATCGCAAAGGTTTGGTTTCTTTCACAGAGGAGCGTTTGCTTCAGGAACTGGAAGAACATCCGGAGCGCTTCAGTAACAACGTATTGACGCGACCTTTAAT
This sequence comes from Paenibacillus sp. 2003, assembly GCF_031455635.1. Taxonomy (NCBI): domain Bacteria; kingdom Bacillati; phylum Bacillota; class Bacilli; order Caryophanales; family Paenibacillaceae; genus Paenibacillus; species Paenibacillus sp. 2003. The sequence goes on along the minus strand of NZ_JAVDTB010000002.1, from coordinate 179,964 downwards.
GCAAGATTCCGTACTGCCTGTAGCCGCTGTTATTTTGGGGCAAGGTGAAATTGCATATTGGGGTTTGACTCGGGAAGCATTCCGTCAGTTCGGCCTGCAAATGCCCATTTTGTTGCCGCGGTTGTCCTTCACCATTATGGAAGATATTCATCATAAACATATGAAACAATATGGGCTTTCTTTCCAGGATGTACAATATCATATGGAAGAAAAGAAAGAACAGTGGCTCGCACAACAGGAGACGTTCCAGGTAGATGAACAGTTTGACAAGGTACAGGAAGCATTCCTTGAACTGTATGGACCGTTGCTAGATGAGATCGCGGAGATTCATCCGGGGCTGGAACGAATTGGCGATACCAATTTGAGTAAAATCAACGAGCAAATGCAGTATCTGAAACAGCAGACTCACAAAGCCATTGAAGATAAACATAATGTGAGTCTAAGGCACTGGAACGGCATTCAGAACTCCTTATTCCCAACGGGCAAACCACAGGAACGAGTACATAATGCACTCTTTTACCTGAATCGTTATGGCTCCGAGTGGATCGATGAACTGATTAAGGCCTCAAGCGAATTCCTTGGAGAGCACAAGGTTATTGCACTATAGAGCCCTTTATAATAGAAGAAACACATAAACAAGGAGGATATGGAATGACTACATCTGCGTTGCAAAACAGTATTGTGAAAGATATGGGACTCGCTTCAGAGGGTCATCTGAAAATTGACTGGGTAGAGGCACATATGCCTGTATTAAACCGCATTCGTTGCCAGTTCGAACAGGATCTGCCTTTCAAAGGTTTGAAGGTCGCGATTTGTCTTCATTTGGAGGCGAAAACAGCTTACTTGGCAAAAGTGATTCAAGCGGGTGGGGCGGAAGTAACGATTACGCACAGCAACCCATTGTCTACACAAGATGATGTCTGCGCAGCATTGGTGGAAGACGGCGTTACAGTGTATGCAAAATACAATCCGGAACCTGCGGAATTCAAATCATTGCAACTTCGTGCACTAGAGGTGAAGCCTGATCTCATTATTGATGATGGCGGAGACTTTGCTACCATTATTGCATCCGAGCGCCCTGACCTTGCAGCAACAATTCGCGGCGGAGCAGAAGAAACGACAACGGGTATTATTCGTTTGAAAGCATTGGCGAAAGAAGGCCAATTGAAGTTCCCAATGGTTGCGGTTAATGACGCATACTGCAAGTATCTGTTCGATAATCGCTACGGTACAGGACAATCTGCATTCGACGGAATTATTCGTACAACCAACTTGGTTATCGCTGGTAAAAACGTAGTGGTAGCAGGTTATGGCTGGTGTGGTAAAGGTGTAGCGATGCGGGCCAAAGGTCTTGGAGCGAATGTGATTGTAACCGAGATCGATCCAATTAAAGCGGTAGAAGCACACATGGACGGGTTCCGGGTCATGACGATGGTGGAAGCCGCCAAATTGGGCGATTTCTTTATTGCGGTTACAGGAAATAAGGATGTTATCACGGGTGAGCATTACGATGTGATGAAGGATGGAGCAATCCTGAGTAATGCGGGTCACTTTGATGTTGAAGTGAATAAACCTGAACTGGCCAAACGTTCGGAATCGATTCGCACAGTTCGCCGTAACATTGAGGAATATCGTTTCAAAGATGGTCGTAAAATGTATCTTCTTGCAGAAGGTCGTCTTGTAAACCTGGGTGCAGCAGATGGTCACCCTGCCGAAATCATGGATACGACGTTTGCCCTGCAGGCACTTGGTCTGCGTTATGTAAGTGAGAACTATGAAAACTTGGGTAAAAACGTTGTTAATGTACCTTATGATATTGACCAGCAGGTTGCCAGCTATAAACTTGAAAGCCTGAATATTGGCATCGACTCCTTGTCAGTTGAGCAAGAGAAATACCTGGATAGCTGGAAATTTTAAGCACTATCCAATAATTACAAGCTGATGAAATGATTCAATAGGTATAGAATGGTATATTGATGATATGGCTCATGTGCGGGTAGATATAAGATTGCCCGTTTAAGGGAAGCGTCTTTGATCCTGAGTGACAGGATCAAGGACGTTTTTTTATGCTGAAAAATTAAAAAATCAAGTAATGCAAGAAGGGTTTTGATTTTTTTGTGCGAATCTATTATGCTTAGGTGGTGGAAAGTGGGGCAAAGTGGGAGAAACGGGTGAGGAGTGAGTGGGCCAATGTTTATGGGGGAGTTCCAACATAGCATTGATGATAAGGGTCGGGTTATCATTCCGGCTAAATTCCGCGAATCTCTGGGACCGTCTTTCGTTGTCACACGGGGTTTGGACCAGTGTCTTTTCGTGTACCCCATGGAGGAGTGGGGGGTCATGGAACAGAAGCTCAAAGCACTGCCATTGATGAAATCTGATGCACGTGCGTTTACCCGGTTTTTTTTCTCGGGTGCAACCGAATGTGAACTGGACAAACAGGGCAGGGTAAATCTGCCGGGCAATTTAAGAGAGTATGCCAAGCTGGACAAGGATTGTGTTGTTCTTGGCGTGTCGAACCGGGTGGAGATTTGGAGCAAAGGCATATGGGAGAGTTATTTCAATCAATCCGAAGAAGCATTCAACGACATTGCCGAAAAGCTGGTCGATTTTAATTTTGATTTATAAAGTCAGGAGGGGTGCAGGTTGTTTCACCACATAACCGTACTCAAAGAAGAGGCAACAGAGGGATTAAACATCAAGCAGGACGGTATATACGTGGACTGCACTTTAGGTGGTGGCGGTCATAGCTCCGTGATTGCTTCCAAGCTCGGTCCAGGGGGACGTTTGATCGCACTTGATCAGGATGATTGGGCTTTGGATAATGCTCGCGAGAAGCTCGCTGCTTATGGAGAACGTGTAACATTGGTGAAAACCAATTTTCGAGATCTGGAACAGGTACTCAAGGATCTGGATGTACCAATGATGGATGGTGTGCCACAGGTCGACGGTATTTTGTACGACTTGGGTGTGTCATCTCCGCAATTTGATGAAGGAGAACGTGGATTCAGTTACAATCACGATGCTCCGCTCGATATGCGAATGGACCAGGATGCAATGCTGACGGCCAAAGAGATTGTGAATGAGTGGCCAGAAGAAGAGATTGCTCGAATTTTGTATCGCTATGGTGAAGAGAAGTTTTCGAGAAGAATTGCCCGTGTTATCGTCGGAAAACGAGCGCAGTCTACCATTGAGACGACAGGTGAACTCGTGGAACTGATCAAGGAAGGCATCCCGGCGGCAGCTCGACGTACTGGTGGACATCCTGCCAAACGCAGCTTCCAGGCACTACGCATTGCCGTCAACGATGAGTTGGGTGCGTTTGAGGAAGGCTTGCATCAGGCTGTTCGTTGTCTGGCACCAGGAGGACGTGTATCTGTTATTACCTTCCACTCCCTTGAGGATCGGATATGTAAACAGATTTTCAGCAGTTATCTGGAAAAATGTACATGTCCACCCGATTTTCCGTTGTGTGTATGCGGCGGCAAGGGGACCCTGCGATTAGTTAACAGAAAACCGTTGATTCCAACGGAAACGGAATTGACCGAAAATTCACGTGCTCGTTCAGCCAAGCTGCGCGTAGCCGAGAAATTGTAGATCAAGAGTGGAGGAGAGAATCGGAGTATGGCATATACACGTGGTAATCTCGCTGTAAAAGAAAAAGCGTCCCAGGAACGTGTGACCCAGCAACGATACAAAGAAACCACCAAAGTGGTGACCCGTCGTACGGGTCTTCCGGCACGCGAGAAGATTTTGTATCTGATTACCCTGGTTGCGGTCATCCTTGTTGGAGGAGCCTTGATGTCTCGTTATGCTCATATCTATGATCTGAACAAGCAGGCTCAGTCCACTATTTCGGATATCAAGGGGTATGAAAAGACGATTGCAGACCTGCAGGTAGAAAAAGAAACATTGAACAACCAGGTCATCGAAAATGCAAAACAACTTGGTTACGTTGAAGCTTCCGGTAAGGATGTCATTTATGTGCCTCGCTCAACAAGTACGAAATCAACTGGTACTGAGTCATCCTCGAATACAGCAAGCAGTAAGTAAAGAGGTGTTCCGATGATAAAAAGAATAAAGATGCGCACGTTGCTTATAGGGGGATGTATTACCCTCTTTTTTCTTGTACTCGTAACCCGAATCTTTTTCATTCAAGTTGTGAATGGCGGTGTATGGCAGGAACGGGCAGCCGGTTTGGTAGAGCGGGAACAGACGATTAAGGCAGCACGTGGGACGATTACGGATCGCAATGGTAACGTTCTGGCTACTGATTCGCCTGCATACACGGTTTCCGTGAATCCTCTATTAATTAATGAACTTGGGATTCAGGATGTAGTGACAGAAAAGCTCTCAGCCCTTCTTGGGAAAAATGAGAGTGAGATGCGTGCTCTGGTCACAGCGAAGAAAAAAGATGGTGAATTCTTTCAACAGCGTGAAGTACGCAGTGAAGGATATAAGATAAGTCCTGTGCTTGCGGAAAAAGTCAACGAACTGCGTGAGGAATTACAAGAAGAATACAAGGCTCGTAATGCCATTGTCATGGCTCAAGAGTCGAAGCGTTTTTACCCTGAAGAAACACTTGCTTCTCACCTCTTGGGATATATGAGCCGTGATGGGAAAGCTGTCAATGGACTTGAAGTCTCATATGATGAAACACTGACAGGTACAGACGGATATCTGAATTATCAGAAGGATGCCAAAGGCATTAAACTTCCGGATTCACAGGATAACTATCTGCCACCACAGAACGGTAAGAACCTTACGCTGACCATCGATGATACGATCCAGTTCTACATTGAGGATGCAATGAAAGAAGCCGTTGCCAAGTATAACCCATTGAGCATGACGGTCATTGCTGCGGACCCAAACACCATGGAGATTCTGGGGATGGCCAACTGGCCAACTTTTAATCCGAATACGTATGGGAGTACACCTGATCAAAAGAATTTTATAAACCATGCTACTCAATCCATCTATGAGCCAGGTAGTACATTCAAAATAGTTACGCTAGCAGGGGCTGTAGAAGAAAAACTCTTTGATCCCAATGCAAGTTTTGAATCCAAACGCATGTATATTGGTGGTTTCCCAATTAGTGATAATGGTCATGCCTATGGTTGGATCTCGTATCTCGAAGGTGTCAAACGGTCAAGTAACATTGCTTTTGTTAACTTGGGTTACAACATGCTTGGTGGTGAACGTCTGCGTCATTACATAGACGAATTCGGTTTCGGCAAAAAGACGGGTATTGATCTGCCAAATGAGGCAGCGTCCCCGATCAAGCCACTGGTTTACAAATCCGAGATTGCCACGGCAGCCTATGGGCATGGTCTTGTGCAGGTAACACCAATTCAACAGGTCGCAGCCATCTCTGCGATTGCCAACGGCGGAAAATTGCTGGAGCCACATCTGGTGAAGGAGATCAAGAACCCGAATGATGGGACAACGGAAGTGATCAAACCCAAAGTTGTTCGTCAGGTGATTTCCAAGGAATCTTCCAAGCTGGTGAGCGGTTATCTGGAACAAGTGGTTGCAGACCAAACGATTGGTACCGGTCGTAACGCCTATATTGAAGGTTACCGTGTAGCTGGTAAGACAGGTACGGCAAGAAAGGTTGTTAACGGAGCATACAGCAAGTCAAAAGACGTTGTATCGTTTATTGGATTCGCGCCCGTGAATAATCCGAAGATTGCTATACTTGTTGTCATTGACCAACCGGATGGAACCAACATTGGGGGAGGAACCGCAGCTGCGCCGGTGTTCAAAAAGATTGTCAGCCAGACTCTTCAATACATGGGAATACCCAAAGATACAGCCAAAACTCCTGACAAAAAGTCAAAAGAAGTCTCTGTCGTGCAAGCCAAGGCACCTGACTTGAGTGGCAAGACAGCCAAACAGGCCAGAAGCCAGCTTCTAAGCGCAGGTATTGCTTATGTGACTCTTGGTCAAGGTGATAATGTAATTCGGCAGTATCCGGTTGCTGGCGCTTCTATGAATCCAGGACAACGAATCTATCTGCTAACGGAAGAAAGCAGCAAGATGAAGATTCCCGATCTAACAGGTGAATCTCTCCGTGATGCCCTTGAAGTGCTTTCTCTCATGAAGGTGGGGGTTACGGTCAAGGGTGAGGGCTATGTCGTGAAGCAAACCGAGCAGGTCGCAGGTGAGCAGAGAACTGTGCAGTTGAACTTGCAAACTGCCAAAGCTGCAGTGACAGGTATAGCCGATGAGGCTCCGATCTCTTCTGATCCGTCGTCAGAAGCTGAAGTGGAGGAACAAGAGCCTTCGGGCGGAGAAGGTAAAACCGACGGAACAGACAAAACAGATAAAACAGATAACAACAAGGCTCCTGCCAATGAATCCGAATCCTCTAATGATCCAGCCACAAACGGAGCTTCGCTTCCATAGGGAGCTCTGACAGCTTGTTCTAACCCCCGGTTGTCCTGAATATTCATGAATGGAACGAATGTCATGATTTTGGGACGAGTGGGGGGATCTTTTCGTGAAAGGATCAAGCGTAAATCTGCGGCGCAGGTTGCTATGGAGTTTAATGATTTTAGTTTTGTTATTTTCGGCCCTGATGATCAGGCTTGCTTATGTACAGCTCGGGGAAGGCCCTGAATTGTCAGCAAAAGCAGAAGAATCCTGGCGGCGTAATATTCCTTACTCAGCCAAGCGGGGGGAGATCCTGGATCGAAATGGAACCTCTCTGGCCTATAATGTGACAACACCGACCATTATGGCCATTCCGGCTCAGGTTAAAGAAGCTGAAACGACAGCTAAAGCGCTGGCCCCATTGCTTGGGATGACGGAAGAAAAAGTGCTCGCAACCATCAAGAAACGAGAACTCATTGTACGACTACAACCCGGCGGCCGCAAAATTACGATGGAGAAAGCTCAACGCATCCGTGATTTGAAGCTTCCGGGTATCGTTGTTGCTGAGGACAATAAACGTTTTTATCCTTATGATGATTTGGCTGCCCATATTCTTGGTTTTACGGGCATTGATAATCAGGGCTTAACGGGTGTCGAGAAGAAGTATGATGATAAGCTGAATGGTTTGAATGGCAGTGTGTCCTACTTGTCCGATGCGGCCGGAAGGCTAATGCCGGGCTCATCCGAGAAGTATGTGGAACCGAAGGACGGCCTTAACCTCAAGCTGACCATTGATAAATCCATTCAGTCCATCATGGAGAGAGAACTGGATCAGGCCATGGTGAAGTTTCAGGCGAACTCAGCATTGGCCATAGCGATGAATCCCAAAACGGGTGAAATTTTGGGGATGTCCAGCAGGCCGGGATACGAACCTGCCGATTATCAGCAATATCCAGCGGAGATATACAATCGCAATTTACCGATCTGGATGACCTACGAGCCGGGCTCCACATTTAAGATCATTACTTTGGCAGCAGCGCTTGAAGAGAAAAAGGTCAATCTGCAACAGGATCAATTTTTTGATCCCGGATATGTTGAGGTGGGTGGAGCCCGTCTGCGTTGCTGGAAAAAGGGCGGCCACGGGAGTCAGACCTTCTTACAAGTTGTGGAGAACTCATGTAACCCGGGCTTTGTGGCTTTGGGGCAGAGACTGGGCAAAGAATCGCTCTTCTCCTATATTAAAGATTTTGGTTTCGGTACCAAGACAGGGATCGATCTCAGCGGAGAAGCCAGTGGAATTCTGTTCAAACTGTCCAGAGTGGGACCTGTCGAGCTTGCAACGACTGCTTTTGGTCAAGGTGTATCGGTAACGCCCATTCAGCAAGTAGCAGCTGTGTCAGCGGCCATCAATGGGGGTAAACTTTACAAGCCTTATGTTACGAAAGCGTGGGTCCATCCGGTCACAGGGGAAGTTATGGAAGAAGCCAAGCCGGAACTGGTTCGTCAGGTGATCTCGGAGAATACATCCAAACAAGTACGTGAAGCACTCGAGAGTGTTGTCGCAAAAGGTACCGGGCGTCCGGCATTCATTGATGGATACCGGGTTGGTGGCAAAACAGGTACAGCCCAGAAGGTTATCAACGGACGTTATTCCTCGACTGAGCATATCGTATCCTTTATCGGATTTGCACCGGCAGATGACCCACAGATTGTGGTTTATACCGCAGTGGATAATCCCAAAGGAATTCAGTTCGGAGGTGTGGTTGCCGCCCCGATTGTGCAGAACATCCTTGAAGATGCTTTGCATTATATGAATGTACCTGTTCGGAAAGATCAGGTCGCCAAAGAATACAAGTATGGTGAAACCAAAATCGTGACAGTCCCAGACCTGACAGGAGCTACTGTTGAAGATCTGTACGAAGACCTGAACATGAATTTTATGCTGGCGAAGTCTGGTAGTGGTAAATACGTAATTAATCAGGCACCTAAGCCTGGGGCGAGGGTAGATCAGGGATCAACCATCCGCATTTATATGGGGAATGTACTGAACGATGCACATGATCACACAAAGGATGAATAACAGGACTTAGGGGTAGTTTGAGGCTTCTAGCGCAACAAAATTCATCCAAGTGCGTTTCATTATAGGGTTGTATTGACGATATTAATAAATACAGACATATGTTAAAACAGAAGTATAATTGGAAAAGTGAGGTTATTCATGTGCTTTTAAAACAATTTGCATCGATGCTGACCACCGCCCGCCTCGTGGGCGAATCAAATACAGAATGCCAAAACCTTCAGACAGATTCCCGGCAGGTAAAACCGGGTGATCTGTTTATCTGTCTTCCGGGACATACGGTAGATGGTCATGATTATGCAGAAAAAGCTGTAAATGCTGGTGCAGTTGCATTGGTGGTTGAACGGCAGCTGGATCTGCCTGTACCACAATTGCTGGTGAAGGACAGCCGATTTGCGATGGCTGTTCTGGCAGATTTCTTTTTTGACTCGCCAAGCCAGAAGATGAATATGATTGGTGTAACGGGAACGAACGGAAAAACAACGACCACCTATTTAATTGAAAAAATCATGAGTGATTACGGGCGCAAGACGGGATTGATCGGTACTATTCAAATGCGGTATGACGGTCGCACCTACCCGATGTCAGGAACGACACCAGAGGCGCTTGATCTGCAGCGTAGTCTGCATGATATGGTTCAGAAGGGTACGGACTGTTGTGTTATGGAAGTTTCTTCTCACGCATTGGAACAAGGACGAGTAAAGGGAACAAATTTCCGTACTGCGGTATTTACTAACCTGACGCAAGATCATCTGGACTACCACCATTCCATGGAGGAATATCGCGGGGCCAAAGGATTGTTCTTTGCACGTCTGGGTAACGGTTATACGGAAGATGTTTCACAGCGTAAATTCGCTGTCATCAATGCAGATGATCCGGCTGCGGCTTATTTCATCTCTGTGACTGCGGCTGAAGTGATTACATATGGCATGGGTGAAAAGGCGGATGTACGCGCATCCCAAATCTCAATCACGTCTCAGGGAACTTCTTTCCACGTGGATACATTTGCAGGCAGCACGGATATTCGATTGCGCATGGTAGGCAAATTCAATGTGTACAATGCAATGGCAGCAATCTCTGCAGCGCTGGTGGAAGGTATTCCGCTGGAAGAGATCAAGCGCAGTCTGGAGACGGTTCCGGGCGTGGATGGACGTGTTGAAGGAGTGGACGAAGGACAGCCATTTGCTGTTATTGTCGATTATGCCCATACACCGGATGGACTGGAGAATGTGCTGCGGACGGTGAAGGAATTTGCCGAAGGACGTGTAATTTGCGTGTTTGGCTGTGGTGGTGACAGGGACCGTACCAAACGCCCTCTCATGGGGAAAATTGCTGCGAATTATAGTGATTTTGTACTGGTTACTTCCGATAATCCACGGACAGAAGATCCGGATCTGATTCTCAAAGACATTGAACAGGGCCTGATTGAAGAATCCGTTCCTGCTGAACGTTATACGATGATTGTGGATCGACGCCAGGCGATTCATGAAGCTATTGAAATGGCAAGCCCAGCCGATGTAGTATTGATTGCGGGCAAGGGTCACGAGACCTATCAGATTATCGGCACAACCAAAACCGATTTTGATGACCGAATCATAGCCAAAGAAGCGATAAGGGGCAAATCCAATTGATAAAAAGAACATTGGCACAATTGGCCGAGATGTGTGGAGGAACATTAAGTGACGTTGCCGCTCATGGCAATGTAATGGTTGAAGGGGTGTTTACCGATTCGCGTAAACCTCTGGAAGGCAGTTTATTTATTCCGCTAGTGGGTGAAAGGTTTGACGGACACGAATTTGTGCAAGCCTGTCTAGAGAAGGGGGCTGCAGGCGCGATCTGGCAAAAGGATCATGGTATTCCGCCACAAGGAGCTGTCATTGTTGTTGACGACACACTTGTCGCACTGCAAGCACTCGCATCTGCTTATCTAACGGAGAATAAAGCGGCTGTTGTTGGCATTACAGGCAGCAACGGCAAGACAACAACAAAGGACATCGTTGATGCCATTCTCTCAACGACGTTCAAAGTGCATAAGACGCAAGGCAACTTTAATAATCACATTGGTTTACCACTGACTGTACTAAGCATGGACCCGGATACCGAGATTATCATTTTGGAGATGGGTATGAGTGGTCGCGGGGAAATTAACGATTTGTCGGTTATTGCTCAGCCAGATGTAGCGATTATAACCAATATTGGTGAATCTCATCTGCTTCAGCTGGGGTCCAGATTGGAGATTGCCAGAGCCAAAGCCGAGATTGCCGCGGGATTGAAGTCTGGCGGGTTACTGATCTACAACGGAGACGAGCCTTTAATTGCACAAGTCCTTGAAGAGCCTGCAACGAAACAACCTGTGGGATTACAGCGGTTTACATTTGGTCTGCAATCCGATAATGATGACTATCCTACCGGACTTATGAATGCGCAGAACGGCGTAGTTTTCACCACCAAACAGTCTGGAGAACATGCATTTACGCTACCTCTGCTAGGAACGCATAATGTCGTTAACTGTCTGGCTGCTTTGGCTGTAGCCCGTCATTTCAAAGTGACGACGGAGCAGATTGCAGCGGGATTGTCTCGCTTGAAACTGACAGGCATGCGTATTGAGGTTACTCAAGGCGTTAGTGGTCTAACCCTGCTGAATGATGCATACAATGCAAGTCCAACCTCCATGAAGGCCGCAATTGATGTACTAGAGGGTCTGAAAGGATACCGCATGAAAGTGGCTGTGCTTGGTGATATGCTTGAACTTGGACCTGAAGAACAGAATCTGCATCTTGGAATTGGTGAGTATATTACATCTGCCAAAATGGACATGGTGCTCGTATATGGTCACCTATCAGCACATATTGCTGAAGGAGCAAGAAAGCATATGCCGGCAGAGGCTGTGCATGCTTTTATAGATAAAGAAGAAATGACCCGTTATCTACTGGAGAAACTACATCCCAGAGACGTTGTCTTGTTCAAAGCCTCAAGAGGCATGAAGCTGGAGGACGTGGTCGAAGCATTACAAATAGCACCATTACAGAATCGAGTAGACTAGAGGGGTGAACCCATGGATTTTCAGGTATTACTGTTAACAATCGGTGTTTCATTTATTCTGGCGGTGATTGCCGCACCGCTCCTGATTCCGCTGTTACGTCGAATGAAATTCGGACAGCAAGTTAGGGAAGATGGGCCTCAGAGCCATTTGAAAAAAAGCGGAACACCTACAATGGGTGGAGTCGTCATTTTAGTTGCGTTCACATTGGCCTTTTTGAAATTTTCGGCAGTCAAGAATACAGACTTTTATGTCTTGCTTGTGGCTACGCTGGGATTTGGGCTGATTGGCTTCCTGGATGATTACATCAAAATTGTGTTCAAACGTTCGCTGGGACTGACGGCCAGACAAAAAATGCTGGGTCAATTGTTCTTCAGTGCAGTGATGTGTTTCTTGCTGATTCAGAATGGACACAGCACAGCCATCTCTATTCCGGGTACGTCATTTTCGTTTGACTGGACCGGATGGTTCTATTATCCGTTTGTTGTATTCATGATGCTTGCCATTACCAATGCGGTTAACTTTACCGACGGTCTGGATGGTTTGCTGTCAGGTGTAAGTGCGATTGCCTTTGGCGCGTTTGCCATTGTGGCGATGCAAGCCACGTCGATGCCGGCAGCAGTGTGTGCAGCAGCGATGATCGGAGCCGTACTCGGTTTTCTGGTATACAATGCACATCCGGCCAAAGTGTTTATGGGAGACACCGGTTCTCTGGGGATTGGCGGTGCGATTGGTGCGGTAGCCATTGTAACCAAGACAGAGCTTCTTTTTGTCATCATTGGCGGTATTTTTGTTATCGAGATCCTGTCTGTCATCATTCAAGTGGTATCTTTCAAGACTCGTGGCAAGCGTGTATTCAAAATGAGCCCCATTCACCATCACTTTGAATTAAGTGGTTGGTCAGAATGGCGGGTTGTTATTACCTTTTGGGCGGTAGGCGCAATTTTGGCCGCTCTTGGACTTTATCTCAACAAGGGGTTGTAGATCATGAACCATCCTGAATCATATCGCGGACAACAAGTAGTCGTGCTCGGATTGGCGAAAAGTGGCGTACAGGTCGCCAAAGTGCTGGATCGCGCCGGAGCGAAGGTTACAGTAAATGATAAAAAAGAGAGAGATCAATGTCCCGAAGCTTCCGAATTGGAGGCTTTGGGAATTTCTGTTGTATGCGGAGGGCATCCGGATGATCTGATTCACAGTGGTGTGAAGCTGGTCGTTAAAAACCCGGGTATCCCATACCATGCAGCTCCTGTGCAGCAAGCTATGGCATTGGGCATTGAAGTGGTGACCGAAGTAGAGGTAGCTTATCATCTATGTGCTGCACCCATGATCGGGATTACGGGTTCCAACGGTAAAACAACAACGACCACTTGGGTGGGTAAAATGTTGGAGCATGCCGGCCTCAAACCGATCGTTGCCGGTAATATAGGAACACCTCTCTGTGAAGCGGCAGAGCAAGCTTCTCCAGATCACTGGATGGTTGTTGAGCTTAGCAGTTTCCAGCTCAAAGGAACGGTTGATTTCCGTCCCCGGATTGCCAGCTTACTTAACGTTGCAGAGACACATCTGGACTATCACGGGAACATGGATGATTATGTGGCTTCCAAAGCCAAACTGTTCGCCAATCAGCAGCCTGACGACGTAGCCATTCTGAATTGGGATGATGCGGTATGTCGTGGTCTGGTTCCTTACATCAAAGGCAGATTGATCCCCTTCTCAGTGACAGAGAAATTGGATACAGGTGTGTATGCAGATCCTCCTTATGTGGATGGAGAAGAGGACGATGTGAAGCGTCAGGTTATCTACGCGGATGAAAACGGAGATCACCACATCATTATCGACATCGAGGATATTGGCCTTCCTGGGCGATTTAATGTGGAAAATGCACTGGCTGCTGTAGCCATTGCGGTAGCGGCAGGAGCTGATCCTGCGGTGCTGGCTGCACCGCTCGCAGACTTCAAGGGAGTTGAACACCGACTTGAATATGTCCTGGAGCATAACGGCTCTGCATACTACAACAACTCCAAAGCAACCAATTCGAAAGCTACGGTCATGGCCCTGAATTCGTTCAAGGAACCGGTCGTATTGATTGCCGGAGGGCTAGATCGTGGATCAGACATGATGGAGTTGTTGCCCTTGTTCCAGGAACGGGTAAAAGCTGTCGTTGCAATTGGAGAGACACGGACAAAAATTGCCAAGGTCGCGGAACTTGCCGGATTAAAGCAAATTAAGGTCGTCGATAATGAGGAGGACGCTGCCCGGACGTTAACCGTTGCTGTGCAGGAAGCATCGAAGCTTGCCAGTGCCGGTGATGTCGTTTTGTTATCCCCGGCATGTGCAAGTTGGGACATGTTTGCTTCCTATGAGGAGCGGGGACGCATTTTTAAAGAGGCGGCGCATAACTTGTAAGTAGGGGGGTGGAAAAGCCCCTACTTACATGCAAGGGGTGGCCTCCTGATGAAACAGACGCGACCGGCACCAGATATTTGGTTGCTGATTTGTATTTTGGCATTGCTTGCCATCGGCATTATTATGGTATATAGTGCGGGCTCGGTGCTTGCCTTTCATGACTATGGCGATTCATTTTATTTTGTAAAAAGACAGGCCCTGTTTGCGGTGCTTGGGCTTGTGGCCATGTTCGTAACTGCTAACGTAGACTACCGGGTGTGGAGGAAATATGCCAAGCCTATATTGATTGCCTGTTTTATTATGCTCATTGCGGTGCTCATTCCTGGAATCGGTGTGGTTCGCGGTGGTGCAAGAAGTTGGCTGGGCATTGGTTCGTTCGGTATTCAGCCCTCGGAATTTATGAAGCTGGGCATGATTCTGTTTCTCGCTCACTGGCTGAGCAAGGAGCCGGGCAAAATCAAAACCTTCACAACGGGGCTTCTGCCACCGCTGGGATTGATCGGTTTGGCTTTTGGGATTATTATGCTGCAACCTGATTTGGGGACTGGCACCGTGATGATGGGCGCATCGATGCTTATTATTTTTACAGCCGGAGCGCGAATGAAACATCTGAGCTTGCTTGCTCTTGGCGGCGTAGCGGGGTTTGCAGCTTTGATTGCAGCAGCACCCTATCGGTTGCAGCGTATCACAGCGTTTTTGGACCCGTGGTCTGATCCATTGGGTGCCGGATATCAGATCATTCAATCCTTATACGCGATTGGTCCGGGTGGACTGGCGGGATTGGGACTGGGTATGAGCCGGCAGAAGTACAGTTATGTACCTGAACCGCAAACGGACTTTATTTTTAGTATTTTGGCCGAAGAACTCGGCTTTATAGGTGGAATGATTGTATTATTGTTGTTTCTGGTGCTGGTGTGGAGAGGAATGCGTGTAGCCATGACCGTTCCGGATGCCTTCGGCAGTCTGCTTGGTGTTGGTATCGTAGGTATGGTCGCCGTACAGGTCATTATTAACATTGGTGTTGTCATTGGCATGATGCCTGTTACGGGCATTACATTGCCCCTGATCAGTTACGGCGGATCATCATTGACCCTCATGCTCACAGCACTGGGCATTTTAGTGAATTTATCCCGTTATGCGAGGTGACTATGCGATGCGAGTCGTTCTAAGCGGTGGCGGTACGGGTGGACATATCTATCCGGCCGTTGCCATAGCAAGACAATGCGAGGCGGAGAACCCGGACTCGACATTTCTATATATTGGAGGAACCAGAGGACTGGAAAGCAAGCTGGTTCCCCAAGAAAATATTCCTTTTAAATCCATTGATATTACGGGCTTTCGGCGGAAATTGTCCATCGACAACCTGAAAACGATCATGCGTTTCATTCAAGGTGTACGCAAGTCCAAAAAAATGCTGAAGGAATTCAAACCGGATGTTGTGATTGGTACAGGTGGATATGTGTGTGGACCTGTGGTATATGCAGCAACAAAACTGGGAATTCCGAGTATAATTCATGAACAGAACGCCATTCCTGGTCTGACGAACAAATTTTTGATGCGTTATGTGGACACGGTTGCCGTTAGCTTTGAAGGTTCTGAAAAATCGTTTTCCGGCGCAAAAAAGGTGATCTACACCGGTAATCCCCGAGCGACTACTGTAGCCCAGGCTAGCCGTGATCGTGGTTTTGCCACGTTAGGTGTACCGATGAACAGCCGTGTTGTTCTTGTGGTTGGTGGCAGTCGTGGGGCAAAAGCAATCAATCAGGCCATGGTGGACATGGCTCCATTGCTGGAACAACTGGACGATGTACATGTAGTTTACGTGACAGGGGATACCTATTTTGATGAAACGCGTGAAGCCATTCGCAGCTCATTGGGTACGATGCCAAACCACCTGCATGTCCTGCCTTATGTGCACAATATGCCTGAGGTTCTTGCCTGCACATCCTTGATTGTAAACCGTGCAGGTGCATCATTTCTTGCGGAGATTACATCACTGGGTATTCCTTCGATCCTGATTCCGTCACCTAACGTGACTAATAATCATCAGGAAGCCAATGCACGTACGCTTGAAGGTGGAGGCGCATCACTCACGATGCTGGAGAAGGATCTTACAGGCAAAGTCCTGTATGAAGCCATCGCCAAGATTATGAATGATGAATCGGGACGCAAACGAATGGCTGAAGCCTCTAGGAAACTGGGGAAACCCGATGCAGCTGAAGTGCTTGTTCATGAAATTCAGCGTCTTGCTGCACGCCGATAAAGTGTGTTTGTGGGCGATTGTCACACACAAGACGGGGCTGACATAAGATACCGTATAAATCGTGACCATCGTTCCATGGCGCCAGAACACGGTCTGTCACAACAGAACATACCGTGCTCATCGGTTTTGAAGCAAAGGAGGAAGCAAACATGCATCAGTGGATATCGTTACTATCCCAGAATAATGTTGGCAGAGTTCTTGAAAACGAATCGCTAGCCAAATACACCACATGGAAGATCGGCGGTCCTGCGGATGCACTGGTCATTCCCGAGAATAAAGAGCAGATGATGAATCTCATTCAATTGCTTCACACGTATCAGATTCCGTGGATGCAACTTGGACGGGGCTCAAACATGCTGGTGTCAGACAAAGGAATACGTGGTGTTGTGGTGAAACCAGGCGAGGGCTTTGATTATGCCGAATTTCACGAAGGTGGTGTAACTGCCGGAGCGGCGCATTCTTTTGTTAAACTCAGTGTGGTTGCTGCCAAAAAGGAATGGGCCGGTCTGGAATTCGGCAGCGGTATCCCTGGCACTGTCGGTGGAGCTGTGTACATGAATGCAGGCGCGCATGGATCGGATGTGTCACGGATATTCAAATTCGCTGAGATTGTACTGGAGACAGGGGAATTGGTACGTTACAGCAAGGAGGACATGGATTTTGCCTACCGCCACTCTGTTCTGCATGATCGGAGAGGCATCGTGCTGGAAGCTGCATTTGAACTCCAGTATGGAGAGCGCAACGTCATTTCGGAAACCATGGCGGCTTACAAAGATCGCCGGCGCCGCACACAGCCACTGCAGATGGCATGTGCAGGTAGTGTATTCCGAAATCCACCGGGTGATCATGCAGCCCGCCTAATTGAAGCAGCAGGGCTGAAAGGAATGACCCAGGGAGGCGCACAGGTATCCACCATGCATGCCAATTTCATTGTTAATACAGGCCAAGCAACAGCAGAGGACGTTATCACCCTAATGCAGCAGATACAGAGCACTATATCATCTCAAAACGGTATTAACCTGGTACCGGAAGTCTTCGTAGTGGGTGAGCGGTAAACCCCGGAGGTGATACATTGGACAAATTGGTGATTGAAGGCGGGAAACCCCTCTCAGGATCCATACGCATCCATGGAGCAAAAAATGCCGCTTTACCGATTATGGCCGCAAGTTTGTTGGCAGATGGAGAAGTTACACTGCATAACGTTCCACACTTGCTGGACATTGAAGTGATGCTGTATATCCTGGAACGGCTTGGATGCACGTGTCGGCATGAACAGGGAACAGTGACGATTAATACCTCGTCTATCCGGTCATATGATGTGCCAGAAGATCTAATGAAGCAGATGCGCTCTTCCATTTTTTTGATGGGACCATTGCTGGCTAAGTTTGGGCAAGTGTCAGTGTATCAGCCAGGCGGCTGTGCCATTGGAGAACGCAAAATTGATCTTCACCTCCGGGGCCTTGAAGCGCTCGGAGCTTTGATTGAAGAGCAGGACCAACAGATTATCTGTCATGGGCACAATCTGGTGGGTACAGATATTCATTTGGATTTCCCGAGTGTGGGAGCGACCGAGAATATCATGATGGCAGCCGTTATGGCTAAAGGGACGACAACCATTTGCAATGCGGCAAGAGAACCTGAAATACAGGACCTGCAACACTTTTTGAATGCTATGGGTGCAAGCATTATTGGTGCAGGAACGGATACAATCACGATCAATGGCGTTGAGAAACTGAAGCCTTGTTCCTATGAGATTATACCGGATCGAATCGTTGCCGGAACTGTGATGATTGCAGCAGCAGCAACACGAGGCAATGTTACGCTTACACACTGCAATCCTGCTCATCTTACTTCACTTATACATGTATTGAAGCGCACTGGT
This sequence comes from Paenibacillus sp. 2003, assembly GCF_031455635.1. Taxonomy (NCBI): domain Bacteria; kingdom Bacillati; phylum Bacillota; class Bacilli; order Caryophanales; family Paenibacillaceae; genus Paenibacillus; species Paenibacillus sp. 2003. The sequence continues at coordinate 161,918 of NZ_JAVDTB010000002.1, read as the reverse complement.
GTTCAAATCACAGTCTGCAATGATATAATGACGGTGAGCTGTATGAGCCGTCCCAAATCAGTAGACCGTATTGTGACTTCTCCGTATCCTTCGTTTCCGACAGATTTGCAATCGCAAATCATGGTGCTGCTCAGTCTGGCAGACGGATTCAGTGTGATGAAGGAAACGGTATTCGAGGGCCGGTTTAAACATGTGGATGAACTGAATGTGATGGGGGCTGATATTTCAGTCGATCTTAACGCAGCATTTATCCGTGGTGTTCCCCGTCTGTACGGGGCTACAGTAGAAGCAACCGATCTTCGTGCAGGTGCAGCTCTGGTAATTGCTGGTCTGGCTGCTCAAGGCAAAACGGTTGTGGAGCAAGTGCATCATATTGACCGGGGCTACGATCAGATCGAGAAGTTATTCCAAAGTCTTGGAGCATCGGTTGAGCGACAGTCGCCCGTTTCGAAACAGTTGGATTTTGCCAATTAACGTCCTTGGAGTCCCCTTCTTGAAGGGAGGGGACCTGAGGCTTTGTGGAGCGCTACTTATGCCTAAAAGTCAAATTCCGGTTCTGAAGAAGAATCGGCCAAAAGGAAACACAAGCCGAAAAATTGTAATTATTCTCTTATTATTATTTATTGTATTGCTCGCTGTATTATTCTTTCGTTCTTCCATGAGTCGGATTTCGGCAATTGAAATTACGGGTAATGTATATACAGCAACTTCAGAACTGCTGGAGAAAAGCGGGCTGAAAGAAGGCGAACAATTTTTTGGGACAAGTACTGCCGAGGTTATTGAGCGTCTCAAGACCATCAAGGCGATTTCCACCGTTACCGTGGACAAGCAATTTCCGGGTATTATCCATATCAAGGTTCAGGAATATGCCACGGTTGCTTATGAGCTTGGTTCTGACGGTACGTTAAAAGCGATATTAGCCAGTGGGACAAGCTTGACGGTTCCGGCAACAATTGGTGTTGCTGTGGAGAAGCCCATATTGACCCAATGGAAGGCTGATGATCCACTCAAAGCCAAACTGAGCCAGACACTGGCTAAAATTCCGAATGAATTGACGACGGATATTTCGGAAATTATTCCGAATCCAACGCCTTCATTTCCGGATCAGATTCGGATGTATACCAAATCACAGTTTGAAGTGATTACAACCGTCTCTCTTTTATCGGATAAAGTGGAGTATCTGAATCAGGTGATTGAGACCGAACGGCCTGGGAAAATCACCATGCTTGAGGCAGATACCTATGTCCCTTTCATCCCGGATGACCCAGAAGATGATGCTGAACTAGGAGCAACCCCCTGATCTTTGCCACTATGAGGCTGGACTGAATATGAAAGCCTAGGCAGGTCGGGGTTTGACCCCGTCAGAGCAATGAAACTTGTTCTTTCTGAGATGAAGAAAAAATGATACACTTGAACTTATGGCACATGAGTTGCCTCCTTCTTTTTTCTTCAATGTTTTATGTCTGGCAACCAGATTTTGACACCCAAAAACATTGTAGAAAAAAGAGGGAAAGCCTGAAGTGTGTTGAATATGTTTTAAGAGTGTTTAAATTCGAACGTAATTTACTATTGGAGTCAGGAGGTGCCACAGACTTGAGCAACAATGACATCATTGTTAGTTTGGACATCGGTACATCCAAAATTCGCGCTATTATTGGGGAAATGAATAATGGAACCTTTAATATTATAGGAGTTGGATCTGCCGACTCGGAGGGAATTCGCAAAGGTGTAATCGTAGATATCGATCAGACGGTGCAGTCGATTCGCAACGCAGTGGATCATGCAGAACGTATGGTAGGTATTCAAATATCCGAAGTGTATGTTGGAATCTCGGGAAATCATATCGGACTGATGAGCAGTCACGGCGTCGTGGCTGTGTCTAACGAGGATCGTGAAATCGGAGAAGAAGACATGGAACGGGTGTTGAAAGCAGCCGAAGTCATTGCAGTTCCGCCGGAACGGGAAATTATTGATGTTGTCGCCAAGCAATATGTTGTAGATGGCTTGGAGGGCATACAGGACCCCCGTGGTATGATTGGTGTTCGTCTGGAAGTTGAAGCAACGATCATTACGGGTGCAAAAACCGCGATACATAATCTTTTGCGCTGCGTGGAAAAAGCGGGGCTGAAAGTAAGCGATCTGGTTCTCATGTCGCTTGGAGCGGGTCAACTGGCTTTGTCCAAAGATGAAAAAACGATGGGTTCAGTGCTTGTTGATATTGGAGCAGGTGCAACAACCATCGCCATTTTTGAAGAAGACAGTCTTGTTGCAACATCAACGTTGCCTATAGGTGGGGAATTCGTAACAAATGATATCGCCTATGGCTTACGCACGTTAACGGATCAGGCAGAGAAGGTGAAACTGAAATATGGCTGCGCCTGGTTGGATGATGCTGCTGCGGATGTGATGTTCAAAGTCACCCGAATTGGCAGTAATGTAGACAAGGAGTTTTCACAGGAGGATCTGGCAGCAATTATTGAACCTAGGGTTCAAGAAATATTCCAGATGATATCCCAAGAAGTGAAGCGTCTTGGTTACAACGAGCTTCCTGGAGGTTATATACTAACGGGAGGTACGGTCTCTATGCCGGGGGTTCTGCAGGTCGCTCAGCATGAGCTTGCTGCTTCGGTACGAGTTGCAGTTCCGGATTATATTGGTGTGCGTGACCCTGGGTTTACAAGCGGAGTCGGCATATTGCACAGTGTAATTCGCAGTTTGCGCATTCGTCCCTCGATCAATAACGGCGGTGGAAATAACAACAACAATAATAACAACAAGAAACCGACCAACCGTCCGAAGCCAAATACGGCACAGGAATCGGAGCAAAAACCTGGTCTGTTCGAGCGGCTGAAGAATATGTTCAGCGAATTTATATAACAGGTTGGATCCATTTCATACATTCTTGAAGCCGTCTGAATGCGCCGGTACTAAAATAAACGCTTTCGTTCGTCGATATATGAAATTGATTCGGTTCAAATCAAAAATTGGACGGGCCATCCATGCACATTGAGGGGGAGATGGAATAATATGTTGGAATTTGATTTCGAGATGGAGAGCTTGGCTCAAATTAAAGTCATCGGTGTAGGCGGCGGCGGAAGCAATGCAGTCAACCGTATGATTGAAAATGGTGTACAAGGTGTTGAATTTATTACGGTAAATACGGATGCTCAGGCGTTACACCTGGCGAAATCCGAGCATAAATTGCAAATCGGTGATAAATTGACTCGTGGTCTTGGTGCTGGTGCCAACCCGGATGTAGGTAAAAAAGCAGCGGAAGAGTCCCGAGATCTGATCATGAACACGTTGAAAGGTGCAGACATGGTATTTGTTACAGCCGGTATGGGCGGCGGTACAGGTACAGGTGCGGCTCCGGTTATTGCCGAAATCGCTAAAGAGTGTGGTGCACTTACCGTTGGTGTCGTAACTCGTCCATTTACATTTGAAGGACGCAAGCGTTCCAGCCATGCAGAGCAAGGTATTGAAGCTCTCAAGGAAAAAGTCGACACACTGATCGTGATTCCTAATGATCGTTTGCTCGAAATCGTAGACAAAAAGACTCCTATGCTTGAAGCATTCCGTCAAGCGGATAACGTACTTCGTCAAGCTGTACAAGGTATCTCTGATTTGATCGCTGTACCGGGTCTGATCAACCTTGACTTTGCTGACGTCAAAACGATTATGCACGAACGTGGTTCAGCCCTTATGGGGATTGGTGAATCAACTGGTGAGAATCGTGCCGCAGAAGCAGCACGGAAAGCCATTATGAGTCCTTTGCTTGAAACTTCTATTGAAGGTGCTCGCGGGGTAATCATGAACATTACGGGTGGCGTTAATCTGTCCCTGTATGAAGTGAACGAAGCGGCAGAGATCGTAACGTCTGCTTCCGACCCGGAAGTAAACATGATCTTTGGTGCCATCATTGACGAAGACCTGAAAGAGGAGATTAAGGTTACAGTTATTGCAACTGGTTTTGAAGATAAACCTGCTCCACCACCACCAGGACGTAAGCCAGCTCCAGCAACAGCGGAGACGACAGATACGCGTTCGCCGAACCTGCGTCCTTTCGGAAATCAGCCGAGCAATGATCAGCTGGACATTCCGACATTTTTACGCAATCGTTCACGCAATAATAACAACGATTAATACACAAATCAATGTATTGGAAACCCGGTACTCCTTATGGAGCGACCGGGTTTTTTCTGTTTATTTAGATATCATAGCATACAGCAATGAACAAATTCTGAACAAAGGGCCTGAGCAATTCCGACAAAAAAAGTTGGAACCACACCCCCATGATTAGACAGACTTTGAACAGGGGGCTCCGTATACTTGTGAATATGCTCATGAATATCAGGATATCGGGTACCGGTATTTCGATATGTTGCGCGCAGGCAGGTGAAGACTTTGGTTGTTTATGTGGATCTAATTTTTTTGACAAACCTGTGTATTGACGGTGCACTCATCGGAATGACCGCCTGGATGCGCAAGACAAAGCTGGTTTGGTGGCGATGGTTGCTGTCAGCCATTGTCGGTGCATTATACGTGGTCATGATGTTTGTACCGGAGTTTGATTTTATGTTCACCTTTTTGATCAAGTTCGGGTTCTCGCTGGTCATGCTTACGATTGCTTTTGGTTTTAAAGGTCTGCAGGCTTTTGCGAGGACGCTGGGTACCTTCTATGTGATTAATTTTGTCGCTGCTGGAGGTATTCTGGGTGTGCATTACATGCTTCAGAGCTCCGGTGAGTTGTTTAACGGCATTTGGTTCACGGCTTCTGGCGGTATGTCATTTGATCTGAAAATTGCTTTCTGGTTCACGTTTATCGTATTTTTTGCTGTCCTGTTTTTATTCAAAGCTGTGCAGAGTTCAAAACGGAAAACGGATCGCATGACGACCTATTTGGGCAAAGTTGAGGTCTGCATCGATGAGGTAGTCATTTCTTGTACAGGCCTTCTGGATACGGGCAATCAACTTACAGATCCCTTATCGCGCATGCCGGTCATGGTGATGGAGGTTTCGTTATGGCAAGACATGTTACCTGCTTCATGGAAGGGTAGACTCAAGGACGAGGCGCCGGACAACCTTATTCTGGAGCTTGATCAGGAAAGTTTTCAGTGGCAGGATCGACTGCGGCTAGTGCCTTATCGGGGTATTAACAAAGGGACTGCGTTTATGCTGGCAATGAAGCCGGACCGGGTGAAGGTGACGATGGAGGAAACATGTTATGAGACGACAAGGGTACTTATTGGGCTGGATGGAGGTGTTTTGTCGTCGGATGGGAAATACCAGGCCGTGATTCATCCTGAACTTGTGCAAGACGCTGCTTCTGCGCAGTCTACGGCTCTCTCTGCGGGAGCAACAGAAAAGCCGCTGAATGTGGTATAGGAGGAACGTACATGCTTGTGAAATGGAAACTGGTGGCGCAGCTGCAATATTACCGTCTGTTATTTTTATTGGGACTCAAAAGCGAAGAGATCTATTATATTGGGGGAAGTGAGGCACTTCCGCCGCCATTGACACGGGAAGAGGAAGAATTTTTGCTGCAAAAATTATCCTCGGGAGACTCGGCCATTCGCGCGATGCTCATTGAGCGCAACCTGCGTCTGGTGGTGTACATTGCACGCAAATTTGAAAACACAGGAATCAATATTGAGGATTTGGTCTCCATAGGAGCCATCGGATTGATTAAGGCAGTGAATACATTTGACCCGGAAAAGAAAATCAAACTGGCAACCTATGCATCACGTTGTATCGAAAATGAAATTTTGATGTACCTGAGACGTAATAGTAAGATCCGAACTGAAGTTTCTTTTGATGAACCGCTTAACATTGATTGGGATGGAAATGAACTATTATTATCCGATGTATTGGGTACAGAAAACGATACAATCTATCGGAATATTGAAGAGCAGGTAGACCGGAAACTTTTGCACAAGGCACTGGAAAAATTAACGGAGCGCGAGCGAATGATTATGGAGCTTCGTTTTGGCCTGACGGATGGGGAAGAAAAGACACAAAAAGATGTAGCCGATCTCCTCGGAATCTCCCAATCCTACATCTCTCGTCTCGAAAAAAGAATCATTAAAAGACTCCGCAAGGAGTTCAATAAAATGGTCTGAAATACATGATTGGTCAGAATGGGTATTACTGGCAAGGGTGCCAAGTACGAATAAAAAAGCCTGCCCCGGAGATAATGTACATTAATGTTTCTCCTTGGGAGGTAAATCACGATGACCCGAAACAAAGTCGAGATTTGTGGCGTGGACACCGCAAAATTGCCTGTCCTCACCAACACTGAAATGCGGGAATTGTTTCATTCCCTTCAGCAACACCATGATCGCTCAGCAAGAGAGAAATTAGTGAATGGCAACCTGCGTCTGGTGCTCAGTGTCATTCAGCGTTTTAACAATCGGGGGGAGTTTGTCGATGATCTGTTCCAGGTTGGTTGCATCGGCCTGATGAAAGCCATTGATAATTTTGATTTATCCCAGAATGTCAAATTTTCAACCTACGCGGTGCCGATGATTATCGGTGAAATCCGTCGATACCTGCGTGACAATAACCCAATTCGGGTATCTCGCTCCTTGAGGGACATTGCTTACAAAGCACTTCAGGTCCGTGACAGCCTGACGAATAAAAATTCCCGGGAACCGACGATATTTGAAATTGCGGAAGTACTGAATGTGCCGAAGGAAGATGTTGTTTTTGCATTGGACGCCATTCAGGACCCGGTCTCGCTCTTCGAACCGATTTATCATGATGGTGGAGATCCGATCTATGTAATGGATCAGATCAGCGATGACAGAAACAAAGATGTGTCATGGATCGAGGAAATTGCACTCCGTGAAGCGATGCATCGTCTTGGTCAGCGGGAAAAAATGATTCTGTCGATGCGGTTTTTCGAAGGGAAAACCCAGATGGAAGTGGCTGATGAAATTGGCATTTCCCAGGCTCAGGTATCACGTCTGGAGAAATCAGCGATACAGCAGATGCAAAAACATGTAAAGTCATAACAGGATGCAAAGGCAGAAGGACGATCAATCGGGGCAGTGTATACCGTTGGTCGTCTTTTTGTTCTGGACTGTTTCCACATTCGATGAAAAACAGGACATTTTTCGCCCCTGAAACATATATTGTATAGAAGCGTGAAGAACGGGCAGAAGAGGAATAACAGGGGGCGGAAATGAATGAAAGTAAATACGAGCGAAATAGCGGCACGAGGCATGAAAATCTCGGACTTTCAGACAAAGGATGTCATTAACATTACGGATGGTAAACGCCTCGGTCAGATCAGTGACTTGGAGCTGGATCTGAAGCAGGGACGAATTGAAGCGATTGTAGTGCCAGGGTACAGCCGTTTTATGGGACTCTTTGGAGGGGGAACGGATCTGGTGATTCCCTGGAGAAACATTGTGAAGATTGGTTCAGATGTGATTCTGGTAAAGATGGATGAGGTGAAGGAAAATACGTATGACGAGCGTGATCGCGAAGCGCGCCTGTATGATGAACAGCAGCATAACCGTACAGAGCGTGTGGAACGCATTGAACGGTCGGAACGTAATCAGCGTCGAACGATATAAATGAGACAGAATGTGGCTCATTTGGTACACTGGAAGTGGTGAGGTGAGATAATGGAACCCTTTGTATTGGATAAAGAATTACTTGAACGGACCAAGAACCCAAATTCAGATTTCGGTCCTGATCCGTTATTATTATATGTTGAGCCCTGGACACAGCAATTTGAACAGCTGTCAGTCGGGTTTACGACGAGGCATGGTGGAGTCGGAAAAGTTCCGTATGCCACGCTCAATTGTGCTTATCATGTGGGGGATGATCCTGAAGTTGTACTTAACAACCGCAGGCTTGTAACCAAGAAGCTTGGCTTTGCAGCAGAAGCATGGACCTGTGGAGAGCAGGTGCATGGAAAACATGTGGCTGTAATTACCGCTGAAGATCGGAGCAGAGGATTACTTGATCGTCAATCTGCGTTGCAGGATACGGATGGATTGGTCACGAATGTGCCTGGTGTGCTGCTGACTTCTTTCTACGCAGACTGTGTTCCGCTTTATTTCTATGACCCTGTGCGGCAGGCGGTAGGTCTTGCTCATGCCGGCTGGAAAGGTACAGTCGCGGGTATCGCTGTATCCATGGTGGAGACGATGGAACGGGAGTATGGCAGCCGTAGGCAGGACATTCGAGCTGCAATCGGTCCGTCGATTGGGGATTGCTGTTATGAAGTGGATGAGGCGGTCATGCAGCATGTACGGGTTTGGTTTGATGATTCCCCGGTTAATGATGAATACAAGGATTCTGCTTCCAAACAAGCATATCGAGCCGTGAATAACGGTAAAACGATGTTAAACTTGAAAGAATGTAATCGACACATTATGATGAAAGCAGGAATAATGCCGGATCATATCGAATGTACAACATGGTGTACAAGTTGTCATCCCGAACTATTTTTCTCCTATCGGAAGGAAAATGGTGTTACAGGGCGGATGGCGAGCTGGATTGGGCTGGAAGAGAGGTGACCCTCTGTGTCATTGGAGGAGCGTATTCAACAGGTAAATCAGAAGATCGAGGACGCATGTCGGCGCAGTAACCGTCATCGTGATGATGTGAATGTGATTGCGGTCACGAAATATGTCTCACTTGAAACAACGGGATCGGTGCTGAATCATGGTCTTGAGCATATTGGAGAAAACCGGTGGCAGGATTCACAGGCCAAATGGGAAGCTTTTGGTCAGCAGGGTACCTGGCATTTTATCGGTCATTTGCAGACAAATAAGGTGAAGGATGTGATTGGCAAGTTTCGTTACATACATTCACTGGATCGTTTGTCATTGGCGAAGGAGTTGGATAAAAAAGCAGCTTCACTTGGCATCCAAGTGGAAACGTTTTTGCAGGTGAATATTTCGGGTGAAGAGAGCAAGTATGGCTTACAGCCTGAACAGGCAAGTTCTTTTTTGCGTGATATTCGTTCGTTCAACAATCTCAAGGTCGTTGGCCTGATGACCATGGCACCTCATGAGGAAGATCCGGAGCTGACACGTCCCGTATTTCGTGGATTGCGTGAGTTGAGAGATCAATTGAATGGACAAGCCCTTACAGCAGAGCCATTGACTGAGCTGTCAATGGGGATGTCCAATGATTTTGAAGTGGCCATTGAAGAAGGTGCAACCTGGGTACGGCTAGGATCGATTCTCGTAGGAAAAGAGGAGGGTTCACGATGGGCGTAATGAATAAATTTATGAATTTCCTCGGACTTCAGGAAGAGGAAGAGATTGTGGAACGTGAACGGATGGCAGCACAGGAGGAAAATGAGTCTGAACATCAGGAAGCTGAAACCTCCAGTCTCGATAAACGTAGAAACCAAAGGGGGAATAATGTGGTGAGCATTCATTCCCAGAAAAATGTTAAAGTTGTCCTGTATGAACCGCGTTCTTATGACGAGGCTCAGGAAATTGCCGACCATCTGCGTTCGCATCGTACCGTTGTGGTAAACTTGCAACGAATTCGCCAGGACCAAGCGCTGCGCGTTATTGATTTTTTGAGTGGCACGGTATATGCATTGGGTGGCGGTATTTCCAAAATCGGCGGAAACATTTTTCTCTGTACGCCAGATACGGTTGAAATTCAGGGCTCAATTACGGAAATACTGGCTGACAGCGAGCAAGATTATAACAGAATGAGGTGAGCCACTTTTGTATCAGATTGAAAGCGTGTTGTACACGTTATACCAGATTTACTTTTACATGGTCATTGTCTACATATTGATGTCTTGGCTTCCCAATGCGCGGGAAAGCTTCATCGGTGAATGGCTGGGCAAATTAGTGGAGCCATATCTAAGACCATTCCGTCGATTTATCCCCCCTTTGTTCGGTGTGCTGGATATTTCCCCAATTGTGGCGCTGATCGTTCTGCAACTCGCGCTTAATGGGCTGATCTCCATACTTCGGTATTTTGTATATTAGAGGTTGTTCAAAAAGTCCGCTTATGATTACGAAGGATGCCTAGTGGCATCGTCAGCATCGAATATGGAATTCAGCCGAAATAAGTGGGAGGCTTACGAAGTGTGTTTCCTTCAGAAACATTGAGGTTGCTCACGTAGTTTTCTCTACGCTCCGCTACTCCATTTCTAGCTTTATCCCATCTTCTCGGTACTGAAAACCGGTCTTTTTGAACACGGACTATTAGGGTAGGGTGATATAGATGAGCGGTGAAATTTACGAACATTTTAGCCATGATGAGCGGGATTTTGTAGATAAGGCTTCGGATTGGGTTGAGCGGGCAGGCAAGTATCATGACATGAAGCTAACTGACTTCCTTGATCCAAGACAGGTTTTTATATTACAGACTCTTGCCAATCGTCGTAACGACGTGCAGATTCGTCTGGATGGTGGTTACGAGGCTGCTGAACGCAAGCGTGCGCTGGTTGCACCTGATTATATGTATCTGGATGATGAGGATATGGGAATGCAGGTGCTCAGTATCACGTCTGATGATCAGAAAATCTCGGAGCTGGAGCATGGGGACTATATGGGTTCCCTGCTCGGGCTTGGGATGAAACGTGGAAAGATCGGGGATATCCAAGTGCTGGAGGACGGTTGCCATACAGTGGTGGCGGCGGAAACCGGCGCTTTTTTATCGCTTCAACTGAATCAGGTGCATCGGTTACATGTGTTTACAGAGTTACTTCCTTTGGATCAGATGCGATGGTCAGAGAGTAAACTGGAGACGATGGACATTACGGTCGCTTCTCTTCGTTTGGATGGAATCTGTGCAGATGTGTATCGGCTTAGTCGCAGTAAAGTGCTGGTGCCGATCAAAGCTGGTCGCTGCCGTGTGAACTGGAAAGTTGAGGAAGATCCCTCCAAATCGCTAAAAGCGGGTGATGTCGTATCCATTCAGGGATTTGGCCGTTTCAAGGTTATGGAACAGGATGGGATGACCAAAAAAGGGCGCTGCCGAGTGAAAATCGGCAAATTTGCCTGAGTCTGTTGCAGGAAAATCCGCTTTCTTGTCGAAATGTTTATCATAAAGGTGTAGAAAATACGCGGTGTATCCGATATACATTAAGTCAAAGCTTTACATGAACGTTGGAGGATGCAATTCTGATCCTGCATTCCGTATACGTTGCCAAGTTTATAGGCATCAACGATACGGCCCCTTGGGTGGTACCCATGTGCTGCAAACCTTCTCTGGACGGGAAGGAACTTTAACAGGAGGTGGACAGCATGCCATTAACGCCGCTGGACATACACAACAAGGAATTTTCCCGACGTTTGCGCGGGTATGACGAGGATGAAGTCAATGAATTCCTGGATCAAGTCATCAAAGATTACGAAGGCGTCATTCGCGAGAACAAAGAGCTGAGCAATCAGTTGCTGTCCGTTCAGGAAAAGCTGGATCATTTTGCCACGATTGAAGAGACACTTAGCAAAACGATCATCATTGCGCAGGAAGCTGCTGATGATGTGAAAAACAATGCGAAGAAAGAAGCGCAGTTGATCGTGAAGGAAGCAGAGAAAAATGCAGACCGGATCGTGAACGAATCGCTGGGAAAATCGCGTAAAATTGCTTTGGAAGTGGAAGAACTGAAAAAGCAGGCATCGATTTATCGTGCCCGTTTCCGCACGCTTGTTGAAGCGCAGCTTGAACTGTTGACTCAGGATGGTTGGGAAGTGCTGGAGAGCCGGGAGCAGGAAGTGCGTGACCGTGAGCGGGAGATGAAAGAAATTTATTAGTCTCTCTCCTGGTTGACTTTTGTCTGCAAAGAGGCTATAACTATATTCATAATGAATAGTGATTCCATGACGGGTTCAGTACGTTATGATCTCATCCCTCAGAGAGTTGGTGGTTGGTGCAAACCAATGGATGAGTTATAGCCGAATATCTCCCCGGAGAAGTGACGCTGAAGCGGTGATCTTGATTGCCGTGTGTAAGCCGAACCGTAAGCCGTACGTTATAACGGCACCCTGCAGTAGTATAGCGGGGCATAAGCGCTGTTGATGACAGAGCATACCCAGGCTTGCCTGGATGTGGTTTGTGATGAACAGAATTAGGGTGGTAACGCGAGTATAGCCTCGTCCCTTTCCAGGGACGGGGCTTTTTTGTGTCCAAAAAAGGCGAACGTTCATGAGGCCCGCAGGGACCTCAGGGAGAGAGCCAACCGCCGGGAAAGCGAAGCACCCGGCAACCGGGGTTTCGCCAAGGCGAACGTCCATGAGGTCCGAAGGTGCCTCAGGGAGAAAGCCGCCCGCCGGGAGAGCGAAGCACCCGGCAACACCCGCCTCGCGGTAAGGCCATGCGGCGTTCACGCAGGGAACAGCCGCAAAATGGCCGCCACCACGCACATAAACCCTCGCCCATAAGCACGCCACACGATTCCCAACGACAACCCATTCCGGGTGTCCAGAGGGCGGAGCGCCTATGGGGTCCCCCTTGGCAAGGGGGATTTAGGGGGATTGAAACGCTTTTTGTGGACGGTCCACAATCCAACCAAAGAAAGGGAAGATAATCATCATGCAACGAGTTGACGTCAAAGAGAAGGCACGTGCCAGAGAATTACGCGTGTTGGATAAATGGAAAACGGAGAATACATTCAAAAGATCCATCGAAAACCGGGAGGGCAAGCCAAACTTCGTATTTTATGAAGGGCCACCTACAGCGAACGGAAAACCGCATATCGGTCACGTGCTTGGACGTGTAATCAAGGACTTTGTTGGTCGTTATAACACGATGAAGGGTTACCGTGTTGTGCGTAAAGCAGGCTGGGATACACATGGTCTGCCTGTAGAACTGGGTGTACAGAAAAAGCTTGGTATCTCCCACAAGTGGGAAATCGAAGATTACGGCGTGGAGAAATTCATTAACGAATGTAAAGCGAGCGTATTCGAGTACGAGCAACAATGGCGTGATCTGACAGAAGGTATCGGATATTGGACGGATATGGATAACCCGTATATCACCCTTGATAACAACTACATCGAGAGTGTATGGAATATCCTGGCGACGATCCATGAGAAAGGCCTGTTGTATCGTGGTCACCGTGTGAGTCCGTATTGCCCATCTTGCCAGACAACACTGAGTTCCCATGAAGTTGCACAAGGGTACAAAGACGTCAAAGACCTGAGCGCTACAGCGAAATTCAAACTGAATGACAGCGGAGAATTTGTACTGGCTTGGACAACAACACCTTGGACGCTGCCTTCACATGTTGCACTTGCCGTGAATCCGGATATGGACTACTCCCGTGTTCGTCAAGGTGATGAAGTGTACATCATGGCAACCAATCTGGTTGAGAAAGTGATGAAAGATACCAAAGGTGAGTATGAGATCATCGGTGCACTGAAAGGTGCCGATCTGGTTGGCAAAACGTATGATCCTCCGTTCAACTACGTTCAGGCTGAGAAAGCCAACATCATTCTGGGTGCAGGCTTTGTAACGGATGCAAGTGGTACGGGTATCGTACACATGGCTCCTGCCCATGGTGAAGATGACTACCGTGTATGCCGTGAGAATGGAATCAGCTTTGTGAACATGGTGGACTTGGAAGGTAAATTTGTCGCTGAGGTTACTGACTTTGCCGGACGTTTCGTGAAGGATTGTGATATTGATATCGTGCGATATCTGTCTGAAAATGGACGTTTGTTCAGCAAAGAAAAATATGAGCACAGCTATCCATTCTGCTGGCGTTGTGATACACCGCTTCTGTACTATGCAATGGACAGCTGGTTTATCCAAACAACAGCCATCAAGGACCAATTGATTGCCAACAACAGTGAAGTGGATTGGTACCCAGGTCACGTTCGTGAAGGTCGCTTCGGGAAATTCCTTGAGGATCTGGTGGATTGGAACATCAGCCGTGATCGCTATTGGGGAACTCCGCTAAACATCTGGGTGTGCGAGGAGACTGGCGAACAATTTGCTCCACACAGCATTGCAGAATTACGTGCCCGTGCGGTAGGTGATGTGCCTGAGAATCTTGAATTGCATAAACCGTATGTGGATGACGTTAAAGTCATGAGCTCTTGTGGCAAATATGAAATGAAACGTACACCGGAAGTGATCGATGTCTGGTTCGACAGCGGCTCCATGCCGTTTGCCCAGCAGCACTATCCATTTGAAAATAAAGAAGTTTTCGAACAGCAGTATCCTGCTGATATGATCTGTGAGGGAATTGACCAGACACGTGGCTGGTTCTACAGCCTGCTGGCGGTTTCTACCCTTTTGACAGGCAAAGCGCCTTACAAAGCGGTTATGGCTACAGGACACGTTCTTGATGAGAACGGACAGAAGATGTCCAAATCCAAAGGTAACGTTATCGATCCTTGGGAAGTAATTGAAGAATACGGTACAGATGCATTCCGCTGGGCTTTGTTGTCTGACAGTGCACCGTGGAACAGCAAACGTTTCTCCAAAGGTATCGTAGGCGAAGCAAAATCCAAAATGGTGGATACGCTGGTTAACACCCATGCATTCCTGACGCTTTATGCTACCATTGATGGATTTGATCCACAGGAGCACCCGTTCCAACTGTCCGCACACAAGCTGGATCGCTGGATTCTGTCGAGGCTGAACAGTCTCATCCTGGTTGTGGAAAAAGCGCTGTTGGTTAACGACTATCTGAACTCCTCCAAAGCGATTGAAGCATTTGTTGATGAGCTGAGTAACTGGTATATCCGTCGTTCCCGTGACCGGTTCTGGGGAAGTGGCCTGACAGAAGATAAACTGGATGCTTACCGTACATTGACTGAGGTACTGGTGACTACTGCGAAATTGGTTGCTCCGTTCACACCGATGCTGGCAGAAGACATCTATCTGAACCTTGCAACAGGTGAGAGTGTGCACATGGAAGACTATCCGGTAGCTAATGAAGCGCTGATTGATGCAGGACTGGAACAGGATATGGAGACGGCTCGCCGCGTAGTTGAACTTGCCCGTAACGTTCGTAACGAAACAGGCATCAAGACACGTCAGCCGCTGTCCGAATTGATTGTTTCCCTGGATAAAGGGTTTGACCTGGCAAGTTATGAAGAGATCATCAAGGAAGAGATCAATGTAAAAGGAATCCGTACGGAGCATAACGATGCGGAATTCGTTGACTTTACATTGAAGCTGAACCTGAAAGTTGCAGGTAAGAAATACGGTAAAAACGTTGGATTCCTGCAAAACTTCTTCAAGGGAATGTCAGCTGATGAGACGCGTAAAGTGGTTTCGGAGGGTATGCTGAACATCGTTTCTCCGGAAGGCGAAGAGCTGCAAGTAACGAGCGAAGAATTATTGGTTGATAAACAGGCCAAATCAGGTTTTGCTTCAGCATCAGGTTACGGTCTGACGGTTGCGCTCAATACCGAAATCACCCCAGCATTGGAACAGGAAGGCTGGGTGCGTGAAGTGGTTCGTGCTGTGCAGGATACCCGGAAACGACTGGACTTGCCGATTGAGAAAAGAGTACGTTTGACGCTGGATGTGGATGCATCCCTTCAGGAAGCTATTCAGGCGTTTGATGATGTCTTGCGTGAAAATGTTCTCGTAACCGAAGTTACATTTGGCTCGAATGAGTCCATGGAACGCGTTGAAGCCGGAGGCAAATCGATCGGTATTCACATCGAAGCGTAATTCGGAGCATCACCCATTCAACAGTGATAGAATATAGAGTATAAACAAACGAGCCGCAGATAAAGGGACATATTCCCTGTATCTGGGCTCGTTTGTTTTTTAGGCAAAAAGGCAATGATTCTATAGTGCAGTCAATCTATATTGATCAAAGGAACTGACCAAAACATGAGCGAACATGACAAGCAAACCGCATCCACTTCACAACAATCAACATCAGATAATCTGAATTCCCATGACAAAATTGAAGAGTTACATACTCTGACGAACCGTCTGGCGGATGAACTGGAACGTTCACGAATAGCGCAATACACAGAATTGCTGAACAGACCATGGAAATTGATCGGACTTAACCTGTTGTCTGGAGCCGCACGAGGTGTGGGGATTGCGATTGGATTTACCTTTTTTGCAGCAACGATTATTTACGTTTTGCAGCTACTTGGGGCGCTCAATCTTCCCATTGTTGGAGACTACATCGCTGATATTGTGCGCATTGTCCAGCGTCAGCTTGATATGAACACCTACTAAGCGATTAAAGGTGAAGGATATCAAAGTGCATTTAATAAATGTCATCCGTCTCCATGTCCGGTTCTAACAGACCCTCGCCCTCACGGTTCTCCAGGTACTGGCGATATTGCCGATTGCGCACGATGGAGACGTCATGACCATAGATGTCCGTTGCAACAAAGCTTTCGTACGCTTCAACGCAGCCTTCCACTTCATCAGTTGCTTCAATCGCCATAACATCATAGCTGTCGATATCGCGTCCTTCAGCCATGGCTGGAGAGTTCGATGTGCCCCAGCTTTCAACAATCTGCCACGTGTCTTCACCATCGAAGCCATTTTGATCATCACGCTCGTCCAGACTGGTTCGACCAAATGCCGGGGCAAGGAATTCTTCCTCTACAGGACGGTTTTCGGAGACAACGGTTTCCGGTTGATGTTTTTTGCAGTATTTGGTGTAGGGAACAGCTTCCATGCGTTCATAAGGGATGGGTTGCTGGCAGACCGCACATGTACCGTAATGTCCTTCTTCGATGGAGTGCAGTGCAGAATCGATACGTTCCAATTGGAATTCATCATGTTCCAGCAGGGAAATATCTTTCTCGCGTTCATACACCTCCGTAGCTATGTCGCCAGGATGATTATCAATTGGTGATAATTCACCTGTCTGTAGTTTAAGGGAATCTCCAAGGCCATAATGCTCGTTTTCCGAAAGTCTATGTTCAATATCGCGCTTATCGGACATCAGTTGGGAACGTAAAAATTGCAGTTGTTCGTTAGTGAAATGTGACATGTTTTTCCCCTTTCTGCTTTCATGCTGGAATCCGGATTTTGACTCTATTGTAGGATGTGCCATTTAGGGCAAGATTACAGAAGGGAAATGTTATCGTTTTTGCCATAAGCATTGCTGATATAGCGCGTCGTGGACGATTTCCAAACAGCTGTGCTACAATAAACAAGTCTGGCGTAAGCCTGGTATCGTTTGGAAAAGACAAGAACGGAGTGACAAACAAACGTGGTGTATTATATCCTCGCTTTTATCGTATTTTTATTGGATCAGGGAACCAAGTATTTGATTGCAACCCGGATGGAGCTCAGAGAAGAAATTCCGGTCATCGGCAATTTTTTTGTCATCACATCACATCGTAACTCAGGAGCAGCATTTGGCATTCTGCAAGACCAGCGTTGGTTCTTTATCGTGGTTACGTTGATTGTGGTCGTTGCCTTGATTTGGTATTTGCAAAAGGTAAAAGATACCCCGCACAAATTGCTGCCTGTGGCGCTTAGTTTGGTGCTTGGTGGAGCAATTGGCAACTTCCTTGACCGGGCATTGACCGGAGAAGTTGTAGACTTTGTACAACTTAATTTTGGAAGTTATACGTTTCCCATTTTTAACATCGCCGATTCGGCAATCTGTATCGGTGTAGCGTTAATCATTGTGGAGACGTTGCTTGAAGGACGGCGCGAAAAAGCAGCCGCGAAGATTGAAGGGAATGAACATCATGAGTAATCCGAATAAGGAAGAGATTAACGACGAAGAACTAATGAATGGCAATGAACGTATGGAATGGACCGTTGCCGCTGAACATAAAAAAGAACGAATTGACAAATATATTACGGAAGCTGTGGATAACGTATCTCGCTCCCAGGTTCAATTGTGGATCGGAGACGGAATGGTTACGGTAAATGGTGCTGTTGTCAAAGCCAATGCCAAGTTATCCGAAGGTGATCTGGTTGAGTTACAGATTCCTGAACCGGCTGCCGTTGAGATCATTGCTGAAGATATTCCGCTGGAAGTGGTATATGAAGATAGCGACTTGATCGTGATCAATAAACAACGTGGTCTTGTGGTGCATCCAGCACCAGGACATACGTCGGGCACACTCGTCAATGCACTTATGCACCACTGTAAAGACCTCTCGGGTATTAATGGGGAGTTGCGTCCTGGTATTGTGCATCGGATCGATAAGGATACATCGGGTTTGATCATGGCTGCCAAGAACGATCGTGCTCATGCATCACTGGCTGCTCAGTTGAAGGAACATACGGTGAATAGACGGTATATTGCGCTCGTTCATGGTCATCTAAACCATGATCAAGGGACCATTGATGCACCGATTGGACGGGATACCAATGACCGCAAAATGTATACGGTCACGGAGCGTAACAGTAAACATGCCGTTACGCATTTTACCGTTACTGAGCGGATTAATGATTACACCTTGTTGGAATTGAAACTGGAGACAGGACGTACTCACCAGATTCGGGTTCACATGAAATTTATTGGTCACCCGCTTGTAGGAGATCCAACTTATGGACGGAATAAAGGCATCAAAATGCAAGGACAGGCTCTTCATGCGGCCATTCTTGGATTTGTGCATCCAACAACGGGAGAATACCTTGAATTTTCAGCTCCGATTCCGCAAGATATGGAAGACGTGCTTGCCTCGCTACGCAGTCGTTAACAGCTCCAAGAAAGTACAAATGTTCGGATACTTTGTCCATGGCTTTGATCACGCAAATGCTTCATATTAAAGTGTAGAAATTTGCGTCAAATGAGGAGATGAACAACGTTATGAGTATCGATAAATATCAAGAAACTTACATTCAGACTAATTTTGCCGACCGTATCGGTGGCTCCAACTATGGTAAAGACACGAACATTTATAAATTCGAGAAAATCAAACGTGCCAAAGCTTCAGCCAAAAAAGATTTTCCCGATGTGGAACTGATTGACCTTGGTGTAGGTGAACCGGACGAAATGGCTGATGCAGGCATTGTAGCTGCACTTGCAGAAGAAGCTTCCAGACCTGAGAACCGTGGTTATGCCGACAATGGTATTCCTGAATTCAAGGCTGCTGCGGCTTCTTACCTGAAAAACGTATTCAACGTAGAAGGTATCGATGCAGATACCGAAATCGTACACTCCATTGGTTCAAAACCGGCTTTGGCGATGATGCCTTCATGCTTCATCAATCCGGGTGATGTGACCATCATGACCGTTCCAGGTTATCCGGTTATGGGCACACATACGAAGTATCTGGGTGGAGAAGTGTTCAACATTCAATTGACGAAAGAGAACAACTTCTTGCCTGATCTGACGGCTATCCCGGAAGACATCGCAAAACGTGCGAAGTTGCTCTACCTGAACTATCCGAATAACCCTACAGGCGCAAGCGCGACGGTGGAGTTCTTCACTGAAGTCGTTGAATGGGCTAAGAAATACAATGTTGTGGTTGTACATGATGCTCCATATGCAGCATTGACGTATGATGGCAAAAAACCGTTCAGCTTCCTGTCGGTACCTGGAGCGAAGGATGTCGGCGTAGAGCTGCACTCTTTATCCAAGTCCTACAACATGACGGGTTGGAGGATCGGATTTGTAGCGGGTAACCCGCTTGTAGTCAAAGCATTCAGCGACGTGAAGGACAACAATGACTCCGGTCAGTTCATCGCAATTCAAAAGGCTGCTGCTTATGGATTGAATCACCCTGAAATTACGGAAAAAATTGCAGAGAAATATTCCCGTCGTCACGATATGCTCGTTGCCGCATTGAATGAACTGGGCTTCCAAGCTGAAAAACCCAAAGGTTCATTCTTCCTGTATGTAGAAGCACCAAAAGGAGTGGTTGGCGGACGTCGCTTCGAATCTGGCGAAGATTTCTCCCAATTCCTGATCCGTGAGAAACTGATCTCATCCGTACCTTGGGATGATGCTGGTAACTTTGTTCGTTTCTCCGTAACCTTTGAGGCGAAGGGTGAAGAGGAAGAGAAACGTGTTATTGCTGAGATCAAACGTCGTCTGAGCGACGTACAATTCGAATTTTAATCGTATTACCCAATAATTAAATCACGTACTAACGAAGAGACCGGAAACGGTCTCTTTTTTTATGCCCATATTAGATTTTTTTCATTTACTCCCTTTACAAAATTATACAAGCAACATATGATTAGATCTTTACGTTATTTGTTATATACAGAAGTTGTTTTTGAAGGGAGTTATTACAATTGTTATCATCACGAACAAGTACGGTGTCTTCACCGGCTACAGGAACAGGCAGTACAGTGTCAGGATTATTCAGATTGTTAAGACCCAAACAGTGGACTAAAAATCTGCTGTTATTTGCTGCGTTATTATTCTCTTTTGAGGAGATTCGGGCTGAAACCATTCTTGCGACGTTGCTCGGTTTTATTCTATTTAGCCTTGTTGCAGGCTGTGTGTATATTTTAAATGACTTTGTAGACCGGGACAGGGATCGACAGCATCCGGTGAAAAAGTATCGTCCTATGGCTTCTGGGCAGGTGAATCCGAGTCATGCTTTGTTGTTTGGCATTATTCTATTAATCCTTTCCGTAGGAACGGCTTTCATGATGAACCCTCTATTCGGGGTGTTATGTATCGTCTATTTCCTGTTGAATGTATCGTATTCATTTGTGCTGAAACATCTCGTTATTCTGGATATGATGACCATTGCAGCCGGGTTTGTACTTCGTGCCATTGCAGGTGGTGTGTTGATCCATGTGCCGTTCACACCGTGGTTTTTGATCTGTACAATGCTGTTGTCGTTATTTCTGGCCATTGGCAAACGCAGAAATGAACTTACGTTGCTTGAGGGAAATACGGGATCACATCGTAAGGTTTTGGATAACTACTCCATTACGTTACTGGATCAATTCAATACGATTGTGACGACAGCTACGATTATCAGTTATTCCCTGTTCACATTCACTTCAGATCGAACCATTCATCTCATGTGGACGATTCCATTAGTCATTTACGGCATGTTCCGTTACCTGTATCTGATCCACATGAAGAACCAGGGAGGTTCGCCCGATCGTGTGCTGTTTGAGGACAAGCCCATATTAATTACGGTTATGTTGTATGTGATAAGTGTTGTTACAATCTTTGCAATCTTTGAATAAAGGCTGAGGGGGATCAGGGTGAAAAGCACGAAAGTCGCAATTTTTGATATTGATAAAACGATCATACGCAGAGATTCCATGTTTCAATTTGTGCATTACGGTGTTCGCCGTTACCCGTGGCAGGTATGGAGATTACCTGTCATCGCATTACATACCGTGTTATTCAAGGCAGGCTTTATGACGGTTGAACAAGTCAAACGATCCTACTTTCAAGAAATTGAGCGTATGTCTGAAAAAGATCTCGAACATTTCTTTGATACCCGCTTGCGTACATCCATTTTTGCCGAGGCCAGTGTAGAGATGCAACATCGTAAAGAAGCAGGCTATCATGTCTTGCTGGTAACCGCATCTCCGCATGCCTATATGAAATACTTTAAAAACTTTCCCTGGGTGGATCATGTCATTGGAACTGAACTTGTCCGACATGAGAATGGTTACACATGCAGAATTGATGGCAGCAATTGCAAGGGGGAAGAGAAGGTACGCCGAATTCAGGCTTATCTGAGTGAGAAAAATATGGTAATTGATTATGACCAGTCATGTTCCTACTCGGACTCCTTATCCGACCTTCCAGTCATGCAGCTAGTGAGTCAACGATACTTTATTAACAAGCGTGTTCCGGACATGGAGGCATTAACGTGGGGGAAATAAGATCGCGTCATACCGGTAAATGGTTGATGCTCGTCTCCGCATTTCTGACAGCAACGGGTCAATTGTTCTGGAAATGGGGACTAACCGAGTGGATCTACCTGGGTGTTGGTTTTCTTTGTTATGGACTTGGAGCGATTTTGATGATTAAAGCTTTTGCTCTGGAAAAACTCTCTGTTGCTTATCCTCTGATGTGTGCCAGCTACGTATTTGCCTTAATCTATGGATATTTTTTGCTTGGGGAAGAAATTACGGTGCAGAAGCTGGCAGCAGTTGTGTTGCTTGGAATCGGGGTGACATTAACCAGTGTTGATCGATAGCTGGATGGTTGCCGTATTAATTGTCATGACGTTGTGTGGTGCACTGGGCGGGGCCGGACTGAAAGCTTATGCATCCAGTCGCAATCGTCTGCATGTACTCATGGGACTTGGATTCTACGGAACGGGTGCGTTGCTGAATATTGTATTGCTGAAGTTTCTTCCATTAACCGTAGTGTTGCCTGCGAACGCATTAACATATGTGTGGACCCTAATCATTGCGATGTTGGTATTCAAGGAAGCGGTGGGGCCTTTACGTTGGATTGGCGTGGCTTGTATTATGGGTGGCCTATGTTTATTGGTGTTCTAATTTGAACTATCCATTATTTACACGAGCACTACGATGACAGAATAACCTTCCAATCGCTCAAATTATGATAGTTTTTTATAAAATTTATTGGATGTGAAATGATAGTATGAAATTTTTGGACTACTTATTTTATAATCGAAGAGCCAACTGCACAGCCTTTTACCTGTTTGCAGGATTTGCTCTATTCTATGGTTTAATGAACGGCTCGTACGTTCTGTACATTGAAAATAATGCAGAACTGCTTGGAAAGTATACCCCATTTAATACGACGCTGTTTCCACTCAATTTATTCAACTTTGATCCTTCAATGTATTACGGTGACAACGGATCTTCGGTGATCCATCCGCTTATTTCCTTTCTGGTCGTCATACTTGCGGCTGTAGCGAAGCTGCTGGGAGGTAACTGGTTCTTTCTAGTCCTGCAATCGCTGGTAAATGCGGCTTCGGTGGTGCTGGCGTATCTGTTCCTGAGTCAAAAAGAAGATAAACAGACCATCGTACCGTTGCTGTTGGCCTTACTGTTTGGTTTCAGTTCCTACCTGATGTATACTGCGTTGATTCCGGACTCGTATCCGTATGTACAGTTCGTTATCCTTCTCTCTGTAGTTTACATGCAGTATACTCGTGAGCGTCAGGACGTACGTTATGTACCCAATGCATTGCTTGCGTCGATTAACTTTGGACTAACCTCGACTAATATCGTACCATTTGCTGCGGCCACATTCTTCAATATGGATGCATGGCGCAATAAGGCGAATCTGAAAAAATACATCGGCATCTTGGCACTGGCGGTTCTGATCATCGTCGTATTAACTGGTATTCAGTATGTTGCCTTTGGAGGCCGCAGCTGGGTTAGTAACTGGCTGTTGGGCATTCAAAATGGTGGAACCAGCTATGCAACGCCATTCCAGTTCGCTGTTCATTGGAGAGCATTGAACATGTTAACCATTAATCCGATGCTGACACCGAAGATGCATTTACTGGACCCGGGCATGGCAGCCTTTGTTACGGATCTATCCCGTTCCAATCCAATCTATGTGCAGATGACAGGTATCTTTATTTTACTACTGGCATTCATGGGCTTCATTAAAGGAATTCGTGAACGAGAAGTGTGGACCCTTGTGCCATATATTCTGTTTGCCTTTTTGCTTCATGTAGTCGTGGGCTTTGGTCTGGCTGTATTTCAATATGATATGTACCTGTATGCGGGGCATTATCTGTTTGCGTTCTTCCTGTTGGGTGGAGGTTTTGTCATCAGCCTTCGTCCGGGATTGGGGAAAAAAGTGGTTATAGGCTTGATCATGTTATGTGTTATCGTTACGGCAAGTAACAACATCTATCGCCATGTAGAAACATTAACAACAATCAAACAATCCTATAATCAGTTGGAACAGGAACGCTCAGTGAAATAATCAAAATGTATCGATTCATATAATGAAATGAAATAAGATAAGGCCATGGGATGGAAAGTCCAATGGCCTTATCTTATTTAGTGTTGAGCAAATGAGTTAAGCAATAATTTTGGTCTTCTTGGCATTCTCGGCTGAACGTTTGGTGAGACTGCTGAGTGGACGTTTCAAAGTGAGAGCAACAATGAGACTCAGCGCGATGAACATACACAACCACAGAATATCCTTGATGGCAGTAGACCACAATATGCCGCCTACCGACTCACGCAGCAGACTGATTGCATACGTGAAGGGCATGAACGGATTCAATGCCTGGAAAAAGGGTGATGTCATGCTGATTGGGAACGTACCGCCGGAGCTGGAGAACTGGAACACCATGAAGATAATGGCGATCCCTTTTCCGATATTCCCAAAAACGGACAGCAGGGTGTACGTGATGGTGACAAATACGGCACTCACCAGCATGGCAAACAGGACAAACCACAGTTTATCTGCAACATAGGTACCCAGGATTAAGATATCTCCCAGGGTGACGCATAACGCCTGAAGTAACCCAATGGTCAGAAAAGTAGCAAGACGTCCAAGATACAACTCATATCCCCGGAACTTGCTCTCTGGATTTTCGGCTTCGGCACGAAGCAGAGATATCAGCAGTGTTGAGCCAACCCACAAGGACAGCACGCCATAAAATGGTGACATAGCCGATCCATAATTCGGAATTGGGTAAAGCTGTTGTTCCTTAATTTGCACCGGACTTGCAAGGAAAGCACTTTCTTCTTCGATATCGCCACGCAAAAGTTTGGCAAGTTCGGCAAATTGGTTATTACCTTCGACTTCCCGAAGTTTGTCAGCAGCCTTACTGATGGCACTTTCTAATGCTGGCAGATCATCACGTACCAGCGTGGCAACACGATGTACTCCTTTTTCGACCTCCGGAAGCTGGTTCTGGACAAAATCGGATGCCTTGCCTATCTGTTTCTCGGCATTAGGCAGATCATTACGAACAAAATCAGCGGCTTCGTTCAGTTTGTTTCCCAGTTTGGGCAGATCGTTTCGAATTAATGAAGACACGGTGTTCAAAGCTTGGATAAAACCTTCACTTTTGTTCGCGAGTGTCTCTGATACCTCATGGATCTTAGATTGTACTTGAGGCAGTTCGCTCTGGATTTTTGTCAACTCGGTCTGCCCGAACATAATCCCTTCTTTGGCTGATGCCAGAATGTCAGCAATATCCGGAATACGATCCTTTGCTCCTTGTAGAGTTTCTGATGAAGTGGAGAGGATAGACCTGAGTTTATCCGCACCAGCTGCAAGTGCAGGCGATATTTCACTTTCATAGGTGTTTAAGATATTGCCAATCCCGCTGCTAATGTCCTTCGAGAGAGCATTTAACTGAGCGATGACTTCTGTCGGTGGAGTTGTATTACGACGCATGGCATCACTGATGATGCCAGCCAAGCGGATTTGCAACTGAAGTTTATCTGAAATGGAGTTCAATTGTGTAATTTTATCGGCAAGTAGTTGGCTTGGAAGCAAGTTATTGATGTTGCCCAGTAATTCTGCCATACTGTTCACGAGTTTTACCGCAATCCCTAAACGCGAAGCAATCCGGTCGAGATCTTCTACTGTAGGAAGGTTATTAAGATCCGAATTTTGCAATTGTGCAAATACGTCTCCTGCAGCGTTAGTAATCTGCTGCACCAGCAGCAGATTTTGGTGGATCGCCGGGCTAATTGTCTGGAACGCTTCTTCACTGGAATCCACGAACTGATCTAATCCCTCTGCAAGCTCAATCCCGTTGCCAGCGATTTGTGATACTTTGTCCAGATCTTGTTCTGCGGCCGTTACGATAGACAGAGCTTTGTTGGTTTTATCCAGCGCCGTTTGGATGACATCTGATACCTGACCAAAGTTTTCATCCACTTCTCGAATTCGTTCTACCGCTTTTTGTAAATCCGGTATCCGTCCTTGAATATCCAGCACCTCGGAAGCCGCATCATTAATTTGTGGCCAATACTCCTGCACCTTGAGCACATACTGTGCTGCTTCATTGATTTCAGGCAGTTTTTTCTCGATTTCAACGATCTTTTGAGCATCTTTTACAATCTCGGGCATGGCTTTTTCTACTTCCAGAACCTTTTGTCCTGCGGCTTGAATAGCCGGAAGATTTTTCTCCAATGTAAAAATGCCATTCTCCATTTTGCGTAATGTTGGAAGCTGGGAATTAATCTCAACCCCGGCTTCATTCAACTTGGTTAGAACTGCCTCACTGACGGCTTCAGTGAAATTTTCATTGATTTGTGTTGTTATGGCAGATACACCAGAGCCTGTGATTTTAGGAGCAATGGCATTCACCTTTTCATTAACGGTATAGATTACCTCTGGGCGTTCCAGCTTTCCGTCAACGATACCTGTAATTTTAGACGAAAAGTCTCCGGGAATGAGCAGGCTGGCATAATATTCTCCTGTTTGTACCCCCCGACTAGCCTCAGCTCGATCTACAAAAGTCCAGCCCAGCTTTTCGTTGTTTTTGAGGCTGGATACCAGTTCGTCTCCGATATTAATATTGGTTCCTTCAACAGTCGCACCCGCGTCCTCGCTTGTCACTGCAATTTTGATCCCCTGGGTATTACTGTACGGGTCCCATACGGACTTCACGTTGACCCAGTCATACACCCCGGGAAGTAGAATAATAGCCACAATTAGAAATATACCTGTGGGAACCTTCAGAATATGTAACCAGTCTGTTTTGTAAACGTGCCAAATGTGACGCATGACTTCCTCCTAAATGTACATAAATGTAGGGCGTATCTTATTTCCATGTCGCATATTTGTGAATCTTATGTATATCGGCATTATTCCAGCATCTATGAATGGGTTCATGTTTATAAACTGTACCCATTTCACTTGGTACTAATTCAGAGCCTTCATATATTGCGTAAAACGAAACTCACCGTTTGTTCTCAAAAGAAGTGTTTTGTCTCTACTTAAGTATAGTCAGAGGTTTATTTTGGTTATATCAAATTTCTCATTTGCCTATGGATAAATATGCAGAAATGTTGTATAATTATGAATAACCAATGAGATGTATTGTGCATGGATGTTTTTCAGCCTAACTGCTGATTCTAAGAAGAACGTAGCAGAGGGTTTTCACCTGCGATGGTGAGGTGTTGACAGGGGGTTGTCTTTCTGTCATAATTCATGAAGACAAACGGACATATTGATTACAGAACCCTGTGAGGTCCTGCAAATATGAACGACAT
The DNA here is from genome assembly GCF_031455635.1 of Paenibacillus sp. 2003. Classification (NCBI taxonomy): domain Bacteria; kingdom Bacillati; phylum Bacillota; class Bacilli; order Caryophanales; family Paenibacillaceae; genus Paenibacillus; species Paenibacillus sp. 2003. The sequence continues at coordinate 134,924 of NZ_JAVDTB010000002.1, read as the reverse complement.
GAATAGCACCTTTAAATCAGTCCCGTGAGACTGGCAAGGTAACGTGAACGATACATCGTTTTTTTGCTGCGGCAAATGAAGCGATGCATCCCCGAGAGTAAACTTTCTTCAGAGCGGTCTGAAGTTCGGAGACTCCTTGCCAATAAACACGGCAAGGAGTCTTTTTTTTTCTCCTCGTCACGGGGCCATGATGCTGAAGGGAAATCCTGAGGAGGCTGAACGCATGAGCACAGAGACACATGTCATTATGGATGAGACGGCGATCCGCCGCGCACTAACACGGATTGCCCATGAGATATTGGAGAAAAACAAAGGAATCGACGATTGTGTGTTGGTCGGTATCCGCACACGCGGGGTTTACCTCGCAGAACGGATTGCCGCCAAGATTGAAGAAATCGAAGGCGCCAAAGTCCCCTGGGGAGAACTGGATGTGACTCCTTACCGCGATGACCGCTTGGACGAAAATAAAGCGAATCGCAAGGAAATGTTGATTATGACACCTGAATCACTTTCGATCCATAACAAAAAAGTGATTTTGTTCGATGATGTGCTCTATACCGGACGGACGATTCGCGCAGCGATGGATGCCCTGATGGACTGTGGAAGACCGCAGAACATTCAGCTGGCTGTACTCGCAGACCGCGGACACCGGGAACTTCCAATTCGACCTGATTTTATCGGCAAGAATGTGCCGACTTCCAAATCAGAGGAGATCGAAGTTGCACTCATGGAAACGGACGGACAGGACGAAGTCAAAATCACTCAGAACCGGGGGGAGCAAGCATAATGATTACACAGACAGCATTGAGAGACCGAAGCTTGCTTGGACTGAAGGAACTTAGTCGAGGAGAAATCGAGTCCATTCTGAACAGAGCGGCTCACTGGGAAGCACAGAAAGAGAAACTGGTTCCTGTACTGGAATCACGCTTTGTTGCGAACATGTTCTTCGAGAACAGCACACGTACCCGCTTCTCCTTCGAAATGGCAGAGAAACGCCTGGGCGCACAAGTGCTGAACTTTACGGCAGCCGCATCCAGTGTGGAAAAAGGAGAGTCCATCTACGATACGGTACGAACACTTGAGTCGATGGGCATTGATGCAGGCGTGATCCGGTTGAAACCGGCAGGCGTTCTGCAACAACTGGCTCAGAAAGTGAATGTACCACTCGTGAACGCCGGAGACGGCAACAATGAGCATCCCACACAGGCGTTGCTGGATCTCTACACGATGAGGAAAGCATTTGGCGAACTGAAAGGCTTGCGTGTTTCCATCATTGGTGACATCTTGCATAGCCGTGTAGCTCGTTCCAATCTGTGGGCACTGCAAAAGTTTGGTGCAGATGTACGCTTCTGTGCTCCGCAAACGATGCAGGCACCGGAACTCGCAGAGCATGCTCCTTATGTCGGTCTTGAAGAAGCGCTGGATGCAGATGTGGTCATGATGCTCCGTGTTCAACTGGAACGTCATCAACATGGCTTAATTACTTCAGCTGAGGATTATCGCGAACACTACGGATTGACGGAAGAACGGGCATCACGCCTAAAACCAAGCACCATTATCATGCACCCTGCTCCTGTGAATCGCAATGTCGAGGTAGATGACGCGGTTGTGGAGAGTGAAGCATCGCGGATCTTCCCGCAGATGGCAAACGGCGTTCCAATCCGCATGGCGGTTATGGAACGTGCGATGAAACTGTAACAGGGTCTGGCTGTGGGTCATAGGCTGACGGTACGGTAGTTCTTATAGAGCAATAAGAGAGTACACGATAAAGAAAATCATCCGGCTTGCCTGGTAAGCCGGACAGAACCGAAGCGGAGGGCAATTATGCTACAGATTATAAAAAACGCGAACGTCTTGAACCAAAAAGGGGAACTTGAACGGAAAACCATCATTATAGATGAAGGTAAAATTAAAAAGATCGTTGGTCTGGAAGACCAAGCGGTACTGGATGCCGAAAAGTCAGCGCAAAGTGTGACAGACGCATCAGGCAAACTGGTCATTCCGGGATTGATCGATATGCACGTGCATCTGCGTGAACCTGGATTCGAACACAAAGAGACGATCGAGACAGGTGCCCGTTCAGCAGCACAAGGTGGTTTTACAACAATTGCTTGCATGCCGAACACAAGACCAGTAACAGATACAGCGGAAGTTGTGAAGCTGGTGCTGGATAAAGCCAAAGAAGCTGATCTGGTTAAAGTGTTGCCTTATGCAGCCATTACAAAAAATGAACTGGGTCGTGAACTTACCGATTTTGCCGCATTAAAAGAAGCAGGCGCTATTGGATTCACGGATGACGGTGTAGGCGTACAAAACGCTCAAATGATGAAAGATGCCATGAGCCTCGCGGCAAGCATGGATATGCCCGTGATCGCACACTGTGAAGATGACTCACTGGTTGTTGGTGGATATGTGACGGAAGGTGAGTTTTCGAAGCGCCACGGCATCAAAGGGATTCCAAATGAATCCGAAGCCATTCACGTTGGCCGTGATATCTTGCTCGCAGAAGCAACAGGAGTTCACTACCATGTCTGTCACGTAAGTACAGAGCAATCGGTTCGTCTGATTCGTCTAGCGAAGTCCATTGGCATTAAAGTAACTGCTGAGGTATGTCCGCACCATCTGGTGTTGTCGGATGAAGATATCCCGGGCATGGACGCCAACTGGAAGATGAACCCGCCGCTGCGCTCACCACGTGATGTGCAGGCTTGTATCGAAGGTTTGCTGGACGGCACGCTGGATATGATCGTAACTGATCACGCGCCACACAGTGAAGAAGAGAAAGCCAAAGGCATGGAGCTGGCACCTTTCGGAATCGTAGGATTCGAAACAGCCTTCCCGCTGCTGTACACCAAGTTTGTGGAAACAGGACTTTGGAGTTTGGACTTCCTGGTGAAGCGTATGACAGCTGATCCGGCACGTGTATTCCGACTGGATACAGGCAAACTGGAAGAGGGAGCACCAGCCGATATCACAATGATTGACCTGAACGAGGAAAAAGCGGTTGATCCTGCAACGTTTGCCACCAAAGGAAGAAACACACCATTCACAGGTTGGAAGCTGAAAGGCTGGGCCGTACAAACTTGGGTGGATGGCAAAAGCGTGTGGCATAACACGGTACAACAGTAAAACGGTAACTCAGCAAATTAATAAATCAGTAACAGTAATTCTTAACTTTTTTGAAAACAACAAATCTTTTAAACTCTAAAACTTATCTATAACTTTTTTACCAGTAACATCTTTTCAACTAACTCAAGGCAAATCATGCCGAGAGTCTAACATACGAAACAAGCAAAGTTGAATGTCATGATTTTGAACTTGGAAACCAACGTAACTGCGGAGTGGGCAGAAAGAACCCGAAGAAGCAAAGCGTTCGCCTTTATCACCGGATTACTCCATTTGAAGAATGGGATCAAAGTAATCCGGGGATAACAGCGATCAAAGGGTTTTCTGTACGCGGAGCCGCACAATCGTAACGTCCCCCATGTTCAACCAATTCCATTCAACGTTGATAAACACAGAGGAGTGAAATGGGATGCAGGCACAGGCAAGATTATTGTTGGAAGACGGCACACTGTTCACCGGGAAAGCATTTGGTGCTGAAGGTGAAACGACAGGTGAGGTCGTTTTTAATACGGGAATTACAGGCTATCAAGAGGTGCTTTCGGATCCTTCCTATTGTGGTCAAATCGTAACCATGACGTATCCGTTGATCGGAAACTACGGCATTACGCGTGATGACTTTGAGTCGATTCGTCCATACGTACACGGTTTCGTTGTGCGTCGTCATGAGCCAACGCCAAGCAACTGGCGTGCGGAATATAGCGTAGACAATCTGCTCAAGGAATACGGCATCGTAGGAATCAGCGAAATTGATACACGCATGTTGACTCGCCGGATTCGTCACCACGGCACAATGAAGGGAATTCTCACAACAGGATCGAAGCCTGTGGAAGAACTGCTGGAGATGATGGGAGACACCACCATTGCCGAACTGCGTAACCAGGTGCCAATGACTTCTACAGAGCATGTCTATAACAGCCCGGGAACGGCTGAGCGTATTGTGCTCGTGGATTATGGTGCTAAAACAGGAATCTTGCGCGAACTCAGCAAACGTAACTGTGACGTTGTTGTTGTTCCACACGATGTAACAGCAGACGAGATTCGTCGCTTGAACCCGGACGGCATTCAACTGTCCAACGGCCCTGGGGACCCGAAAGACGTACCTCATGCGGTTAACATGATCAGTGAACTGCTTGGCGAATACCCGATCTTCGGTATCTGCCTGGGTCACCAGTTGTTCGCACTTGCGGCAGGAGCAGACACCGAAAAACTTAAGTTTGGACATCGCGGAGGAAACCACCCGGTGAAAGAACTGGAGAGCGGACGTTGCTTCATCACATCCCAGAACCACGGATTTACCGTAAACGAAGAGTCTGTGAAGAGTACAGATCTGGAAGTTACACATATCAACAATAACGATAAGACCATTGAAGGTCTGAAACATAAATCATTCCCGGCATTCTCGGTTCAATATCACCCTGAAGCAGCCCCGGGTCCTTACGACAACAGCTATCTGTTCGACCGCTTCATCGAGATGATTCGCGAGCACAAGATCACTAACCCGCAAAAGCCGCGTCAAGCCGTATTGGCAGCCGCAGTGAAAGGAGCACAATAACATGCCGATTAACAAAGATCTCAAAAAAATCCTGGTGATTGGTTCCGGTCCAATCGTCATCGGTCAAGCGGCCGAGTTCGACTATGCCGGTACACAAGCTTGCCAGGCTCTGAAAGAAGAAGGCGTGGAAGTTGTACTCATTAACAGCAACCCGGCGACCATTATGACAGATACAAACATGGCTGACAAAGTATACATTGAGCCAATCACCCTGGATTTTGTAACCCAAATCATTCGTCAGGAGCGTCCAGACGGCTTGCTGCCAACACTGGGTGGTCAGACGGGTCTGAACATGGCGGTAGAACTGGCACGTGCAGGCGTGCTGGAACGTGAAAATGTGAAATTGCTCGGAACACAGCTGACATCCATCGAGAAAGCGGAAGATCGTGATCTGTTCCGTGACCTGATGCGTGAATTGGAACAGCCTGTACCTGAGAGTGTGATCGTAACGACACTTGAAGAATCACTTGAATTTGCAAATGAGATTGGTTATCCAATCATCGTGCGTCCAGCCTATACGCTGGGCGGAACAGGCGGCGGAATCTGTGCGAACGAAGAAGAGCTGCGCGAGACCGTGGTAGCGGGAATTCGTTACAGCCCAATTGGGCAATGTCTGGTCGAGAAGAGCATTGCAGGCATGAAAGAAGTCGAATATGAGGTTATGCGGGACAAAAACGATAACTGTATCGTTGTCTGCAACATGGAAAACTTCGACCCGGTAGGTGTTCATACAGGCGACAGTATCGTTGTAGCACCAAGCCAAACCCTGTCGGACCGTGAATATCAAATGCTGCGTTCAGCTTCCCTGAAAATCATCCGTGCCCTGAACATCGAGGGTGGATGTAACGTACAGTTTGCACTGGACCCACACAGCTTCCAATACTATGTTATCGAAGTAAATCCACGGGTAAGCCGTTCATCGGCTCTGGCTTCCAAAGCAACGGGTTATCCGATTGCAAAAATGGCTGCCAAAATTGCCATGGGTTACACGTTGGATGAAATCGTGAACCCGGTAACAGGCCAAACGTATGCTTGCTTCGAGCCTACGCTGGATTATATCGTGAGCAAAATCCCACGCTGGCCGTTCGACAAGTTCATCTCGGCGAACCGTAAACTGGGAACTCAGATGAAAGCAACAGGCGAAGTAATGGCGATTGGCCGGACATTCGAAGAGTCGATCCACAAAGCAGTTCGTTCCCTGGAAATTGGCGTACATCGCCTCTACCTGAAGGATGCCGAAACGCTGGACGAAGCTACCCTGAACGAGCGTCTGATCAAAGCAGATGATGAGCGTATCTTCCTGATTGCCGAAGCATTCCGCAGAGGTTATACGTTGCAACAGCTACAGGATTTGACCAAGATTGACTGGTGGTTCCTGGACAAAATCGAAGGTCTGATCGCATTCGAAGATCGCATTCGCGAAGAATCCGAATTGTCTTCCGACATTCTGTATCAAGCGAAACGCCTTGGATTCACAGACCGTGCCATTGCTGAACTGCGTGCGCAAGGTCAACCAGGAGGCACATTAACAACTGAAGCGGAAGTTAGAACTCGTCGGGAAGCAGAGAACCTGCGCCCAGTGTACAAAATGGTAGATACATGTGCGGCTGAGTTCGAAGCCACAACGCCATATTACTACTCAACTTACGAGACAGAGAATGAAGTGATCCCTTCCGACAAGCAAAAAGTTGTGGTACTGGGTTCAGGACCAATCCGGATCGGTCAAGGGATCGAGTTCGACTACTCTACTGTACACGCAGTATGGGCATTGCAAAAAGCAGGCTATGAAGCAGTCATTATCAACAATAACCCGGAGACGGTGTCTACGGACTTTAATACATCCGATCGCCTGTACTTTGAACCGCTCTTCTTCGAAGATGTCATGAACGTGATTGAACAGGAGAAACCAGTAGGGGTTATCGTACAGTTCGGTGGTCAAACGGCCATTAACCTGGCAGCACCACTGCGTAATGCAGGTGTAACCATTCTCGGAACGGATCTGGAAAGCATTGATGAGGCGGAGGATCGCAAGAAGTTCGAACGTCTGCTCTCCCGTCTGGAGATTGCACAGCCAAAAGGTAAAACGGTCATTTCCGTTGATGATGCGGTAGAAACAGCTCAAAGTCTGGGCTACCCGGTACTGGTTCGTCCTTCCTATGTACTCGGCGGTCGTGCGATGGAGATTGTATACTCCGATGCTGAATTGCTGACATACATGGAACAGGCGGTTAAAATCAATCCAGAGCATCCGGTCCTGATCGACCGTTACATGATGGGTAAAGAAGTTGAGGTTGACGCCATCTGTGATGGTGAAACGGTATTGATTCCGGGAATCATGGAACATATCGAGCGTGCAGGGGTTCACTCTGGTGACTCCATCGCGGTATATCCTCCTCAACACCTGTCCCAGGATTTGAAAGAGAAAATTGTAGAGATTACAATCAAAATTGCGAAAGAACTTAAAACGGTTGGTCTGGTCAACATCCAGTTTGTTATCCATGATGGCCAAGTGTACATTATCGAGGTGAACCCGCGTTCATCCCGTACTGTACCATTCCTGAGCAAAGTAACCAACATTCCGATGGCGAACTTGGCAACACAAGCCATTCTGGGTGTGAAACTAAAAGATCTTGGTTATGTTGACGGGCTGTGGCCTGAATCGGATCATGTATCTGTCAAAGTTCCGGTCTTCTCCTTCGCGAAGCTGCGTCGTGTAGAACCAACCCTCGGACCTGAGATGAAATCCACAGGTGAGGTTATGGGTCGTGACCCGAATTACGCCAAAGCGTTGTTCAAAGGCCTGATCGGCGCAGGAATGAAAATTCCGGCAACCGGAGCGATTGTTGTGACTGTGGCAGACAAAGACAAGGACGAAGCGGTTCCTTTGCTCGAAGGTTTCTACAGACTGGGTTACAAAATCATGGCTACCGGCGGAACAGCAGCTGCGCTTGAAGCAGCGAACATTCCGGTAACGACTGTGAACAAATTAAGTGAAGGTTCGCCGAACATTCTGGATATGATTCGCAGCGGCGAAGCGAACTTTGTCTTCAACACACTCACCAAAGGCAAAACACCGCAGCGTGACGGATTCCGAATTCGTCGTGAAGCGGTAGAGAACGGCATTGTATGTATGACTTCACTGGATACGATTCGTGCGCTGCTGATTATGCTGCAAACGATCAACTTCTCCTCAGAAGCAATGCCTGTCTTTGTAAAATAAATAAGTCTCTGATGAAGGACATCAGTCAGCCTGCGGGCTGGCGGGATGTCCTTTATATCGGGCAAAAACGGAAAAAATGAGCAAGTGGAGGGGAGCGCTGGTGATGAATCAAGCGAGTTTCAATGAAATGGCTGGCCGTCTGATGGTGGCACTGGATTATCCTGGAGCGGAAGAAGCGAAAGCATTGGTACAAGCTCTTGAAGGCATTCCCTGTTATCTGAAGGTGGGCATGCAGCTGTTCTACGCAGCAGGACCGGACTTTATTCGGGAGCTAAAATCCAAAGGTTACTCCGTTTTTCTGGATGTGAAAATGCATGACATTCCCAACACCGTTCGTGGCGGTGCTGAAAGTATCACACGTCTTGGGGTAGACATGTTCAATGTACATGCAGCGGGTGGAGCCCTCATGATGCGTGCTGCACGTGAAGGTGCTGAGGCAGCAATCGCTGCCGATCCTTCCCTTAGCAAGCCCGAGATCATTGCAGTCACCCAACTCACCAGTACAAGTCTGGAAACGATGAATAACGAGATTGGCATCCCGGGAAGTGTGGAAGCTGCTGTGGTCCGTTATGCAGGACTAGCCCAAGAGGCCGGACTGGATGGGGTTGTTGCTTCTCCACTGGAAGTGCCCGCAATTCGGGTAGCGTGTGGCAGTGCTTTTCACACCGTTACACCAGGAATTCGTCCAGCGGGTAGTGGTCTGGGAGATCAGACACGAGTCTTGAGGCCGGTTGAAGCCATTGCCAGAGGAAGTCATTACATTGTTGTAGGCAGACCCATTACAGGCGCTCCCAATCCGCGTGAAGCGGCAGAAACCATTTTGAAGGAGATGTTGAACGCATGATCGAACTGAATGAGATTCCGAATCATATTGCTTCCCAACTGTTGAAAATTAAAGCCGTGGCGTTACGTCCGCAACAGCCATTTACATGGACATCCGGCATCAAATCACCAATATACTGCGATAACCGTTTAACGATGTCCTATCCCGAGATTCGTAATGATATCGCTGAAGCCTTTGCAACGATCATTCGTAACCAATACCCGGATGCAGAAGTCATTGCAGGTACGGCAACCGCGGGTATCCCGCATGCTGCCTGGGTGGCTCAGAAGCTGGATCTGCCGATGGCCTACATTCGTGATAAAGCGAAAGGACACGGCAAGGAGAACCTGATCGAAGGTTTGATTACCGAAGGACAGAAAGTGGTTGTCATCGAAGATCTGATCTCTACAGGTGGAAGCTCGATCAAAGCAGCCGAAGCCGTACGTGTAGCAGGCGCAACACCGTTGGCCGTGCTTGCCATTTTCAGCTACCAGCTGGATAAAGGTGTTAAAGCATTCGAAGATGCTGGAATTCCACTTCAGACGTTGTCCAATTATACGGCTCTGATGGATGTGGCTTTGGCTCAGGGAACGATTCAGGAAAGCGATTTTGAATTGCTAAAATCATGGCGTGAAGATCCTTCTTCATTTGGTAAATAATTTAATTGATACCTCGAAAAAATGTTCATGAATGAACGGTATCAAAATTGTAATGATTGCCGTCATATCGGCAAAACCATCGAATATGCAAGAGGCATCCCGCACTTTGGGGTGCTTTTTTCTTTTGTTCATCAAAATATTAACTTTTTCACTCTACCGTTGTAAAAAGCTTGTAACTTTTAGTTGGGATCGGTCGTTTATAATTCAGTGTAGGTTGGAACAGATTTCTAATTTTAGGTTTTTTGAAGAAATGATCGGGATATCAAGAAAGGATGAGCGTGATTGCTGGCATGAAGAATTTATTTCTCAGAAAAAGACCTGCCAAGAGCCAGTCAGGCGATGAACATCAACAGGGGGAAACACCGTTGGAGGCATCGACGGAGTCGGGAGAAAATACATACATAGGTGAATCAGCGCACCCGACAAGTGAAGTATCTTTATCTGAAAGTGAAATCGCTTCGGATGAAGTGGCTGCAGCTGCTATCACCACCGTTGATGAACCCCAGAAGAAGATCAAACCAAAGAAGGATATGCTGCCTCCATATGATGGACCTGTACTGGAGGTGCGTAACGTGCATCGCAGTTTCCAGACAGGCAGTCGCATTATCCATGTGCTCAAAGGCATTGATATGGAAGTGAATCCGCAACAACTGGTCATGCTGAAGGGGCGATCGGGCTCAGGCAAAACAACACTGCTGAATATGCTCGGTGGACTGGATCAGCCTTCAAGTGGAGACATTCTGTTCTCTGGCCAGCCTCTTCAGGATTGGGGAGACCGGAGGCGGACCGCTTTGCGGCGCAAAGAGATCGGTTTTATTTTTCAGGCATATGCACTCATGCCCTTATTATCTGCTTGGGAAAATGTAGAACTGTCGCTGCGCATGGCGGACGTTCCGCGAGCGGAATGGAAGGACAGGGTTGGTCACTGTCTGGATCTGGTTGGACTATCCAAACGGGTGAAGCACCGACCTTTCGAGATGTCCGGGGGAGAGCAACAGCGGGTGGCTATAGCGAAGGCCATTGCCCATAGACCCAGATTGTTGCTTGCGGATGAGCCTACAGCGGAACTGGATTCCAAGATGGGCGCTCAGGTCATGGCCGTATTCCGCAATATTATTGAAGTAGAACAAGTAACAATATGTATGACTACACACGATCCTACAATTTTGGAGGTTGCGGACCATGTTTATGAAATGGCGGACGGCAGATTTATCAAGTAAAGGGGCCGCTCCGAAGAGGGGGAAACGCGCAGCACTTATTGTACTTGGTGCGATAATGGTTGCAACGATGTCCGGCTGCTCATTGCTGCCGTCAGAAACAGAGGAAGAAGTACTTCCGCCTATTACACCACCAACGATCTCCAAGAAACCGGAATATGAAGTCCGGACGGAAACGTTGGAGAAAAAAGTAAGTGGTAGTGGCAAGATGATGAGTCAGCGGGAAGAGAAGGTGTACTTCACGCTTGATGGCATGCATATCAAAGAGTTAAATGTTAAACCAGGGGATAAAGTGAAAAAGGGTCAACTTCTTGCTGTCCTCGATGTGGAGAGTGTGGAGAAGGAGATCCGTGGCAAGAAACTGGCTATTCGCAAATCCGAAGTTCAAATGAAGGAAACACTCCGCAAGAAGGATGAGATGGACCCGGTAGAGTTCGAAGAATCAACGATTGCGTTTGAAGAACTGCGCCAGGAACTCGCTGATCTGGAGGAACAACTGGGCAAAGCCACGTTGACAGCTCCGTTTGGCGGTACCGTTATTGCTGTGCAGGTAGAGAAGGGTGCAGCCGTGAAAGCGTATGATCCGATTGCTACGATTGCGGATACATCCAATCTGGTTGTGGCAGCTACCTTTGCCAAGGAAGATCTGGAGAAGTTCTCCGCTGGTATGAAGGCAGAAGTAGATATTAATGGAGCTGGTAAAGTCGCTGGCAAAATTAAAGTCATGCCTATCGCGGAAGCATCGGGAAGTGGCAGTGGCGAAGGGACGGGTGAAGGCGGTACGCCTCCAACCAAGGAAACGCTGGATAAGTTTGTTATCGTAACACTTGCAAAAATGCCAAAAGGCGTCGAACGTGGCACACCACTATCGGTCTCAATTGTAACGCAGCGTACCGAGAACGCGATTGTGATTCCTGTATCCGCTTTACGCTCCATCGGTTCAAGAACGTATGTGCAAGTGGTGGAGAGTGATGGCAGCAAGCGTGAAGTGGACGTTGAAGTTGGTCAGCAGACATCGACAGATGTTGAGATTTTGAAAGGTCTGACCGTAGGCCAGAAAGTAGTGGGACGCTAATGGGGCTGCCATTGCTTCGGCTGCTGTTCCGCAAAATGTGGAACACGCGCTGGATGACCTTCAGCACACTGATCGGATTGATTGTGGCGGTAGCGTTCACCGTCAGTATTCCAATGTATGCCGATGGTGCGTTGAAACGGGTCGTCGCGCAAACGCTGCAGGATAACAGTGAAGGGTTGCCAGCCGGTTCGTTGCTTATGAGTTATCAGGCACCCGGTGGCGTGAAGACAGACACACGGGGGCTGGATGAAGTAGATCGTTATATTCGTGAGGATGTTCCTCGCGACATCGGGTTTCCTTTTCATACGTATGTGAATTCAAGATCTATTCGCAGCACAGAGGTGAGCCCGGAAGATCCAACCAAAGTGGATGCCAGCAGGGCGCGCAGTATGAGTCTGGGTACGATGAGTGGGCTGGATGCACAGGTGAATTACTCTGCCGGGGTGAAACCTGGAAACCAGGTCAAAGATGACACGATCGAGGCAGTCATGTTGGAAGAGGGCATGTACCGTAACGACCTGCATATCGGTGATATTCTGGAATATCCGGTGTATAGCGGTCTTGATATCACATTACGTGTGAAGATTACGGGTTCCTTCAAGGCAGATGATCCGAACAGCCCTTACTGGGTACAAGGATTTGACGGCATGATGAATGGACTTTATGTGGATGAATCGGTTTTTAATGATGTTTTACTGAAGGAAAAAGGGATTCCACTTCAAAATTCACGTTGGTATTATGCCTTTGATCTGAAAGAAATTCAAACCAGCCAGTTATCAGGTCTGACTTCCATGCTGGAAAGGCTGGATATCGATCTGTACCAGCGGCTGAAAGATACAAAAGTGGACATCACCTTTGGTGATCTGCTTAAGCAGTTCCGCAGTCAGAGTCTGCAACTGCAGACGATGTTGTTTACCTTGGCAGCACCGATGATTGCGATGGTCTTTTATTTTATTGCCATGAATGCCAGACAGTCATTACAAAAGCAAGAGAGTGATATTGCGGTATTGCGCAGCCGTGGAGCTTCAGCTCGGCAGATCTTCTCTCTCTACCTGCTTGAAGGCATATTTCTGGGCGCTATTGCACTGGTTATTGGGCCGTTGCTCGGTTGGTTTATGGCTAAGAGTATCGGTTCAGCAAGTGGCTTTCTCTCGTTCGTAGATCGGAAGTCTATTCCGATCGGTGTATCAAAAGAAGCTATCCTCCTGGGCGTAGCAGCGGTCCTTGTTGCGATCATCGCATCACTTATCCCTGCGATAACCTATGCACGGGCAACCATTGTATCTGCCAAACGGCGGCAAGCACGGACAGACCGTGCTCCAGTATGGCAACGCTGGTTCCTGGATGTTGTGTTGCTGGGTCTGGCTGGATATGGATACTACCTGTTCTATGAACGTCAGATGTTGACCTTCCAGACTGGAATGACAACTGATCAGTTGCAGGTACAGCCGTTTCTGTTTTTTGTACCCGCACTCGCGATCTTTGCGCTCGGACTATTCTTCCTGCGCTTGTTCCCGTGGATATTAAAGCTTATTCAGCTGATCGGTCGCAAGTTTCTCCCGGTCCCGTTGTATCTGACATTAACACAGCTATCGCGTTCATCTTCTTCATATTATCCGCTGATGATCCTCCTTGTACTGACACTGGGACTTGGGGTGTACAACTCGGCTGCTGCTCGGACGATTGATCTGAATTCCACTGAGCGTACCTTGTACCGTTATGGTTCTGATGTGATTATGCAGACTGTGTGGGAAGGAACACCTGAGGTTAAACCCGGTGGTTCCGGACAGAATGGCGGTACGGGTGGAGGTCAACAAGGTGGTGGCAATGGAGAAGGGGGTTCTGCTGGTGGTGGTTCCGGCGGAGGCAACGGCGGTGGAGGTGCTCCAGGTGGTGGTGGCGGCGGTTCTTCGCAGCCATCCAAAGTCATCTACTCCGAACCTCCATTCGAAGTGTTCCGCAGATTAGACGGGGTTGAACATGCAGCAAGAGTGCTGCAGACCAAAGGCAATATTATCGTCTCTGGTAAATCGGGCGGACAGGGGATGCTGGTCGGAATTGATAATGTGGACTTTGCTCAAGTGGCGTGGTTCCGCAACGATCTGTTCCCGGCACATCCCTACAAGTACCTTGACTTGCTTGGTAAATATGAAGGGGCTGTATTGATCTCTTCCAAATTTGCTGACAAATTTAAGTTGAAAACTGGAGACCTCGTCTCCATGGGTGTGCAGGGACAGGCGATTGAATTCGTAGTCTTCGGGATCATTCCTTACTGGCCAGCCCAGTATCCGGATCAGATGCCATTCTTCGTGGCGAATCTGGATTATATCTATGATCAGGTGCCTCTGATTCCTTATGAGGTATGGCTGAAAATGGAACCGGATGCCAAAGTGGCTCCATTAATGGAGAAACTTGCAGCAGAAGGCATTGAGTTATCTTCTGTGCGTGACGTCCGCACCGAATTGGTATCTCAGGGTAAACATCCGTCAAGAGGTGGCGTATTCGGGATTCTGAGCCTTGGTTTCCTGGTATCGGTTATTATCTCGTTGATCGGATACGTGCTGTACTGGTTCTTCAACCTGTCCGGACGTGTTGTGCAATTTGGTGTATTACGGGCCATGGGTTTATCCCGGGCACAACTGAGCGGTATGCTGCTGCTGGAGCAGGTGTTCACAGCGGGGCTATCGATCCTGCTAGGTATTGGGATTGGTCAGGTATCCAGTCGTTTATTCCTGCCATTCCTGCAAACGACGGATAATGTATCTGCTCAGGTACCTCCGTTCCGGATTGTGTTTGAACAGCAAGATATGTTGCAACTGTATGGGGTCACCGTAGTGATGCTGGTCATTGGTGCAACGATGTTGCTCTGGCAGATTCGCAGATTGCGGGTTCACCAGGCAGTCAAAATGGGAGAGGAGAGGTAAACGTGATCCAATGCGAAGGACTTGTCAAAATTTTTAAATCCAGCGATGTGGAAGTCGTTGCCCTTCAGGGTCTCAACCTGACTGTCAATCAAGGTGAAATGATGGCCATCATCGGTAACAGCGGTAGCGGTAAATCCACACTGCTGAATATTCTGGGCGGGCTTGATCGTCCTACGGCTGGTACGGCCGTTGTGGGAGACTGGGATTTGCTCAAGATGACAGATGCCCAATTGGTCGAATACAAACGTCATACGGTAGGTTTTATCTGGCAAAATAACGGTCGTAACTTGCTGCCTTATCTCACTGCACTGGAAAATGTGGAGACTCCCATGATTCTGGGAGGCAAGCGTGATCGTGCTTACGCGAAACAGTTGCTCGAATGGGTAGGTCTTAAGGATCGGATGCATAACAAATTGCATCAATTGTCAGGAGGAGAGCAACAAAGGGTAGCGATTGCGATCTCCTTATCCAATCGTCCCAAAATTCTGCTTGCAGATGAACCAACCGGTTCGGTCGATTCCGAGACATGTGATACAATCATGGGCATTTTCCGAAGAATGAACAAGGAACTCGGCGTTACGATTGTCATCGTTACCCATGACTTGACGCTAGCTGGCAAGGTAGACCGGATCGTTGCGATCCGGGACGGCTTGACCAGTACTGAGTTTGTGAAGCGCAACCCGAATTTGGACGATGAGCATAGCTTATCCGAGACGGGTATGCCGGACATTCACGAAGCATTTGTCATTATTGACCGTGCAGGGCGGCTTCAGGTGCCAAAAGAGTATCTGGAGGCCTTATCCATTGATAACCGGGCTACATTGGAATTTGACGGTGAACGCATTGTCATTACACCGCCAAGATAATAAATGAGGGGGAATTGGGAAATGAAGAACAGGTTATGGGGAAAACATGTGCTGGCTGTCATGGCTACTGCGACGCTAGCATTGCCGCTGATTGCTGGCTGTACGGCAAGTGAGGCGAAAGATACAGAGCAACGTGTATTACGTGTGGCTACAATGTGGGGAGGGCAAGACGACAGTTATTTCCGTCAACAGTTTACTGATGCTTTTGAGCTGACCCATCCCAATGTAACCATTGAGATTGTAGCTGCCGTTGATCAGAGCAGCATGTATGGGTATGGCAACACCGAAGAACAGCCGGAAGTTCCGGATACGATGGAAAGTCTGAAGAAGATTATGACTGGCGATAACCCGGTTGACGTCATCGTGGCGGATACCTCTACTGTCAAATCATTAATTCAGGAGAATCTGGTGAAACAGCTGGACCCATTAATGCAAGAAGATAAGTTTGATACCACTGACATTGTTCCTAGTGTGCTGGAGGGTATCAAAGATCTGGGGGATCAGAGCATCTATGCATTGACACCAACGTTCTCATCTTCGGCTTTGTTCTATAACAAGGGCATGTTTGAAAAAGCAGGTGTGGAACCGCCAACGGACAATATGACTTGGGACGATATCTTCAATCTGGGTACCCGACTTACAAAAGGCGAGGGTAAAGATCACGTATTTGGTTTCGCCTTCACGACATATCAGGGTGGTTCGCCTTATTACTCCATGCAGCAGTACTACAGCGCGTTGCAGCTGAAGACGTTTGATGACAAAGCAGAGAAGATGACAGTAGATTCTCCTCAATGGGAGAAAGTGTGGAGCACCATCAGCAAACTTGCGATTGACAAAGTTATTCCTAAAGGCGACGAACCACAGGATCAGAATCCGAGTGGACGTTATGATCCAGTACAGGGTGACCTGTTCCTGAGCGGCAAGGCAGCCATGGCTATTGGTGATTACAGCTATATTAATCAATTAATTGATGCCAATAAAAACGCGGATAAAATGAAAGACTTTACGAAAGTAGATTGGGATGTGGTAACACCTCCAGTTCACCCGGAAGCTCCTGAAATTGGAGGCAGCATCTACCTGAGCAACCTCATGGCGATTAATAGTTCGGCTCAGAACCCGGATGATGCGTGGGAACTGATTAAGTACATGAACAGTGAGGACTGGGCTAAGATCAAAGCACGTAGCAGCTATGAGATGGTATCCCGGAAGAGCTTCATCAAGCCAAAAGATGGCTTGGATTACAACATTCAAGCATTCTATGCACTGAAGCCGATTCCGCCAACAAATACCAATCTGGATAAAATGTATCAAAAATCCCCAGGCTTATGGCAAGTAAATGAAAAAGGTATGGAATATTTCAACCAAGTACTAGAGAACAAAAAGACACCAAAAGAAGCACTTGGTGAGTGGGCAGCTAAAGGAAACGAGATGCTGGAGAAATTAAAAAAGGATCCTAAAGCTACGTTCCAATGAGATTTGATGAAGTAGTCATATCATGATAAGGATAGCCGCTGAAGATTTTAATCTTTGGCGGCTATTTTTATGAAAATGGGGTATTCTACAAAAAGCAGGAATAAATGACGACTCCGGAAAGGACGAGCGGTATGCACTGGGTATATTTCAGCAAGTTGTATGCAACCAAATTTCAGGCAGGATGTCTGGCCAAACGTATGGAACAGGACGGATGGATCTATGGTCACAATGAACCGGCAGAAGTCGAAGTGTATCGTTCACGCAAAGGTCGTTATGGTGTACGTTTTATTCCCTGACATTACCCCTTGACTTATTAGGGTAGTATGGTGTATATTAATTAAGTCGCTGTTTTAATATTTCTTACTGACGCGGGGTGGAGCAGCCCGGTAGCTCGTCGGGCTCATAACCCGAAGGCCGCAGGTTCAAATCCTGCCCCCGCAATTTAGTTTCACTTGGATGATCCACAGCCATCATCTGCACGTTATACATTATGTCTAGGGCCCTTAGCTCAGTTGGTTAGAGCGGTCGGCTCATAACCGATTGGTCACAGGTTCGAGTCCTGTAGGGCCCATACTCTTGAAACCCTTGCCGAGCAAGGGTTTTTTTCTGTCTTCATATAGGTGCTGGACCAAAAGGTAACTTGTTATCATCATCAAGGAATTGTTGGTATGCCCTTTTTTGCGCATCTCAATGTATGTCCATGCCGTATATCAAATCTCGCATATACTATCCTATCCCACACACAGGAGGTAGATTTCATGAGTCAATTTATTGATGCAAGAACCTCGCAGAATGCGAGTTTGGCAGGATCAATCTCCATACCAATCCTTGTAGTTAACACGCCTCAGTTATTTGGACAGATTGGTTTGATAACCACTGCTGGCATTGGAGCAAACCCACGGGTTCAGTTCAAGGGTACCGTATCTGTGCAACTCCCATTAGCTCTCGCTGGTATAACGATCACCATTGTCAGAGGAACTGCGCCAACAGACCCCGTAATTTACTCTGCAACGTCTACGTTTAACTTGAGCGTCCTCGCACCTCAGATTATTACCTTCTCTGCAGATGACTTCAATCCGCCTATCACGCCTCAATTGACGTACACTGCATTTATCAGTTCCAACTTGCTCGGTACGATCCGTGTAGGCCCTGAGAACTTTGATGGAGTCTTGTTTTCCGATTAATGTTGAGCTCACTTACTCCAAAGTGAATTAGAGCAATCAGTTTTAAATGAAGGAAATCACAGGCCTGCCCTCAAAAGCAGGTTTTTTTCTTGTTGAAGGGGAAAACTGAACTTCATCGAGTAGGTAGGGTTCTATGATATAATGCATTACAGAGATTGAATGGTATTGGACATAAAATAGTACGTGAACATCTTGGAAAAGTATGAAATTAGTGATAGAAAGCAGGTTTCCGTTTAATGACGTCAAATGAAAGTCAACGTTTTCGTTACAGTGAAGCTCCGGTCTGGGATTGGCAGAGGGCTTATTATGAACAGAAGGGGCTACAAGCTTGGACAGAGAACCAAGTCCCTCAATATATTACGAGTAATCCGATGATTGCCACGGCGTATGCAGAGATGATCTTTGGCTTTCTTCAGGACCTCTCGAACAAAGGAAAGATCAGCGAGACCGTAACCATTCTTGAACTTGGAGCTGGTGTAGGGCGTTTGGCACACCAAATTCTCCTGAAACTGCTTGAGTTAAAGGAATTTGCTGGAATACTGTTACCGCCTTTCAGATATGTGATGACGGATCTGGTAGCGGAGAATGTGCTGGGTTGGCAGGAGCATCCATCCATGCAATCCTTTATTCAACAAGGCATAGTGGATTTTGCGCGTTTTGATGCTGTAGCGGATACGGAATTGAATCTGGTCGTTGCAGGAACGGTTATTCGACCCGGTGATCTGAAACAACCGTTGTTGTTGATTGCCAATTACTTTTTTGACAGCATCCCACAGGAACTAATCTATATTGGGGATGGCGAGATATATGAGTGTGATCTGCTTGTTCAGTCTCCGGATCATCGTGAACTTGATCCCGCTGAGATGCTGAAGAATATGACGCTGAGTTATGAGTATCGCCGGGCGCCCGAATACAGTGCAGATAACTATCCGTATTCGGAGCTGATCACATTGTACAAGGCAGAGCTGGAGGATTCACATATTCTTTTTCCTGCCATCGGCTTGTCCTGTCTTGAACGGTTGAACAAATTGTCACAGTCAGGTTATGTGTTGATTACCGCTGATAAAGGGGATCATCGTCTGGATAACTGGAAGTTCGCAGAGCCACCTGAATTTGTTCTTCACGGGAGTTTTTCGCTAACTGCTAACTACCATGCCATTCAATATGTCTTGGAACAACAGGGTGCCCATACACGATTCACAACACATCATTATAAAGACCTGAATGTTGGGTGCATGTTGATGTTGGACGAACCCATTAGCTATGTGAACACACGTTTGGCCTACCATCGATTTGTTGAACGTTTTGGCCCGGATGACTTTTTCAGCATGAAACAATGGGTAGATCAACGGATAGAAAGTATGGAGTTGAAGCATATTTTACCGTTTTGGCGTCTGGGCGGGTATGATGCTGAGTTCTTGATTCACAGTGCAACGCACATTTCCAGTCTTCTTCCTGATGCAAGTGATGAGGAAATGCTGGATATTCAGTCTGGTATTCATACGATGTGGTCGTCCTACTATGTGATGGAGCAGCAAGGAGGTCTCGCATTTCTGGCAGGGCAGCTATTATATGAGATGTATATGTATGAGGATGCAAAACGGTTTCTGGAGATATCGCTGGTTGCAGATCCGAGTAACCATAATCCAGCCGTCTTATACGATTTGGCTGTGTGCTGTTATGAACTTGAACTGGAAGAAGAAACACTGTCATATACCCATAAGGTACTGGCTTTAGAACCTGATCATGAAGAGGCAGCAGCGTTACTTCAGAGTTTTGAGTTGATCTGAACGGAACAATTGAAGTCTTGTCTCCTATATGTCTAGAACCGGCTTTTATTTATGAATGGGGGATACCGGATGAAGATTATCATTGGACAACCGAGGCTGGAACAGCATGTGCTGCAGCTTGAAGCCGAACTCAAGCAACACCCTGATGCGGATGTGTTGTTCTTTCCTGAAGGATATCTGAACCAGAATGTCGAAGACGCTTGCCGCCTGGCAGCTGCATATGGAACCATGATTGTAACAGGTCATCGCAGACTGGACGAACGTCCGAAGGACCGATCAATCATCATCAGTAAGGCTGGAGAGATTGTATTGGAGAAAGCTAAATATACACCTGCTGAGATGGTTGAGGAACAAGGCTGGGTGATAAGCACTTTGTTGTGTGATGAGCTGGTCCTGCAAGGATTTCGCAACGAAAATGTAGGAAGCGTGGACATTGTGATGCATTCCATTGGTGTGGGTATGTTCAGTGAAGGGCAGTACAGTGAGTGGGTTGAAGAGGCACGTAAGATCGCTTTACAGCATCGATGTGTTGTCATGGGGACAAGCCATGCGGATGGTTCGTACCGTGATAGCAAGATCTCCATTCCGATCGCCTATTGTATAACACCTGATGGAGAGGTTGTTCTGGCATCCCGAAGTGATACACGTACTCGTACAATCCTACTGGACAGAGGAAGTATAGACCCTTCACCTTAGGAGTCACAAGAAAAACAACTGAAAATCTCCATCGACTCATCTGGTTAAGTTACCAAGCATGAAACCCGTATGAATGGGCTGATGAACTTTCCGATTCGCCCGGTCACTTGCGCGTAATACGCATATGTTATGGCATACCTTGAAATTCAAAGGAGGCCAATCAAATGAGTCAAGTTGGATACGGTTGTGGCAATGTTGGTGGATTCGGCGGCGGATGGACTTCCACAAGTGCAATTCTCGTGCTTTTCATCCTGCTCGTAATCATCACAAAATCTTTCTGGCTGTAAGTCACGTATAGAAACGTGCAAACAGTGGCTCCGCTGAGACTTCAGCGGGGCTTTTCCTGTTTAGAAGAAGCAACATATGCCATCCATGACATTTGACAACTGAAAACAATGTGCTTAAAATCACATAAGAGACTATTAACAGAGATTGAAGGGATAGCAATGCCGTTTATTCGCTTTAAAGGATTCACAGGTCCTCAGCTAGAGGAAGTTGTACCCCAAATTACAGAGCAGATGGCCCTAATTACTCATATTCCAAGGGAGAGAATGAAGGCAGAGCGTCATGATGTACAAGCGCTAACACCTTCTCCGGCTTCTATAGAGATTCTGATGTTTCAACGTGACCAGGAGATTCATAATCGGATTGCATCGTCGGTGCAAGCTATTTTGGAAGAAGCATACATGCCGGATGTGCATATTTTCTTCAATATATTGTCACCTAATTTGTATTATAAAAAAGGCAGGCCGCTGACCGATTATCGATTGGATTGAGATTGTGAGGGACGAGCAGAATGTTGCTCGTCTCTTTTGATTTACATATTTTTCGTATGTTTAACAATGGGCTGGTTCCTGTGAACCCTGTTCAACGATAAAGAGCATATCGCAGACACAATAAACAAGGCTCCACCGATAAGGTATACCCACCGAACGCCCAGTTGATCGGCGACTAGACCAAAGATGACTATGGATACACTCATAACCGTGGATATCAGGACGCCATGGGTGGCGTATACCTTGGTTAGGGATTCGACAGGTACACTGTTCTGAAGCGCTGTCTGCTGAGCCACATCACGAATCTGATGAACTGGACCCATGAGTATGCATAACACCAAAGCGAGCCATGGCAGGTTGTTTAGACCATAAACTACGGTCAGCAGGCTGAAGAGAAGAGAACCCATGGTCATACTAGCGATTAGATGCTTCTGAATACGTTTGGCCAGTGCAAGAGCCAGAATACCTCCAAGCATGGTTCCAGCAGCGTAACTCGAGTTCATGAGTCCCCACCAACCTTCTCCTCGTCCCAGAGCTTCTTTTGCAAAGGCCAGCGTAACAGCTCCGATCCAGATGGAGCCCGTAAGTGCCTGGGCTATGTCCATAAGCGTAATCAGTCGTAATGATGGATTCTTCCAAAGTATACTCCAACCTTCCCTAAATACTTTCCGCGATACAGCAGATTTGTGGGGTTGTTCTACATTCCGTGTGAGCGATCCCATGGTAATCATGAAGATCAGAACGGCCCAGGACAGGCTTGTAGCTGCCCAGAAGGTCTGTGCCGCCCCCCAGTTCATCACGGCGAATCCCGTCATGGCATAACCGACAATGGTTACAGTCTGATTGGAGACGGATAGTAGGCTATTTGCTTTTATAAGATCTTCACCTTGAACCAATTGTGGCGTTAAAGTCTTCAGTAACGGGGTTTCCCATCCGTCCAAAAAGGATAGTATGACCACTGCGAGCAATAAAAGCGGCAATTGTGAAATCAAGTGATTCAACGAAATGGCTATACAGGTCATGATTAATGTTTTGGCTATGGAAATGCGGATCAATAGTTTGGAGAATGGGAAATGGTTCACAAGTAATGGCAAAGTGAAACTTGCTGTTATACGTGTAATGATCTGAATTAGTGGAAACATTGCAGCATAGAGTACCGATCCAGTGTGACTGTAAATAAATGTAGTAATGACCATGATATATATGACATTAATAAGCGAGAGCAGCGTTTTGACGGCCCAATACGGATAAAATGCGATGTTCATGCCAATGATGTCCTTTCCGAAACGATATATCTATATTACGGGCATTGTCATCATTGCACCACAAACAAAGTTATCATTTTCCCGTCATTTCAGCTCAAAAAAAGAAACTGCCCAACAGGGCAGTCATCTTCTAATGGTTATAGTTCATGCCATGGTGAGTGTGAAGGCGATAAGTAACATCAGCAGGCTGGTCGTTCTCACCATCGTCATATAAGGCCTGCTGGGTTCGGCCTCACCGCGGAAAATCCAGCCATAGCGCAGATACCAGCCGAATTTTGGGAAACAGAAATTGATGATACAGAGTACCATGAATATAAAAAAGAGGGTTCTCATACCCATCTTCCTTTCTTACTTACATAACGAATCTCATCTTAACGTTTGCGTCTGGTAAAAAAGACTACAATCAAAATGATAATGATGATAATTAACAGAAATTTCATGTATGTTCCTCCTAATGAGTAGTTAGGTTATTGTGTAATGTTAGTTATCAACTATTACCCAAGAACCACATGACTTGAATAACTGTGTTACAATTAAAATATATTGATTTAATATCAACACATTCCGACTGGTTAGTTTTCTCTCCTTATAATGTACGATTGCAGAATATATAAACATTAATGTGTGTGAGATGAAGGAGGAAGGCATGAGCCAACATAATCAACTCCCATTACAGTGGGAATTTATCATCTCGAAAGTGAAATCCTCCGTGACCGTGGTCGATGCTACCTTGTCTGAGCTTCCGCTCATGTATGTAAACGAACACTTTACTCGGCTGACAGGATACACGTATGAAGAGTCTGTAGGACAGAATTGCCGATTTTTGCAAGGACAGGACACAGACCCCGAAACGGTAATGCAGATTCGTGATGCATTAAAGAAACAACAGTCCATTAAGATTGATATCTTAAATTATACAAAAAGTGGCCAGAAGTTCTGGAACGAACTGAATATTGACCCGATCTTTAATGAATCCGGAGAGTGTTTATATTTTGTAGGCATTCAATACGATATCTCAGAACGGAAGTATGCCGAACAACAGTTGAAGTTCGCAACTTCCATGGCTGAGATGAACAGCAGAGGGCAATTGGAATTCATCGGAAAGCTAAATCACGAGCTTCGTACCCCGCTTAACGGCATTATGGGCATGATCGAACTTGCCAGTATGGGTGAAACTACGGATGAGCAGAAAGAATATCTGGAGCTTGCACGTCAATCAGGTGAGGCGCTGCTTAACATCATTAACAATAGCCTGGATATGGCGAAACTGGGCAGAGGCAAAATGGATGTTGAAAACATTGAGTTTCAACCATTGAAGCTAATTCAACAGATTGTGAAGACACATGAACCTGCCGCACAGAATAAACACATACGTTTGCTCTGTCATGCTGATCTGAATGTTCCTGATGTGCTTATCGGTGATCCGCTAAGACTTCGGCAGGTACTGGATAATTTGCTGAGTAATGCGATCAAGTTCACAGAACAAGGTGAAGTGCAGTTACAGGTTGATGTGAGGCAACAAATCATGGATACCATAGTTTTGGTATTCTCTGTGCGTGATACGGGAATTGGCATTCCTCAGCATCAGATCGAACAATTGTTTGATGCGTTTACCCAGACCGACATCTCCCATGCGCGCCGATTTGGCGGAAGCGGTCTTGGTCTGACCATCTGCAAAGAACTGCTGGAACTGATGAATGGTCAGATTTCGGTGGAGAGTACCGAGGGAATAGGTACACAGTTTGAGGTGACACTGCCCTTGCTGCGCCACCAGGCCATTCCCAATGTAGGATAATCAATCAAGCCGGGCGGTCTCGGCTGTTTTTTTTATTTTATTGGATTGTTTTACGAACGGGCGTTCTGTTATAATGCAAGTGTTGAATGGGGGAGACACAGCATGAGTAAGAGACGCACTGGACGAAAACGAAAAGGTAAACAAGGCTTCAAAAAGCAGGTACTGACACTGGTAGCGATGCTGCTGGTAGCCCTCTACGCCTGGGCAGGGGGAGAATGGCCGGAGGAGATACCTAATCCATTCGGAGGGGTTAATAAGAGTGTGGACCACACCATTACGTTCCCTTCAGAGCGCTATCCCGAAACAGCCAATCATATTAAAGCTGCCATTAAGGCAGGGCATTCGGATGTATGCACCATTGATCGTAGTGGAGCCGAAGGCAATCGGGATCTATCACTCAAGGGTGTTCCGGTCAAAAAAGGTAAGGATCGTGACGAGTGGCCCATGGCGATGTGCGCTGAGGGAGGCACAGGTGCAGATATCCAATACATTACCCCGAAGGATAATCGCGGTGCAGGTTCATGGGTAGGGAATCAGTTAAGTACATATCCGGATGGAACACGAGTGAAGTTTGTAGTGAAGTAACAACAGGATATGGGTGGGAAGAAACAATGATAGTAGGGCCTTTGTTGTGAGGTCAGTGGCGGTATGTTACAGGATAAGTAGAAGAGAAAAACCAGACGTGCATGCGTCTGGTTTTTTGGTATAAAGTGCTGGCATAAATAGATCTAGTTAACGTATTTTTTTATAAGGGAAGTGAGTTTCTAGAATTACAGATCCGACTATACGAGTTGCATTCCGCTTAAATGATGAGACCGGATGCTTAACAGACGTGTAACATGTTCAACCTCATCAAACGGAATCCACAGACTTCCGTGAACGGTACGTAAGGAGAGGATGGATGTATCAGCGGTGCGCTCGGGAAAACCGGTTACCGTCTGACCGCTTGTATTACGAACCATAATCTGTTGCTTGCGCCGGATGGCAATTTCTACCTCTTTTTTCATAAGTCATTGCTCCTGATTATGAGATGTTAAATCCATATGTCAATGTTTTCAATGGTTAAATTGTCTTCTTTATCTAGTCTATCAGAACTAGGTATAGATTTCCAGAAGAGAAATCAACAATCTTCTAGGTGATTTGTCATAGCTGGCGTGTATCCGTTTTTGAATGGGCATTACGGGGTTATATTAGGGTAAAAGGAGGGGAACGGAATGACACAATTGATTATTGGGCTGGCCCGTACCGAAAACGAGGCTATATTGATGCTGAATCAGGTGAAAGAGGAAGGCATCAAGGATAAATATTTAGGAGCGGTGGCAAAGGAGCAGCTTAATCTGGAGCTGGTGAGCGAAAAGACGGGGTTGCCCAAACCTCTGAAGGGTGCCGGAACAGATGGTGCCTTTGGCGCTCTGAAAGGCATATTGGCTGGTCTGGGGAAGCGAATGGATCAGACGATGTCGATCGGAAATGCAGTGCGCAGGCTCGCTGGTAATGAGATTGGGAGTGAGACTGATGATTTGGTGCTTACACTGACTGAAGCGGGGATCTCGGAGGAGGATGCGCGGTATTACGAAGATTGGCTGTTAAAGGACCATATCTTGGTTATCGTGGAGTGTAGTGAGGAAGAAGCGGCTCGTGTTCGACCTATTTTACTTTTTTAGTTTAATTTAAGGCTGATTTTAGGTTTCTTTAATGTTGGGGAGGTATTCTTATCTCACACCTCCCTTAATATAGATTGGTTTACCGGAAGTCCGGGACCGCAACTCGGACTTTCTAGGCACTGTGAGCTGACGCTTGCAGTGCCTGTTTCATTTATATAAGTTGAACTAAAGATTATTTAAACTGACACTCCGATGACAGAATAACCTTCTAATCGCTGTTATCCCCAGATTTTTTCGAATCCCTTTTCTCAAGGGAAAATCCGGTGATAAAGGCGAACGCTGCGCTTTTTCAGTTTTTTCTGTCCTCTCCGTTATCGTGTAAATCATTAGATAAACTTATATAGTTGGATTATTTTTAATAAAAGGTGTTGCAAAGTTAATTATTTCATGGTAAGATATTTCTTGTCGCCAAGAAATAATATCCATGCCGGGGTGGCGGAATTGGCAGACGCACAGGACTTAAAATCCTGCGGTAGGTGACTACCGTACCGGTTCGATCCCGGTCCTCGGCATCTTAAAAAGAAAGATCGCATGACGCTTGTTAACCAAGCTGCATGCGATCTTTTTTTATGTTCTTTAATATCAATGTCACTTCATTGTAGACCACATCACCATGCAGCTCATAAACATAAACCCTGCATAATACATATCAGAAGGTACATTTATCTGACTTTTATGAAGAGACGGAACAATGGTGTATACTATCCGTAGGCATATATTACCTTTACCTTGCTGAACGATATAAGTTCAACTACTCATTTACACGATAACGGAGAGGACAGATGTTATTCTGTCATCGGAGTGCCAGTGTAAATAACCATATTTGAACTTATGTAGATTCACAAAACCAATAAAACAATCTTATGGACGGAGGACTCAAGTTTATGTTGAAACAGCTCAAGCCATACAAGGTGTTACAAGAGCGCAGAATTGAAGAACTGAAATCGGATGCGTATCTGTTGGAACATCAGAAATCCGGGGCCAAAATTGTACTTTTGTCCAATCAGGACGACAACAAAGTATTTAGTATCGGTTTCCGCACACCTCCGGAAGACAATACAGGGGTAGCCCATATCCTCGAACACTCCGTGCTCTGTGGGTCCAAGAAATTTCCGGCCAAGGATTCTTTTGTTGAGTTGCTAAAAGGTTCATTAAATACATTCCTTAACGCCATGACATATCCCGATAAGACGATCTACCCGATCGCGAGTCGTAATGATCATGACTTCCATAACCTGATGGATATTTATCTGGATGCGGTATTAAATACAAATATTTACGAGAATGAAAAGATATTTTTGCAAGAGGGCTGGAACTACAACCTGACCTCTGCTGACGATGAGTTAACCTACAATGGAGTTGTATATAACGAGATGAAGGGTGCCTTTTCTTCACCGGAACGAATGGTGCGCAGAGAAGTGTTGAACTCCCTTTTCCCGGATACTACGTACTCCTCCGAGTCTGGCGGATTCCCGGAAGCTATTCTGGATCTAACGTATCAGGGCTTGCTGGATTTCCACACGAGATACTATCATCCTTCCAACAGTTACATCTATCTCTACGGCGATATGGATATGGAAGAGAAACTGCAATGGCTGGATGAAAACTATCTGAGCGCATATGATCGAGTCGAGATTGATTCGGCCATTCAACTTCAACCTGCTTTTGCAGAACGGGTAGACACAGTTAAGACTTACTCTGCGGGAAGTACGGAATCGGAAGTGGATAACAGCTTCTTGACCTATAACGCGGTGATCGGCACAAGTCTGGACAAGGAACTGAACATTTCGTTCCAAATTCTGTTATACGCCCTGCTGAACGCTCCGGGAGCGGTATTGAAACAGGCTTTGCTGGATAAAGGAATTGCCAAGGACGTATACGGTTCGTATGATGACAGCCTATATCAGCCTGTGTTCACGGTTGGACTGAAGAAGAGTAATCTAGCGAGCAAAGAGGATTTCCTGGGAACGGTCAAAGAAGTGCTTGAGCGTGTGGTAAAAGAAGGCTTTGATCCAAAAGCACTGCTTGCTGGAATTAACTCGTATGAGTTCAATCACAGGGAAGCGGACTATGGCAGAATGCCGAAAGGCCTGATCTACGGATTCTCCTCCCTGCAAAGCTGGTTGTACGATGAAGAAGCACCTTTCACTCATTTGGAAGCCAATGACGTATTTGCTGAACTGCGGACAAAAATGAACGAAGGTTACTTCGAGCAACTGATTGAGAAATATATTTTGCAGAACACACATACTTCTTTTGTGGCGCTTACCCCGGATAAGGGGCTGAACTCACGCAAGGAGGAAGCATTGAAAGAACGTCTGAAAACTATTCAGTCCGGTCTTAGTGAGGAAGAAGTTCAGACGTTGATTCAGAAAACAGAAGCACTCGCCGAGTATCAGAATACACCTTCAACCAAAGAGCAGCAGCAGGTCATTCCGACGTTATCGATTGAAGATATTGAACCAAAAGCCTCTACGTTGCATCAAACGGTGAACCAGGTCGACGGCACAACCATTCTCCATCATAACCTTTACACCAACGGAATTGGTTATCTGAGACTGCTGTTTGATATCAAAGAAGTGCCACGTCATCTCCTGCCGTATGCAGGATTGCTGAAAAATGTACTGGGTTACGTGGATACTCAAAACTACTCGTTCAATGAACTGTCCAATGAAATTCATATCCATTCGGGTGGTATTCATAGCGGGATAGGATCTTATGCTAACGCGCATAAGCACAATGAATTCAAGGCTACCTATGAGTTCAACGCAAAAGTGTTGTATGACAAGCTTGGATTTGCCTTTGATATGATCAAAGAAATTGTGTTCACATCCCGATTCGATAATTCGAAGCGATTGTATGAGATCATCTCCCAGATGAAAGGTAATCTGCAACGTAATCTGATCAATAGCGGACACTCTGCGGGAATTGGTCGGTCATCGTCCAAACATTCAGCGGTTGCGGATTTCAGAGAAGCTGTGAGTGGCATTGCCTTTTACCAGTGGCTTGAGGATCTTCAGGCGAATTTTGAGGCTAGAAAAGAAGAGTTATCTTCCAGCCTGCAAGAGTTAACGGGGTATATTTTCAGACCGGAGAACTTGCTTGTCAGTTACACTGCCGATGAGCAGGGATATGAAGGACTGGAACAACAGGTTTCCGATCTGAAAGCGAAGCTGTTCACACATGAGGTTGCCAAGGAAGAGTTTACGTTCACACCGGCTACGCGTAAGGAAGGATTCCGTTCTCCTTCAGAGGTGCAGTACGTGGTGCAAACGGGTAATTATATCGACAAAGGATATCAATACACCGGTTCACTACGGGTCTTGCAGGGAATCCTGTCTCTGGATTACTTGTGGACCAATATCCGCGCCAAAGGCGGAGCATATGGTTGCATGTCAGGTTTCAGACGGAACGGAGACAGCTACGTTGCATCGTATCGTGATCCTAATCTCGATAAAACGTACAAAGTATATGAAGAGATACCGCAATATTTGACCGATTTCCGGGCAGACGAGCGGGAAATGACGCGTTACATCATTGGTGCGATCCAGGATCTGGATACGCCGAGAACACCTTATGGCGAAGGGGCATTCTCTCTGGAGTGTTATCTGTCGAATGTGACGGAAGCAGATCTGCAACAGGAACGTGACGAAGTGTTAAGCACGAAGGAAAGCGACATTATCGGTTTTGCTGAGCTCTTATCGGCCGTACTTGAACAGCAACAGCGCTGCGTGATCGGTAATGAGAACAAGATTGAGGAACAGAAGCAAATGTTTGACGAAACGCTGGATTTAATCAAAAACTAAACGTTAGTCTCGCTTATCCCCGAACCAATAGGCATCAAAGCGAAAGGCACTTTTATGAGCTGGTTTCAACAGCTTATAGAAGTGCCTTTTTTAATGAGGAGGAATGTGGAGCAACTGTCGCCGACCCATAATGAGAATGGGTGACACGCTGCGTTGTTCAAGTGACAGCAAGCATGTTGTATATTTTCAGTGTCCGCAGATCTTCTTTTGAGATTTTTAATTCATTATACAACTCCTGGTTCTCGGGCAGCGGGGTTCTGGAGAATAACATTTTGAGCGCGATCGGCATGAAAGGTCTGAACGAGACACCAGCCATCAGCCCCCATTTTTTCTCTGATTCCTGAAAAGACGCCAGAATATTAATATATAGGTTCTCCAGCGGCGTGGCCTGATTTTTCAAAATCAGCGTGGTGAGTGTATCATAATGCTCGGTGTGGCCCCAATACATATTCTCGCACTCTTGGTAGTTCTCAAAATCCTTCACATTCATATACATCACGGTGCGATAACGGTTGGCATCCGACTGAGCCATCATGTCAATGACACAACGAATGAGACTGTTGTTACGCCCGTCATAGAAGTAGGAATAGAAACGTGTAGAATTCTTGAAAAAGCTGGACGGGACGGCATTCATCAGAGGAGATGCATGCCTTGGTTCTTGGTACAAGAGTTGCTCCACCTGAATGTTGAGCGCGTTCGCAATATGATGTAACGTGACCAGATCAAGTGTAATATCTCCGCTCTCATATTTGGATAACGTGCCCTTGCTCTTGAAGATCTGATCCGCAAGCTGTTGAATGGTCAGTCCCCGCCACTTCCGAAAGTTTCGTATTTTCTTGCCAACTTCCTGATTGATATTGTTCATAACCGGTTCTCCTTATGCCAATGTTTCTTGAGAGTACGTGAAAATGATGAAAGTCATTCATAAAATGATGTTATATGAGAAATATATCACTTTTTCTCGGAAATACCTATTTTGAAGAAACAATAAACTTCATTTGTTTCGTCAGAATAGATTGTATTGCATTTGATGCAATTCCTGCATCATGAAATAATAGGTTAATACGACATGAAACGACAATGAAAAAGTAAAGCAGATAGAGGAGCAGAAGCTATGAAATATAATTTTGATGAGATTATAGACCGCACAGGTACAAATGCCATGAATACGGATGGTTTCCGTCAATATATTTTTAACGCCACAGAAGATATGACATTTCCATTCAAAGATGAAGAATTTATTCGCATGTGGATTGCAGATATGGAATTTGCCACACCTCCCGAGATTCTGGATGCAGTTAAGGAACGTCTGGACCGTAGAATCATGGGTTACTCTCAGGTATTTGATCCGGCATACTATGAAGCTGTTTCGAATTGGATGAAGAGATACTATGATTGGTCCTTCCCAAAGGAGCATTTGGAGACCTCAAACGGGATCATTCCCGCTTTATATGAATTGGTGGAATATATCTGTCAATCGGATGAGAAAGTACTGATCGTGACCCCATCCTATGGTTTCTTCAAGTCAGCTGCGGAGCATAACAATCTTGAACTGGTATGTTCGGATATGATCAACGAGCAGGGGCGTTACTCGATTGACTTTGAGGATTTTGAAGCCAAGGCCAGGGATGAGAAGGTAAGGGTATGTATTTTCTGCAATCCCCATAATCCATCTGGGCGCGTCTGGACAACGGAAGAGTTACAACGTGTGGGTGAGATCTGCCTGCGGAACAATGTATGGGTCATTTCAGATGAAATTCACTGTGATCTGCTGCGGACTGGCAAAAGACATACCCCGCTTGCGAAGCTGTTCCCGGATACGGATCGAATCATTACCTGCATGTCTCCGAGCAAAACGTTCAACATGGCTGGTCTGATGTTCTCCAATGTCATCATTCCAAACAATGCACTCCGAGAGGTGTGGCAGGCACGCCATTATGGTTTCAAAAACCCACTTAGCATTGCTGCCACTCAAGCGGCTTACGAAACGGGTGATGAATGGCTGAAACAATTAAAAGGTTATCTAGACGCCAATTTCGCCTGCGTAGAACAGTATGTGAAGCAGCATCTGCCACTGGCTGTCTTTCACATCCCGGAAGCCACGTATCTGGCCTGGATTGATATCTCGGCATATGCTCCCGAGCATGTAAGTTTACCTTTATTCTTCGCGGAGCAAGCAGGTGTGTTGCTGGAAGATGGTCATATGTTTGTAGCAAATGGTGAGGGCTGTATTCGGTTGAATCTGGCTTGTCCCCGTTCTGTCCTTCAGGAAGGATTACGGAGAATCAGTAGTGTGCTTGTGAAAGAAGTCGAAGAAGTGCCCGTTCAAGTGTAAAGTCATCAAGTCATCACGCAACAGCGAGGTGACTTTTTTGTATGAGTATACTGAATGTAGCAAGAATACGATTTTTTTTGAGGTGGACTTACACCTGATGCGCAATTCTGGTCTGCTGTCCCCGGTTATGTTAAAATGGTGGATAGTCTATGAGTTGCATGACATGTGGCTCTCAGAAGGAAGAGTCCAGTAGTTGGGCTGAACGAAACTGCACTCATCAGGGGAAAGGAGCCTATACATATGTTTGGAAACGATTGGGACAAGGTGCTTCAGGAAGAGACGGAAGCTGAATATTTTAACAAGATTCGTTACACTCTCGCCGCCGAGTACAAAACGCAGACGGTCTTTCCGCCCAAAGAAGACCTGTTCTCCGCACTGATGCTGACGCCATATCATCAGGTTAAGGCCGTTATTATTGGTCAGGACCCTTATCACGGAGCGGGACAGGCTCAAGGATTAAGCTTTTCGGTTAGACCCGGGGTACGCGTACCGCCTTCTCTGAAAAATATATATAAGGAACTTCATGCCGATCTGGACCTGCCAATTCCGAAGCATGGATCTCTGGTTCATTGGGCACAGCAGGGAGTCCTGCTATTAAATGCTGTTCTGACGGTTCGTGAAGGTCAGCCTAACTCGCATCAGGCACTAGGGTGGCAGACATTTACGGATGCTGTTATTCGTGCGTTGAATGAACGTTCAGAGCCAATGGTATTTATGCTATGGGGCAGTCATGCCCAGAAGAAAGGTGCTTTTATTAACAGGGACAAGCACCTGGTACTGGAGTCTACACATCCCAGTCCGCTGGCTGCACATCGTGGATTCCTCGGCAGTCGTCCCTTTTCCAAAGCCAATGATTTCTTGACCTCCAAAGGTATTGAACCGATCGATTGGAAGATACCTGAAAACAATATAAGTTGAACTAATCATTTACACAATAACGGAGAGGACAGAAAAAACCTGAAAAAGCGATGCGTTCGCCTTTATACCCGGATTTTTCCCTTCGGAAAAGGAAATCGAAAAAATCTGGGGATAACAGCGATTGGAAGGTTGTTCTGTCATCGTAGTGTCTGTGTAAATAATCTGTAGTCAACTTATATAGACAGATGGAGGTGAGAACATTGCGACATTGGATAGGACGAAAAGTAGCGGTATATCGTGCAACAGGCATACGGGAGCCATTGAAGGGAACGCTGGTCGAGTGGGATGAAGAAGCGGAATGTGTACGGATCGGACCGAAACGGATCAAGGTATCGTTTGACAATATCGCAATGATCAGACCTCTTCCCGAAGAGAGTCTTCCCTTAAAGAAAGCACGTTCTGAGGTGCACAAGGTTGGATATGTGATGAAAAAGGCAATTCAGTTCGAAAATGCGATCTATTTCAAGTCACAGGTTATGATCTGGCGCCGGGCCAAAATTGTAGCGTTATCCACGACGATTCTGCGTCATGACGAGGATCAGGTTGAACTTGCAGATGGTCGGGTTCTTCGTAAAGACAAGCATATGTTTGTCGTACGTTCACGCCGTGGGATACGTTAGTTATACGAAGATTTAATATTCATTTCATGCAAAGATCATACGGATTTAATGTTCGGTCTGTATATTAGATAGTAACAACCCCTTCTAAATTGATGTGTATTGAAATGGGAGCCCGGCCGGCTGCAAACGGTCGGGTATTTTTTTGTCCATTGATTCTGTTAACCTGTTGTACATACCCATTACATTCATGTTGTATACTATTAAAATAGATCATGAGAAGGAGTGAAACCCAATGAAACGTATAGCTGTTTTTGCAGGCTCCAATCCGGGAAATCACCCCGATTATACAGAGAAGGCTGTTCAACTGGGTAAACAGATTGCTGATAGTGGTTATGCACTGGTCTATGGTGGTTCTTGCATGGGCTTGATGGGTGCAGTAGCCGATGCTGCTCTTGAGCAAGGAGGAGAGGTAATCGGGGTTATGCCTACCGGATTGTTCCGGGGCGAGGTTGTTCATGGAGGACTCACACAACTGATTGAAGTGGGAACCATGCATGAACGGAAGGCTACGATGGCCGAATTATCCGATGGATTCATTGCACTTCCTGGAGGTATGGGTACATTTGAAGAACTATTCGAGGTACTGTGCTGGGCACAGATCGGTATTCATCGTAAGCCTGTCGGCTTATTGAATGTCAACGGATACTATGGACCGCTGATGAAGATGGTAGAACATAGTGTACAAGAGGGATTCTCCAATACTTCGCATCTCAGTCTGTGGAGTCTGGAATCTGATCCGGCTGCACTGATCAAACAAATGTCATCCTACATTCCTGCAGAGCTGACTCAGAAGTGGTCACAACTCAACGGGAAATGAGTGCATAAGAAGACGGGCCTGAACCCACTCGTTCCTCGGGAGAATTTTCGATCTGCCCAAGCAAGTTGCGCTATCGGACATAGTCTATAGTGTACTTCGATGAAGAGGGGAGTGTCACTGATGAGCGAACTCAAAGGTACAGGTTACGGATATTGCGGAGGCTTCGGTGGTGGAGCATGGACATCAACAGGTGCAATTCTGGTATTGTTCATTCTGTTGGTTATTATCTCTCGCACATTCATTCTGTAATTCGGTCAAATCCCGGGACGGGGATCACGCTGCAGAGGCAGCGCCCGAATAAAAAATGACCTTTCCAAAGAGACGCCGGTATATGTCGGCGTTTCAGGGGAACGGTTTTTTGACGTTTCCAGCATACGTTAAGTAATTGAAAAAGCAAAAACCTGCCCCTGAATAAGGTCAGAAGCAGGAGAGAGCCTCCTGAGCCATTAGCTGCACAACAAGCAGCTTACACCACAACAGCAGTTTGATCCGGATTACTTAACGATTTCCAGGCGATATATAGCCCGATGGCGGCTGCAATTAAGGAGAGTATTGCTGCAACAATAGCCAGCTGATCCAGTGTGTTGGGTGAACTGGAGTTAAGAGAACGCTGATTAGCCGTCTTGCCGGATTTGTTTTTGATATGGACAGATGATCTGGAAAGCCTGGAAGCCGACTGTAACTGGGATGTGTGAGGACGCGTAGGTATCGATTTTTTCTTTGAGGGATTCAATAGTCAACCTCCTTATAACGGAGTTCAGTGCTTCCATCGTTCATACTATGTTATGTCGATTTTCAGATTGAGTTCGCAAAAATGAGTGAATCCCCAGCCCGTTGATGTTCAACCCGGTCGCTAGTATTAGCGAAGCAGGTAACCCATTATACGCTCTGTTAATACAGGGCTAACAAACCGTGTTTATAGTAAGGATCATAGAGTGAAGCTTGAACACAGGAGGCGCTGGAATGAGGAACATGGAGATTATTGCCCATCGCGGTGCATCTGCCGTATGCCCGGAGAATACGATGAGCGCTTTTGAACGGAGTCTGGTGCTTGGAGCAACAGGGATCGAAACCGATGTGCAGATGACGAGTGATGGCAGACTGGTACTGATTCATGATGAGACGTTAAGCCGAACTGGCGGCGCAGAAGGCTGGGTTAAAGATACGACTTACGATCAATTGCGCACGCGGGATGCCGGGTCATGGTTCCATGCCGATTTTACCGGGGAACGTATTCCTTCTCTGGAGGATTTATTCAAGCTGGTACAGGGGAAAGGAACCCTGCTTAATCTGGAATTGAAAAATGGTATTGTGAGTTATAAGGGGATGGAAGAGAAGGTTATACAAGCGATCCGGGACTGGAATCTGGAGCAACAGGTCGTGCTGTCCAGTTTCAATCATGCTTCGCTCGTGAGATGTAAACGTCTTGCCCCGGAGATTCGTACAGCACTTCTATATATGGAAAAGTTGTACCGTCCCTATGATTATGCCGCCAAACTCGAAGCTTCAGGCCTTCATCCCTACAAGCTGGCTGTCACACAAGAAGATGTTGCTGCTGCATTGGCACATGGCGTTGTTACCTATCCATTTACGGTGAATGATCCTGCCGAGATGCAGGCCATGATTGACATGGGTGTGCAAGGAATCATTACCGATGTTCCGGATGTCCTGGCATCCTTACTTACGGTACATGCCCGTTAAACGAGTCTGTATTTTACATGTTCTAGATATGCAATGATAAGGCTGTGTTCGAGCTTTTTGGCTCTTGCGCAGCCTTTTTGCGTGTAAAATTGTGTGCAAATCTTCATATATGCAATAAACATGTCCTATTTGTCCATTGCCAGAGCTCGTGGATTCACTTACAATGGTCTATGGGAATGAGAATCAATATCATTAAAGTTCGGTATTTATAGAGAGGTGATTGTTATGTACATAGGTTTGAGCAGCTCCACTCATAACGAGGGTGGGCGCGTATGAGTTCACAAGCTTCACCAGAAAAACATAATCCGGATTCACCCACAGCGAAGATACACACTCGTCCGTGGGCAGCCACACTTATTCTTACAGGGGGAGTTTTGCTACTCGCTCTGGGTATGGCGTTGTCCATTTCATTTGGCGCTGCTGATATTAAGCTTAGTGTAGTCTGGAAGGCTATCTTTGATTTCAATCCTGAGCTGACTCCACATCAGATCATATGGGAGATTCGATTACCACGTATCCTTGGAGGAGCAATGGTAGGTGCATGTTTCGCTGTAGCTGGTGCGATCATGCAGGGCATGACTCGTAACCCGCTGGCCGATTCAGGTCTGCTTGGGTTGAATGCGGGAGCTGGATTTGCGCTTGCAGTTTGTTTTGCCTTCTTCCCTGGCTTGCCATTTATGTATATCATCATGTATTCCTTCCTTGGAGCAGGGCTTGGTGTCCTGTTGGTGTATGGTTTTGGTGCAGCTTCCAAATCGGGTCTTACACCACTACGCCTTGTGCTTGCAGGTGCGGCTGTATCAGCGATGTTGTCGGCACTCAGTGAAGGGATTGCATTATATTTCAGGATTGGACAAGATCTGGCTTTCTGGACAGCGGGTGGTGTAGCCGGAACGAAGTGGTCTCAACTTGAGGTCATGTTCCCATGGGTACTCGCTGCACTAATCGCAGGTCTTCTCATCTCCCGTTCCATTACTCTGCTTAGTCTCGGAGAAGATATTGCGGTGGGCTTGGGGCAACGTACTGGGCTGATCAAGCTCATAGGCCTGATTGTTGTACTGATTCTCGCGGGTACGGCTGTGTCCGTGGTGGGTGCGGTCGGTTTTGTTGGACTCATTATTCCCCATCTCACGCGGAAGCTGGTTGGGGTCGATTATCGCTGGATTATTCCATGTTCCGCTGTGATGGGCAGTCTGTTGCTTGTATTTGCGGATCTGGCTGCACGTATGATTAACCCGCCGTACGAGACGCCAATTGGCGCATTGGTTGCCCTCATCGGGGTACCATTCTTCCTGTATCTGGCGCGTAAAGAAAGGAGGACTCTGTAACGATGGAATCCTCAACAATAGTTGGAGCAGAGCGCAAGAAGAGAACCAGGAGTACGATTGTCCTCATTGTACTTGCCCTATTAATTATTACGGCTTTTGTGGTGAGCATGAACACAGGTTTTACCAAGCTTTCGCCGCTTGAGGTGATGCGAACTCTGTTTGGTGGAGGCACGGCGAAACAGGAATTGATTCTCTTTGAATTCCGTCTGCCACGTATTGTGATTTCGGTGCTGGTCGGGGCCGGACTTGCGTT
Source organism: Paenibacillus sp. 2003 (assembly GCF_031455635.1). Taxonomy (NCBI): domain Bacteria; kingdom Bacillati; phylum Bacillota; class Bacilli; order Caryophanales; family Paenibacillaceae; genus Paenibacillus; species Paenibacillus sp. 2003. Next base: position 97,041 of record NZ_JAVDTB010000002.1, on the reverse strand, counting down.
ATCTGGTTGTATTTTGCAGGGAGTATCTCGGAATGCGTTGGCAGATCCGGGGATCCTCGGGATTAATGCAGGTGCTGGTCTGGTCGTCATGTTATTTGTTTCCTTTTTCCCGACAACGACAGCAGCGCCGGTATTTCTTTTGCCAATTCTGGCCCTGATCGGTTCCGGTTTTGCTGCATTTCTGATCTACGTTCTCTCTTACAAAAAAGGAGAGGGCATCCTTCCTACGCGTATGTTGCTTACAGGGATCGGGGTAGCGGCGGGAATCAGTTCTGCCATGATCGTGCTTACGTTAAGGCTTAGTCCGGAAAAGTATCAATTTGTAGCTACCTGGATGGCAGGCAGCATCTGGGGTTCGAACTGGAAATTTGTAACGGCATTGCTACCGTTTCTTATTATTCTTGTCCCGCTTGTTCTGTATAAGGCACGTGTGTTGAACGTACTGAATCTGGGGGACCAGACTGCAAGCGGACTCGGGACTCCGGTTGAGCGTGAGCGACTGATTTTGCTTGCGGCTGCTGTAGGGCTTGCCGGCTCATGTGTATCTGTGAGTGGGGGGATCGGTTTTGTAGGTCTGATCGGACCGCATTTGGCGCGTCGTCTGGTGGGTCCAAAACATCAATTCCTGTTACCCGCATCTGCACTGATCGGTTCATTGCTTGTACTGGTTGCAGATACGCTGGGTCGTGTCATCCTACAGCCTTCGGAGATTCCTGCAGGGATCCTGGTTGCCATTATTGGTGCGCCATACTTCCTGTACCTCTTAAGCAAGACGAAATAGAACGTAATCATCATTGTGTGGTTGCATAAGGAGGACTTCAGTCCATGCTTCGCCGTTTCTTTGCCTATTATAGGCCTTACAAAAAGCTCTTTATTCTTGACTTCAGTTGTGCGATTTTAGTCGCTCTGCTGGAGCTGGCATTTCCACTGGCGGTCAACCGGGTAGTCGATGATCTGCTGCCAGGCGGCCGCTGGGACTGGATTCTATGGGCATGTCTGGCATTGCTCGGCATCTACTTATTGAATTCATTCCTGAACTTCGTGGTTACCTATTGGGGACACAAGCTGGGTATTAACATCGAGACGGATATGCGTAAAAGTCTGTTTAATCATGTGCAGAAGTTATCGTTCCGTTTCTTCGATAATACGAAAACCGGACACCTGGTCTCTCGCATGACTAACGATCTGATGGATATCGGTGAGATTGCCCATCATGGTCCAGAGGATGTATTTATCGCGGTCATGACGCTAATTGGTGCATTCAGTATCATGATGAGCATTAACGGAAATCTGGCGGTGTTAACCTTTATCATCGTGCCGTTGATTATCTATCTGTCGCTCTACTTTGGTAGCAAAATGTCCAAGGCATTCAGCCGTATGTTCGGAGATATTGCGGACTTCAACGCTCGTGTAGAGAACAATATCACAGGTATCCGTGTTGTTCAGGCTTTTGCTAATGAAGAGCATGAAAAAGCACAATTCGCTGTGAACAACGGTCGTTTCCGTCAGACCAAACTGATCGCATACAAAATCATGGCTTGGAACTCCTCTGTCAGTTATATGCTGATGAAGCTGGTATCCCTCTTTGTCCTGGTATGCGGAACATGGTTTGTCATTAAAGGCAGTATGACCTACGGTCAGTTTATTGCATTTATTATGTTGTCCAATGTGTTCTTGACACCGATCCAGAAGATCAACTCGGTTATCGAGACGTATCCCAAAGGGATTGCAGGCTTCAAACGTTATACGGAGCTGCTTGATATGGAACCGGATGTGGAAGATCGTCCAGGGGCCGTATCGGTATCCCATTTGCGTGGAGATATTCGTTATGAGCAAGTGACCTTTGGTTATTCGGATCAGGAGCCTGTTCTCAAAGGTATCGATCTGAACGTGCAAGCAGGCGAAACCGTCGCTCTTGTCGGTCCATCCGGGGCGGGTAAAACAACATTGTGCAGTCTGCTGCCACGATTCTATGATGTGCTGGAAGGTCGCATCACGATCGATGGGCAGGAGATTCAGAATATGACGCTGGATTCCTTGCGTAGTCATATCGGAATTGTACAACAGGACGTATTCCTCTTCGATGGAACCATTCGGGAGAATATTGCCTACGGCAAGCTGGATGCTTCCGAAGAAGAGATCTGGATGGCTGCCAGACGTGCACAGATGGAACCTTTAATTCAATCGATGCCGGAAGGATTGGATACGTTAATTGGTGAACGTGGCGTGAAGTTGTCCGGTGGACAGAAACAGCGTTTGTCTATTGCCCGTATGTTCCTGAAAAACCCGCCAATTCTGATTCTGGACGAAGCCACATCCGCGCTGGATACAGAAACGGAAGCGGCGATTCAGCAATCCCTTGCTGAGCTGTCCGAGGGCCGGACCACACTGGTTATTGCTCACCGATTGGCTACGATCAAAAATGCAGACCGCATTATTGTCGTTGCTGAACAAGGCATTACGGAGCAGGGACGTCATGAAGAATTACTCGCAGCAGGTGGGGTGTACAGCCGCCTTCACTATGCGCAGTTTGGCGCATAACGTATCAGATGTGGATGTAAAAATGTAAATATGAGAAGTAACGCCATCGTTCTTGACTTGGAAGGAGTCAGGGCGATGGCATTTTTTTCTGTGATGTGAATAGGATGTAGGTCTGGGGTGCTGAATTGTGTCTGCCTGTGATCAGGGGACATGGAAACGGGTAATGATCATCAAGTCTCAAACTTTACTTGGTTAAGATACTCATCATTATTTTTAGCGTAGGAGGTGCACGATATGCAGTTGAACGATATGCTGAAGATTCTTATAACCTGCCTATTATTTATTCTAATTTTGTGGTTTCTCATTCAAGGAGTTCGTAAACTTTCCAGTACTCGTGCGGGGTCCGGTTTCCGACGCTGGGGTGGATGGTCCATTGGGCTTTTCATTGTTGGCGCCGTGCCACTCGGTTTTTCGATGTATACGGAGATTTTTGATGAGCGCCTGGATGCCAACATCGGGTTGGGGCTTGCCATGTTTTTTGTATGGGCTTATTGTGTGATCTTGTTGTGTGTGGCGTTGGTGGTATGGGGAAGGTACGTGTACAAAAGGGATATAAAGAAGTGAATATATGGTTTGATCGTGCTGAGCCCGTCAGGAAGTTAAGGGTGAGATAAAGGCTATATTTGCAACAATAACCTGACATGGAACGTTAAAATTTAGAAAGAGGTGTTATTAAAGGGGGATTTACAAATGTCCACTCTTCGTCGAGTCCTCATATTGCTCTCAATCCTGATCGTATGCCTTACGGGATGTTCAGGACATATCGAGTGCAACTCCTTGCAGACTCAAGCGAATGCACCAAGTGAAGAAGGATTCACCGGTTATGTGGTTGAACGCAAAGACAATTCCATTCTTGTTGTTGATCCTGCATATGAGGATTTCAGTTCCAATGGAGGAAAGAGTCGGTATTATCCGGCAAAATGGTTCTCCAATGCGCCTGATCCGCAGATCGGCTCCTATGTTGAAGTCTGGACGGATGGAGGCCCGGAAAATCAACCCTATCCTGGGCAGGCCAGAGCAGAAAAGATAGCGGTATCTTGTCCAGTGGCACCTGATGGTGCGCACGTGACGGATGCGGATGCGATTCGTAGCGGACTGCATTCACTTGATACAGAGAACATGCATATTCCCGTCATAGAGGACACACGGTTTGATGCAGATACAGGGACATGGACCATTCAGATGCGAGATGCGAATACAGCGAATGAAGGGCAAGTAGTTCATGTGACCGTGAAGGATGAGGAGAAAGTTAAGACACAAGGCGAAGAATAAGGGGTTCATAGCTTTATGATGGTGGAGAAGCGCGCGTTGTACAAGATATGATTCAAATTGAAAGAAGTGACACGGATTGATTCATTGCACAATATCATGATTTTTGAACCGCCTGTAAGTTCCCTCACTGCCATCATGTATTATGATTTTATAAAAATGGAAAGGAATCTTCTGCTCATGGAATTATCAAGGTCTCAGCAATTAGCTCAAGAGCATGTAACCAATTATGCAAGAAGCCGCAAAAATGAGGCGGAGCAAACCATTAGGGAAATCCTTCGTATGTCCAACATCGAGCTGAAGACATTTGAAGATGCTATCACTAAACTAAAATCTCATGCAAGTATCGCGCTACACTTTCACCCAGATCGATTAGATCCGAATATGAAAAGCGTGGCTGAGGCACTACTTGAGCAGGGGTTTTATAAAAGTCAGTTTGAGACTTTCTTATCGAATGGAAGTGTATCCGCATTTCCAGGCGGTGAACGTGACGTTTGGGAGAATAAAATGTTTGGCGGAGCGTACCAAATTAATGGCTCAACCAATAGCGAACGTCCCAAGTATGGGGCACTCAATGTTATGTTACATCCCGATGGACCTGCTCCGCGTTTTGGATCATGTTACTTCCTTTTATCCACTGAGGTCTCTCAGCGTTGCACGTATACATATTTGGATTCTCACCAAGACCCCGAGGAAAAGGGAACGTATGAGGAATTTGACCTCGTTTTGGCTGCTCTTATGAGGGATGTAATTTATAGTGATTTTGCCATTGGTGAAAGAAATCTAACAGTTCAAAAGTTAATTGACCATATGCTCATCAATCTTGAGAAACCATTCCGAAATCCATCAAACCAAGAGCCAAATCGAAATCTGGACCATTATATCGAAGCTCAGGTTCATGGTGATATTTCCCTTGAAAAAGATGTAAAGATTCTTGTTGCCGACCCATCATTTAAAGGCACACATACAGGACGAATCTTAGAGCAGATATGTTTAAAGTATTCCATTGATCTCCACTGGCACATGGGCTTTACACTATTAGTAGATGAAGTTCCAATGGATTTTCGAGGCCCTTCGATGCCTTCAATAGCCAAGAGAATTGCAAAAAGTGATTTTATTGATGCAAATAAGATTGGTTCTGCAGCTATGGAATTGAAACGAAACCCAAGCAATTGGAGTGATAGAGGAACCTACACAGAAGTTCTACAAGAGTTGAAATTACTCTGGCATGTCTTAGTGAGATATGGAAAGCCAATGGAGTAATAGGGGAGAGTAAAAGTATAAGGAATGGAGAGAGAATTAATGGATATTATGGCGTGTCTTCCCCGCGGCAAACATGACTTTGAGGCGGTTAACAAGTTAAATGAATTTAGTAATGAAGAGTTGAGAGTCATCATCCCAGAGCTTATGGAGTGGTTACAAGACGGGAACTGGCCTATCTCTAAGCCGGTAGAGGATCTATTATTGCGACTGGGGGAAGACTTGATTCCTTATATTAAGGATGTATTACAAACCCAAGATCCACAGTGGGAATATTTCATTTTGGTGGGATTGATTGATCGATTATCGATATCGCATCTGAGTATGCTACATACGGATTTGGTAAGGATACTAGAGTCCCCTACACCAAGTGAGGTACTTGAGGAGTTGGATGAGGTTATCGTGGAACTTTTGGAAAAGATGGAGATACACCAAAGAGAGATCAGTGAAGAGGGAAGTTTGGATACATAGAAACTGGTAATTTAATTTCTAAGAAAGACTGAAATATTTAATATGGAGTGATAAAAATGCTAAAACATCAATTTCTTTTTCCTACTTGTTTGCGTGTCTCCTGAATTTTAAATTGTTACTCAATAATAGTACTCTAATAACCTTGAGCGCCTAGCCGTTCAAGTTTTTTTTATCATTGAAACGGATTACAGACTATAAATTTATCTATGAATCTGCTGTCACAAAAACGAACGTATGTTTTATAATTAAATCGACTTTTTGTCCTGACAATAATATATTATTGTCAGGACAAAAAAAGAGGTGAAGCAATGTCCGCCAAAAAGATGGGGCGGCCTAAATCTGACAAACCCAAAAGCAGAACGATTGAGATACGTGTCGATGAGGACATTATGAACAAGCTCGCTATTTCGGCTGAGAAGCTGAATACGAATCGATCAGACATCGTTCGCAAAGGGATTGAGAAGATTTACGACGAACTCCAAAAATGAAAAAAGGAAGCAGCGTAAGTCCCACGAAGAACACGCTGCTTCCTAACCCACAATCACTTGTTGAATGAGCGACTGCATAAATATCCTATCATGTGTAGAACGTTCATTCAAGTGAGGTGCGAATTGATATACAGGAGGATGCACATGAATTCGATATTAGAGGCATTATATAATGGACGACTTCGACCGGATGAGATGATGATGCCGACACATCCTGAATACCAAGCGTTAGGGCGGCAGATTGCAGCTCTGACAGAGCAATGGAAGAATCGATTGAGCCGAGAATGAATTTCTTGAGCTTGAACAGTTATTTGACTTGTGTGGTAGATGTGAGGGCATGCATACGGAAGCAGCGTTTGCACAAGGTTTTCGTCTGGGTGCCAACATGCTAATTGAAGTCATGAGTCAGCGGGAGGAATCGGTATTGGAGTTTAACTAAGTTTAATTATGTGAGCAGAGATCAGGTTTACTTTTACAGTTAGATTCTCAGGAATGACATGCATACAACATACTCATTTTGCATCATAAAATTGTATCATAAATTGATTATAACAAAGCCCTCAAATCCTCTCTGCATTCAGCAGCAGGGTTTGAGGGCTTCACCTAAACATAGAGTTAAGAATATATATATAGGGAAAGAAACTGTTAAACAACTTGACTTAATCCGCAATATTCCCTGCCATCTTCAGACGGCGAGCAATCTCTTTAAAGTCTTCTTGCGATATACCTGGTGCGAATTCTTCCTCTACTGCAGGAGCTTCCGGAATCGGGAATCCTTCAGGTATCCCTTGGATGACTTCAAGAGGTTGTCCATCTTCCGGGTGAGTACCTTTCCAGATCTGGCCGATCGCATTGAAGTCTTTATCACTATAGGTGTACAGCTTGGTGTGTACGCCTTTTTCTTCATATTTACGAGCCTCGTTGAAGGCTTTGTTGTTCAGTGAAGGAATAGGCACCAGCTTGGTCACATTTACGCCAGTTGCAATCTCAAGTGCTTTCGCATATGCGACGACATGCACACCGCCACGTACCAGCAGGAAACCAACTACTTCCCGGGCTGCCGGGTGATCCGTCATCTCATATACTTTCATTTTATGGGTACGAGCGCCACATTCTAGGAAGAAGTTATGCAGCAGATCCTCGACCAGGTTGCCGCTGTTGAAGACGTTTGCTCCCGTCCATGGATTACCCATAGAGTCGAAAGGCATTGCGCCTTGTGCACCTGCCAGATAATGATACGACAGACGAGCATCTTTCACGGAACCTAGCGGCGTATCATCGGGTTCTTTGTACTCGGTTGAACCTCTAAGGCACTTGTTAATGCCATGAGACACGAGTTCAACATGACCCAATTCTTCAGCCGTAATGCTCATGACCAGGTCATAGAAAGGCTTCAGCTTTTCTTTGGATCGAAAATTAAAAGATTGATAGAGGTAGTTGTTCAACGTTGACATTTCTCCGAATTTGCCGCCGAGTAATTCTTGTATGGCTGCCGCAGCATTCGGATCTGGCTTCTCGACATTGGGAATCTCAATCAGGATTTCATCCAAGCGTTTGAACATTCGGTGTAACCTCCTCAAATTGGTATGGCAGATCGTGTAGGGTTTCAGATCGTGAAGTAACTCTGTCATGGCCTATTACACGTCTATTGGATTTTTCAAACAAAAAATCAACCAAATGGGACTTAAGCATCGCATAACGAATGTCTCATATTTTTTACCACTTGTTATTTCCTACTATGGTAAAATTTTTGTATAATAAAACATTCAAACAAGTCTTCACGTACAAGAGAAGAGAGCCATGAATCCATAAAGGAGTAAGAGATGAACAAGCGTTGGATACAACTAGTTAGGATTGTGATGTTTCTAATGATTCTGATGTACATAAGCAGCGAGCCTGCCACAGCATATGTCGTTACGAACGAGGTTCAGGTGGATGAAGCAACGAGACAGTTACTTGAGAAGAAATACGGGTTGGAACGTCCTGAGGAGCCAAAGACACAACAACACGTTTTCTCGGGTGACTGGGGAATGAGCTTTCGGACGGAGCCTCCTGATTCGTTTGACCGGCTTGTTCATGTGGTTCCTTTTTCCCTACGGCCACTGGCCTGGATCTTTCGTTTATTCGTGTAAAATGAAACCCTGACGGGCAATATAACAGAAACATATTGTCCCAAGGAGTGAGTGAAATGAAAATGCTCATCGTTACTGTCATGTCGGTAGTCCTGAGTTTAGCCGGAATTACATCAGGAACAGGTGGCGCTATCCCAGATTATGCGAAGTGGGGAATTATTGCGGTCAAAGAAACACAGACCAAGTATAATGTGGATATTTTGGACTATAAGCATATCGGTCGTACCTCTCTAACAGCGGATCAATCACGGGAACAGTTCAAGCTGTGGGTTCGTGCTAAAGACGGCAAGCAATTCGCAGTCTATGTAAATGTTGATTTTAATCCATCTACACAACAGTTAAAGAAAGTACAATTTTCGGAATCGGATCGACACTGATCCGTTATGAACCAGACTGCCTTGATCATTAAGGTGAAAGTCTGGTTTTTTTATTTTACAAAATCCTTTTTTTACTATTGAATAAAGAACTTATGTTCGCATATAATATGAAATACAAACAAACGTTCTTATCGGAGGGATGATTATGCTAGGGAAATATATTGGCCAGATGGTGGAGCTTGTCTACATGGATCGTGCAGGGCAGATTACGCAGCGACACATTCGAATTAATAGTGTACGTGGCGGGATGATTAGAGCATCAGCGGGAAAAGAAGGCTCACCCCGAACATTTCTGGAGCAAGGTATTCTGGCATGGCGTCCTGTTAAGGACCAGAATGGGGAGGTACAGTATGCTGAACGACTTTGAACGCAAGATTTTGCGTATTATGGTGAACTATGCAGGACAACGGCGCAGGCTGCCGCGTATGGATGAACTGGAGACCAAGACGGGACGAAGCAGAGCTTACATTCATGAGTCATTGCTGGAGCTTGAACGCACCGGGTACATCGCGTGGGAGAACCGGTCTACTCTGGAAGGGATACAGATTTTGCAGGCATGGGAACAGGTACAACAGCCGATTCGCAAAAACCAACCTTCCGGGGACTCTGCAAAATATTTTACGGACTACTAATCATAATAAGAAAACGCCAACCCGGATATCCGGATCGGCGCTTACTGTGTCACACATACAACGTGTGCATCTATTTTAGAAATGGGGAAGTTGGTCCAGGTTGTTGGTTGGGTCACCGTCGGCATCTCCGCGAATGTACATTTCGCCATCCTTGCCTTTAAATACATTCACACCGGCAATAGCGCCAGCTTTTACTTCTGCAAGTGCCTGCTGATAATCCAGTACGCGTCCTGCTGAAGTCTGAAATGCTGTCAGGTCACCGTCGCCATTTTTCTGTACGGCTGTGAAACTCTCGCGTGTTGTTTGATCCATGATGTCACACTCTCCTTATATGACGAGATAGGAATCTGCTTACCTGATTAGCCTATCCGAATTCTTCGGAAGTATGCACCATATGCTGATAAGACCTGCCAACGCCGAGGTTTTACAGGCTCTTTCTCATACGAACATGCAGAATATCTGCATCATAAAAAGGTTCTTCCGAAATCACTTCATAACCCAGTTTTTCATAGAATTTCTGTGCCTGACATTGAGCATCCAGTACAGAATAGGATAAGCCGAGTTCACGTGCTCGCTCCTCCATCGCGAGCAGAAGCACACGTCCATAACCGAATGAACGATGAGACTCAAGCACCGCGATCCGCTGCATTTTGGCCGTATCCTTGCTGTAATAGATCAGACGTCCTGTGGCTACAGCTTGGCCAGCCGTACTTAACAATACATGATGCACATCTGGACTGATGACATCATATTGATCAATCTCAATCTCGGCAGGCACCTGTTGCTCGATCACAAAGACGTGATGGCGAATTCCCAGGGCTTGCTCCAGTTGTTCTTCTGTCGATACATAACTAATCTCAGCTGCCAATTCCATTCCTTCTTTCTGCTCTTGCGCGACATATCAGACTGAATTATACAAAAAAATGTTTTTCCTGTATAGTGAAGTCTGGAACATATTGGGAGAGGAGGGGATAGTGATGGGCATGACAGGCATCATGGTCATTACCTTGTTAATGTCGGCTGCAATGATTGCTCTGTTGTATTACGTGACCAAGAAAGCATACTCACGCAAGTGGGATGAAGATGAGTAATTCATCTGTTAACCTTCACGGCAAGACTTCACTGCTTCCTCGCGGAGAATATACATCTTGAATTACAGATTTGGAGTATACGTCCAGCCAAACGGGCAGAGCTTCACCATTTTCATTGGGCTGTTGTAATTGTTGGAATTGAACTGTATGTTCATCCCTCTCTAAGCTGCAACCAGTAACGGTTGTACTGAGAAGCACAAGCCCAGCAAAGAGAAAGAAGCATTTGGTAAATGTATATTCATTGGATTTTGACCGTTTTGTTAAGTTTCTCATAGGGAATTCACCTCGTTGTAGAAATGGTAATCTTTCCTTTATTGTGCACCATTTCGGGTGAATTATAACCAAATAAATCATTGACAATGAACACGGTTACTTGATATGATACTGTTACTTGATTGGGAAACATTTATATATCATGATCTGTTAGCTCAGCTGGGAGAGCACTATCTTGACAGGGTAGGGGTCAGTGGTTCGAGCCCACTACAGATCATACATGAGAAGCCTTACATTGTAAGGCTTCTTTTCTTTTTTTTTACATACAAACATGAATGCGATTTGCGATAGTTTCAGTTTCTCTCCTCTTTTTAAACAAAACTTAAATAAAACATAAATTCAGCGTAAGGTTCGTCTTCTATACTTGGTTCTGAGGTCAAGATAGAACAGAAGAAGGAGAGAACTTATGAATTATTCAAGTCCATTTACATCAAAGTTAGCCAGAGTAGGGATCGCGGGTACACTGGCTTTAATACTGGCAACAACCCCTCTTGCCAACATGGGGGTTATTGCCGCGGAAGCAGACCCAGCTCCTGTATCTACGAAGATACATAAAACACAGAAAGACTCTTTAGAGCAGACCCCGATTCAATACCAGATCCAGGCTCGATTAAATGAGAAGGACATGACGATCCAGGGGAGCGAGAAGGTAACGTATCGCAACACAAGCAAGGATACCCTCCAGCAGTTGGTCCTTCATACATATGCTGACGCAAACCTCTCCAAGTCTACACAGGCGAGCATGTACCAACAGCATAATGAAAAGATTAGTGAAGATCATCCGGAGAAGACGGCGGAGGACTTTCTGGGTGGCATCGATATTCAGGCTGTAACAGCAGATAGCCAATCGCTGGAGCTCCATAAGGAAAACCAAGCGTTGACCGTGCAGTTGAAAGAGCCCGTTCAACCAGGCGAATCGGTATCATTCCAACTGGAGTTTCAGTTGAATATACCCTATGGCTCACAGCGAGTTTCCTACTACAAGGACATGATCAATGGTGCGCACTGGTTCCCGGTGATGTCTGTTTACGACGAGGTTAAGCATCAATGGAACAAGGCACCGTATAGTCGAACATTTGAGAGCGATTATTACACCTCATCGGACTTTGAAGTTCAATTAAATGTTCCTGATGAGTATCAGGTAGCCATGCCGGGCACGATCACCACTCAAGACAGTACAGAACATGGACGTAAGATTGTGTCTGCTGTAGCCGAGAATACGAGGGAGTTTGTTTTCTTTGCAAGTCCTAATCTTCAAGTGGAACGCGCTACCCGTAACGGTCTGACGGTGGAATACTATTATTACAACGATGATCCATCCAAGAAAAAGATAGTTGACCGGTACATTAATCAGGCATTCAAGGTCATCGATTTTTATAGTGAGAAATATGGCAAGTATCCCTATCCAGAGTTCCGAATTGTCGAGACGTATGTACAAGGCGTTGCCGTGGAGTATGCGAGGCTCATCCAGATGGGACAGATTCAAAATGGTGCTATTCCAGAAGAAGACACAACCTTTGTTCATGAAATAGCGCATCAGTGGTTCCATGCATTGATCGGTAATAACTCGGAGACCGAATCCTTCCTGGATGAAGGCTTTGCCGATTTCTCCATGGTGTATTTTGCAGAGAAACAGGGAGATAAGTTAAATGGGTTCAGATCCGTACAGTTTGATACGGCGCCCGTAGAGATGGCGATTGCGTCAACAAACGATGAAGCTGGGGATTTAGCAGGTTTGGTATATTATCAGAAGGGAAGACAAGCGATCTATCAGCTTTACCGTACCGTCGGCGAAGAGAAATTTGACGAGTTCATGAGAACATATTTCAAACGCTACGTGTACCAGAATGCAACTTTAGAGGGGCTGCTTCACACCATTGAAGATGTGCTTGGTAAGGAAGTACGTTCAGAAATGCAGATGGCCCTATATCAGCCTAACTTTGTCTTAAAGCCGGAATACCAATTATCACAGGAAGAGACCGCCGCCTATGTACATGACATGTTACAACAACAGTATCAGGCTGTCATGGGCATGATCCCTAATCTGCCTTATGAAGTGATGAATCGATTGATGGACAAAGTCCTTCAAGGCGAGGAATTAACCATTGTGCTCAGCGATCAGGTCAGTAAGCTTGCAACTAAACAGCAGGAAGATATGGTTAATCAGTTGACCGGATTCCTTGATATGACCGGTATGAGATACGACATTATACGGGATCGCAAGAAACTGAAGCAAAAGATGAAAAAAGAGATTGGCAACAGTAACCTTATTGTCATTGGCAATGCCAAGTCAAACGGATTGGTGCAGGCTTTAAAATTTAACATTATTGATCGAACGAAACAGACGGGTTTTCCTTGGAAAAATACCATGAACCAACCTCTCGCCGCGGGTGCATACGTTATCAAACATCCCTATAACCAGAATCGATTGATGCTTCATTATTTCTGGAATGAGGATCATCTGAGTGATGCGGCATTTGAAGCTTTTAAGCTGAAAACACAGGAGTCTATCGGATTCACTAACGACTTTTACCAGTACTATGTATTGGATAACCAAGGCAAGGAGAAATCCAATAAAAAAGTTGCGAATCCCATATCTTCACTTTTTGCGGAGTAATAAGTAATTGGTTTTGCAGTTTCTTCGTTCAAACAGGTTAGCCAATTCGTATTGGTTAGCCTGTTTAGTCTTGTTATGAAAACCAGACTTAGAATAATAGGCTGCAAGATGGGCATAATGCTTTAACAGAATGGTAACTTCATGAATATACTTATCGGGAGAAAACAATAGGAGGGATTAATATGAAGGATCAACATTATCCGGGCGTACCAATGAAAGGGACAATGGCTGATTACAACGGTAAAGGAAATAAAGGAATGAACAAAATGAAAGCGTATTCATATGATGCTAGAATTCGTCCTATCATTCGTATTACTCAGGTGCCGGCTGCGAATGTGGGTAATGTTGTTGATTATTCAATCCTATTAGAGGACACTTCGGATGTTTTAGATTTGCGACCGGTAAATGGTAATCCCCTGCTCACGAAGGAGTTGAGTTCCTATGTCTACGACTGAGAATATTGCTCAGGCAGCACTCGACGCAGCGATGAAGGCCAACAGGGCCATTGCGCCTTTTGATTATTGCGATGCAGAATCCAGACGGATGTACACGCCTCAATTTGATAAAAAAATGGACAATCCTATGTATACCGCCGCAATGGCTGGTCTTCAATCGATCTATTGGTTTCGGGCGATCAAAGTGAAGGGGCTTATCCCTGATGCAAAAGCAGATTATTATGCTACGTATTCTACCAACCATAATCATATCGGAGGAATTGGACTAGCCTACTCGAACAGCCCAACAGGACCATGGACCAAACACGGACAGGTGTATCTCGATACTGTGGTTGGGAATTCGACGGAAACTCCATTTGTGATCTGGAACGATGAAGAACAATTGTTCTTTATGTATTATCAACAAAACGGACTGGGGATCAATCAATCAACGGCACTTGCGACCTCTGTAGACATGATTAACTGGACAAGAGTGGGTTTGATTTTGGACAAACCTCCCGGGTTCCCTGGTGATGGTCATACCGGTTACTTCTCGTGTTTCAGAAATGGCGGCAAATGGATCGGTTTCTCGGTGATGGGCGGTGGTGACTTTGGTCGTAAATGTATCTGGCATTCACATGACGGACGTAGCTGGTTAGCTGATCCAAGACCATTAATGGGTGGTAATGATGCCACTTTAACAGCGGGAGAAAACATTTCGAGATCCAATGCTGGTGTATTTATGTACAAAGGGAGCATGTGGTGGCTGGGCATGTTATCGGCTTATGCTTCCGGTGGGGTTACGACTGTAGCTCGACCTGCCATTGCCAAGATCAGCGCAGACTTCCGTCAACTGCTGGACAAACCTACAGATATATATTTTCCGGCATTGACTTGGGAAACGACGAACATGCAGTCCTTGATGGTGTCCGTTATGGACGGTGTAGTTTACGTGTATTACAATACCGATCATAATATCGGTGTAGCCTATTCGGTGGGGGTGTAGAGATGGTTATACGTGATGCAGCGGGTCAGATCGTGCCATTTGGAAAGGTTCACAAACAGCTTGTGGCCGATTTTCTTTACGGAACGTTACCGGATTGGGTGGAGGTAGTGGGCAATCCTACGTTTGAGCCTTTGCCCGACAGAGGGACCATAACCGTTACAACACCGACAACGGCAGGAGCCACGGCAGAGTTGAAAATGAAACATCTGATTGACAGCTCGAAAGTAACAGCAATTGCAATCACTTTGGAAGCGCTACAATTAAACGGGAACATTGGAATTTCAGTTCAGGTTGGCATTAAATCAAAGGATAGCAAAGCCGGAATCACCTTTTTTCAAAACGTAAATCAGAAGTATGGTATGGTCCGTGCCTATAAAGCAGATGGAACGTACACGGATTTTAATCAAAACATGGTGTTCTTCACCACACATGGCGTAGCAGGAGATGAGGCACAGAACCGTAAGAATCTCACTGTGCTGCTCTGTACCGGATTACAGTTCTCAGCTGGACTCGAGAGACCGTCCGTATGGCTTGGTGCGGATGATCAGTATGGTGGTGTTGCTGCTGACCTTAGCGGTGGTTTGTTCCAACATGGAGAACTGCAATGTCTTTTGAAACTGACTACAAGCAAGGCAGAGGCCAAGTATTTCAAATGTGCACAGATGAAAGTGGATATTTGGAGCAACTGAACTAAAATGGAGTAGATAGAGGAGGTATCTGATGAGAGAATCGATACATTATTCAATAGAACCACCTGAGAGCTTCGACCAATTATTAACGCTATATGAATCTTTGGGATGGAATTCGCTGAATTTATCTCAACATGAATTGGAACGTATGTGCAAACAAAGTTGGTATGCAATGTATGCTTATGATCAGCAGCGCTTAGTGGGCATGGGGCGTGTAATATCAGATGGAGTGATAACAGGTATAATATGCGGGGTAGGCGTTCTGCCTGACTATCAATCTCAAGGAATAGGTACAGAATTAATGAAACGAATCGTTGAGCATTGCGAGAAAAATAAGGTCATTCCACAACTGATGTGCACGGAAGGTTTGGAAACCTACTACGCAAAACTGGGATTTGAGAAGTTTACGATTGGAATGACGAAGAGGATAAATCGATAATCTGCATGAAGCGGTAAAAAAGGTATGCTTAGAATAATCGGGTACCCGTACACTTGAACATTTTGAAAAAAAAGTGTTCAAGTGTACGGGTACCTTTTTTATTTAGAGAAGGTTGATGATTGTACCGCCTGCTGCACCAGCAACGACAACGATCCACGGTGGTACTTTCCAAAAAACGAGCATTAGAAACAACATGCATACCAGTGCAAAATCAACAGGAGTCAGGATCGCAGTTGTCCAAAGTGGATCGTACAACGACGCCAACAAAATACCTACTACGGCAGCATTAATTCCGGTTAATGCTCCTTGAATTTTAGAACTTTTACATAACGAATTCCAAAAGGGCAATGCTCCTACGATAAGAAGGAACGCTGGCAAAAAGATAGCAATCGTTGCAACCAAAGCACCCGGAACCCCACGCATCATCGCTCCTAAATAGCCGGCAAAGGTGAACAATGGTCCTGGTACAGCTTGTGCTGCTCCATATCCCGCCAAAAAGTCGGAATTGTTGATCAGGCCCGTAGGGACGAATTCACGTTCCAGTAACGGAAGTACAACATGCCCTCCACCAAATACAAGTGACCCTGAACGGTAGAAGCTATCAAAGAATAACAGCCATCCCGAACGATCAAAGGGTGTGAGTACCGGGAGAAGAATCAGGATTCCAAAGAACGTAGCCAAACATAATATTGCCAAGTTACGACTCACAGGAACAGACAAGTCTGCTGTCTTAATACTTGTCATTTTTCTAAAATGGATCATGCCTACTATGCCTGCAATAACAATAAAAAGGATTGGAGTGAACGCAGTCTGCCATATAAGAGTCGCCGCAGCAGTAAAGATAGCGATGGTTGCCCTGTAACGGTCAGGAGTTAGTTTTTGCCCCATGCCCAATATCGCTTGAGCGACAATAGCTACAGCAACAATCTTAAGGCCGTGAATCCAGCCAGTACTGCTGATATCAAATCCTTGAAGAAGGAAAGCGAACAAAACTAAAGCAATGACAGAAGGAAGTGTGAAACCAAGCCAAGCCATCAGTCCCCCCAGCAAACCTCCGCGGATGATGCCAATTCCAATCCCGACTTGACTGCTGGCAGGCCCGGGCAAAAATTGACATAGCGCAACTAAATCTGCATAGCTTCGTTCATCCATCCATTTCCTACGGCGAACATATTCTTCATGAAAGTAACCAAGATGAGCGATCGGTCCTCCAAATGAAGTAAGGCCGAGTTTGGTTGATACAGCCAGCACCTCATAGAGAGCCCTGGATTTATGTTTGGGCTTGTCCGGGGTTAGAAATGATTTATTCTCCAAACGTGTTATCCCTCCTTAGGTTTTACTTAGGTTATCCGATGGTGACAGTTAAGAAAGGACAAATTTCCTCTACCGATGACTACAATTATAATCCTTATCATCGCTATTCGTTTAAACGCAGCATTAAACTGTATTATTTTTTTTCATTAACTATTTACACACACAATTAAATTGTGTACAATGTAATTGTTAGCGATACAAGAGAAGTCGAATTTTAATCAACATAAATCCAATCAACTAAAGGAGTTTTCACAAATGAAAACATTATATGAAACAACAGTCATCAATACAGGTGGACGTCAAGGAATCGTACAATCCCCAGATAACGTGTTTATGTTGGATGTTGCGGCACCGCCTGAACTGGGAGGACAAGTGACGACAGCTACCAATCCGGAGCAGTTGTTTGCAGCAGGGTATAGTGCTTGTTTTAACTCCGCACTGGAGTTTCAATTGAAGAAACACAAAGTTGAAATTGAAAGAAGTACTGTAGCTGCAACCGTAATGTTGGTGACAGACTCTGAGGACAACGGCGTGAAGCTTCAAGTCGATTTGGAAGTTAAAATTCTTGGTCTGGATGAGGAGACAGCACAAAAGTTTGTGAAACTTGCCCATGACTACTGCCCATATTCCAAAGGAATCAAAGGGAACGTGAATGTTAACGTGGAACTCGCGTAATCACTGATACTATTTGTTATTGATAAGAAGCCTCCGAGAAATCGGAGGTTTTTTTGTATTATTTTGCTCCGTTCTAAGATGTGCTTTGCTCGGAAAAAGCACTATTAATGATTGCAACATACCTATAGGGGGTATAATGAATGGTATAAATAGAATTAAAGGAGTGCAGAACATGAAAAAGTACGTATTGACCATATCGACTATATTGATTACAAGCAGTTTGGTTTTGAGTGGATGTGGCAAGGAGACTCGACAGACTATTAAAAGTAACGATGGCAGTCATACAGCTGCCGCAGGTGAGATGCACCATTCTGAATCGGGAGAGCTACCGAAAGAACTGCGTGAAAAAAACAATCCCACCTTTCCAATAGGAAGCCAGGCAATGATGAGTGCCGACCACATGTCAGGCATGAAGGGTGCGAAAGCAAAGATCGTTGGAGCATATGAGACTACGGTATATGCAGTTACGTATACGCCAACCACAGGCGGAGATCCCGTGCATAATCATAAATGGGTTATCCATGAGGAAATAGAGGACCATACGGATCAATCGTATGCGGCAGGTTCTGAGGTAGTGTTGAGCGCTGATCACATGAAGGGAATGAAGGGTGCCAAGGCCACAATTGATTCTGCTGAACAGACAACGGTATATATGGTTGATTATACTCCTACAACAGGTGGAGATTCGATAAAGAATCACAAATGGGTCACAGAAGAAGAATTATCTGCTATCCAATAGAACCATTTGCGTGAAACAGCCCTTTTTATGCAGAAAAATCAATTTCATACTCAATTATGGGTTATAATGGTATTAGGATTACACAAAACTGCTGAAAGGGGAATGTACTCATGATGGATTTTGGCAAACCACCCCATGGCTCGGAGACCGATACACACCGTCAGCGACATCAGGAGAATGAACAGAAATACCTGTCCGGAGGCAAGAGCATTTGGTATGAAATCAGCAACTGGCTCATTCTCGGAGGTATCCTCCTTGTCATATTTTTATTATTTAAATACGTTTTTTAAATGCACCAATGGTGACTATACTAACTATTGTCAATTGTAGAGCGTCTTAATATACATGATAAGTAAGGCAAGAGAGCCCAGTTTTAATGGGCTCTTTTTTTGTTATGACTTCATTGGACGTTAAAATGATAAATGATACAAATGACAAAAATCAATATTTGTCATTTGTTATCAAGTGTGTTAATCTAACCTCAATGGAGGTGGCAAGAGGATGGTGTTAACCATCTCGTTAATATGGTAAAAGACAAAACTTCTGAATTTCTCACTAAAGAGCAGATTATTGCAGCTACACAGGAAACGATAAGACGCTTCGGTGCTGCCAAAACATCCGTCACCGATGTCGCCAAATTACTCGGAGTCAGTCATGGAACGATATACAGGCATTATGTCAGCAAGAAGGCATTGCTTGAAGGTGTCACTGAACAATGGCTTGAAGAAGAAATAATCACACCTTTAACTCTGGTAACCCAGGATGAGAAAAACGCAAGTGAAGGTACACATCATCTGAAAGTATATATAGAAACATTAATACATCTTAAATGTCATTATGCTGAGTCAGATCCCGAATTATTTGAGATGTATGCGCGGGTTACCCAAGAATCAGCTGATCTAATCCGCAAACATGTGGAGCATCTTATTCACCATTTGAGCGAAATTATTCGCGGGAATCAACAGTTTAAGTTCAGTGATCCTCAGGTAATAGCAGCGGCTATTCTTCATGCAACGGCTCGTTTCCATCACCCGGCACATGCCTATGAATGGCGTAGTGATACGATAGATAATGAATTTGCACAGGTATGGTTATTAGTCGAACACGGTTTATCCAAATATTAGTGAAGAGGATGGGAGATCGAATGAACAAATTATCAGGTAAGGTCGCTTTGGTAACAGGATCGTCGCGAGGTATTGGACGTGCAATTGCGGAGCAACTCGCGGAGCTTGGAGCCGATGTGGTGATTAATTATGCAAGTCGTCCGGACAAAGCAGAAGAGATAGCAGAGATTGTTCGGCAAAAAGGAGTTCGTGCCATTACCGTGCAAGCAGATTTGGCGCGGAAGGAAGATGTGGAACGTCTGTTTTCCCAAACGATCAGCGAGCTTGGCAAAGTGGATATTCTAATCAATAATGCAGGTATAATGAAGACAACCCCTTTGGCAGAAGTGACAGAGGAAGAATTTGATCAGCAGTTTGCCATTAACGTGAAGGGTACTTTCTTTGCTTGTCAACAAGCGCTTAAACATATGGAAGATGGAGGACGTATTGTGAATTTTTCTACCTCTGTAACAGGACAGATGTTTCCCAACTACAGCGTGTATGCAGGAACCAAGGGGGCGGTAGAGCAGATTACCCGTCAACTAGCTAAGGAGTTTGGTTCTAAACAAATTACGATTAATGCAGTCGCACCAGGTCCGGTTAACACGGAGTTGTTCTCGGTTGGCAAGACGGAGCAACAGCTAGAAGGAATCCGTAAAATGAATGCATTTGGTCGTCTGGGTGAGCCGGAAGACATCGCGAGTGTCATTTCATTTCTGGTTGGAACGGATTCACAATGGGTTACAGGTCAGACGATCCGGGTAAATGGTGGCTTTATTTAACATAACCGAGATCAGGAAGTTTGATCATTGCGTTTGACACACAACCGGGCGAATCCCCATATGATGCATTACATTAGTAAGCACTTGGGGAAATGGGGAATCCGGGATGGCAAAAGCAAAGGGCAAGAAAACTCCCGCATTAAAGAGTGACAAAATTCGTGTATCCATGAAGTTGGTCACTTCGGATGTATGTGAGAGATGTAAGACACCATGTACGCGAGGCATGGATTATGCTGCACGTATGAGAATTGAAGGGGCTTTAGGCAAGGGCGTTCCCTGTATATTGACCCGCCATACTTCTTCATAACTCTTCGTATAATCCCGTATATATAACAATTATAGATCAGGGGCATCCTTTAATGAGGATCGCCTCTTTTTGTGCATTCCAAGGGGTGGAAAAAATTCTGGATAAAAAATGAAAAATGATGAAAAACAGCGCAACTTTGTGGATGAATCTGCAGTATAAATGTACAACAGCTAGCAGCAGGGGAGGGAATATTGACGGGATGAAATGGAAACGAATATTGCTTTGTGTCACGGTATTCTCCTTGCTCGGCGGGTCTTTATTGTTTGCAGATTCGGTGAACGAGAAGATTCGTGTTCTCATTAACGGCAAGGAAGCAGCTGATGGAGGTTATCTCATTGATGGAACGACCTATGTACCTGTAAGAGAAGCCGGAGGCGTCGTCAAATGGGACAGCAGTAACAAGAGAGTAACGGTGATCAAACCGAATGTACATATTTTTCTCTTCAAGGGAGACACTGTATTTGGCAACGTTAACGTAGGTAAGCTGAAATTCAATGTATTTTCACAAGTGGACAGTCTGACAGCAGATGTAGCTGCCGTGAAAGTAACAATCACTAACCCGAGCGGTCAGGTGAAGGATATCCAGTCCCAGGAGCTCACGACCCAGAAGGATAACTTCTGGTTCCGCACATATGATTTTACGTACGATTTCAGTCGTGCCGGCAAGTATCAGGTCGGCTTTCATATTAAAGAAAATGCAAACAGCAGCTACGTCCTGGTAGCGGAGAAAATCATTACAGCGCTGAACGATTGAAGCGAAAATTACCCTGTGAGTTAAATTGACCTGGGTCATTGAACATGTTACGATATGCAAGGTTACACAATTTCTATTTATAAAGCGAGGTATTTCAATGAGCGATCACACACATGAACACGGCGATGGCTGCGGATGCGGGCAAGACCACGACCACGACCACGAGCATGAAGAAGTCCTTCTCACATTAACAGACGAGAACGGCCAAGACGTGGAGATGGTTTTGGTGGAGACGTTTGACGTGGAGAAGCATGTTTATGCGCTCCTGCTGGAACGTAACAATCCTGAAGCTGACGGCATCATCCTGCGTATGGAAGAAGAAGACGAGGAAATGGTGCTCTACAATATTGAAGACGAAGAAGAGTGGAACCGCGTTGAAGCGGCTTACAACGAACTCGTTGCATCACAAGAATAGTCATTCTTTTGGAACATAACATGAAGGCTCCTTGATCTCAGGGGGCCTTTTGTTTGTTTTTTTAAGAGGTATATGAGCATGTACACCACCGGTTTGAACGACGAAATAGACGGGAAAATGCAAACTCGCTTGTCTCATAAAATAAAAAAGGACCAAGCTAGGGCTTGGTCCTTTAAGTTTATACCCTGCACAGCGCAAGGGAGTTGTTTTAGAAAATGGCATCGGCTTCCACGATCACTTTAACGTTGGTTACGCTGCGATCTTCGGGTCCTTTGACGGGTAATCCAACTTCGACATGATCGATGATGTAGTCGATATTTTCCTGGGTGATAACCTCACCCGGTAACAGGATTGGAATTCCTGGCGGATAGACATAGATGAATTCCGAGATAATACGTCCTGCGGATTCCTTAAACGGAATCACTTCGGTATCACCGTAGAATGCATCACGTGGAGTCAGCATCAACTGTGGAATATCCGGAACTTTTACGACCAGTTCATGGGCTGGGTTCACTTGATAATAGGTGCGGGAGAGATCCTGCAAAGCGTTCAGCAAGATATCGACACTGTCATCCGTATCTCCTGGCGTGATGAGACACAGAATATTGTACATATCACTAAGTTCAACCTCGATGTTGTAATGTTCACGCAGCCAGTTCTCTGTCTCATACCCTGTAATGCCCAGATGGCGAACATGGATCGTTACTTTGGTTGGATCATAGTTGAAGGTCGCTTCTGTACCCAGAAGCTCTCTACCGAAGCAATACAGGCCATCCATATCGTTAATCGAACGTCTGGCAAACTCAGCTAGTTCAATCGCCTTCTGTGCAATTTCACGACCGTGGAGTGCCAGGTTACGTCTTGATGTATCGAGTGAAGCAAGCAAAATGTATGAAGTTGATGTTGAGGTGAGCAGACTCAGGATCGTCTGTACACGCTGTGGATTCACGAACCCATTCTTCGTGTTCAGGTTGAGTACGGAACTCTGTGTCATGGAGCCACCAAGCTTGTGAACACTGGTTGCAGCCATATCGGCACCTGCTGCCATCGCAGACAACGGCAGATCCTCATGGAAATGAATGAGTACGCCATGTGCTTCATCAACAAGTACAGGGACTTGGTAGCTGTGTGCCAGCTCAACAATCTCTTTAAGATCGGTAACCACGCCGTAATAGGTCGGGTTAATTACAAGTAATGCCTTGGCATCTGGATGACGCTCAAGTGCGCGACGGATAGACTGTGTGGTCACTCCGTGGTCAATGCCCAGATTGGCATCTTGAGAAGGAGAAACAAATACGGGTTTGGCGCCTGAGAAAATAATGGCGGACAAAACCGATTTATGCACATTACGGGGCACAATAATTTTGTCACCCGGTGAACATACAGACAGAATCATGGTCATAATGGCACTGCTTGTGCCTTGTACACTAAAATAGGTATAATCGGCTCCGAAGGCATCTGCTGCCAAAATCTGTGCTTCCTGAATGACACCGGTTGGCTGATGCAGGTCATCCAACGGTGCGATGTTAATCAAATCTATGGAGAAGGCATTATCGCCAATAAATTCACGGAATTCGGTATCCGCTCCCAATCCTTTTTTATGGCCCGGAATATGAAACTGTACCGGATTGAGTGCCGCATGATTTTTTAAAGCGGTAAACAGCGGCGTACGGTGGTGATTCATCAGTGCTGTCACAACCCTTCCTAATAAAATTGGTAAACAAAGATGAGTATAGCAAATTAAGAACCGAATGCAACAGTATAATCGACAATTTTTTAAATTGCCGAGATTTGGGCACATTCCCCACGGTTACACTAAGGATAGGGAATAGGCAAATGAACACCGAAAGGGGAAAAAGAATGCAAACCGATACAAAACCAGCCAAAATTTTGCGATCACCATTTTTTATCGCGATGTGGCTGACACTTTTTCTAGTTGAAATTATCAAAGGAGCCCTGTTGGTAGCTGTTTTGCCCGTGTACATGGATAATATACTGGGTCTGTCTGCAGGCGTCATTGGTGTGGCATTTGCTCTTCAATATCTGGGAGATAATCTGTTCCGGGCGCCTTCCGGCTGGGCAGCAGAACGGATCGGGTTCCGCGCAACGATGGTTACAGCACTAATCTGTACCTTAATCGCTGTTATTATGATCCTTTTTCTCAAAAGTGCCTTTGGACTGGCCATGGCCTGTCTCATTCTTGGCATTGGTACGTCACCACTCTGGCCTTGCGCCATGACAGGGGTGACGGCGATGTCAGGCCCACAGAACAAGAATGGTACAGCGATGGGGGCGCTGGAGATGGCTGCTCTCGGCGGAACGGGGCTTGGACCTATAGGCATGAACTGGCTGCTGGAGCGCACGCATCATGATTATCGAACTATATTCCTCGTGCTGATGGGTTGTGCCATTCTTGTTATTCTGGTGGCTATGATTCTTCCTGGACGTGTCATTGTTGAAGGAGAGCATACCGAGCAAGCGGCGAAGAATGGAGATGTGAAATATCCAGCCAAACCGAATCTGCTCACGCCGTTCATCCGGCTGCAAAAGAGTGTGAAGGGCACACTGCAACGGGTACGCAGCACGCTTAATGTTAATCCACTGGTGTATCCTGCCTTGTTTATGCAGTCGTTTGTCATTGGGCTGCTCAGTCCAGTAATCACGCTATATACACGCACAGATCTGCACATCTCACCGAACCTTTACAGTTTGTTGCTGATTGCGGGAGGTGGAATAACCGTTATTGCCTTACTGCCTGTAGGTAAAATGGTAGACAGGTTTGGCACGAAACCGTTCCTGAACGTTGGTTTTTTGATGGCGGCTGCGAGTCTGTTCGCATTCTCCTCCATAACATCCATTCCGGTGGTGTTTGGTGTTGTGATGCTGGTGGGCATCAGTTATGCCATGATTTTGCCCGCCTGGAATGCTTTTGTAGCCACACTGATTCCGAAAGGAGAGCGGGGAGCGATCTGGGGATTTTTCCTTACATTGCAGGGATCAGGCATGGTTGTCGGCCCTATTGTTTCCGGGCTGCTGTGGGACCATGTGAGCCATCCGGCCCCATTCATTGGCAGTGCCATCGTCATGGCAGGACTTGCCGTTGTGCACTTTGTGTTATCCCGCAATCCGTTTCGCACCGCTCCGGCCAAATAAGCAAAAGAAAAGGGAGTTCCACCGACCGTCTTGGTTGTGGAGCTCCCTTTTTCGCATCCATTATATCACGATAATCGGGGGCTTGCCCCTGTGCGTCTGCGGAAAGCTGCAATCCTGCGGTCCTTTCGGTGAAAAATAGTCAAATAACCAAGTACCCTTACATAAAATGAAGTATAAAATAGGGTAAGCCGATTGAGTAGAAGCGATTGAAGACGAGGGCCGGAGTTGATCCGGTACAGATGGAGGGAGTGCCGTGAATAAGAGTTATGAAGTTGAATATTGCAATCTGGAGCTGCGGTTCAACCGTCGGCATATCCAAAATTTGATCAGAGACCTTATTCGTGAGGGATATTCACTATATTGGAGCGAGGACGAATCCTTTTTTATTCTGTCAGTCCGGACCGGTCGCAAGCTGGTAAAGCTCCGCTTTCAACAGACACGCACGGGGAACTACAAGATGACTGGAGATTATATCATTAAGGATGCAAAGCTTGCAGAGTGGCTGGAGAAGCTGATTGGAGATACACGCGGGCATGCGGTTGTGAAGCGGTTTAAGGATCAGCAGATGACCGTGGAAAACATTTTGTTCGGTGAAGTCATTCGGCTCGTGGAAGTGTCCGGATTCAAACAGCGTGTCATTTTTCAAAAGGAACCTGCGCCGACGGCGGAAGAGATGGAAGAAATGTTCCTCTCGCGTGAAGGCGAGGAAAGGCTCATGTTGTTGCGCATGGAAGTGGACGATGAACTGGAGCGCCTCTACACGGCCATGCAGATGGATAATATCGAAAAAGCGAATGCTTGCCGTGAAGTCTTAAAACAGTTGTCTGGACATCTGTTAATGTTGGAAGGGTGACAAGATAAGGCCGTATTTATGAAAATACGATGAACACCTCAGCAGATTGGGGTGTTTTCTCGTTGCGTAGCTGTGCCACGGGGTTCACTTCTATACATAAAACCGTTAAAATGGGAGTATTGTTGAGAATTTATTTCAATAAAATTAATTGGAGCAAAGGATGGAGGACCAGATGACAAAACAACAAATTGGCGTAATTGGCCTGGCTGTCATGGGCAAAAATTTGGCCCTTAACATTGAAAGCAAAGGTTTCTCAGTATCGGTATATAACCGTTCCCCGGAGAAAACCAATGATCTTCTGAAAGAAGCTGAAGGTAAAAACCTGACAGGCTCATTCTCCATTGAAGAGTTCGTAGCATCCCTGGAATCCCCGCGCAAAATTTTGATCATGGTACAAGCCGGCAAAGCGACCGACGCTACCATTGAACAACTGCTTCCTCACCTGGATGAGGGCGACATCATCATTGATGGAGGGAACGCATACTTCCCTGACACGCAACGTCGCAGCAAAGAGTTGGAAGACAAAGGCATTCGTTTCATCGGTACAGGTGTATCCGGTGGTGAAGAAGGCGCACTGAAAGGCCCTTCCATCATGCCAGGTGGACAGGAAAGTGCTTATAAACTGGTTGAACCGATCCTGACGGCGATCTCGGCCAAAGTCGGTGACGATCCATGTTGTACATATATTGGACCAGACGGTGCCGGACACTATGTGAAAATGGTGCATAACGGTATCGAGTACGGAGACATGCAGTTGATTGGTGAAGCGTACCACTTGCTCAAATCCGTACTGAACGTTTCCGTTGAAGAGCTTCATGCAATCTTTACGGAATGGAATCAAGGGGAGCTGGACAGCTACCTGATCGAAATCACTGCAGATATCTTCTCCAAATACGATCCAGAAACGGGCAAACCAATGGTTGACGTCATTCTGGACGCGGCTGGACAAAAAGGAACAGGTAAATGGACAAGCCAAAGCGCGCTGGATCTCGGCGTACCATTGTCCATGATTACAGAATCCGTATTCTCCCGTTTCCTGTCTGCCATGAAGGACGAGCGTGTAGCAGCTAGCAAAATCCTGAGTGGACCAGCGACTGAAGCGTTCTCCGGCGACAAAAAAGCGTTCATCGAGAGCGTGCGTAAAGCCCTCTTCGCAAGTAAAATCGTATCCTACGCACAAGGATTTGCACAAATGCGTGCAGCTTCCGACGAGTATGGCTGGGATCTGAAATACGGCAACATTGCCATGATCTTCCGTGGTGGCTGCATCATCCGTTCGCAGTTCCTGCAAAACATCAAGGAAGCTTATGATAAAGACGCAGCTCTGAAAAACTTGCTCTTGGATCCTTACTTCCAAAACATCGTTGAGTCTTATCAAGGGGCATGGCGTGAAGTTGTAGCGGCTGCTGTAAAACAAGGTGTTCCGGTACCTGGCTTCTCCAGCGCTCTTTCTTACTACGACAGCTACCGTACAGAGCGTCTGCCAGCAAACTTGCTGCAAGCTCAACGTGACTACTTCGGTGCTCACACGTTCAAACGTGTGGACAAAGAAGGCAGCTTCCACCACAACTGGATGGAGTAGTACCACCTATACAAGTCTATTAGATTTGGCCAAAGTACCCTTAAGCAGGAGCTTTGGCCTGCTAAGGGGCTCAAAAGAGGTTTGGTGTTCCGGTGATTGCCGGTTAACGCTGGGCCTCTTTTTTACTGTGTTATACAGTAATAATGTTGATGGAGAAGATATGTAGCTGGTTCTAGACATAACGAACATGAGACACTCTATTTTGGCAAAATGAGCCGATTCTATTTTTTAACGAACTCAGATGGCCCTATTTCAATAATTCGCAGCGAGATGTCGAGGTTTTGATGGTGATTTTTGGAAATAAGTTTACTGAGATTCGTTAGAAGTTTAACTGCGCCTATTTTACGTAAATAAGTCCATTGGAGTTCGTTAGTTTGCTGGGATGGTTACTGATTGAGACGTTTGGAGGCTCATAACTGCTTGAGGGTAATCTGACGTAGGCTTAGATGCCGGGAGTTACTTGATCTGTCTTGGAAGTACTTGCAGATGGTCGAAAGGAAGTCGGTTAGGAGATGGTCTTTCCCAGTCCGCAGGGCTGTGTTATGATAGGACAAAAGTGCTCACGAATTGCTTGAATTAAAGGAGTGTACACCTTGAGCAAGTCTAACAATATTATTCTCATCGGTATGATGGGAACCGGCAAATCAACCGTCGCTGACATGCTTGCACGCGAGCTTGGTTATCGATTGATTGATGTAGACGCCGCGGTGGAAAAAGAGGAAGGCTGTACGATTCCGGAACTGTTCACTGGCAAGGGAGAGACGTATTTCCGTGATGCCGAGAGCCGCATGTTATGCTCGATGCTGGAGAAGAAGTCACAGGTCATAGCGACCGGAGGTGGCGTGGTGCTGCGTTCGGATAATTGTGACGTGATGTTGAAAAATGGTTGGGTTGTTGCCTTGACTGCTGATCCGGCAGTGATTGTAGAGCGTGTTAGTGGCTGTGACAATCGTCCACTCCTCGCAGGCAATGCAGAGGAACGCATTCAGGCAATTATGGAAGAACGGAAAGACGCATATCGGTTCGCACATTATACGGTGGATACAACCGAGTTATCCGCTGCTGAAGTGACTCGTTTAATTTTAGCGCATTACCGCGTCTAAGCTTGTTATCATCGAAGTTTGATGGATGAAAGATGGTGGCAGATATAACAAAACGGGCCATATTGGCCCGTTTCTAGAAGTGGAGCAGAGCAGAGGTCACAAGGTTACAAATGACTTCGCTCCGCTCCGGGGTTCTCTAGTCTTCCTGTTGCCACTGAAGCATACCGCCGACCATGTTTGTACAGCCTTCATATCCCAGTTGCTGCAGATATTCACAGGCACGCTCACTGCGGTATCCGCTACGGCAGATGATCACGATCTCGCCTGACTTCTCAATCTCAGACAATCGGTCCGGAATCTGTCCAAGCGGAATATGCTTGGCTCCTTCGATCATGCCTTGCGCGACTTCATCGTCCTCGCGGACGTCTATCATCTGCAGCTTCTCTCCTGCCTGTAAACGGCGGCGCAGCTCAGACGTTTCAATTTCAGCTATTTGTGTCATATTCAGGTCCTCTTTTCTGTATGGACTTAACGCTATAATGATACCCAAGCGATGCACGGAATGTCAATTTGGCCACAATATAATCAATGAAGGAGAATTTCATCCATGGACGTTATTGTTAAACCAACCCCCACTTTGAACGGGGAAATCGGGGCTCTGTCCTCCAAAAACTACACTACCCGCTATTTGCTGGCTGCTGCGCTGGCAGAAGGCACAAGTACCATTCATTTCCCGGCACACAGTGAAGACAGTGACGCCATGCGCAGATGTATTCGTGATCTTGGGGCAGTGCTTGAAGAAGACGACAGCAAGATTGTGATCCAGGGCTTTGGCAGTCATCCACGTGATGTGCGTGAATTGAATGTAGGAAATGCAGGTGCTGTACTTCGTTTCCTGATGGGTGTTACAGCGCTCTGCCCTGAAGTTACTTTTGTGAATACGTACCCGGATTCTTTGGGCAAACGTCCACATGATGACCTGATCGATGCGCTGGGCCAACTGGGTGTAGAAGTACAGCACGAACAAGGACGTTTGCCGATTACAATCAAAGGTGGCAATGCCAAGGGTGGACACATTCGTGTATCCGGCTCCGTCAGCTCCCAATATCTAAGCGCATTGTTGTTTGTTACGCCGTTGCTTGCAGAAGACAGCACCATCGAAGTACTGAATGACCTGAAGTCCAAGGTGGTTATCGGACAGACGCTGGAAGTACTGGAGCAGGCAGGCATCGTTATCCATGCAAGTGATGATTACATGTCCTTCCGTGTACCAGGTGGACAGGCTTACCAGCCGACGACCTACACGGTTCAAGGGGACTACCCGGGCTCGGCAGCCGTTCTTGCCGCAGCAGCGGTTACACAGTCTGATGTGAAAATTCTGCGCCTGATGGAGCAGAGCAAACAGGGTGAACGTGCCATCGTTGACGTGCTGCGTATGATGGAAGTGCCATTGACACATGAGAACGATGTTGTACACGTTCAAGGTAATGGCAGACTGAAAGCGATCGAATTCGACGGGGATGCCGCAACGGACGCCGTTTTGGCTATGGTAGCCGCAGCTGTGTTTGCGGAAGGAACGTCACGGTTCTATAATGTAGAGAACCTGCGTTACAAGGAATGTGACCGAATCACCGATTACTTGAACGAACTGCGGAAGGCAGGAGCGAACGTTGAAGAGCGCCAAGCTGAGATTATCGTACACGGACGTCCAGAAGGCGTTGAAGGCGGTGTTGAGATTAACGCTCACTACGATCATCGCGTAATTATGGCGCTCACTGTTGTTGGTCTGCGTTCCAAGGAGCCGCTTCGTATTCGGGATGCACACCATGTAGCCAAGTCTTATCCGCAATATTTCGATCATTTGCAGGCGCTTGGTGCCTCGGTTCAATGGGTAAAAGAGTAAATAACTGAAAACCTGTTTTTTGAACACGCACTTTAATCAGAAAAGGATGGTGCTTGAACATGGAATTTAACAACCCTACTCGTGAAGAAATTGGACAACTTTTGCGCAAGGCAGGCAACATCGCAGTCGTCGGTTTATCAGACAAATCGGATCGCACTTCCTATATGGTGGCAGAAGCCATGCAGAGCAGAGGTTATCGCATCATCCCGGTTAACCCACAGGTGCAAGGTGAAATCCTGGGAGAGACGGTATATGCTACACTCGCGGATATTCCAGAGCCGGTAGACATTGTCAATGTGTTTCGTCGCGAAGAGTTTTGCGCGGATGTCGCTCGTGACGCCGCTGCCATCAAAGCAAATGTTCTATGGTTGCAGCTTGGCATCCATAGTGATGAAGCGGTCCAGATTGCTGCAGAGAACGGCATGACAGCGGTAACTAATCGTTGTATCAAGGTAGAGGATTCCATTGTTCTGCGCGGCGCTGGACGCGGCTGAGAGGCTCGTTCACCTGTGATCGGATGATCTCCTGATCTGACCCAATTGAATGAACATAGGTTGAATCCCGTTAACTTGAAGTTGACGGGATTTTTTCTGTTCTATTTTTGCCGTTATTAATTACCAATTGGTTACTGTTTTTACTTTGACAAAACGTTGCGTAAAGCTTACCATCTAGGATAGAAAGGAGAGGTCGCCATGAATTGGCTCGGATCCTTGCAGCAGCTCGGACGAGCGGTAATGCTGCCTACAATGGTCCTGCCCGCCGCCGCAATTTTGCTCAGTGTTGGCAGTCTGCCTTGGGACGCCTGGGGATTGGATATTGTCGGTGAAGTGTCTACCGTGGCCGGACACGGTATTTTTTATTTCTTACCGTATTTGTTCGCTGTCGGTGTAGCACTGGGACTCTCCAACCAGGCCGGACAAGCGGGACTTGCTGCTCTGGCTGGTATCGTGATATATGATCAGGTAACTCGGAACTTCGGGGATGGCACCGTTCAGCCCGCTTCCTTAATCGGAATCATACTCGGCGCGCTTGCCGGTGGGATGCATAATCGGTTTAAAAGCATTAAACTGCCTGAAATTTTACAATTTTTTGGAGGTTCAAGGTTTGTTTTGCTCATCGTCGGACTCTGTTCGGCATTGTTCTCCTGTTTTATGTTATGGCTCGCTCCGATCCTACAGCATGGATTGAACGGCATTGCTACTTGGGAATACAGTCTCGGGGGGTTTGGCCTGTTCATTTACGGGGTGTTATACAGGGTGCTGGTCGCTTTCGGGCTTCATCACCTGCTTAACAATGTGTTTTGGTTCCAGTTAGGGACGTTTGAAACGCCTGATGGTAACATTGTTCAAGGGGATTTGCCCCGATTTTTTGCAGGTGATCCAACAGCAGGATTCTTTATGGCGGGTTTGTTTCCCATCATGATGTTTGCCATTCCGGCAATAGCCTTTGCTATTATTCAGGAAGCCAGGGAAGATCTGAAACCAAAAATCAAGAAAACTTTTCTGACATCGGCACTCGTTTGTTTTCTAACCGGGGTATCGGAACAGATTGAGTTTGCTTTTTTGTTCGCGGCACCTTATCTGTTCATCGTGCATGCAGTGATGTCGGGCGTTGCCATGTGGATTAGTTACTGGCTTGATATCCGGCATGGATTTTCTTACTCCGCAGGTATTATTGATTACATACTCAATTTCCATCTATCGGAGAATGCTTGGAAGCTCATTCCGATTGGCATACTATATGGGCTGGTTTACTACTTTCTGTTCCGATGGGCGATTCGTACGTTCAAGATTCCAACACCAGGACGTGAAGAGGGCTCCATGCTGGAAGATTGGGTAGGTAACATTCCTTATCAGGCACCTTTAATCCTCGAAGCGTTGGGTGGGAAGAGTAACATTGTACAGGTTGAAGCTTGTATTACACGTCTTCGCCTGACTGTGCATGATGACCGCCTGATCGACACGGGTGCCATGAAGAGTATGGGGTCTGCTGGACTGATCAAGCTGGGTGGCGGTAACGTACAGGTGGTATTCGGTACCTACTCGGAATTGATTCGGGAAGAAATCGCGAAGCTGCTGGAAAGAGACCTGCAACAGGTTCTGTTCTGTGCCCCCGTTCAGGGCAAAATGCTCCCGATTGAAGAGGTGCCGGATCAGATCTTTGCAGCCAAGCTTGTCGGTGATGGTGTAGCCTTTGTTCCGGAAATGGGAGAGCTGGTCTCACCCGTGTACGGAACGATTATGCACCTGTACCCGACCATGCATGCCTTGGGTATTTCTACCCGTGAGGGGCTTGAAGTGTTACTGCATATCGGCATCGATACCTCTCAGTTGAAAGGCCATTTTGAAGCTTTTGTTCAGGAGGGCGATACGGTGGAGCCAGGGCAGTTGTTGATCAAGTTTGATCTGGCAGTACTCCGCGAGCAAGCGGCGTCACTAACAACACCAATGGTAATTACGAATCCAGATCGTGTAAAATCATGGAGTTTTGCTCCATTTAAGCAAGTTAAGAAAGGTCAGGCATCCGTTATGTCCGTGGTGCTCTATGACAGGAACGTTGGAGGGGTAGAATGAAGATACAAGGCATCAACGGAGCTGCAGGCATAGCCATCGGCAAAGCATTTGTCCTGCCCAGTTGGGAATGGGATCTGCCGGATCAGAAGATGGATTCGGTGGATCTCGCCCAAGAGTTCGAACGGCTGTATGAGGGCATACGGACATCTAAGGATGAGATCGAATATATCAAAAATGAGTTCAAGGAAGTTGTTGGTCCAGAAGAGTCCAGTATCTTTGATGCACATCTGGCAATCCTGGAAGATCCGGTATTCATGAACGAAATTCGCGGTATTATTGAGCGTCAATATAAGGCAGCAGAAGTGGCGGTCAAAGAAGCCATAGACCATTTTGTCACGATGTTTGACTTGCTGGAAGACGAGTATATGAAGGAGCGGGCCATTGACATCAAGGATGTGGGGAACCGTCTGCTCAAGCATTTGCTCGGTGCACCGGAGATTACACTTCCTTCGGATACCCAGCCGTATGTACTCGTTGCCAAAGAACTGTCGCCATCTCAACTGGCGCATCTGAATCCCACCCATGTACTAGGTATTGTAACCTTGATTGGCGGGAAAACATCACATTCCGCGATTATGGCTCGTGCCCTTGGCATTCCTCTCGTTTCCGGTCTGGAAGCGAGTCTTGGCATGCCGGTAGAGACAGGGGATATGCTTGTGGTGGATGGTGACAATGGCTTGGTATTTACGGACCCGGATCGCAAGACGATTGAACGGTATACCATGCTTCGCAGCAAACAACTGAAGAAAAAGGAACAACTTCAAGTCCTTGCTACCGTGGATGCCGTAACCAAAGATGGGGCCGTTTTGCACTTGGCTTCCAATATCAGTTCGGTGAAGGAATTGGACCTTGCTTTGAAACAAGGAGCCAAAGGTGTGGGCTTGTTCCGAACAGAATTCTTGTATATGGACCGTGCTACTTTCCCGGGTGAGCAAGAACAGTATGAGGTGTACCGCCTTGTGGCGGAGAAAACAGCAGGACAATCCGTTGTTATTCGTACATTGGATATCGGTGGTGACAAGCAACTCGATTACTTTGAACTGCCGGAGGAAGACAATCCGTTTCTGGGGTACCGTGCCATTCGGATTAGTCTGGACCGCAAGGATCTGTTCAAAACACAGCTTACAGCCATTCTGCGTGCCAGCGCTGCCGGAAATGTCAAAATCATGTATCCGATGATCTCTTCGGTGGAAGAACTTCAGCAGGCCAATGAGATTCTCCGTGAGGCGATGTCTGATCTGGACGAGCGCGGATTATCATACGACCCTCACATTCAGGTGGGAATTATGATTGAAGTTCCTGCAGCGGTGATGATTGCTGATCTGCTCGCAGAGGAAGCTGATTTCTTCAGTATTGGTACGAATGACCTGGTTCAATATGTACTGGCAGTAGATCGAATGAATGAGCAGATTGCTCATATGTATCACCCCTATCATCCGGCTGTTCTGCGGATGCTTCGTGCGACAGCAGATGCGGCTCATACGGCTGGAATTGATGTCAGTGTGTGCGGAGAGATGGCAGGGGACGAACGTGCCATTCCGCTTTGGTTGGAGCTTGGCATTCGCCACTTGAGTATGTCTCCACAATCCCTGTTACGTGTGAAGCACAGAGTGCTGAACACAACAGCATCGGCCGCCAAAGAAGAAGCGCGAAAGTGCTTCGCCTTACGGACCAGCGGAGATATTGAGGAGCGACTGCAAGTTTTTAATGACTCCACGGGAAGTCCAGATGAACAAAGTGGTTCGAACGCATCGTGATTAGGGAAACTGGATATAAATACCTTTAAGTTAATATATTTACATTTGTGATAATTATTTATTGGAAAACTTGTTATATAAAACAACCCCACTGTGCTTGAGAGCACAATGGGGTTGTTTTTATTTGTCAGCGAGTGCATCACAGAATGCCTTGCCATAAGGTGGAAGGTCAGGCGGACGACGTGCTGAGATGATATGTCCATCAACAACAACGGCTTCATCTTTCCAGATAGCACCTGCATTTTCCATGTCATCCCGAATGCCTGGTGTAGAGGTTACTGTAACCCCGTCCAGAATTTTGGCAGAAATCAGCACCCAGCCCGCATGACAGATCTGTCCAATCGGTTTCCGGTCTGCATTCATTTCCTTCACAAGCTCCAGTACTTTGGGATAACGACGCAGCTTGTCTGGCGCCCAGCCGCCTGGCACGAGAATGCCATCGTAATCTGAACTGTCGAGTTCATCGAAACTGTATTCGGCTTCAGCAGGCACACCGTATTTGCCAATATAGGTTTTTCCTTTTTTCTCTCCAGCAAGATGCACTTCTGCACCTTCTTCACGAACACGATGCACAGGGTACCACAATTCCAAATCCTCGAATTCTTCATCGACCAGAGCGATGACTTTTTTACCAGTTAATCTCATGTCCATCTCTCCTTTTTGCGGTGATTAGGTCTGTTGCGTCTTTAATTGTAACAGATTCTCCAAGGGACTTCATGGAAGTGCATATTCAGTTTGGAGGAAGCGATTACAAGTCAGTAACTGCCTGCATTCGACAACCTTCATCCGGAGGGAGTGGTAATTTGTGCAACCTTTCGTTTATAGCAGGATTTGAGCCGAAATAGGTCGAATGGTACTTATATAGAGTATAGAACGAATGAGGTGATGGTGGTGCGCAAGTCGTGCAGATGTGGACATGTAATGGAGTTGGAATTAAGAACAGTGGTATACGCCAAAAAAGTGGAGATTCGAAACGTACCCGTATTTGCGTGTACAGACTGTGTATCTTACGAAGTGCTTCCGCCGGTCAAGCCGGACTTAACAGAATGCATTAACACATTGGGTGAACAGCCCGTGAAGCAAGACGTATCTTTTGGTGAACGTAATGAACTGGCAGACCTGTTTCATGAGCTACTGCTGGCCTGGCCGGATGCGACCGATCGGGAGATGGAATATCGAATGCAGCAAGCAGTGGAGGAGCGTATCAATTTGTTGCTGGACATTATGGGTTACGCAACGAAGTCTGGTGATACAGCGTGGATTGAGACCACGGAGCGCAGATTAAGTCAATTATCCGGATTTGTGTGGCAGGAGTACTTCTCAAATGCTGTCTAATTTTGACGTGTAAAATGCTTGTTTTCATGAAAATTGGCTTTTTCGCGCACTTTTTGTTAAGATATCGAAGAGTGAAAACGCTCAACATAGCGGTATTCCTGGTAAAGGGGGATGTATATCTAATGGCTGACATGACTAAAATGACAAGTATTGAACAGCTAAACTCCGCAGTGGAGGCTACCAAGGATCAACCCTTGCTTCTGTTTAAGCATAGCACGCGCTGTCCGATCAGCTCGAACGCTTATCAGGAGATGAACGATTATTTGCTTAACAATGCCAATGAACAAGTGAAATATGGCATCATCTATGTTGTGGAAGATCGCCCGGTATCGAACGAAGCAGCAGACAAGCTGGGTGTTAAGCACGAATCTCCACAGGCAATCCTGATCAAAAAGGGAATTCCTGTATGGCATACTTCCCATTCAGATATTACTAGAACCACACTTACGAATGTTTTGAGTGAGTCCTAAAGCCTATTTTAATTGATTAATGCAAAAATTTGTCGTAATATAAATCTTAATGAAAATGGTATGAAAATTTACTGGTAATGGAGAGAAGTACTGTGACGGTAACCATTTATGATGTGGCACGTGAAGCTGGAGTGTCTATGGCAACGGTATCACGGGTAGTTAATAATAACCCTAATGTCAAACCGCAAACGCGGAAAAAAGTATATGAAGCCATCGAACGGTTGGGATATCGTCCGAATGCGGTAGCCAGAGGTCTGGCAAGCAAGAAGACAACCACGGTCGGGGTCGTTATTCCAGATATTTCGAACTCAACCTTCGCGGAGATTGCCCGCGGAATTGAAGATATCGCGAATATGTATCACTACAATATTATTTTGTGTAATGCAGACAAGAAGAAAGAAAAAGAAATTCGTGTTATTAACACGTTGCTTGAAAAGCAAGTAGACGGACTGCTCTTCATGGGTGGAACAGTAACGGACGAACACATTCAGGCGTTCCAGTCTGCGGCTGTGCCGATCGTACTTTGTGCAACGAGTGATGAGAAGGGCACATTCCCTTCGGTGGATATTGACCATGAGGCGGCTGCGTTTGACGCGGTAAACACCCTGATTCGTCATGGACACAAGGAAATTGCGATGATCAGTGGTACACTGCAAGATCCTGCGAATGGATATGCCCGTTTCCAAGGTTACAAGAAAGCACTGGAAGCAGCAGGTATGGAATACCAAGAGGATCTGGTACGTATCGGTAATTATCGTTATGAATCCGGTGTGGAAGCGATGAAATATTTCCTCGGACTGAAGAAGAAGCCGTCGGCGATCTTTGCTGCAACAGATGAAATGGCGATTGGTGCCATTCACAGCATTCAAGATGAAGGCCTGAAAGTACCGGATGATTTCTCCATTATTAGTGTGGATAACATCCGTATGGCTTCCATGGTGCGTCCTCAGTTGACAACAGTGGCTCAGCCAATGTACGACCTGGGTGCAGTAGCGATGCGTTTGCTGACCAAGTTGATGAAGAAAGAAAATGTGGAGAACCCACGGGTTATTTTGCCGCATGAAACGATTCTTCGTCTGTCTGTAAGTCACGCGGATGTAGTTTAATCGGGATTATATAGAGTAAGGGAGAAGTCATTATTCTCTCTACATAGTGGATATGCGAAAGCTCCGGAGACGGAGCTTTTGTGCTGAATGAGGTTAAAAGTGAAAACAGGAGGTATCGGAAGATGCGTGAAACGATTGGGATTATCGGAGCGATGGATGAGGAAGTCGAGCTTTTGCTGGCAGGTATGAAGCAGCTTGAGACGGTTAAACAAACCGGCATTACATACGTTGCAGGCGAGTGGCTGGGCAAGCAAATTGTCGTGTGCAAATCTGGCGTAGGTAAAGTAAATGCAGCGGTTACGACGCAGATCTTGATTGATCGTTTTCAGGTTAATCGGATTATCTTCACAGGTGTTGCGGGTGCAGTTAACCCCGATCTGAACATCGGAGATATGGTTATATCGTCTGTATGTGTTCAGCACGACATGGATGTAACGCCACTGGGGTTCGCACGCGGGGTTATTCCTTACCAGGAGACATCTGCATTCCCTGCCGAGGCTTCGCTTATTACACTGGCTGAAGAAGCATGTAAAGCTCAGGGAGCCAATTACCTGATCGGTAAAGTGTTATCTGGAGACCAATTTATTGCAAATAAAGATACGGTTAATATGTTATATACCGAAATGGACGGTGCATGTGCCGAGATGGAAGGGGCAGCAGTTGCTCAGGTCTGTTACATGAATCGAGTACCATTTGTTGTCCTGCGGGGGATGTCAGATAAAGCGGATGGTTCGGCGCATGTTAACTTTGCTGAATTTACCGTGGAATCTTCTCAGCGTTCACACCGTATTGTGGAGCATATGTTAGAAAATATGTAATGGAAGTAACTTGAAAAACCGCCTTTTGATTAGCTGTTCCATGAAGTATGGAGCAACGCTGCGAGAGGCGGTTTTTGTTATGTATATCGTTTTTCGAACAGATCATCAAATTAGTACATGAACCGATGGCGAAAGCGTACACGATCAAACTGTTCTTCTGATGTGATCGGCACCTGACTTCCGATTCGCACCATCAAACAGTTCGCAGGATGTGAACAGATTTCGGGGTCGTCTGTTGCATACCAGGTCATGTCGATCGTTTCCATCAGCCTCTCCATCATTTTACGATAATCCCATACGTTTAGTCCGCTGCCCTTCAGATCCCAATGCCAATAATATTCTGTGGTGAAAATAATGTAGTTCTCCATATGTTTATCTTCCAAAGCAGTAAGCAACATCTCACGTCCAATGCCAAGCGAGCGATAGTCGTCCGCAACCTCGATTGCCCCAAGCTCAATCAGATCAGTCATATTGCCCTCGGACCAGCGTTCACAATCATCCGCATAGTGAAAGGTTACATAACCGATAATCGTTTCATTTTCATGTGCAATGATAATTCGCCCTTCAGGTAATGCTGCGATCTCGGCCAGAGCTTCCTGCTGCTCCGTTGGTCGCCGAAAGGCATCCAGATCCGGATGGAAGGCAAGACGGGTTATCTCCTCGGCCTGCACGGGGCCTTCAACAGTAATTCGGTGGCCGGACTTGAAGATGGAACGTATATGATGTTCTTTGATATGCTCCATGGTTCATGCTCCTCTCTCTCCTACTTATAGAGGTTGTTCCAAAAGTTCGCTATAGCAAAATCCAAAAAATTGAAAAGCCATAGACGACAATTGAAAAGATTTGCTATAATTGCGTAGACAAAAAATGTTCACAATTCAATACAGTATAGTTAACATCTGTTTGGCCGAGCAAGTACATGATGAGAAGTTCTCTCTACTAATGTAAGCGCTAACTGGAAGTTCAGTCAACACAAAGGCAATGAGAATTGACCCCTGACGGGAATCGAAATGTCGAGTTGAAGGAGGCTGGCAAGCATGAGTCAAGCACATGGTGAGATGCTGCAAACGGTTGTGTCTGAATCTAATCTGGGCGATTACACGGAGGCGAGAAGCCGGTTCGATTGGGAATCGGTGGAAAGGCACTTTACGTGGCACGCCAGCGGAAAAGTAAACATGGCGCATGAAGCGATTGATCGTCATGTACAGGAAGGAAGGGGCGGAAAAACCGCTTTATTGTATAGCGATGCTTCACGTGAAGAGTCCTATACTTTCGCTGATCTGAGTGAACAGTCGAGTCGGTTCGGGAACGTTCTCCGCAAATATGGCATAGCCAAAGGGGAACGGGTGTTTATTTTTATGCCTCGAAGTCCTGAGCTGTATTTTAGTCTCCTGGGTATATTGAAAGCTGGAGCCATCGCGGGCCCTTTGTTCGAAGCTTTTATGGAAACGGCTGTGAAGGATCGGCTGGAGGATAGCGGAGCAGTAGCACTCGTCACAACTCCAGAATTACTGAAACGGATCAAACG
The DNA here is from genome assembly GCF_031455635.1 of Paenibacillus sp. 2003. NCBI lineage: Bacteria > Bacillati > Bacillota > Bacilli > Caryophanales > Paenibacillaceae > Paenibacillus > Paenibacillus sp. 2003. Next base: position 57,112 of record NZ_JAVDTB010000002.1, on the reverse strand, counting down.
TTCCGAGTTGCCCGAACTCAAACATATATTTATTGTGGGTGGGGGCGCGCAAACTGAAGAAGGACTCATCGATTTTGATGCAGAGATGTCTGCCGCTTCGGATGAGATGGAAGTAGAGTGGCTGAATCGTGAGGATGGTTTGCTTATTCATTATACCTCAGGCTCTACGGGGAAACCCAAAGGGGTATACCATGTTCAAAATGCCATGATTCAGCACTATTATACAGGTAAGGTTGTTCTGGATTTACGTGAGGATGATGTGTACTGGTGCACTGCTGACCCTGGCTGGGTGACAGGCACTTCTTACGGTATCTTTGCTCCATGGCTCAACGGAGTAACCAATGTGATACGGGGTGGTCGTTTCAGTCCTCAAGATTGGTACAGCACCATCCAGAAGAACAAAGTCACGATCTGGTACAGTGCACCAACGGCCTTCCGTATGCTGATGGGAGCGGGAGAAGAGACCATCGCCCAGTTTGATCTGAGCAGTCTGCGTCATGTCATGTCTGTCGGTGAACCGCTCAATCCGGAGGTTGTTCGTTGGGGATGGAAAGCCTACGGTCAGCGAATTCATGATACATGGTGGATGACGGAAACAGGTGCACAGCTGATCTGTAACTACCCCGGAATGCCGATCAAGCCTGGCTCCATGGGACGTCCGTTGCCTGGAATCGAAGCAGCCATTATTGATGATCGCGGGCAGGAATTGCCACCGTACAGCATGGGTAATCTGGCCATACGGGCACCTTGGCCATCCATGATGGCGAAGATCTGGAATAACCCTGTGAAATACGAGGAGTACTTCAGGCTTACGGGCTGGTATGTATCCGGTGACTCCGCTTATATGGATGAAGAAGGATATTTCTGGTTCCAGGGACGGATTGATGATGTGATTAATTCGTCAGGCGAGCGTATCGGCCCCTTTGAGGTGGAGAGCAAGCTCGTGGAGCATCCTGCGGTAGCAGAGGCGGGTGTAATCGGTAAGCCGGATGTGACACGTGGGGAGATCATCAAGGCCTTTGTGGCACTTCGTGAAGGATATGAGGCGACACCGGAGCTGAAAGAAGAGATCTATCGTTTTGTCAAAGAGGGCCTGTCTGCCCACGCTGCTCCGCGTGAGATTGAGTTTAAGGATAAACTGCCCAAGACACGTTCCGGCAAGATCATGCGCCGTGTCCTGAAAGCCTGGGAGCTTGATCTGCCAACAGGAGATCTATCCACCATTGAAGACTAACGTGACAGTGCCAGGATCATCAATGTGTCGGTATCGATGGTAATACAAATGACTATGGGGAGAGTTGATACTTTACGAAGCCAAATACGGTGACTCTACCCATTAAAATGGATTGTAAAAGCCTGCTTTATGCCAATGGCATGAAAGCAGGCTTTTTGGCTGCTGTAAATACAAATAAAAAGCCGCACACTCAGATACAGTCTGAGGATGCGGCTTGTTTTGGAAAGCTATGTCTGAATCAGGGTTGAAAATGTATGGCTGCAGAAGGTTCGGATTCACCTGCACTATTGCTGGCAGATACCTTGAACCATCCACTGGTCGACGCGGGTACTCCATAATCCATCGTATTTCCCGCTGTTGTTCCAATTTTGGTGTAAGGAGCCGAGCCTGTTTCACTGTAATATACAGCATAACTATCTGCGTTTGGAGTTGACGCCCATTGAATGCGCAGTCCTTGAGAGAGGGCAGATACGCTGACTTGACCAGGTGTGCCTGGGGCTGTCGTTGTTGTATTATCGGTCTGCGTTTCTCCCGGCGTAATGACTGTGCCTGGAACTTCAATTGGCTCATTAATCTCTTCTTCCACAGGAGGAGCTACACCAGCACTATTTACTGTAGCGCTAGGAGCAGATTCTCTGCCGGCAACATCCACTGCGGTCACATAGAAGGCGAAGTTGCCGCCTTGTGCTGCATATGCAGAGAATGATCTCGATTCACCAGTCAGGACAACTTGACCCTGGTTCTGGAATCCTCCACCGTTTACAGAACGATACAGACGATAACCCACGACATCATTTTCAGGTGTGGCATTAAATGTAATGACAGCTCTGTCACCCGAGGTTGAGATGCGTACGTTGCCTGGTGCATCAGGTGCTTTACCGTTATCTGTTCTTGGATCAATCTGTGTTGGCATGTCTGCATCAGCATCTTCAGGAAGGTAATACGCAAGTGACTCATGTCGACTCATACGTGAGAATGCATTTTGCAATTCTTTGATGAGATCCGAGATTGGTTTTTTACGTTTGATTACTGTTTTTTCCTTCAACATGTCCGAAGGTGTTCCGTCACGCGGAATATAGTTTACACCATTGTAAGTAATGTACCTGGCTTTGGCTACACCGTCATCGCTATCCTTCGGAACAAACTTGCTGTTGAAAATATCCGTAACAAATTTGTCAGTCATGGATGTTGGCAACTTGCCACTGTATGCAGACACCGTGCGCGTTTCGATGCCAGATGGTTTTTTGAACGAATCTGTGACGAACAGATCTTTTTGCGTATCGATCACTTCGTTCAGTATTTTCGACCACAGTTGCTGCGCACGTTTTCTCTGTGATTTACTTTCCAGCGTATTCACCGGCTGTTTGTATCCAACCCACACGCCAAGTGTGACATCTGGTGTATAACCTTCAAACCAGACATCTGCGTAGTTTTGAGTGGAACCCGTTTTACCTACGATTGGCACACTCTTGGAATATTTGTAATTTTCACGTACTTTATCTGCCGTTCCCTCTGTAATAACGGTCCGCAGCATATCGGTCATCAGGTATGCTGTCTGCTCCGAGAAGGCTTGGACAGGTTCAGTATCGTGTTTATAAACGATGTTGCCTTTGGAATCTACAATTTTGCTAATCATGTAAGAATCGTTATATACGCCCTTATTGGCGATAGCGCCATAGGCACTGGTTAATTCTTCAACGGTTACACCGTATTGGAGACCTCCGAGAACACCTGTCTGAGCCTGATAGTCTTCCTTCTGAATGGTGGTAATCCCCAGTTTCTTGGCGAAGGTCCAAGCTTTCTCGATCCCTACTTCTTCATTAAACAACTTCAGAGCCGGTATATTTAGAGAATAATTCAGTGCTCTGCGGGCAGTGACCAGTCCCTGATACCGATTGTTGGCATTCTTGGCAATGTGGTAGCCGCTCGGACCATTTTTGAGAATGATCGGTGAGTCATCAATAATAGAAGCAGGCTGGACAAGACCCTCATCCAGAGCTGGCAGATAAGCTGCAATAGGTTTCATCGTTGAACCTGGCTGACGTATCATCTGCGTTGCATAGTTCATCTGTTCATCCTGGAAATCCCGACCCTCGATCATGCCCAGAATAGCACCGGTTTTGTGATTAATCAGCATGGCAGCAGTTTGTTCTTTTCCTTTGACAGGATCATCTGCTGAGAAATTGCTGTCATCTTCCGCAATGGTACGCATCGTTTTGTAGATACTTTTGTTGATGGTCGTGTATATACGATATCCACCTGTCCGCAGTTGCGTCTGAGCTTCCTCTAATAATGCACTGCTTTCCTTCTGAGGTGTGGCTGCATCCGCAGCTTTGTCTGTAGATTCAGCTGTGTCGGAATTCAACTGTTTCATCAAAATCTGTGCAGCTTGTCGTTCCGTTTCCATCATAAGATATGGATAAGTGTTGTAAGCCTTGATGGTCTTCGGAGCGAGTGAACTTTTGATATCAAAAGCAAGAGCTTTGTCATACTCGGACTGATTGATTTTGCCCAGTTCAAGCATACGGCGCAGTACCAGATGCTGACGGTTGATTGCGCGGTCAAAATTCTCCTCTACAAAATCACCTTTACCGTTAAAAGCGGAGTAAGAGGAGGGGAGTTGTGGCAATCCAGCAAGATAAGCAGCTTGAGCGATGTTGATTTTTTCTAGATCGTTAATATTGAACAATCCTTTGGCGGCCGCTTTGATTCCGTAAACGTTGTATCCGCTGGAACCATTACCAAAAGGAACTTTGTTCAGATAGGCTGTCATGATCTCGTCTTTGGTCAGGAAACGTTCGAGTCGGAGTGAGAGCAAAATTTCTTTCACTTTCCGATCTTCCGTGCGATCCAGATTCAAAAACACACGACGCGCCAATTGCTGAGTCAGTGTACTACCGCCGGTTTGTACTGATTCTTTCAGCACTTTTTGTTTCACGGCACGTAGTGTTCCGCTCATGTCTACACCTTTATGTTCGTAAAAATGATTGTCTTCAATCGAAATGACAGCATCAATAACCTTTTGTGGGATCTGGTCTGTAGTGACCGGACGCCTGTCTTCTTCCGTACGTAATTGACCGATCGGACTGCCGTCGGCAAAGTAAGCAAAGCCTGTAATGGAGTTTTCGCTGACTTTTTGTTCAATCAGGGCCCTTGAACGGACAGGCTCGTCTTTCACAATGGAACTGACGTATCCCATCAAAGCACCGCCTACAAATAGTGCCCCCATAAATCCAAGGACAACCATCCATTTGACGAAACTTCCCAGTCTGCGGGCAAAACTGCGTTTGCGTACAGGCTGTTCATCGGGCTTTTTCTTATTAACATCAACCATTCAGTGTCTTCCTCCTTTTAACAGCACTTATTATAGCATAAAAAGGCGGGTTTGCATGCCTGAGAAATACAAGTAATGGTCGAAATTTGCCATTCTGCCATGCATTATGCTATATATCATGCGATATTGAAGCACATTTCATGAGTTGTAAGCCAAAATAAGCAGGCCACCTCCATGCTGAGGTGCATAGGGTGACCTGAATGATTTGTCGTATTGGAGGTCTTCTACATTAGGTTTTGAAGCGTTGAATCAGTTCTAATAATTCCTGAGTAAGATTCGCTAGTGAGGCAGATGCCGCCGTAATCTCTTCCATGGATGCGAGTTGTTCTTCAGAGGCAGAGGCAACACGAGTTGCGTGATCTGCTGTCTCATGACCAATGGTTTTGAGTTGCACTAACGTGGCATCAACCTGCTGTGATCCAGCTGACATCTGCTGCGCAATGGCTGAGACATGTTCAATCTGCTCATTAACATCTGAAATCTGTGATGAAATGGAGAGGAATAGTTCACCACTCTCATTAATCACTTCCGCTATGTGGCTTACCTCGGCATTCCCCTGTTCCATATTTTCAACGAGAGAAAGGACCTCTTGCTGAACGCTATGAATCAACGCTGCAATCTGCGCTGCTGATATTCTGGATTGTTCAGCCAGATTACGAATCTCGGAAGCAACAACACCAAAGCCGCGCCCGTGTTCACCTGCTCGTGATGCTTCAATGGAAGCATTAAGGGCAAGAAGATTAGTTTGACGGCTAACTTCCGTGATCATGCCTGTAATATGGCCAATCTCTTCAGAACGTTGACGGAAATTCTCCAGTGCGGTCATGGATGTCTGCACAGAAGAGGTGGCACTATCGACCATACGCATGGCGGACTGAATCTTATCGGTTCCGACAGTTGTTCGCTCAGCCACAGCTCGCGATGAATCCGATACATCGGAGGCGGCCTTTGCAATTCTTCCGATCCCTGCAGATATTTCATTCATGGAACGGGAGGACTCTTGCAGCTCCTGCACCTGTTTACCTGCTTTATCTGCAACTTCGACTCCTGTTAATGCAATCAGTTCGGCTGCTTTACCTGTTTCTTCGGCACCTGCGGTCAATTGTTGAGAAGTGGAGCCGACAGATAAAGCATGTTCGGATATAACCGATATGGTATGTCGCAGTGTATCCATCATCTGATTCATATGACCCGCCATGACGCCAAATTCATCTTTGGATCGTACAGGTAACTTTTGTGTCAAATCCCCGCCAGCGAGCTGTCCAGCGACAATATTGACTTGACTCAACTGCCTTACAATGGAGACGATAGTGTAGGTAACCACACCTGCAAGCAGAAGTACTGCCAGTGCCGCAATCAGTATGGACCAGTTCAAGCTGTCATAGAAAGGTTGAAGGATATGGCTCTTTGGCAGCGCCGACACAAGGTACCAGTTTGAATCCGTTCCTTGTAACCTGGCGGGCTCGGCAATAAACAGTTCTTCCCCTACTTCAGGGTCTGTAGCGTAAAACTGGGACTCGCCAGATTGTATACGCTGAATGACTGTCTTCATTTCAGATGGAATTACGGCTCCTTCATTAGCCAGTTCCGGTTTGGAGCCATGTGCAGCAATCTGTCCTTCGCTAGTAATAAGCATGGCATACCCTTGATCCGGATTAAGTGATGCTATATTTTGCTGAAAACGATCAATGGTAAAGTCGGCCCCCACAATGCCCAGAAAATTTTTGTTTTCATCTAATAGAGGGAGGACAATCGAAACGAGCAGTGTTTCTTTACCACCAACCGTATAGGTAACAGGCTCGGACCAATAGATGGATTTGGTTTTCTTTGGCTGCTGATAGTAAGTACTGGTTTCACCGCTTCCCTCATAAGTAGGCATAGGCTCAAAATGCATGGAGTTGCCATCACGTATAACGTATGGAACGAATCGCCCCGTAGCATCATCATATTCTTTTTTGTTGATGTGCTCCGTATCGTTTCCATCAAAGGCATTTGGTTCCCAGCCCGTGTAAAAGCCAAAAACTTTCTCGTCCTTTTTCAGATATTGTTCAAGGAGTCTGACGATTTCTTCACGGTTGAGTGATCCGTTCTGAGCGGCATCCAATAAGGTGGTACTCATGGTGTCCAACGTGTTTTTAACCTGATTAATGTCAGTCATAAACTCATTCGTAGCCCGGTTTGCTGCCTGTCCAGCAACGGTTTCGCCGTACTGCAGGCTTTTGTCGTAAATGGATTTGGTATTAAATGCAATCAGGGCTCCAATACAACAGAGTAATACGATCCCGAGTAAAAGTCCAAGCTTAACAGCGAGCTTGCGATTGCGAAAAAAATGCATGTTTAATCCCCCTCGATGTCATTCTTGTGATGTATATATGGATGTGTGCTTCTCCTGAAGGGAGTCTATATTTTATATCGTTATTTACGTTCCTATAATGAAGATAATTAAAAAAAAGCATAGAAAAACAGCTGCCGAGAAAATCTCGACAGCTGTTTGGATTGAAACTTTAATGTGATTGCAACGATTAACGGTTGTAGAACTCGACGATTTGTTTTTCATCGATGTCTTGGGACAATTCAGCACGCTCAGGCAAGCGGATGAATTTACCTTCTACAGCTGCTTCGTTGTATTCAACGTATGCTGGAAGATGCGAACGGCCTTCCAAAGCTTCTTTAACGGAAGAAAGAGCGCGGCTCTTCTCACGCAAGCCGATTACATCACCAGTGCTTACTTGGTAAGAAGCGATATCGACTTTTTTGCCGTTTACAGTTACGTGACCGTGTGCTACCAACTGACGCGCTCCAGCGCGGGAGTTAGCAAACCCAAGGCGGTAAACGAGGTTGTCAAGGCGGCACTCAAGCAAGAACATGAAGTTCTCACCGGCAATACCTTGCATTTTTTGAGCTTTAGAGAACAGTGTGCGGAATTGCTTCTCGCCCAAACCGTACATGTGGCGCAATTTTTGTTTTTCTTGCAATTGCATACCGTAGTTGCTCATTTTTCTGCGTTGGTTAGCTCCGTGCTGACCTGGAGGGAAAGGGCGTTTCAATTCTTTGCCTGTTCCGCTAAGGGAAATGCCGAGGCGACGGCTCAATTTAAATTTAGGACCAGTGTAACGTGCCATGTTTAAAGTAGCTCCTTTTTAGTTAAAGTTCATATTAGGGCTCTGTTTGCGCTCCAATTTGTTGATGCGGGCTTGGCCTCGCATAGAACGATCAGGAAAGTTCAGCCGCTGTCCTGAAAGCAACAAAAAGAATGAGGGTGACACAACCGGTAATGCCCAAATTTAAAGACCCATTAGTAGTCTTCATCAACAATTTATATTACAGTTTAAGAGAAACAAAGTCAAGCGTAGAATAAAAGCAAAAAAACGTCTAAATTTGTCGATAGGTCATTGGGCCTAAAATAATGGGACAATTTTCTGAAATATGGATGCAAAAAAGCTTTAAACAGAGTAAAATAGATTGTATCTTAACTTTAAATCATCTTTATGTAATAAGGTTATCGCAACGAATTTGCAGGTTTGCGATAACGTCTGCAGATTAATGCATCCTGGTGGATGCAAAAACGGTGCAAAGGAGCGCCTGACATGTTAGAACATCTAAGAAGTTTACCTGCCAGCTTGAATTCACGAAGTTCGGGCGATTCCGCATCTTTTGCCGCTCCTCATTCTCATGAAGAGCATGTGTTGTGGATGCAAAAAATGGATATCACACCTTTTGATTTTTCATATTTGGGCAGCTTGCTAGAGCAGGCATACAGTGACTGGAACTCCAGAGTGGGTTCAAGGCTGGCCAGAACATCAACCTTTTACAGCGTGTGGAACACCGAAGGCGATTGCATAGGATACGATAGCGATCATGAAGCTGATCCGGGCGTAAATGCACGCAGGCTGGTATTGGAATGTTTGGATAAGAGGCAGGTCCTGTCCCTTAAAGGGACAAGCGAACACGGAGAATATCTTATAATAACACATCCCTTATTCTCTAGAACAAACAAGGATATGTTTGCCGTATTCACTGCTGTGATCTATGAATCCAATGGATATGAAACGTCTGAAGCTGTGGTTCAATCTGAGGCATTGCATTATCGCACCTGCTTTTACCGAAGATTTGAATACATATTTATGACGGACCTGTTACATGCTCATGAACAAACAGCCCGTGAGGAACACCGGAGGTCCATCCTCTTTCAGATTGTTCAGCGAATGCATGACAAAATGGATGTCGAGGCTATATTGGATGAGGTATTTGACAGTATGGACTACTTGTACCCGGCGACTTATATCAAATTGTATATGTCTCAGGATCAGAGCAACTCTGATCCACGGATTAAACCGTTGCTTGTCCACGAGCGAGGAGAAGATATTTGTGTGCGTTCATTTATGGAAGGTAAGCTGATTGTTGCTCGCTCACATGATGCAGAGAACCGCATTGTAGATGTAGGGATTCCGCTGAAAGGCAAACAAGGCATATACGGTGTTTTCCATATCGAAATGAATGAAGAGATTATGGAAGAATCGGACTTGCAATTGATTACGATGATGGTAGACACTGCAGGAACGGCCTTTGAGAACGCCAAGTTGCATGAACAATCCAATATGTTAATTCAGGAACTTCGTTTAATTAATGATCTTACACAGCGGTTGAACAAGAGTCTGCATCTTTCGGAGATTTATCAACTATCCGAGCAAGAGTTAAAGGAAATATTCCAGGCTGAAACGTGTTGCATTCTTCAACTCAATGACAGTACAAATGACTTCGAAGTTATGTCATCTAACGTGAAAGATGTTTTTCACCAATCCTTTTCTGTAGACTACGGTATCGCAGGCTTGATCTATCGAACAGAGGAACCGCTTATTATAGTCAATTATGCGCAATATGATAAAGTGTCCTCCTTTTTCATGGAAGATACGGGATCCATGTCACTTATTGCATCACCGATCAGAGTTAATGGTGAAGTGAAGGGTGCCATTTTGTTGGGACATAGTAGAGAGCATTACTTTTCATATGATAACTATCGGCTCTTGCAGATGTTATCCATTCATATCGGGCTTGCCCTGTCAAATGCCACGCTGCATGCCGAGGTTCGGCGCTTGGCTAATCTGGATATGTTGACAGGTCTGTATGTGAGGCATTATCTGGATAGTGTGATTCACGAGCGACAGGCTCATGAATTCTGTGGCTCCCTCATAGTGGTGGATATTGATCAGTTCAAACAGGTGAATGACACATTCGGACACCAGACGGGGGATCAAGTATTGAAGCAAGTGAGTGAGATCGTCACCAGCTCTGTTCGCTCGGAGGATGTATGTGCCAGATGGGGTGGAGAAGAACTGGCGATTTATATGCCACAGGTGAGTGTAAGGCAGGCGTTAGATTATGCGGAAGTGATTCGAAAGAGAGTCGCAGAAGAGACCAGACCGCCCGTTACGGTATCCAGTGGCATCGCAGAGTGGAATTGGATGGATGAAAAGGTCAGTGTAGAGTCCTTGTTTTATCGGGCTGATATGGCTTTGTACAGCGCCAAGAATGGTGGTCGGAACAGAATCGTTGTAGAGGAACAGGATGTAACACGTTAAGAGAGAACAATTCCAATTGCGGAGTCGTTCTCTTTTTTTTGTGCATTGCAGATCAAGTTGTGTATAGAAGGAAGTATAAGCGTATACGGGCGGGGCAATCTATGGAGAAAGTTCACGGAAGGGTGAAGATAGACATGTTTAACCGCCATTCGTTACGTACATTATGGTTATTTGTGAGCATCGTGATTATTGGTGTTCCGGGTTGTGGATTAATCCAGCGAGATCAAACGCCTGAAGAGGTTTTTTCCTTGGCTTTATCGGGGATAGCGGGAAAAGAAACGTTGAGTTTTGAAGGAGAGGCAGGACTTCGACGGGAGAACAGTGGGCTGTTCGAGAATCAGTTCAAGTTTGAAGGCAAGCTGGAGAATCATGATCGTCTGACCCTTCAGACCCGATTACCTGGAGAAGTAACTGCTGTGGGCACAGGCATTCAAACAACTGCCGTAAAAAATAATGGACAGCCCAGTGGGTTTAGCGCCTCTTTCGAGCGGAAACAAGGGCAATGGATGGCATTGTCAGCGCAGCATGAGCCGCTGCGTGGGTCTCTTTCTCGTTTTAACCCAATTGCCCAATTGGAGAAGATCGATGGGATGCACAAAACCATTCAATCGGAGTATGGCGCTGGTCGTCGAACCAGAACATTACGGATTGAACTTGCACCGGAAGACGCCAAATCATGGGCTGTAACCCAGCTAAACGACGAGATGAACGCCATTCGGGAAGAATATATGCATAAGGCAGCTTCGGTGAAAGGGGCGCGTAAGGAGAAGCTTGAGAAGGATCTGGAGAAAGTTTGGAAACAGGGTGAAACAACGATGCAACAGATGATGAAACAAGCGAGCGTGCAGACGGTATATCATCTCACGGTAGATCGGAAGAGCAGTCTGCCTCTTCGTTTATCCTCTGAAAGTCAGATGAGTTACACGGACAACAACCGTAAAAGTAACAAAGAAGCCCTTGTCACCGATGTAAACTTCAAGTCATATCAATAAACGAAGTGAGGGACTGCCTGCTGACGGGATGACTGTTCGCGTGCTACAATAGTATCGTAATTTACCGTTGTTCAATTTAAGTATGGCAGATGACAGGAGGATTTTACCAAGATGAAGGACCCAAGAATTCAAAAGCTTGCAGCAAACCTGGTGGGCTATTCAGTAGATGTACAGCCTGGTGAAAATGTATTGGTTGAGATGATTGGATCGGAACGTGATCTGATTAACGCCATTATTGAAGAAGTAGGCAAAAAAGGTGGTAACGTCTTTGTACAGTTGACTGATAAAACCGTACAGCGTGCGATGCTGAAAAATGCCACAGAAGAAATGATGAAAACGTGGGCAGAGATTGATCTGAACCGGATGAAACAGATGGATTGTTATATCGGTATTCGTGCTGGAGAAAATGTGAATGATCTGTCCGATGTGCCGGAAGAAAAAATGAAAATGTACAATTCATTGTACTCCCACCCGGTACATAGTGAACAACGTGTCAAACATACGAAATGGGTTGTACTTCGTTACCCTAACGCAAGTATGGCGCAACTCGCCAATACAAGTACAGAAGCGTTCGAAGATTTCTACTTCGACGTATGTAACCTGGATTACGCCAAAATGGACAAAGCGCAGGACTCGCTTGCTAACCTGATGAAGCGGACGGACAAAGTTCGTATCACCGGACCAGGAACAGAACTGAGCTTCTCCATTAAAGATATCGGTGCAGAGAAATGTTCTGGCCAAAAAAATATTCCGGATGGCGAAGTGTACAGTGCCCCTGTGCGTAATTCCGTGAACGGAACAATTAGTTATAACACGCCAACGCTGTATAACGGAGTGACATTTGAAAATATCAAGTTCACGTTCGAGAATGGAAAAATCATTGAAGCGACAAGCAACGATACAGAGCGTTTGAATGAAATCCTGAATTCGGATGAGGGTGCTCGTCATATCGGTGAATTCGCGATTGGATTTAACCCGCATATTCTGCATCCGATGAAAGATATCCTGTTCGATGAAAAAATCGCAGGCAGCTTGCACTTTACACCGGGTCAGGCATACGAAGAAACGGACAATGGCAACCGCTCGTCCATCCACTGGGATCTGGTGTTGATCCAGCGTCCGGATTATGGCGGCGGGGAGATTTATTTTGATGATGTGCTGATTCGTAAAGACGGTATTTTTGTTATTCCTGAGCTGGAATGCCTGAATCCGGACCGTTTGAAATAGGAACAGGATTTTGCTGTTGCTAGGAAAGCGGATTCACGGTATCATGTAGTGGTAATTAATAGATGATACCAATAGTAAAAAGACGGAGGGATTCCTATGTCGAGTAATAACGCGGCTGTAGTGGAAATTGCTCAAACAGCAGGCAAGTTTACTTCTTCAATCGTGCTTCATTCGGAGAACAAGTATATCGATGTGAAAAGTATTCTCGGATTGTTTACAACGCTGATCAGCACGCACAGCTATGAACTGCATGTTCATGGTCCGGATGCAGTTGAAGCAAAAGCAGCCATGTCAGAAGTATTTGCCAAGCATGGACTGAATGTAAGCATCGCATCTGAGTAATAGCTCTCAAGAAGCACCTCTGCCTTTTTAGGCAGGGGTGTTTTTTGGCATGGAATGATCTGAATACTCGTCTGGACGTGACTTGAACAGGTGGATTATGCTTCAACAGAAGGCTTAACTTTGCGGGCTTATTTTGGTCAGGTTCTTGTATTAGCTCTTCATTTCGTCTAATATTAGAGGTAGAACGTCTTTACGCGATTTTTGGGACATAGGGGGGAAAAATGCATGACTTCATCTGATCTGCAGGACCAGCTGAATTTGAAAGCGATCAGTCTTCTTCAAGAAGATGCAGATAAAATACAGAAGCTTATTGAAGTACAGATGGAGAATCTGGCTACCCGCTACTGCCCTCTCTATGAGGAAGTATTGGATACACAGATGTATGGGTTCTCCAAGGAAGTTGATTTTGCTGTTCGTGCAGGGCTCCTTCCAGAAGGTGCAGGTAAGCAGCTGGTTAGCGCGCTTGAGCGGAATTTGGCAATTCTATATGAAGCCTTGAACAAGAAGAATGAGCAATAGCCTGCATATGCGCGGGTCAGAATAGAAGGCATGCAGGCGTTTATGCATGCTTTTTTTGTGCGTCTGAACGGGATTGGGATGCAAGCCAGCCGGGAGGCGTATACAAGCAAAGAGACAGCACCGAATGTAAATTCGGGCTGCCTCTTGTGGCTTGTTTATATGCTACCTGAGGGAAGGGTTATACCAGGAAGAAGGATACACCGAGTATGATATATACCACGAGCAAGAGTAAACCTTCGTACCAATTCGTTGAACCATCTTGGGTAATGGACTTCGCAATAAATACGGATACGCCGATGGCGACCAGTTCAATCGTTGTAAATACGATATCCATGGTTCTGCCTGTGAAGTAGCTGACAAAAATCAGTACAGGAGCGACGAAGAGCGCGATCTGCAAGCTGCTGCCAACCGCAATCTCGACGGCTGCTCCGATTTTATTTTTCATGGCAAGCATGATGGCTGCACTGTGTTCGGCCGCATTACCGATGATGGCCACAAGGAATGCACCGACAAACAGTTCGCTAAGTCCAAATTCCGAAGTGAAGACTTCGAGCGTGCCCACCAGCCATTCACTGACAAAGGCAACCATGACTGTTGCGAGCACCAGATAGAGAATTGATTTTTTCTTGGACCATGCCGGAGCATGCTCATGCGGTAGCTCTTCATCGCGATCCTCAGTAACGTCTGCAAGGTAGTTCTTATGCGTTACCATGGAGAATAGCAACCACGCAATATACGCGAGAATGAGCAATCCGGCCACGATGAGACTAAGTGTATTGGTGTCTTTCTGTGTAATGGAATGTGTATTGAGAAAGACTGCCGGAATAAACAGGGCAATGATGGCAACAATCATCAGGGAACCATTCAGACCTGCGAGTGAAACATTATAATTCTGAATTTTGAACTTGAGTCCTCCGGCAAAAATACTTAACCCGAGCACTAACAACAGATTTCCGATGATGGAGCCTGTCAGACTTGCTTTGACCATGTCGAACAGTCCCTCTTTAACGAGGAAAATGGCGATGATCAATTCGGCAGCATTGCCGAACGTGGCATTCAAGAATCCACCCAGCCGCTGTCCGGCGTAGTGAGCCACATTTTCGGTGGCTTTGCCTAAAAAACCGGCCACAAAAATAACCGAAATGGCTGATATCACGAACTGTAGAATCGAATCCCATTTCAAGTAGTGGGCGATGGCACTGAGTGCAAAGAACGCAATCAGCAAAATGGATGAAATCCGGTTTCTCACAACAAACACCTCGGTTATAAATTATTTTGTTTTGAATTGCATTGTAAATCGCTTATGAGATTATTTTCATATTTCAATATAACCAAATGGTGGTAGGTTGTAAACGCATCTTTTTGAGTTTAATTTGCTTTTTGGGGTGGAAAGGATTTAAAATACGAGTAACGAAGTGAAGGAGGATGTGGCATGGCAGAACAACTTCAACTGGAGAGCGGAAACATCCGGATTGCCGATGACGTGGTTGCAAAAATTGCCGGAATGGCTGCAATGGAAACACCCGGAATTGCCGCAATGTCTGGAGGATTGTCAGAGGGCTGGGCGAAGCGACTCAGCGGTAAAAACGTACAGAAAGGCGTGAGCGTTGAGGTCGGCCAGCTGGAAGCAGCCATTGACCTGCGCATCATCGTCCTGTACGAAACCCCGATTCATGAAGTTTCCCGTATGCTCCAGCAGAATGTAAGAGAAGCGGTAGAGACCATGACCGGATTACGCGTGGTTGAAGTCAATGTAAAGGTAGAAGGCGTATCTTTCAAAGGCGACGATCTGTAGAAATCGCAATCCGCAATGGAGAACAGAGCCATATTGACCTGTTCTTCATCTTGATAGACAGAATTGTACCGAGTACACAGAAAAAGGCTGCGCATCCATTAGGTGCACAGCCTTTTTTGTGTTGTTTTTTATCGAATCCGACGGATGGACTCCCGTGAACGAAGAGCAGGTGAGGTACGAGTCTGTGTCTGTACAGTCACGGACTTCGTTTTCTCTTCCTTGATCACGTCCAGATTGTTGGTGCGTGAGATACTAAGCAGAATGCCCATGGCAACCATCATCACAAAGAGTGAGGTACCTCCATAACTGATAAACGGAAGTGTGACACCCGTTACCGGAATGGTCTGAGTTACACCACCGATGTTGATAAATGCCTGAATCGCGATTAGTCCCATGATACCTATGCCGACCAATGTTCCGAATGGATCCGGACAGCGGAGAGAGACAATAATTCCTCGCCAGATGAAGTACAGGTAAACAAGCAAGAATAATGCACTTCCGATGAATCCGAGTTCTTCCCCAATTACGGAGAAAATAAAGTCATTATACGCATTTGGCAAATAGTGCAGCTTCATTGTACCTTGTCCAATCCCGGAACCTGTCATGCCGCCATCACCAATGGCAACAAGCGAACGGTAGAGGTTAAGACTTCCGCCATTAATATCGGATAATGGATCAAGAAAAGCCTGAATCCGTCCGATCTTGTAGTTCTGCTCCGCAGTGACTGCTGTTGTAGCAGTCGTTGTGTCGGAAGGAGACATGGAAGAAAACAGAGAATTCGCTCCAAACGCCAGTGCCCCACCGAGTACAACCAAGAGAATCGAACCCAGGATATGTTTCATACTGGCTCCACCGGCATAGATCAAGAGACCACAGGTGGACACCAGAATGAAGGTGGTGCCGAAGTCTGGTTGCAGCATAATCAGCCCTGCGATGAATCCAACGATGAACAAGACGGGAAAATACCCTGTCTTGAAAACCCTGAATTTCTCACCTTTTTTGGTAATAAGAGCAGAGAGATAGAGAATGATAGCAATTTTAGCGAATTCCGCAGGCTGAAGACTGAAACCAAAAATGTGAATCCAGCTTCGTGCACCGTTCAATACCGCGCCTGTGACCAACACAATTACTAGCATTACCGTAGTAAGCAGGAAAAAGGGTGCATAAAGCTTTTTGTACTTGTTGAAGCGGATATTCATGGCAAAAAACATGCCAAATAGACCGATAATCGCCCACATAAGTTGTTTTTTCGTGAAGTAAAGGGCATCATTGTTAAATCTTTCGCTTGCGATTGCAATGCTGGAACTGGAGCTGAATACCATCACCAGTCCAAAGCCCACCAACAATAAAGTGAGGATTAGCAGTTGAAAATCCGGCGTGCCTCTCTTCGTTTTCGTTTGGGCCGTTTGTTGTTTCATCGTTTGGCCCAGCCTATGCTTCCAGCAGTTCTTTAAGCTGCTGTAATTTTTCGGCTGCCAGCTTCACGACTGGTTGCGGAACGGAAGAGTCATAATCCAGGCCGTGAGGGAAAGTGGCTTTGCCAAGGTATACTGCTTCAACAGCAAGAACGGTATCCGGTTTTTCCAATTTGCCTTCCACAGCGCGGGTATTAATGCGTACAAAGTATTCTGAGTTGGTTTGTTCATCTTCAATTTTGTAGTCATATGTAGCACGGTAATATTCCCATTGCCACCGGACAAATCCGACTTTCTCGGCGCTCTCATCCAGGTATGCCAAGTCGCTCTTCAAGCCATCCAAGCCTGTATTCTCAAAAATCATAAGCGTTTGATCCTCCTCATAAGCTTCCGAGTATAATTTCTCGAGTATTTCTCTAGTTCATGATAGTATGTTTCCCCTTCCCGTGCAAGCTTTCCAAGGGTGTTTCGTATCGGTTTTCTTCCAATTCTGCTACAATATACAGCAATAGGTTTGAAGAGGAAGGTTCGGGCTTGATTCAAGTCCCGTTCAAGATTGAAAGGGTGGAGAGACATGACTAATAATATATGGTGGGAAGATCTGCAGATCCACATGGTGGAATGGCGGCGTCACCTTCATCGCAATCCTGAGATTTCCTTTCATGAGGAGAAGACATCCTCTTTTGTAGCGGATATGTTGGAGAGCTATGGCGTTGAAGTGAGGCGTCATGTTGGCGGCCACGGGGTCATCGGTACAATTCGTGGGGACAAGCCGGGGCCTGTCGTCATGCTGCGAGCTGATATGGACGCACTTCCAATTCAGGATGAAAAGAATGTCGAGTATGCATCACAACAAGCAGGAGCGATGCATGCATGCGGCCACGATGGTCATATCTCCATCTTGCTCGGTACGGCATTGTATTTCAGCCGTCACAAGCAGGAGATCCAAGGAGAGATTCGTTTTTTGTTCCAGCCAGCAGAAGAACTGCTTCCGGGCGGCGCAGTTCAGGTCATTGCGGATGGTGCGCTTGAAGGTGTCGATGTCATATATGGCATTCATCTTTGGACCCCGCTGCCTGTAGGTGTTGTTGCCAGTAAAGCAGGACCGATGATGGCGGCGGCGGACGATTTTTACATTGAGATCAAAGGCAAAGGTGGACATGGCGGGATGCCACAATCCACGATAGATAGTCTTATCGCGGGTTCTGCGCTTGTGATGCAGCTTCAGACCGTTGTCAGTCGTTCGGTGGATCCATTGCAACCCGCGGTGCTGACCATTGGTACAATGCAGGCGGGCTCGGCTCAGAATGTAATTGCAGAGCAATGCAAAATGAGCGGTACGGTAAGAACGTTTGATGAAGAGACCCGAAACGGGATGAAAGAGCGTGTGCTTACCATGGTAGCCCAGACAGGGGCAGCTTATGGGGCAGAGACGCAAGTGAAATATATTATGGGATATCCGCCTGTGGTTAATGATGAACAGGAGACAGCACGTTTCTTCAGAGAAGCTACAGAATTATTTGGGGCAGAACGAGTGAAAGCTTCCCCAATGCTGATGCCAGCGGAAGATTTTGCTTATTATCTGCAGAAGGTTCCAGGGTGCTTTATGTTTGTTGGAGCAGGTAACCCGGATAAAAATGCGATCTATCCGCATCACCATCCGATGTTTGATTTTGATGAAGACGCGATGCAGACGGCCGTGAGATTATTTATTGCCATGGCTAAGGGTTACACAGCCGAATGACTTTAGATGCAGTTGGGCATCCTGTTCATACCAAGGTATGGGCAGGATGTTTTTTTTGTGGATTTTTAGAGGTTGTTCAAAAAGTCCATTTTTCGGTACTGAAAATTTGACTTTTTGAACTCGAAATTATAGAGGTTCATTTTCGGAAGCTGCCGGAACTGGACTTTTTTTGTGAGGAGGAAGGCTCCACATGGAAGGAACAGAACATATGTTAAGGACAGATGCTTGTATTGTTCAGCGAGATTTTACAGTTTTGCTGGAAGTTGGTCACCCCGGATTCGAAAGAGCAAGAGAGCAACTTGGGATGTATTCAGAACTGGTTAAGACACCGGCAGCGTTTCATACCTACCGAATCACTCCGTTATCGCTCTGGAATGCTGCTGCGCTGGGATGGAATGCAGAACAAGTCATCGCAAGTCTGGAGCTGGTATCCCGCTGGAACGTGCCTGCTGCACTCATACAGGATGTTCGGAGAATCATGGATCAGTATGGCAAATTAAAGCTGCATTCCGAAGCAGATCACACCAGAATGTGCCTTTACAGTGAGGATGAGCGGTTGCTGGATGAATTAAGTGGATTGAAAACGATAGCTGCCTTTCGTATGGAACGCAAGGACGCTCATGAACTTTTGCTCCCAGGAGAACAGCGAGGGTTATTAAAAAGGGAATTAACACGATTGGGTTACCCCGTACTTGATTACGTGGGGTATCGGGAGGGAACCAAGCTTTCATTCCAATGGCGAACCAATGATACAGGGGACCACTCTGAGCGATTTGCGCTGCGTTCTTACCAGAGAGAGGCTGTGGATGCATTCGAAGGAAGTGAGGGCATGGGAGGAAGTGGTTTACTCGTACTTCCTTGCGGGGCAGGCAAAACGGTCATTGGCATGGCCGTGCTGGAGCGGCTTCAATGTGAATGCCTTATTTTGACGTCCAATACAACGTCTGTGCGACAGTGGATTCAAGAAATTCAAGACAAAACCACAATTACCAGCGAACAGATTGGTGAGTATTCAGGTCAGAAAAAACAGGTGAAACCTGTGACTGTAGCTACATATCAGATTCTTACACACCGGAAATCAAAGGATGCTGATTTTACCCACATCAAACTGCTCAGTGAGCGGCAATGGGGGCTGATCATATATGATGAAGTACATTTGCTCCCAGCACCAGTGTTTCGTGCAACTGCGGATATTCAAGCTACCCGAAGACTGGGATTAACGGCTACATTGGTTCGAGAGGATGGCTGTGAACAGGATGTGTTTTCGTTGATTGGTCCGAAGCTCTATGATATGCCATGGAAACAATTGGAGCAGCAAGGGTGGATTGCCGATGTACAATGTCAGGAGATACGCATCCCGTTCTCCCCGGAACTAAGATCAAATTATCTGCAAGCTGAGGTTAAGCATCAATTTCGATTGGCTGCCGAGAATCCGGCGAAGGTACGTGTAGTCAAGCGGTTGCTGGAACGTCATCGGGATTTGCCTGCACTTGTGATTGGTCAATATCTGGATCAACTTGAGTTGATTGCCCGGGAAATTGAAGCACCTCTAATCTCGGGAACCATGTCACAGCAAGAGCGAATCAAATGGTTTGCCGCTTTTCGACGTGGAGAGATTAAAACGATTGTGGTATCCAAGGTTGCCAATTTTGCTGTGGATCTGCCCGATGCTGCTGTTGCGCTTGAGATATCCGGGAGTTTCGGGTCAAGGCAGGAAGAGGCACAGCGTTTGGGGAGAATTCTGAGACCGAAAGCGGGAGAAAACAAAGCCTATTTCTATGCGCTGGTATCAGAGGATAGTAAGGAACAGGAGTTTGCATTAAACCGTCAGATGTTCTTGGTGGAGCAGGGATATGAATATGCCATCGTTCATGAGAACGAATAGTCCATTTATACTCGCGAAAAGAGGAGGGATTGGGATATGTCTTCATTTGAACCAATAGATGAGCCTGTGGTACTGAACCTTGATTCTTGGTCAAAGCTTGCTTTGGTGGAACAAAAAGTACTTGGTGCAATTTTTCACAAACATGCGGGTCAGCCTTTTTCCTCCCTCCTGCGTCGAGAACAGTGGGCCATCGAAGGACTAAGTGTCGCAGAAGCCAAATCTTCATTTGCCAACCTTCGGCAGCAAAAATGGATCGAATCTGTGCATAAGAGTTGGGGGGAGCGATTATTCTATATTCCTGCTTCGCTGATGGAGACATTGACGATTGCTTACGCACAAAGAGTGGGTATAACCGTTAAGCAGATGGCACAGCATGCTCATGTATTACAGGAAGGAAAGCCGGATATTGCTGCGGAGCTGCTTCATCTGATCGCGTGGATCAAAAGAGAAGGACTTCCTTTGACAGGTAAGGGCACTATACATAAGAAAAGTGTTCAAAAATTAAGTGTGATCACGGTATTATCTTCGACAGACTTTGATGGTCTGAGCATCCGATATGAGCATTCGGATTTGTATCCGACCCACGTAGCTATCCTTCTCGATCTACTGCTCAGTCTGAATCTGGTTCAGAAGTCAGATGATCGAATTCAGATTGTAGATCATCGATTACAAAAATGGTTGAAGCTCTCGTGGAGACAGATGCATCGGGAAATATATCAAGCGTGTATGGAAAGATACGGAGAAGCTGAACCCGCGTTGCAGCATTTCTGTTATCAATTGGCAGTGCTTGCTCCCGAAAAGAACATATGGTGCCATATAGAGAATTCGGAATTGAAACCACGAGTCAGGGGCTGGCTCTGCGCACTGGCTGGCTGGGGTTATGGTGAAGTAGGAGAAGATCAGTCGGGAGAGCTGGCATTCCGCTGGTTGATCGAACCACAGAGCCTGTTAAATCGGGAACAAAAGATGATAAATGAGACGGAGCCGTGTGGATTTTACATGCAGCCTGATTTCGAAATGTTGGTGCCGCCGGAAGCAGGGCCTGACGTGATCTGGATGCTGGAGCAATGCGCAGAACGGGTGACGCGTGATCGAATGTCGATCTACCGCATGACAAGAGAACGATTCATTTCGGTCATAGCCAGAGGGTATGAATTACCTGAAGTGATAGAGTTTCTGGATCAATATGCTCTGACAGGTATACCGGAGAATGTACGTGTTGCGTTAGAAGATTGGGCAAAGGAGACGGATGCTGCACCGTTAACTTTAGATCAGCACATGGAGGTAATGGATGTAAGTACAGGCTCCGCAGATGATTCGAAGTTATTAGAAAAAGATGTGTTGAGCGGTGTATATTCTTCTTTCTACACACCGGATAATCAAGGTCTGGTTGATGTCCCTGCTTCTCTGCATGGGTTGGAGCGTGATCATTCTGTCATTGAGAAGAAGTTCTCTCTGTTGGGGTTTGAGGAGATACCGGAGACCTGGTACAAGGAGTGGCGTCGATATCATAGTTCAACCGCCCGACAGATTGCTGCCAAAGCCATTGAATGGCAGACCAAGCTGGGGATACAACAGGAAAATCGTACGCAATACCTCATTCCACATCAGGTAGAGGGTCATGAACAATGGACTTTAAGCGGTTGGTGCATGCTGGATTCAAGTGAAAATACATCAGAGACGGAATGGCGTACATTCTCCCCGTCGGAGTGGGATACAATGCGTCTTATCCTGCCAGATGATGTCATAACCTGACTATATCACGTGAATATCAGGTTGAAAGGCGAATTTTCGAGTTCCCCCTATTTCTAATTGCAGGAAAAACTCTTCTTAACTATTCATGGATATGCTATGATGAGGTAGTCTACGTTAAGTAGAACTTTATATATAGATAGGATGAATATTTCATGAGCGTAGCGGAAATGAACACGGTCGATATGGCCCAAGTGTTAACGGGCGCATATGAACTGGGCGACATGATTAACCAATCTGCCGAAGTATCGGATTATTTATATTGGAAGCAGCAAGTCGAGACTACCCCTGAGATTCAGATGGGGATTCGGAAGCTGAATGCCAAGAAGGAATTGTTTGAAGAAACACAGCGTTTCGGTCATTTTCACCCGGATTATCATGCAGCAAAAGACCAGGTGAAGGCTCTGGAACAGGAGTTGGAAAATTTCGAGGCGGTAATCCGCTTCAAACAGGCAGAGAAGTCCCTGGATGATATGTTATTCCAGATGTCAGAGACCATTGCATTCGCAGTGTCAACAACCATTAAAGTACCGAGCAATGACCCGAATCCGAAGGGCGGCTGCGGTAGTGGCGGCAAGTGTGGTTGCAGTTAAGTAATCATTATAGAAGGGCGGGGAACGATGATGTTTGCGGAAAGGACAGGATTCATTATTTGGGTCAGTGATTTGAAGGCTGCCCGTAATCTCGAAAAATATGGCACCGTGCATTATATCTCCCGCCGTATGCATTATGTGGTCATGTATGTTAATGCAGAACGGGCAGAAGATACGATGAAAAATGTGAAGCGACTTTCCTATGTGCGCAAGATCGAACGCTCGTATCGTAATGAGATCAAAACCGAGTATGCCAGCAAAACGATGGACAAAACGAGCTTTTACGGAATATAGACGAGAAACTGGAGGGACCCTTTGGGGTCGCTCTTTTCTTGAATTATACACAAATTGGCTATTGTGAAAAAAAGTTAAACTTACGCCTTGAGGTTGCGGGACTAATGTTGTAATATATTTGGTAATAAATAGATAGAAAGTCCTATCTGGTGGAGAGTGATTCCCATGCGTGATAAGGTGATGCAACGTTGGAGCACCTACGAGCCGTTTTTCGTGGCTCTTGGAGACAAGAAAGTGGCCGACATCGTCATTACCCATCATGCCAAGATGCGGTATGCAGACCGTATTGAGCCTGCACGTAGTGATGATGACCATATTGCGGCGTGGTTATGGGAGTGTCTGAAGCAGGACCGTATAACACCATACTACCGTAATGAACAGGACGTCTACCTGATTGATGAGGATCTGGTGGTGGTCGCCGAATTTTCCGAACTTGAAGGAGAATATGATATTGCGGGCAACCCGCTGCACAAAATGATTGTAGTTACGTTTCTGGGACGTATGTCGGAGACCATTGAGTTGAGGGACCTGAAATCATATTATTCATGGTTAAGACATTCAAGAAGAATGACGTTGGTCAAAAATAGCCGCAAGCATAAGTAAGCCTGAGTAGATTCAATATGTTGAAATCATAGATTCAAGTATTATCGCATGCAGACAAGCTGCATGCTTTTTTTGTTGCCAAGCGGGAAATCGGCTACAATGTAGAGAGTGTAATCGAAGAGGGGCGAAGATATGAATTTTCACCAATTGCATATTTTTTATACGGTAGCAGAGAAGGGGAGTTTCTCGGCTGCTGCACAAGCATTACATATGACTCAACCGGCAGTAACGATGCAGATTCAATCATTGGAGGACTATTTTGGCACCAAGTTACTGCATCGTTCCACCAAAAAAATAGAATTATCCGAGGCTGGCCGGACTTTATTACCTCATGCGAAACGGAGTGTAGAGCTGGTCAGACAGACGGACGAAGCGATGTCGGCGTTTACCCAGATGTTACAAGGCCGACTCCAGCTGGGAGCCAGTTTAACGATCGGGGAATATGTGCTTCCGCGCATGCTCGGACCATTTGCACTTCAATATCCGGATATTTCCATCGTCATGAAAGTGATGAATACAACGCAAATTATGGATGATATATTGAAGCACCAGCTTAATTTTGGTCTGATTGAAGCGCCAGTGCACCACCCGGACATGATTGTAGAGCCTGTCATGCAGGACGAGCTGAAACTGATTGTACCTGCCGGGCATGATTTGGCTAAGCGTAGCAAAGTTAATATTGAGGATGTAATGAATTATCCTTTTGTGCTGCGTGAGAAGGGCTCGGGTACTCGTCAGGTGATGGAAGACCAATTGCAAAAGAAAAAGATTGATCCACAGGATATGAATGTTGTAATGGAACTTGGCAGTACAGGAGCGGTAAAATCGGCCGTGGAGGCAGGGGTAGGCATTACGATGTTATCTCCTTCTTCGGTGCAGCATGAACTGGCTCTGGGACTTGTTCATATTGTGGATATCCGCGGACTCGAATTCAAAAGGCAGTTCTATGCCATCCATCTAAAATCGTCCTTGTTGCCCCTGTCAGCAGTCGCTTTCCTGAATTATCTGCGTCAGCAGGAGCAGCCTGAGTCGGTACATAAGACGGGGAAGGCATAATAGTTGGCAACATCAATGATAGATAAGATTGAATCATAATCAATTTTACACAAAGGAGCTGTTGTTCATGAATCAGCGCCAAGGACGCTGTGATCTTCATACGCATAGTCAGGCATCCGATGGAATGCAGCCACCTGCTGATAATGTGAAGCTTGCCAAACAAAAAGGGCTATCTGCGGTTGCCCTAACGGACCATGATACAGTAGCTGGTGTAGCGGAAGCACAACAAGCGGGAAAAGAGTACGATATTGATGTTGTTGCCGGAGTGGAGATCAGCACTCGGGCTGGTGGGAAAGATATTCATGTGCTCGGGTATTATGTGAATACAGAGGATGAGCAGTTCCTGCAACGGTTGCGCGGATTACGAGAAGCGCGAGATGAGCGGAATCATCTGATTATCGCCAAGCTCCAAGAACTCGGGCTTGATATAAGCTGGCAGGAGGTACTGGATGAGCTGGGACGACCGTTAGAGCCGGATGAGAGTATTGGCAGACCTCATATGGCTGATGTGCTGGTGAAGAAGGGATACGCTGTTGACATGCGGGATGCATTCGATCGGTATCTTGCTGAAGGCAAGCCAGGCTTTGTATCTGTACCCCGCGTTGCACCAGAGGATGCGTGCGAGTGGATCAGAGCCGCAGATGGAGCCGCTGTGATTGCCCATCCGGGTCTCTATAATGATGATGAATTGGTGCGACGTATCATCGAAGACTCTCATCCAGATGGCATTGAGGTGTTTCATTCGGACCATGGCCCGGAAGAGGAACGCAGGTATGGTGAGCTGGCCAAGGAATACGCCCTCATTGAAACAGGTGGATCTGATTATCATGGCAAACGGCAAGGTGTTGTTTTCCACGGGGATCTTGGTAGCAAGACGGTGACGGTTGATGTGTTGGAAAGGCTGAAGGCAGCTGCTTCACAGCAAAAGGGAGAGTAAGCGAGACGTTGCAACGCTCTCTCTGGCTATGAGGGTGTTTTTGCTTATTGAGTACATTTTAGGATCAAAGGAGTATAGGACATGGAAACATGGTAGGCTCGACCTTCATGTATTCATGTCCCTTTTTTGTGTTAAAAATAGTCTATGTAATGGAATAGTTTACCCAAGCGCCACGTGTAGCCCCGAGACGTTCGAATAATTGCTGTGCTCGCTCATTGGTCACTGCTGTGATCCAAGACATATATGCGCATCCATGGTCACGCGTATATTGCTGACAGTGTGCAAATAATTTGGCTTCTGCTTCGCCCTCTCTGAATGTTCCCGTAACAAACAGGTCATTCATGATGGCGACACGCTCTGCTTTCATCGTGCTATAAGTAAAGAACAGGGTGGAAAATCCGATAAGCTTCCCGTTCTCTTCTGCCACGAATTGAGCACCGATCTGCTGATTAAGCAGGTTGTTGATCAAAAGCTGGATGGATTGATCACCAGGCCAGGGGTTGTTGTAGAATCCCACCACATAGTCATGCATTAATGCCATCAGGGGTTTCAGATCATCAGGTTGAGTTTCTCTGATATGTAGGGTCATGGTACACTTCCTTAAAAGTAATTTTTATTTCTTAGAATTGAATTATTATACATATAGATGAATTAATATTCAATAAGAATGCTAAATAAGCTGAGCTTCACATATCATTCAAACAAGTAATGCAACCACAAAAATCCCCTGAACCGTTAATGGTCAGGGGATTTTGTTTCTGTCTTTGTTACTGTTACATCTATATAAGTGGAACTAATCATTTACACGATAACGGAGAGGACAGAAAAAACCTGAAAAAGCGAAGCGTTCGCCTTTATCCCCGGATTTTCCCCTTTGGAAAAAGGGAATCGAAAAATCTGGGGATAACAGCGATTGGAAGGTTGTTCTGTCATCGCAGTGTCAGTGTAAATAATCTTTAGTTCAACTTATATAGCCTTATCCATTTTTAATCGTGGACGGCAGACTTTTGATCAATTCATCATTTGGCGTGACAAACAATGTCTTCTGATGATCATAGATCACAAAACCTGGCTTCGCACCACTTGGTTTGCGCACATGACGGATAAACGTGTAATCCACAGGCACACTGCTGGACTCCTTGGCTTGGCTGAAATAGGCAGCAAGCTGTGCTGCTTCTTCCAATGTAGCTTCACCAAAGTCCGTACTGCGAATAACGACATGTGAACCTGGAATGTCTTTGGTATGCAACCAGGTGTCGTTGGAAGAAGCGAGACGGTTGGTCACGTACTCATTCTGCAGGTTGTTTTTGCCCACAAGAATATCAATCCCCTCGGAGGAGGTGAACTGGTGTACGGTTGGACGGTCACTTTTCTTCTTCTTTTTACCTTTTTTATTGCGGTCACGAAGGTATCCTTGTTGCACAAGCTCGTCCCGTATTTCCTCAATATCGTTCATGGATGCAATGGATAGCTGCTGTAACAGGTTATCGAGATAGTCAATCTCGTCTTTGGTTTTGCCAAGCTGCTCATGAATCACAGCCAGACTGTTCTTGTATTTGTTATAACGCTTGAAATAACGTTGTGCGTTGTCAGACGGTGTGAGCAGTGGATCAAGCTGAATGGTAATGTTGGCTTGGTCTTCATCGTAGAAGTTCACAAGCTCCACGCTCTTGTCCCCTTTGTGGACCTGATGCAGGGAGGCAAACAGCAACTCGCCCCATAGTCTGAACTTGTCCGCATCGTCTGCTTCCAGCAGGTCTTTGTTCAGGTTGTCCAGCTTTTTGATGTTTTTACTTCGCTCATTCTGCAGAAAACGGAGCAGATCACTTACTCTCTGTTTTACCGTGTCCCGTTCAGCCTTGTCACCGTAGTAATCCTCCATGCACTTGCTCATCGTGTCATAGGTTTTCTCCAACTCCTGAATGCTCTGAAGATGAACGGCCGAGAAAATCATTTTGCCTTTGGCGTTTGTTCCGGTTACAGGCGTGTAGATATGATCTCTGACAGGCCCCATCACGGCTTCAAAAGCGTTCCAGAGTGCACCAGCCTCAACTCGGCTTTCACCCTCAACCACAGCCTGAGTGCTCAATGTGCCTTCAGAAGCAATCCCGCGGTCAGCAATCTCTCCCGCAATTAACGGGCTAAGACCGCTAAAGGAGTTCACAAGCCAGCGTGATGCCTCTTCCTCAGCGGAATGATAGCTGTCCTCGAATGCTGTACGACTCACTTCGAGCGGATTACTTTTATGTTGCTCGGGTGGGGCAGTATATGAGAATCCAGGCATGATTACCCGGTAGCTGCTAATGGAAGGAGTCACATGATGAATGCCATCCAGAATCGTTCCAGTAACGGGATCAAGCAAAATAATGTTACTGTGACGCCCCATCAATTCAATGATGATCCGTTTAACCGAAACATCCCCCAATTCGTCACGCTGGCGCACATTAATGTGGATGATACGTTCCATGCCAATCTGACGGATCTCCTCGATGATTGCACCTTCACAGTGCTTGCGGAGCAGCATGCAGAACATGGGTGCTTCCGTAGGGTTAAGGAATGTCTTTTCCGTAAAATGCACACGGGGATAGGTTGGGCTTGCCGAAACAAGCAATTTACTATTACCGCGCTGAGCACGCAGGGTGAGAACTACGTCATGACCATTCGGCTGATGGATTTTGCTAATACGTCCACCAATGCAGCCTTGCAGTTCATGAACAATGGCCCGTGTTACAATGCCGTCCAATGCCATTTTTTCCACTTCCTCTCTCTATCAGCACCTGCATTTATCATGCCAAATGCTTCATCTATATAACTGAAACGTGCAACCAGATATGTAAAAAAACAAGGACTGGATGCAGATTCTTCGTTGCTTACCTGTTGAACACTGAACATGGTACTGCGCAGAACATCGCAGACTTTTATTTTAGCCTATTCTGTCCATCAGGGAAAGGATTCACCTTCCGGGTGCTAATCACAGACCTGTCCGAATACATATAGAGCAGGTAGTTTGTCCGGCATAGTGTACAGCCTGTCGACCAGCACGCCGGTGAAGCATGTGAGCTTATTTAGCAGATGAAATACAGACTGGGAGGGAAACTTGAAGCATGGAACATACCAAGTGGCATCAACTTAGTGATGAAGAGCTTCGTAACACTCTTGGCGTCAGCCCGCAGGAAGGATTGACGGATGAAGCTGTAGCAGAGAAGAGGAAAGTGGTCGGTTCGAATGAGCTGAGCGAGGGAAAACGCATTTCTCCAATTACATTGCTCTTGAATCAGTTCAAGGATTTTATGGTGCTGGTGTTGATGGGAGCAACGTTGGTATCCGGATTGCTGGGTGAGTATCTGGATGCGGTAACGATTGTGGCTATTATCGTACTGAATGCGATTCTGGGGTTTGTACAGGAATTCCGGGCTGAACGATCACTTCGTGCATTAAAACAGTTGTCTGCACCTCTTGCCAAAGTGCTTCGTTCAGGCCAGGAAGTACACCTTGCCGCCAAACAACTTGTACCCGGAGATATTGTCATGGTGGAGAGTGGGGACCGCATACCCGCTGATGTGCGCTGGTTGCAAACAAACAGTCTGGATGTCGAGGAGTCGGGCCTTACCGGGGAATCGGTTCCTGTAAGCAAACATTGCCTTCCGATTGCCGATGAGGATGTTCCGCTGGGTGATCAGAAGAATATTGGTTTTATGGGTACCATGGTCACTCGTGGTACAGCCAAAGGTGTGGTTATCCGTACGGGGATGGAGACGGAGATGGGCAAAATCGCCGATCTGATCCAGAATACGGAGGAGCAAGAAACACCGCTACAGCACAGGCTGGAACAACTGGGCAAAATTCTGATTTTTGTAGCGTTGGGACTAACTGTCATGGTGGTCGTCGCAGGGATATTGCACGGACAACCAGCCGTTGGCATGTTTCTGGCAGGGGTCAGCCTCGCGGTGGCTGCCATACCGGAGGGTCTGCCGGCTATTGTAACCATTGCACTTGCACTAGGCGTGCAGCGTATGATCAAACGTAAAGCCATTGTACGCAAACTGCCTTCCGTCGAAACTCTGGGCTGTGCATCCGTAATCTGTTCGGATAAGACAGGCACGCTCACTCAGAACAAGATGACGGTAACGGATGTGTGGCTGGAGGGACGTAACATCAAGGTTACCGGGGATGGTTATGCACCTGAAGGACAGATGCTGGAGAACGGTCGAACGGTAGAACTGAAGAGTGACCAGTCGCTACGCAGAATGCTCCAGATCAGCGCGCTTTGCAACAATGCCAGTATTGTCGAGAGTGTTGCAAGCGAGGTGGGGAGCAAGAAAAAGGGCAAGGATACCAAAAAGGACGGCAAGAAAAACACAAAAAAAGGTGATCTCCAAGAAGAAACCGTTCAACGAGACAATGTATTCTGGGAGCTGAAAGGTGATCCGACGGAAGGGGCACTGGTCACACTGGCCTCCAAAATGGGGCTTACTCCTGCCGGACTCAAAGAGTTGTATGCCCGCCAGCAGGAATTCCCGTTTGATTCGGAGCGAAAACGCATGTCGGTTCTGGTTCATCATCAGGGGGGCCGAATGATCTACACCAAAGGTGCACCGGATGTGTTAATCGGACACTGTAGTTATATTTTGTGGGAAGGTAAGGTCGTGCCTTTCACTGGAACACTGCGACAGAAAGTGATGGCAGCTAACGAGAGCATGGCTGGAGCAGCACTGCGTGTCCTCGGAATGGCCTATCGTGAAGTTCGGCCGGAAGAAAAAGTGGCTGACGAACACGCCGCCGAGAGTCAGCTTGTCTTCGTAGGACTTGCAGGTATGATTGATCCGCCGCGTCGTGAAGTGCGAGATGCGATTGCCACATGCCGCAAGGCGGGGATACGAACTGTCATGATCACAGGTGACCATGGAACAACGGCAGAAGCCATTGCTCATCAACTCGGGATTCTTCCACGTGGAGGTGCCTCCTTAAGTGGCCAACAACTGGCAGGCATGACAGACGAGCAACTTGATAAACAGGTAGAGGGCATATATGTGTTCTCAAGAGTGTCTCCTGAACACAAGCTTCGCATCGTGAAATCGTTACAGCGCAAAGGGCATGTCGTCGCGATGACGGGTGATGGAGTCAATGATGCTCCAGCCATTAAAGCAGCAGACATCGGGATCGCGATGGGCATTACGGGTACAGATGTCACGAAGGAAGCTTCGGCGCTGATTCTGAGTGATGATAACTTCTCAACGATTGTGGCTGCCATTGAAGAAGGCCGTAATATTTATGAGAACATTCGAAAGTTTATCCGTTATTTGCTGGCATCAAACGTGGGCGAAATATTGACAATGTTCTTTGCAATGATGATGGGCCTGCCGCTACCACTCGTACCTATTCAGATTCTGTGGGTTAACCTGGTAACAGATGGTTTGCCTGCAATGGCGCTCGGGGTAGATCAGCCTGAGAAAGATTTGATGGAACACAAACCCCGTGGAGCCAAGGAAAACATTTTTGCCCGCAGATTGGGTTGGAAAATCGTCAGCCGGGGTGTATTGATTGGATTATGTACACTCGGAGCGTTCTGGCTTACCCTTCAGGCTGCACCGGATAATCCGGGTCAACTGATCAAGGCACAGTCTGTGGCTTTTGCTACACTCGTTTTGGCGCAGCTTATTCATGTCTTTGATTGCCGTAGTTCGCGGTCCATCTTCCACCGGAATCCTTTACAGAACAAATATCTGGTTCTTGCCGTGATTTCATCGGTTGTACTGATGCTGGTTGTGATGTACGTTGAACCGCTGCAGCCGATCTTTAAAACCGTACCACTTGGCTTGCGTGAATGGGCGATCTGTATCGTTGCTGCGGGCATTCCAACGTTCCTTATGGGCGCAGGCAGCGTGTGGGGTGGTCGTCGTAACCGCCGCCGTATGGGTGGTTCTGGCCGCTTCGTACCGAAAAGTACAAAGTTTTCGGCATAAAATCAATACCTTTTCCTGACCTATTTCGTTATGCTATCCTCAAAATGATTCGAAGCGGAAGCTTTGGCATTTTGCAGGATAGCTTTTTTGTGTAAATGTTGAATATGAATTTCTATGGTAATCCTGTAGAAGAGCAAGAATATAGCTTTGGCAGCAGACTGCCAAAAGGAGTGGGCAAGATTATGGAATTTACGAAAATGCATGGACTTGGTAACGATTTTATCGTTGTATTTGGTGAAAAGGAGCTTCCGGCAGATGCAGCAGAATTGGCTGTGAAATGGTGCAACCGTTTCTTTGGCATCGGTGCGGACGGCCTGGTTTATATACTGCCTTCGGAGAAGGCGGACTTTCAGATGCGCATCATGAATTCGGACGG
Organism: Paenibacillus sp. 2003; assembly: GCF_031455635.1. Taxonomy (NCBI): domain Bacteria; kingdom Bacillati; phylum Bacillota; class Bacilli; order Caryophanales; family Paenibacillaceae; genus Paenibacillus; species Paenibacillus sp. 2003. Next base: position 25,472 of record NZ_JAVDTB010000002.1, on the reverse strand, counting down.
TTCGGAAGCAGAGCAGTGCGGTAATGCCATCCGCTGTGTATCCAAATATGTATACGATCATGGTCACGTGAACCAGGAGCAGATCACCATTGAAACGATTGGTGCAGGGGTACAACCTGTGAGTCTCAACATTCGTGATGGTAAAGTGGAAACGGTTCGTGTCGATATGGGTGAGCCGATCCTGAACGGTCTTCAAGTGCCTACAACGGTGGATGCCAACCCAGTGGTTGATCACTACATTGAAGCAAATGGACATGCGTTCAAATTCACTGCCGTATCCATGGGTAACCCACATGCAGTTATCTATGTTGATGATGCTGTTAATTTTGATCTCACAACTTGGGGCCCACTTCTTGAAGTACATCCCATGTTCCCAAAAAAAATCAATGTGGAATTCGCCACAGTTCGTGACCGTGGATATGTGGACATGCGTGTATGGGAACGCGGAGCGGGCCCAACACTTGCTTGTGGAACCGGAGCTTGTGCAACACTGGTATCCTCTGTCCTGAATGGACATACAGATCGTACAGCAGTCATCAGCCTCAAGGGTGGGGATCTCCACATTGAGTGGAATGAAGCTGACAATCATGTGTACATGACTGGACCGGCTGAAGTTGTTTTTAAGGGAATTACATCATAATAAGAGAACGGTGTAACCCAAGAGGCCTGCGGGCCTCTTTTTTTGTTTAAGGACAGTGCGTGTCTCCTGTACAGAGACATATTGGGTGTTATGTGGAAAGAAAGTCCTTATGAGCTGGATACTCATCAAAAACCTGTGTTTTTCTTCGTTTTTTAGCGTTTTTTGTGTTACATTAGTATGTAAATGATCACAGCTAGGCGGGGGGAAATGGGATGAAGGCGGATTTGCGCAAAGTTATGCAGGAACGGGTTCTCGTTGGAGATGGGGCCATGGGAACATTTCTGTACCAAATGGGGTTCCCGGTGGGGATTTCATATGAAGAATTAAACTTGATTTCACCTGAAGTGGTGGCGGATGTACATCGCCGTTATCGGGATGCAGGTACAGAAATATTTGAAACAAATACGTATTCTGCCAATTACGACAAGTTGTCCAAGTTCGGTCTGGAGTCCAAGGTGGAGGACGTGAACCGTGCCGGCGTACGCATTGCCAAAGAGGTAGCTGGAGATACCGGTTATGTGCTTGGTGCAGTTGGTTCCATTCGAGGTGGCAAGCGGACGAACGTGTCAACGAGTGAACTGAAACGCTTTTATCAACAACAGATCTCTGCACTACTTGATGAAGGCGTGGATGGCATTTTGCTTGAGACCTTCTATGATATAGAAGAGATGGATATTGCCCTTTTGCAAGCGCGCAAGCTGAGTGATTTGCCTGTAATTGGACAGTTCGCTGTAGAGGATGTAGGACATACACTGGACGGATATACGATGCCTGAAGCCTTCCGGATTATGCGGGAGCAGGGCGCGGACGTCATTGGTTTTAACTGTCGCTCAGGTCCAAACGGGATTATGCGTGCCATGGAAACCGTCTCCGGACGTATTGGTATTCCAATGTCTGTTTATCCAAATGCGGGTGCAGCAGATTATGTAGATGGTCAGTTCCGTTATGGTGCAACTCCGGAGTACTTTGGTCAGACGGCAGTGCAATTTGCCGAACTGGGCGCTCGTATTATCGGCGGTTGCTGTGGTACGACACCTGATCATATTACCGCTATGAAAGAGGCGCTTGCTGACTATATACCTTCGCCTATTTTGGAGCCTGATCCGTCAGAATCCAAACCGCGTATTGTGCTGCATGAACATGTGGATGAGCGTTCCGGACGTGGAGGTCAGCCTACGATTGTCGATCTGGTCAAGCAGCGTCATACGGTCATTGTTGAACTTGACCCGCCGCGTGACTTGGACATTGCCAAGTTCATGAAAGGTGCCGAGACTCTGAAAGCAGCAGGAGCAGATGCCCTGACACTGGCCGATAATTCACTCGCGGTTACACGGATGAGCAACATGGCGCTGGGTCACCTCGTGCAGGATCGCACGGGTCTCCGTCCATTGGTGCATATTGCCTGCCGTGACCGGAATCTGATTGGAACGCAGTCACACATGATGGGGTTTGATGCTCTGGGGATTAATCATGTACTGGCTGTAACAGGTGATCCAGCAAGGTTTGGAGATCTGCCGGGTTCAAGCTCGGTGTACGATCTGACTTCTTTTGAAATCATCCGCATGATCAAACAGTTGAACGATGGTGTGGCTTTCTCAGGTAAACCGCTGAAGCAAAAAGCTGGCTTTGTCATTGGAGCAGCATTTAATCCTAATGTGAAATATTTGGAGAAAGCTGTACAACGTCTGGAGAAGAAAATTGCCTCTGGCGCTGATTACATCATGACACAACCGATCTATGATCCTGAGTTGATTGTAGCAATGCACGAAGCGACCAAACATCTGGATGTACCCATTTTTATAGGTGTAATGCCGCTGGCGAGTGGACGGAATGCAGAGTATCTGCACAACGAGGTTCCCGGAATTCAGCTTTCGGATGAAGTGCGTTCCCGTATGGCAGGTCTGGAAGGCGAAGAGGGCCGTGCGATGGGGGTAAAAATTGCCAAAGAATTGCTGGACGTAGCAACAGCGCATTTCAAAGGGATCTATCTTATGACACCGTTTATGTTCTACGGCATGACGGCCGAACTGACTCAATACGTATGGGAGAAGTCGGAGCATCAATGTCCTACTTGTTTCAACCCTAATAATCAATTACAATAGTAAAACGGATGTGATGCCGATGTCATTCAGTATGACCGGATACGGTCAATCCGCCTTTCATTTTGGCGGCTATAAGGTACAATTAGAGATCAAATCTGTTAATCATCGTTATTGCGAAGTGATGATGCGTCTGCCAAGAGAGTGGACGTATTATGAAGACGGTTTGAGGAAGATCGTACAGAGTCGTTTGAAACGTGGGCGGATTGATGTTTATGTAATGAAAGAAAAAGAGGAAGACCAGGCTCTTCCCGCTGTTCTGAATGAACAGACGGTCAGGGCCTATCTGCAGGCTGCAGAGCAACTGGAGACCCAATATGGAATGCAAGGCAAACCAAGTATTGTGGATATGCTTGGGCTGCCGGACGTCATGGTTCATTCGGATGGGACAAGTTCCATTTCCGAAGAGCAGAAGGACGAATGGGAGCGAGTTCTGCAGGAAGGATTGAAAGAGGCTCTGTCCAGCCTTGAACAGATGCGCGCTCGCGAGGGTCTTCATCTGGCCAGCGATCTGGAACGGAGGATTACCCGTCTGGAGTCACTGCATACCGAGATGCTTGATCTTGCACCGACTGTGGTAAGTGATTACCGCAACAAGCTAAGACAGAGGCTTACGGAAATGCAGGAAGAAGGCTCTTTCCCTTTTGATGAGCATAAATTGGGTATGGAAATTGCAATGTTTGCCGATCGTTCTAACATAGAAGAGGAGCTTACGCGTCTACAGAGTCACTTTGGACAGAGCAGGGAACTGCTGAAGAGTGATGAGCCCGTAGGTCGTAAGTTGGACTTTCTAATTCAAGAGATGAATCGGGAAGTCAATACGATTGGATCAAAAGCCAACCATTTGGCTCTGGTGAATCGTGTTGTCGAGATGAAGGCAGAGCTGGAGAAGATTCGTGAGCAAGCTGCGAATATCGAATGAACGGCCACATTTCGGCAAAAGAGTCGCATGTATAGGGGGAAGAACCTGATTATGGCAATCAAACTCATTAACATTGGATTCGGTAACATCGTATCGGCGAACCGGATTATATCCATCGTGAGTCCGGAATCGGCGCCGATCAAGAGAATTATACAAGAGGCAAGAGATCGTCACATGCTGATTGATGCAACGTACGGAAGACGTACTCGTGCCGTAATTATTACGGATAGCGATCATGTCATTTTGTCTGCAGTTCAGCCTGAGACGGTCGCCCATCGTCTTTCTTCGAAAGATGATGATAACGACGAATAAAATGGAGTGTAATATGTCTAAGGGATTACTGGTAGTGTTGTCCGGCCCATCTGGGGTCGGGAAGGGTACTGTATGCAGCGCTTTGCGCAAACGGGTGCCGGAATTGATCTATTCCGTATCGGCGACAACCCGTCAGCCTCGTCTTGGTGAAGAACATGGTGTGAACTATTTCTTCAGAAGTCATGAAGAGTTCCAGAACATGATTGCTGAAGATCAATTGTTGGAACATGCGGAGTATGTTGGTAATTATTATGGAACACCGCGTGATTTTGTAGAGAAAACGATTAACGAAGGCCGCGACATCATTCTGGAAATTGAGGTTCAAGGCGCGTTAAAAGTGAAAGAGAAATTCCCGGAAGGGATCTTTGTTTTCCTGCTTCCTCCTTCATTGGACGAGCTGAAAGATCGCATTCAGGGCCGTGGTACCGAAAGCCAAGCGACCATTGATCACCGGATGTCCGTGGCGGTTGATGAGATCAGTCTGCTGGAGCAGTATGATTACGCTGTTGTTAATGATGAAATTGATTTGGCGTGCAAGAGAATAGAAAGCATCATAATCGCCGAACATTGTAAGATCAATAAATAATCCCTTTTGCCGCTGCAGAATGCGATATAAGTGGGGCAGTTGTCATATCATATACTGAAGCACTCCTTCTCGGAATGCCCGGGTGTGAAGACATGCCACATCAGTTCTGTCAGGCGGCAACTTGCGATTATACTAATGCGAAGAGGTGTTTGTTAATATGCTGTATCCTTCTATTGATGAAATGATGAACAAAGTCGACAGCAAGTATTCCCTTGTTGTTGCTGCTTCCCGCCGGGCTAGACAGCTACGTGAAGGTGAAAAAACGGATTTAAGAGGTGCGAGATCCCATAAACAAGTTGGTGTTGCACTGGAAGAAATCTATGGAGACCTGCTCGTTGTCATCAAAGGACAGGACGAAGAAGAAGAGTAAGCCGCCTGCGGCTGCTCTTCAACTGCATACGGCGCAAGCCGGATTAATTGACAACCGCGAGGTTGTTATTTTTTTACGAATAAGCATATTTCAATGAACTCATTGTTTAGACGTCGTATAAATATCGGGGGAAATAAACATGTTGAACGGTAAAAAAATCGTGCTCGGTGTGACAGGCGGCATAGCCGCATACAAAGCAGCAACATTATGCAGCAGACTGGTGCAAAAGGGTGCGGATGTTCATGTCATTATGACAGCTTCCGCTACACAGTTTATTACCGAATTGACGCTGCAAACGTTAACCCGAAACACCGTATATACCGATACATTTGATGAGCGTGAACCAGCAGTCGTATCTCATATTCATCTGGCGGATCTGGCGGATCTTGTTCTGGTTGCTCCGGCAACTGCCAATGTGATTGCCAAGATGGCACATGGCATGGCAGATGATATGCTCTCAACAACTCTTCTTGCCACGACAGCCCCTGTTATGATTGCTCCAGCGATGAATGTACATATGTATGATCATCCAGCTGTAAAGCATAATATGAACCTACTTGTTGAACGAGGCGCTATGATGATCGAACCAGGTGAAGGCCTGCTTGCGTGTGGATATGTGGGCAAGGGACGTCTGGAAGAACCGGAGAGCATTGTGGATGTGGTGGAACGTTTCTTTGAACAGCGCGAGTCTACAGACATTAGCCGGCAGGGACAAGCTCCATTGTTACATGGCAAGAAGGTTGTTGTTACGGCTGGAGGTACGATTGAGCGCATTGACCCAGTACGATACATTACGAATGATTCATCTGGCAAAATGGGATTTGCCATAGCCGCAGCTGCGCGTGATCTGGGGGCAGATGTGAAATTGGTTATGGGCAGTACCCAAGCCAAGCCACCGGAGAACGTTGAGTTGATCCCTGTACAGTCTGCACAGGATATGTATGAAGCGGTAACACGCGAGTGGGACGATGCTGATATCGTGGTTAAGGCTGCGGCAGTTGCCGATTATCGTCCAAAGGAAGTTTACACCGAGAAGATCAAGAAGAAAGGCGACACGCTGTCGCTAGAACTTGTTAAAAATATAGATATTCTTGAAACGCTGGGCCAACAGAAAACCCATCAGTTTTTGATTGGTTTTGCTGCGGAGACTCAGTCCGTTGAGATGTATGCACGTGAGAAATTGGAACGGAAAAACTGTGATCTGATCGTAGCCAATGATGTAACCCGCACGGGTGCAGGATTTGGAACAGACACCAACGCGGTACATATCTATGACCGGGAAGGTTTGGTGGAGGAGCTTCAAGTGATGGCCAAGGACGATGTGGCTCATCGGTTGCTCCGGATTGCGGCGGAGCGCATTGCCGGGAGGAATTAGGATATGGAGATTGCCAAGGTCATAGTCGATGTTCCCGTGAAGGAAACAGACCGGCCGTTTGATTACCTGGTACCTGAATCGATGAGGGAATGGATCGAGATTGGCAGCCGGGTGGGTGTACCTTTTGGTCATCGGACGGTACAGGGATTCGTGATTGATCTTGTGCCGCGTACCGGAGAGGAAACATTCAAGCTTAAGCAGATTCAGGAGTTGCTGGACATTGTTCCCCCGTTGTCAAAGGATTTGGTTGAGTTGGCCGAATGGATGAGTGGACGTTATGCCAGTAACCGGATTTTGTCATTGCAGGTCATGGTGCCGACGGCATTGAAAGGGAAAGCAGAGAGATACATCTCGCTGGGAGATGCACTTGATGGACAGATGGCGGGTGCACAACCGGATGATGAGGTGTTATTTGTTTGGGGAGAAGAGTCTACGACCGAGAAAGTACAGCAGGATATCATCCGTTTTGTCAAAAGTCGGGGTCAGGTACCGCTACAACAACTGAGTCGAAAATATCCCAATCATGCTGCACTAATTAAGAAATTATTGCTTGGTGGCGTGCTGCTGGAAAGTCAGGCCATCAAGGACAAGTTAAATAAAAAAACAATGAAGTCCGTTGATCTGGCTGTAGATATTGCTGCTGCTCAGGAAGCACTTGCTTCATTCCCGGCGAAAGCACAGCGACAGAAGGAGATTCTGGCTTTTTTGCTGGAAATGAAAGAACTGCTGCCCATGCCGATGAAAGAAGTGTTATCTACACTACAGGTATCGGCCGCAACCATTAAAGGGCTTGAGGAAAAGGGACTGATCGTCACCGAGGACGTTGAGGTCTTCCGTGACCCTTATCAGGGCAGGACGTTCAAAGCGACTGAACCGCTGGTTCTGACCGATGAACAAAAACTTGTCTACGACAATATCAATGGCCGATTGCAGGAACAACGCCATGGGGTATTTTTGTTACATGGTGTTACCGGAAGTGGCAAGACGGAAGTCTACCTTCAAACCATTCAACAATGCATCGAACAGGATCGGCAGGCTATCGTACTGGTGCCCGAGATTGCACTCACACCACAGATGGTAGAACGTTTTAAAGGGCGATTCGGCGACCAAGTTGCTGTTATGCACAGTCGTCTGTCTGGTGGTGAACGTTATGATGAATGGCGCAAGATTCGTGAGGGTCAGGTGAAGGTTGCGATTGGGGCGCGTTCAGCCGTATTTGCTCCATTCAGTCGGCTTGGGTTAATCATTATGGATGAGGAGCACGAGACTTCCTATAAACAGGAGGAAACTCCGAAATATCATGCCCGTGATGTAGCCGTAAAAAGAGCACAGCAGCACCAGGCCGTGGTTGTTCTGGGTTCAGCGACACCTTCGCTGGAAAGTTATTACGCGGCACGCTCGCAGAGTAATGATGATTTTGCACCACTCTTACTGGAGATGCCAACACGGGCACTGGGTAACAAGTTACCTGAAGTGCGGATCGTTGATATGCGTGAAGAGTTGAAGGATGGCAATCGCTCCATGTTCAGCAGGGCTTTACACAAAGGGTTGGAGGAGCGCTTGGAGCGTGGTGAACAGACGGTGCTTCTGCTGAATCGCCGTGGATATTCGACCTTTGTTATGTGCCGAAGTTGTGGATATGTGGCAGGTTGTCCCGAATGTGATATTTCATTAACGTATCATCAGCGCTCGAATAATCTCCGTTGTCATTACTGCGGGTATGCGGAAGCGGCTCCGGAAGTGTGTCCGGATTGTGGAAGCGAGCACATTCGATACTTTGGTACAGGTACACAGCGAGTCGAGGAAGAGCTTGCCAAGCTCTTTCCGGGTATTCGGGTCATTCGGATGGATGTGGATACAACAACGGAAAAAGGGGCGCACGAGAAGCTGCTGAAACAGTTTCGTGAGAAAAAGGCGGATGTATTGCTGGGCACCCAGATGGTTGCGAAGGGACTTGATTTCCCGGATGTAACCCTGGTTGGCGTAATAACAGCGGATTCAGCGTTGAATTTACCTGATTTCCGTGCTGCGGAAAAAACGTTTCAGTTATTAACACAGGTAGCTGGCCGAGCTGGTCGGCACCAATTGCCTGGTGAAGTGTTTGTTCAGTCCTATACGCCGGAACACTACTCCATTGGCCATGCGAGTCAGCATGACTACGTGTCGTTTGTACGTGAGGAATTGCTGCACCGTCGCAATTTGCAATATCCGCCTTACTGTCGCCTGATTCTGGTGACCTTTTCGCATGAGCAGCTTCCGGTATTGATTCGTCTTGCCGAGAACTACACGCGAATACTAAAAGAGAAGGCTAATGCAGCCGGATGGCTCGGCAGTCTGGATCGATTCAGCAATGATGCCTTTGATGTACTAGGGCCGGTAGCGTCTCCGATTCCTCGGATCAAGAATAGATACAGATTCCAATGTATGATAAAATGGCGGGGGGATGTAGACGCCATAGGACTCGCTCTGGCAACGGCCCGGCGCATGGATGATGATGTTCAGGCGCAGAAATTGCTTATTAGTCTGGATGTAGACCCGCAGATGTTAATGTAAGCATTTTGCAGCAATGCGGATGTAAACAAGCGGTATAAACATAGATTAAAATGAATACCCCAAAAATACAGATATCGTCCTGAAATTATGATGAGGATTAGGAAGGTGCTTACAACATGTCGATTCGCATTATCGTGCAAGAGCCAGATGAAGTGCTCCACAAGAGAGCCAAAGAAGTAACCAAAATTACACCAAACGTACAAAAATTGCTGGATGATATGGCTGATACCATGTACGATGCGGAAGGTGTAGGTCTTGCTGCGCCGCAGGTTGGTATTTTGAAACGTCTGATTGTTATCGACGCAGGTGATGAGCAAGGGCTGATCAAGATGATTAACCCGGAGATCATTGCAAGTGAGGGAGAGCAATTCGGACCTGAAGGTTGTCTGAGTATCCCTGGAATTAATGGTGATGTTCGCCGTTTCGAGACCGTTACGGTTAAAGGTCTGGATCGTGAAGGCAAAGAGCTGATCATTACGGGTAGTGGCTTGCTGTCCCGTGCATTCCAGCATGAGATTGATCATCTGGATGGCGTACTCTTTACGGATGTCGCCGAGAAAGTGTATGAAATTGCAGCCGATCAAACGGGACCGCGTCGTAATTAAGGAGTGATCGATTTGAATATTGTTTTTATGGGAACACCTGAATTTGCAGTTCCTTCTCTCGATATGCTGATTGCAGAGGGGTACAATGTGGTGGGTGTGGTGACTCAGCCTGATAAACCACAGGGACGCAAAAAAGTACTTACGCCAACACCGGTTAAGGCCGCGGCAGAACGCCATGGTCTGCCGGTGTTTCAACCTGTTAAATTGCGTGATCCGGAAGCCGTAGCCCGCTTGGCTGAATGGAAGCCGGATCTGATCGTGACCGCGGCTTTTGGACAGATTCTGCCCAAAGCCGTGCTGGATATGCCTCTTCGTGGTTGTGTGAACGTGCATGGATCTCTTTTGCCGAAATATCGCGGAGGAGCCCCGATCCAACGTTCCATTATTAACGGGGAATCCGTGACAGGAGTCACATTGATGTATATGGCTGAAGGCCTGGACACCGGAGATATGATCTCGCGTGTGGAACTGCCAATTACGGATGAAGATACATCAGGATCGATGTTTGATAAATTAAGTGAGGCTGGTTCCAAACTGCTTCAGGCAGAAATGCCACGATTGATTGCAGGCGAGACAACGGCGGTCCCCCAGGATGATGCTGAGGCTTCGTATGCTCGTAATCTGACTCGGGATGACGAGAAAATGGACTGGAGTCGTACTTCACGCGAACTGTTCAATCAGATTCGTGGTCTTGTGCCGTTCTCCGGTGCATTTACGATGTGGGATGATCAGGTCTTTAAAATTTGGGCTGCGGCTAATCCCAATCAGGTGGACCTGGCGACTTCTTCGGATGCTGGACAAGCAGAGCCGGGAACGGTGCTGCAATTAAACAAGGCAGGGATTGAAGTCCGCACAGGAAATGGGTCTCTCTGGTTGACTGAAGTGCAGCCTGCAGGCAAAAAGGTGATGCAGGCCGCTGACTTTGCTCGCGGGGGTACACTGAAACCTGGAACGGTGCTGCGATGAGCGGTAACATACCAGGTCGTTCGTCAGGAAAAGGCCAGAAAGCTAATGGAAATTCATCCGGACGTGAAGGAAACCGTCGTCCGAATTCGGGTAAATCGGGTGGTGCATCTCGCTCCCAGCAACCCAAAACATCTGCTCGTACATTGGCAGTCAAGGTTCTGAGTGCTGTTGAGCAAGATGGAGCATACAGTAATCTAGAGTTGAACCGCCGTCTGAAAGAGGCGGATTTAAGCCCAGCAGATGCTGGACTAGCTACCGAATTGGTGTATGGAACAATCGCCAGATTAAATACACTTGATTATTTTCTGGAACGTTACGTCGCCAAAGGAGTATCCAAACTGCAACCATGGGTTCGTAGCCTGCTGCGAATCAGCGTATATCAGATGATATACCTGGATCGTATTCCGGAGCATGCCGTGGTGAGCGAAGCGGTTAATCTGGCGAAGAAACTGGGCCATCAGGGAATCTCGGGTATGGTGAATGGAGTGCTCCGCAATATGATCCGCAATCGGGATGAACTTCGTATTCCAGAACATCTGCCCGTTGCCGAACGTATTTCACTGGAGCATTCCCACCCGTTATGGATGGTTGAACGCTGGATTGCCCAGTACGGCGAAGAGACGGCGGAAGCGATCTGTCGTGCGAATAATGAGCCGCCAGCGGTGAGTGTCCGGGTCAACACAACAATGACCACACGGGAGAAACTGATGCATGAGATGACTAGTACAGGTGCAGTCGTTGAAGCTTCTCAGCTGAGTTCCGATGGAATTCTTGTACGTAGTGGCGGAAACATGGCTCTAACGTCCTGGTATCGGGACGGGTTGTTCTCTGTGCAGGACGAAAGTTCCATGCTTGTCGCTGAAGCAGTTACGCCAGAGGTAGACCAACTTGTATTGGATTGCTGCGCAGCTCCAGGTGGTAAAACAGCTCACATGGCGGAGAAAATGCAGGATCGCGGTCGTATTGTCGCGAATGATGTACATGCTCATAAGCGCCAGTTGATCCTGGATCAGGCGGAGCGTCTCGGTCTGAGCTGCATCGATGCTGTAACTGGAGATGCTCTTGATCTGAACGAGCGTTATCCGGAAGCGTCGTTTGACCGCATTTTGCTGGATGCACCATGTTCAGGTCTGGGTGTTATTCGCCGCAAGCCTGATGTGAAATGGACCAAAACCGTAAAAGATATCGGAGATATCGCAGGCTTGCAACGTGAATTGCTTGATCAGGTTGCGCCGTTGTTAAAACCAGGTGGTATTCTGGTGTATAGCACGTGTACGATTGAGCCTGCTGAGAATGAGGATATGGTTGCAGACTTCTTGAATCGACATCCGGAATATAGTCCAGCAGAAACATCCGTCTGGTCTGAATCGGAGACAGCGAACTTGAAGGTTGTGAACGGTGGTATTCAGATTTTGCCACAATACGCTCACAGTGACGGATTTTTCATCGCACGGTTGACAAAAACAGTGGAATAACAGTTTAATAGAGCACGGAAGTATGACCGCCGAGGGGAACTTCGGCGGATTTCTTTGTGATGAGACTTCGATATAATTGTCAGAGAATGTGATGACAGGGTGCGACGGCGGCATTGAGATGTTATAATGCATGAAGTACAGATATCAAGGGTATACATGGATGTAACGTGGTCTTTGTGATAGAATAGGACGAATGGAACGAAAAGAAGGAAGCCAACGAAAAGAAAAGAAGGAATAGGTGTTGACAACAAAATGAAACCTTTTATATATGATTATTCTCTGGAACAACTGCAGCAATGGGCTGTGGAGAATGGGGAGCCGGCGTTTCGCGGTGGCCAAATCTTTGACTGGATTTATGTAAAACGCGTGAATGATTTCAGTGAAATGACCAATCTGTCCAAGCCATTGCGTGAAAAACTGACAGAGCAATTTGAATTTGTAACGCTTAAGGAAATTACCAAGTTTGAATCCAAGGATGGAACGGTTAAATTCCTCTTTGGTCTGCATGATGACCATGCCATTGAGACAGTAATCATGAAGCATAACTACGGGAACAGCATCTGTGTAACCACACAGGTTGGTTGTCGTATTGGTTGTACGTTCTGTGCATCCACATTGGGTGGTCTCAAGCGTAACCTTACGGCTGGGGAGATTGTTGCCCAGGTTGTGCAGGCTCAGAAAATTTTGGATGAACGGGGCGAGCGTGTCAGCAGCATCGTGATCATGGGTTCGGGTGAACCTTTCGAAAACTATGAAGCTACGATGACTTTCCTGCGCATTATGATTCATGAAAAAGGGCTGAACATCGGTCAGCGTCACATCACGGTATCCACGAGCGGTATCGTTCCGAACATCTACAAGTTTGCGGATGAAGATACACAGATTAACCTCGCCATTTCGATCCATGCACCAAATGATGCACTGCGTTCGAAATTGATGCCGGTTAACCGTCGTTTTCCTTTTGAAGACGTGATGGAGTCCCTTCGTTATTATCTGGCCAAAACAGGTCGGAGAATTACGTTCGAGTATGCACTTATTGGTGGGGTAAACGATCAGCCAGAGCATGCAGCAGAACTGGCAAGTGTGCTTAAGAACATGTTATGCCACGTGAATCTGATTCCGGTTAACCATGTACCTGAACGCAAATACGTAAGAACATCGAGAAGTGACATTTTCAATTTTCAGAAGATTCTCTCGGAACAGGGTGTTAATGTAACCATTCGTCGTGAACAGGGACATGATATTGCTGCCGCTTGCGGTCAGCTTCGTGCAAAGCATATGGAGTTGAGGTGAGAACGTTTTGATCAAAACAGTTCATGTGAGCCATATCGGACGAGTGCGTTCGGTGAATGAAGATTCAGCCTGGATTCGTAATCTCGATACAGGATATATTCTGGGTATAGTTGCCGATGGCATGGGTGGACATCTTGCAGGGGATACGGCAAGCCGCTTGGCAGTAGAGACGTTGGTACAAGATCTGGGAACACTGGAACCAGGTCTGTCACATGCGTCTCTGTCTGCGGCTCTCAGCGATGCTATTTTGCATGCCAACGAAGTTATCTTCCGCACGGCATCAACAGATGACAAGTATCACAACATGGGAACAACGGTGGTTGCGGCTTTATTGAACGATACGGAAGGTGTTATTGGACACATCGGTGATAGCAGAGCCTACAAAATTGCGAACAAAGCTGTGATTCAGCTAACCGAGGACCATACACTGGTGAATGAATTGTTCAAAAATGGTCAGATTAGCAAAGAGGATGTGTCCCATCATCCACGTCGCAACGTACTAACTCGTGCGCTTGGAACAGATGCCGAGGTGAAGGTAGATCTGGATACCGTCAAGCTGGAGGAAGGCGAAGTTCTTCTCCTGTGCAGTGATGGTCTCAGTAACCTGGTCAGCAATGAGCAGATTATTCAGGTTGCCGGCAATCTGGAACTGGCATTGGAAGATCGTGCAGACCGACTGCTTCAGTTGGCTTTACTTGCTGGGGGAGACGACAACATCACGGTTGCTTTGTTCGAGTTGCAGAGGGAAGGTTCCGTGGATACGGAAACGGGGTGTGAGTCATGATTGGGCACCAGCTAGGCGGACGCTATGAAGTGATTGAGCGTGTCGGCGGTGGCGGCATGGCTCTTGTGTACAAAGCCCAGGATCTTCTGTTGAACCGGAATGTAGCGATCAAAGTCCTTAGACAACAGTTTGTTCATGACGAAGAGTTTATTCGCCGTTTCCGCAGGGAAGCACAGTCGGCAGCATCGCTGTCTCATCCGAATGTAGTTAGCATTTATGACGTGGGGCAGGAAGATGACGTTCATTATATTGTGATGGAGTACGTGGAAGGCAAAAACCTGAATGAAATTATCAAAGAACGTGCCCCTCTGCAGGTGGACGAATCGGTGCGAATCGCTTCCCAGATTGCAGATGCTCTTGATCATGCACATCATAATCAAATCATTCATCGGGATATCAAACCCCACAATATATTAATTGGCCGGAATGGCCGCGTGAAAGTCACGGATTTCGGGATTGCCCGTGCCGTTACATCTACAACGATTACGCAGACCGGTTCCGTAGTTGGTTCTGTACATTACTTCTCACCAGAGCATGCCAAAGGCATCGTTACTGGTGAAAAATCGGACTTATATTCTCTTGGGATCGTACTTTACCAAATGCTTACCGGGCAACTTCCGTTTCTGGGTGAAAGTCCTATCAGTGTGGCATTGAAGCATTTGCAGGAAGAGTTCGATGAACCACGCAAATTCAATCCATTGATTCCGCAAAGTGTGGAAAATGTCATCTTAAAATCCATGCGTAAGAATCCGCAGGAACGTTATCAGTCGGCCAAGGAAATGCAGACCGATCTTGAAACTTGCCTGATGCCGGAGAGACGTAATGAAACGAAGATTGATTTTCCGGATGAGGATGATATAGACCAAACTCGTGTGATGCCAGCCATCAAGCCTGAACCGCGCGGAGTTACATCGACAGGTGCGGTGCCAGTGATGGAGTCTGACGAAGAAACTGGCAGGGGTAAAGCGAAAGCTAAGAACTGGAAAAAACCAGCACTACTCATTTCATTAACCGTTCTTATTCTAATCGCCATGGTGGGCGTTGTATGGTATGTCAAGGGTATGCTGGTTGTACCTGAAGTTACCGTGCCTAACGTGATCACCCAGACGGAAGAAAAGGCTCGCGAAATGCTTGAGGAGAAAGGACTCGTCGTCAGTGATGAGGTCATCCGTCTCTATCAGGAAGGGGTCGAACCTGGTATTGTCTTTGACCAGAGCAGAAAAGAAGGCGATGTCGTCAAAGAAGGTTCTGAGGTCCAGATCAGTGTAGGTGCAGAAAAAGAACTGGTGAAGATGATTGATGTCAAACAGGGGACTTATGATGAGGCTGTCAAGAAGCTGACTGCGCTTGGCATCAAGGAAGATCAGATTCAGCGGAAAGATGACTTCTCCAATGATGTGACTTCAGGTTCTGTTATTTCCCAGACACCGGGTGTGAATGAGGAATTTGATCCTGCTTTAGTTCAGATTGAGTTAATCGTAAGTAAAGGTACTGAGACGGTCAAAATGCCTGACCTGAAGAACCTTACCCGCAGTGAAGCCGAAGAAAAACTGAAATCTGCTGGACTTGTGCTTGCTCAGGTGCAGGAAGAATCAAGTTATACGGTGGACCAGGGGAAAGTGACGCAGCAGTGGCCTGTGGAAGCTGGCACAGAGGTTAGTCCTGGCGATAAGATTACAATCTTTATCAGTACAGGGTATCCGCCCGAAGCGCTGGAATATCCTTTTAATATCAATGTTTCACCCAAAGAAGAGGGCAAAAACAGTAAAATCCGTATCACATATGAAGACGCACGCGGCAAGAATCAGGAATGGGGAACACGCACCGTGAACTCAACCCAGACCTTGACCATTCCGCTTGTGCTGGCTCCAAATGAAAATGGGGCTGTGTCCGTATATCGTGATGGGCAGTTCCTGGATACGTATCTTGTCTCTTACAGTGAAGCCAAAAACGGAACAGTAAACGTACCTTCCATTGACCCGGAACAAAGCACTGAGACGCCGCCAGAAAATGAGCCTGATCCAGGTGAAGGTAGCGTTGATGAAGGCAGTGTTGATCCCAATCAGGAAGGTGAACCTGAATCCACACCGGCAGACGGTGAGGGTGACAGCGTAGATGAGGACACTTCTGCCATGAATAATGGTAAGGGGCACGGCAAGGAAAAAGAGAAGAAAAAGGAAGTCATTAACGCATCAAGCCGTCCATAAGGGCGGCTTATGCTGGCGTCTGGAGTAAATGTACCACCATCTAAAGGAGGGCGTCGGAGCTATGCCAGAAGGTATCATCGTTAAAGCGCTAAGCGGTTACTATTATGTCATGCCAGTGGAAGACAACGGGGTTCCTTCGGTTGAAGGTTCCGCCGTTCAATGTCGAGCCAGAGGTATCTTCAGAAAGCGGGGAACTTCACCGCTTGTAGGTGACCGGGTCAGCTACATGTTGACTGAGAACGGAGAAGGAACAGTTGATGAAATTCGGAAGCGTGAAACGGAACTTATCCGCCCTCCTGTAGCCAATGTAAGTTTGGCTGTTCTCGTATTCTCTGTGAAGGAACCGGATATGAACCTGAACCTGTTGGACAAGTTCCTTGTTCACATCGAGCAGGCGGGGCTGGATGCACTCATAGTGTTGACCAAACTGGATTTGGCTGATCCAGCCAAAGACACTGTTGCTGAAGTGAAAGCATTGTATGAACAGGTTGGTTATGAAGTGATCTCCACAAGTTCACGTACCGGTGAAGGCAGTGAATTGCTCAGAGACCGTCTGGCTGGTAAGATCAGCGTATTCTCCGGACAATCCGGTGTAGGCAAGTCTTCAATGTTAAATGCATTGATGCCGGGCCTGACGCTGGAGACCAATGCGATCAGCATGCGTCTAGGACGAGGGAAACACACCACCAGGCATGTGGAGCTTATTCCGTTGGATAATGGTGGATTTGTTGCAGATACGCCAGGATTCAGCCAACTGGACTTTCTGGAGATCGGTGTGGAGGAACTCTCCACGTGTTTCCGGGAATTCGCCCAGTTTGCAGATCAATGCAAATTCCGAGGTTGTACTCATACACATGAACCAGGCTGTCGTGTGCTTGCGGCCAAGGAGGAAGGTCTGATCTCCGAAAGCCGATATCAGCACTATGTGCTGTTCCTGACCGAAATGAAAGATAAGAAGCGGAGGTATTAACATGATTAAAATTGCCCCATCGATATTATCAGCTGATTTTGCCCGCCTTGGTGCGGAAGTTGCAGAAGCTCAAGCTGCAGGAGGAGACTGGATTCATGTTGACGTTATGGACGGTCATTTCGTCCCTAATATTACGCTTGGACCTGCGATTGTGAAGGCAATCGCTCCACATACAAGCTTGCCGCTCGATGTGCATTTGATGATTGAGAATCCGGAGCGTTATGTTGAGGAATTTGCCAAAGCGGGTGCAGCGGTAATTACCGTTCATGCTGAGGCTTGTGTGCATTTGCACCGCGTTATTCATCTGATTAAGGAGCAAGGAGTGAAGGCAGGAGTTGCCCTAAATCCGGGAACGCCAGCGTCTGCCATTCTCGAAGTTCTGGATGATGTGGACATGGTTCTTGTCATGACGGTCAATCCTGGATTTGGCGGACAGGCATTTATCTCGGGTACCATGAACAAAATCAAGCAGATTCGTACCTGGTTGAACGAAAAGGGACGCCATGATGTACATATCGAAGTAGATGGCGGAATTGCTGCCGATACAGCCTCGCTTGTGGTGGAAGCTGGAGCAGATGTGCTCGTTGCCGGGAGTGCCGTATTTGGCCGTGAGGATCGCGCTGCCGCGATTACTGAAATTCGCCGTAGCTACGGAGGCTGATCCATGACCCTCAAGGAGACACTGTGGACGATGGCTGCGAGTCTCGTGACGGGACTTGTGCTTGCTTTGTTTGCGGTTATTCAATCCCCGTTTAATGCTATTACGTCATTAATCGGGGTAGGCGTTGTTATTATGTATTTCCGCAAATTTGATCGTACCGGGCATCGGGTTACTTTTGTCATATTCAGCATACTGTATTATGTACTGAGTGTTTTCATGATCGCTGTCTATCAATATATTCCTGCCCAAACGTAAATGACCTGATCTTCGGGCTTGTCATTGTGGAATAGGGATCGAAGGTTCCGCATAAATATGGTTACATGAGCAGGTTTCTCATGTAGCCTTTTTTGTCGTGTTTGAGGTAAAGAAGGCCTGAAGCATAGGATACGGCGGACGCATGAGCATGATGGGGAGGGTGAATTATGAAATTTTACACATTCAAACTGCCGAAGTTTTTGGGAGGGTTTGTAAAGGCGATTCTTAATACGTTTCAAAAGAACTGATCCGATTGATAAGGTAACAGGGAATACCGCCGCTTTGGCTCAGTCTTATCTGGAATTCGTACCTGCGAAGCGCCATGCGGCGGCCATTCACATGTTAATGAGCGTATTCAAGAATCCCTCTTTTTGAATACCAAAAAAGCACCTGCAAGGAACAAGGTGCTTTTTGCTTACCCGATTTATAGTAGCTTTGCGTGATTATACGCGAGTCACTTTACCGGCTTTCAGTGCACGGGTGCTTACGTATACACGTTTTGGTTTGCCGTCAACGAGAATGCGGACCTTCTGAACGTTTACGCCCCAAGTACGACGGTTACGGTTGTTAGCGTGGGATACGTGGTTACCGGTGCCCGGTTTCTTACCTGTCACATAACATTTGCGAGACATAGATTACACCTCCTATCCTAAAATAACCAGTTGCCTTCAGAAACGAAAAGTCATTCCATAAGGACTAAATTGTTCTTCCTGATCATAAAGATCAAGTTTCAGTAGCTAATGGCGTTGTTTAAGCCGGCATGAACCGGATCATTTCCATTACTTAACCTGCATAAAACAATACTTGAATATAATATCATAATTAAAAAAGCTTCGTCAACTGATCCAAAAACTTTATTTATTTCTCCTGTCTAATATAGTACAATGTTGAGTAGTCCATAATACAGTGGTGAACAGGCTGTTGCCGCGAGGAAGTCGGAGAATAAACCGTACTTAGAGGTCGGTGGTCTGCTTTTTGGCAACGCTGTGAGCTGCGGCATTCCATCATTGGCACCAGTCTCCATGCGGCATTCATGCCGGCTCTTGATACCGGTGCATATCCGTATGCCCCGAAGTTAGGGGTGCAGAGAGTGCAGGATATTGGTAGCCCGGCCGCCCAGACCGTTAATCCGGCTGACATGTTGTATTGTATGCCTGTGCCGGACAAGGTATGGACGAAGAATAACGCAGTCCGCGTTAGCGCATGAACAGACCAGACACATCTTGGTGCAAGGTGTTCGTGTATCAAGCTAGGAAGGGGAATTCTCACTTGAGTATACGTTCTTTAAATGGAACAGATTTCACCGCAATGGTACTTGCCGGAGCGGAACAACTTGGACAGCATGCAGAGCACGTCAATTCCCTGAATGTTTTCCCTGTGCCGGATGGTGACACGGGAACGAACATGAATTTGACAATGAGTGCAGGAGTCGCAGAGATTAAAAGAAAAAGTTCTGCCTCCATCGGCGAAGCTGCCGGTATTCTATCGAAAGGCCTGCTTATGGGCGCACGGGGGAATTCAGGAGTTATTCTGTCGCAATTGTTCCGTGGTTTTAGCCGTTCAGCTGCTCCCTATGAGGAACTGAATACGCTCCAATTTGCAGCAGCCCTGCAGAACGGTGTTGACGCAGCTTACAAAGCAGTCGTAAAACCCGTTGAAGGGACCATTCTTACCGTAGCCAAGGAAGCGGCAAAACATGCCAATTACTACGCAAGACGGACGAATGATATTACTGAATTAATGAATGAAGTTTTGTTAAAAGCAAAAGAAGCACTGGCAATGACTCCGGAATTACTGCCTGTACTGAAACAGGTTGGTGTTGTGGATTCAGGTGGTCAGGGGCTTGTATATATCTACGAGGGCTTTATGGAAGTATTGCTGCAAAGTGACGGAGGGAGTCGTACTTCACTGAACAAAGAAGTAACCCCATCCGTGGCAGCATCTACTTTGAAACCGGCTGCACCGACAGAAGTGGATATCAAGAAGCCTGCACAGCAGCAGGTGATTGCACCGGAGATGCCATTGTCTGCTCAGGCGAGACTGGAAACGGAAGATATTGAATTCCTGTATGATATGGAATTCTTCATTAATCGTGAGCTTGGAGAGAACGCAGGAGTGGCATTTGATGACGAAGCATTCCGGAAAGCGTTGTCAGTTAATGGGGATTCGATCATTATCATTGCCGACGATGAAGTCATCAAAGTTCATGTCCATTCCAAGACACCAGGCGAGGTATTAAACCTGGCGCTGCATTATGGTGAGATTACACAGATTCATATTCTCAATATGCGTGAACAGCATCGGGATCTCCTGACAGCAGGCATGGACATTGCTCCATCACCTGAATTGTTTGCAGAGATTCCACCTGAGGCAGCGCGCAGTATGGAAGAGGCTGTGCTTCCTGCAGATGAGATGGCACCGTATGGTTTTATTGCGGTATCCTCCGGTGACGGTATTGCAGAGATTTTCCAAAGTCTTGGCGTTGATGTTGTTCTGTCTGGTGGACAGACGATGAATCCGAGTACTGAGGATTTTGTAAAAGCGGTTCGTTCCATTGCTGCGGAGCAGGTATTTATACTCCCGAATAACTCGAATATTGTACTGGCTGCGGAGCAGGCTCGTGAACTGCTTGAAGATGAGCGCCGGATTACAGTTATTCCAAGCAAGACCATTCCACAGGGGATGGCTGCTGCCTTTGCTTTCCAGGAAGATGAGTCTGCGGAAACAAACCGTGATCAAATGTTGGAGGCCATCAGCCGGGTACAGTCCGGTCAAGTGACTCATGCAGTTCGTGATACGCAATATGATGAATTGGATATTAAGGCGGGGCACTATATCGGTATTCATAACTCCAAAATTGTAGCGACGGATGAAACCATGCTTCAAGCATGTGAAGGTCTGCTCAAACAGATGATGGAGAGTGGAGATGAAGTGGTGACGATCCTTGAAGGGGACGAAGCGGACCCTGAGGTTACTGCTGCCCTCGCTGCATGGCTTGAAGAACAGTATCCTGATGCTGAGGTAGAGGTACATCGTGGAGGACAGCCTGTGTATTATTATTTGTTCTCCGTAGAGTCCTAATAAAGGTTGTTCAAAACGTCTCTTGTTGAGTTTTTGAACAGGTACCAATAGCACTCTGGCGAAGAGGAGGAGAGTCATGAGCCACAAGGTTGCGGTAGTAACAGACAGTACGGCGGATATTCCCGAAGAACTCATTCGCAAATACGGGATTCATATTGTTCCGCTGCGTGTACTGTTCGGGGAAGAGACCTATGCAGATGGTATTGATCTGACTTCGGAACAGTTCTACGAAAAGTTGAAGAAGGTATCTGTGTTGCCTACAACTTCACAGCCATCTCCAACCGATTTCATGAATGTGTACCAATCACTTCTTGATGAGAACCCGGAACGCCCAATTGTATCGATCCACCTGTCATCCGGCATGAGTGGTACCTACCAATCGGCCATGCTTGGCAAGTCTTTGCTGGAGCGTGAGGGTGACATCACCGTGCTGGATTCGAAGTCAGCATCGTATGGATACGGTCTAATGGTAGTACAGGCTGCTGAACTTGCCGAACAGGGCAAGTCAGCAGTCGAGATCACTGCTGCCATTGAAGGGATGCAACAATCTCGCAAATTGTTCTTTCTCGTGGATACCCTTGAGTATCTGCAAAAAGGCGGTCGGATTGGCAAAGCTTCAGCCATCTTGGGAACGTTGCTTAACATTAAGCCGATCCTGTCTATTGATGAAGAAGGCGTTATCTACGCAGTTGAGAAAGTCAGAGGTCATAAAAAAGCAATGGCACGCATTATTGAGCTGTTCCAGAAGGATCTTGCAGGCAAACGGGTTAACCTGGCGGTAGGTCATACCGCTGACCCGGGATCAGCGATCGCTTGTGCAGAACAGCTGCGGGGTCATTTTACACTGAATGAAGTGATCTATACCAATATTGGAGCCGTAATAGGCAGTCATGTTGGACCTGGTGTCATTGCGATCTTTATGTGGCCTGT
Source organism: Paenibacillus sp. 2003 (assembly GCF_031455635.1). Classification (NCBI taxonomy): domain Bacteria; kingdom Bacillati; phylum Bacillota; class Bacilli; order Caryophanales; family Paenibacillaceae; genus Paenibacillus; species Paenibacillus sp. 2003. The sequence goes on along the minus strand of NZ_JAVDTB010000002.1, from coordinate 3,388 downwards.
TCCGGAATGAGGGATTAGACATGAAATTGGAAGAAATATCAGTTAAGCAAATTAATGGCGTGAGTGCTCTCAAAGAGGGAGAGCTTCACGCCTTTGGCATCTCTACTGTTAAAGACCTGCTTGAGTACTATCCTTTCCGTTACGAGGATTATCGTCTGCGTTCACTTAGTGAAGTGAAGGATGGGGACAAGATTACGGTCCAGGGGCAGGTAATGGGTATTCCTGTATTACAACGATACGGTAAAAAGTCCCGTCTTACCTGTAAGATCATGACGGAAGAGTGGATGATTACAGCCACCTGGTTCAATCGCCATTTCCTCAAAGAACAACTTACCCCCAATCGGGAGATTGTGATTACGGGAAAATGGGAACAAAAACGCATGCAGATGACAGTGACTGACTCGGAGTTCCCTGATAAAGGCGATGGGCGTTCAGGTACATTGCAACCTGTATATTCTGTAACTGGCAAGCTGACGCAACAATGGATGCGGAAAACGATCAATCAAGGGTTAATCCAATTCGGAGATATGATTCCTGAGATTCTGCCTCATTCCTTGATGAAGAAATACAGCTTGATGCCACGTAAGCAGGCGATTGCGGGGATTCATCGTCCACAGGACAACCGGGAAGGTCAGCAGGCCAGACAGCGGATGGTGTATGAGGAGCTGTTTCTGTTCCAGTTGAAAATGCAGGCGTATCGCGCGCTCAACCGGAATCGCATGGATGGTGTTGTGCATACTACGGACAATACGACGATTCGTGAGTTTGTACGCAGTTTACCTTTTGAATTAACAGATGCTCAGAAAAAGGTGGAGCTTGAAATTCTGCATGATATGCGTTCGCCCTATGCAATGAATCGGTTATTGCAGGGTGATGTAGGATCGGGTAAAACGGTTATTGCGGCAATTGCACTATACACGACTGTTCGATCTGGGTTCCAAGGGGCTCTGATGGTGCCTACGGAGATTCTGGCAGAGCAACATACGCGCTCTCTGCAAAAGCTGTTTGAACCGTTTGGGGTAACCGTAGGGCTGTTAACGGGCAGTGTAAATGGACGCAAACGTAAAGATCTGATCGCCTCGTTGCAAATGGGCATGATTGATATTGTGGTGGGTACACACGCCCTGATTCAGGAAGATGTTTTCTTCCGTGATCTGGGCCTTGTGGTGACGGACGAGCAGCATCGCTTCGGAGTGAATCAGCGCAGCGTTTTAAGACGCAAAGGATATAACCCGGATGTGTTAACGATGACGGCAACGCCAATTCCACGGACACTTGCGATTACGGCTTTTGGAGATATTGAAGTATCCACGATCTCGGAACGTCCGAAGGGACGGATTCCCATCTCTACGTATTGGGTTAAGCACGATATGATGGAGCGGGTGCTAGGGTTTATCTCCAGAGAAGTGGATCAGGGGCGTCAGGCCTATCTGATCTGTCCACTCATTGAAGAGTCGGAGAAGCTGGATGTGCAGAATGCCATTGATCTGCATGTGCAGATGCAGCAGAATTTTCCGAAATATCGTGTAGGTCTGCTGCATGGACGGATGACAGCCGCGGAGAAAGAAGAGATGATGCGAGACTTCTACAGCAATGATATTCAGTTGCTTGTCTCCACCACCGTTGTCGAGGTTGGGGTCGATGTGCCAAATGCAACGTTGATGGTCATTATGGACGCGGACCGCTTCGGTCTATCCCAGCTGCATCAGCTTCGTGGTCGGGTCGGTCGTGGTGCACATGCTTCCTATTGTGTACTCATTGCTGATCCCAAAACGGAGGTTGGAACGGAGCGCATGAAGGTCATGACGGAAACGGAGGATGGATTCGAGGTATCCCGGCGGGACCTGGATCTCCGAGGTCCGGGTGATTTCTTTGGTACCAAACAGAGCGGACTACCCGAGTTCCGTCTTGCCGATATGGTTGCCGATTTTGCTGTGCTCGAACAAGCTAGAGATGACGTGACCCACTTAATTGAGGATGCGACCTTCTGGACGTCTATGGACTACGCACCTTTGCGTGATTTCCTACAGCAACAGCAAGTATTCAAGGGTGATCTGATTGACTAATGTTTGCCATGATAGCGGGTTTTTCGTATTACCTTTGTAAAAAAAGACAAGTGTACAAGCCCTCCCGACATATGAATAAGAAGTGAGTTCATTCTTTTGGGAGGTGCTATACGTTTTGGGTTATCAACAATATGGAATTAGTCCGCAGCTGGTGGAGCGGATCAAATTAAAGATGAAAAATCCCGCTGTCAAAGAGCGTATCAAAAAGTTGATTGATGGCGTGACCAAGTCTGATCTGCAAGATAAGGCCAAGGTCAGAAGGTTGGTCAAGTCTTCAGCTGTCATTATGAATGAGAATTTCTCTCCGGCGCAGGAGGAGCAGTTTGTTGCGTTTGTACTCGCGCAGAAGATTGATCCGAACAATACGTTTCATTTGATTAAGCTGTGGGGGATGTTTAGGTAGGGATTCGATGTAACGTTGGGTGAACTAAAATGAACTACAGGGTGTTACACGTGACCACTACGAGTGCAGTACCATCTTCCGATCGCTGTTATCCCCGGATTTTTTTGATTCCCTTTTCTAAAGGGTAAAATCCGGGGATAAAGGCGCACGCTTCGCTTCTTCAGATTGGTTCTGCACTCTCCGTTACTGTTTAACTGGGAGTTCAGTTTATAAAACCAAATTACATGAATGATTGTTTGGTAATTTAGGAAGGGGTGTTCCATTAAGTCATGTAGATGACATGATGGAACACCCCTTTTTTGAGCTCACGATGATGGAGGTTTTAGTTGGGCTTCAAATGGAATGATTATGTAGTTTTATTTGCTGCCCTCTTACTTTGATCAGGAGAAGAGCTGATGATGATTAAAGTTATGATTAAAACTACAATGATAATGCTATTGGAAGGGAATTCTTTGAGTATGTAGTCTTGCACAAGTAAGACCAGGATTGAAATAAATAAAATCATTTGCAGGACAAGTCTTGTTGAGCGATCAGGATTGTTGGATCGTCTGGAGACAGCATATAGGGTAAGACATATTAGGCTAAAAAGCAGAAATGAACCTAGGAGTATAATGGCAAGCATGCATGAACACCTTTCTGTATTAATTCTCACTTAATAATTGGAATAACATGACAACTAATTATAACATAGGTTTTTCTGGAATCAGATATTTTCATAAAAGTTAAGGGATGAACTATAGTGTGAATGGTGTAATATAGTTGATGTATTTTCACAGGATGGACTTTGCTTTCCTCCGGGGGGAGCGGTAAACTGTTGCATACGAGCATACGAGCATACGAGCATACGAGCATACGAGCATACGAGCATACGAGCATACGAGCATACGAGCATACGAGCATACGAGCATACGAGCATACG